>NZ_QRWD01000014.1 GCF_003459505.1 Collinsella sp. AF20-14LB
ATTGGTTATTGAGCGTTGGTCAAAATGGTTGTTTTTACAGTAGCGCTAACACCTCACCGACGTGCCGGAGCTCCTCACCCTCGGGGCTATGCCGCAGTACGAGGCCAGGTGGTCGTGGTCCGGGAACCTCGCGATGTCGACCGATACCGCGAGCTGCGCCGCCGTCCTCGGCCCGATGCCGGGCACGGTGAGCAGGCACGCGTAGGTCTCGTCGCCCTCGAGCAGCCCCGCCGTCTCGGCCTCGAGGGCCCCGGCCTCGTCGAGGGCCTCCGATATCCGGGCGGCAAGGAACCTGACCTGCCTGTTCTCGGCCTCGACGAGCGCCGGCGGCGGCGCGGTCGAGGCGGCCGCGGCCTCCCCGGCGGCCTCGGCCTGCGGCCCCTCGGCCCCCGAGCGGGCGATCCCCCACGCCCCGCCGAACCCGGCGAGCAGCTCCAGCCACCGGCGGTCCGACAGGTCGACCGCGGCCTCGAGGGCCGGGCAGGACTCGAGCAGCACCGCGCGCAGGCGGTTCTTGTCCCTGGTCGCGCAGGCCACGACGTGGTCGCGCTGGGAGGAGAGGGCGCGGGCGGCCTCGAGGGCCTCGCCGCGGCCCGGGACCCCCGACAGGGAGTCCGGCACGCCCAGGGCGGTCCGCGCGATCACCGCGGCGTCGCGCTCGTCGGTCTTGGCCTCGCCGGCGAACAGGCCGGCGGCGCGGCTGGCGGCGAGCCCGGGCAGGTGGGCGACCCCGAGCCCCGCGGCGCGGGCCCGCCTCACGGCGAGGGACCCTATGTTGCGGAACTGGTCGACGACGACGAGCGTGCCGGCGGGCGCGGAGGCGAACAGCGCGTCGAGCTCGGCCTCCCTGTTGCGGACGGGGGCGCTGGCCAGCACCTCCCCGTCGCGGTCGACCAGGCAGGCCCAGTGCGATGACTTGCCGACGTCCAGGCCGAGCACGGCCGCGGGCCTGGTGGATGGCGCTTTCACGGTGGTATCCTTCCGGTAGTCGTTCGACCGGATGGCCTCCCCCTCGGCACTCACATTACCAGCCGCGGCACCTGCCCGGCACTTTCCTATCAGCCGTCGGGGGCGGCGCGTCCCGCGCCGGCAGCACCCAACGGGCCCTCTCGGGGGCAGGGACGTTCGGCCGTGCGCGGGCGCCCGGTCGGCGGCCCGTTCTGGGCGCGCCTCAATCGTAGCCCGAGACGGTCCCGGGCTGACAATTTCGACTGTAATGGACGTTCTTAAATGACTAGTCGTTAAAGAACGTCCCCAACGACTAGTATCGATTTAATAGAACATACGTTTGCTTTTTATGCTATACTCGCCTCAAGGCATGAGAATGGTCGAGAGTTCCCGCGGAGGTCCCCAATGACACGCTGGAGCGAGCCCGGTAAGTAAGATCGGTGGTTACCGCACTCGTCCATCTCAGACAGGCTGCGCTCCTGTTCGTCGTCGCCGTCAAAGAACGACACTCACAACCAAACGTTTCCGTTATCCGTGAGCCACACAGGAGTGCATCGTTATGGCAAAAAAGATTCCAACCTTTACGTCCGACACCGTATCAAGCGCCTGCTCAGATATCAGCAAGATCGTTGAAGCCAAGAGTCTCAATCAAAAGAGACTCGATCATGAGACTTCGTTAGAGGGGGCGTTGCTCATTGGGCGCCGCCTCGAACAAGAGACTGCCGATACCCCATTACTAATCTCAAAGGACTGCTCTCCCCCGTCGGCGGCCATCTACACAAGCACTATGGCCCCCGCCTAGGACAATCCTATCTCGCACGCTGCATTAAGTTCGCTCGCGCCGTTCCCAAATACGCACCTTTTCGATCAGAGCTTGACCTAGCCCACTATGAGGCACTCGCTCGCGTCACAAACGAGTACCTGCGTCTTGAGCTCATGAACGTCGCGGCCGACAACAGGTGGCCCTCATCGCACATCGCGCTTCACGCCAGATACCAGAATCCACAAGATGCTCCAAGCAACAGAGAATTCCGCGAGCTCACAGCGAACCAGGAAGTTTGGCGCTTTGCCCGCGCTTATACAGATGCCTGCGGAATCATTTCGCTCGAGAAGTTTGTTGAGCTTTACAATTCTTGCGCTCCCGAACCAGTCTCGATATTCGAAGTAAATGAAACTATTTGGAAAATCAAAGAGGAGTCGGGGCGCATCGACAACCCCTGCATACTTTCCAAGGACGGAGAGCTGTACCTCATAGCGCCGGAACTAGACGACACGGTCGAAAATAACCCTTATTACTACGACGACTACGGATATTCCTATCGAAGATACGAACGCCATAGCGAGTACACCCAGGAAATGCGCTCGTTACGCGAGCGACGTGTTCAGAGCAGGAGGGCGGCCATATTCACTGGCCATAAGCAGCATCCAATCGAAAAACTAGACTATGAGGACATCGTCTGTGGATATGCCAGCTACACACAATCTGTTAATAATCTCAAATTGTATATCTTGAATGATTCCAAGCTGGGTGCCGCAAGCCTTCACGCAAGAGAGGACGAGTTCGATTTCATCATGGCAAAGCTCTTGCGTTCTATTGGTCTCAACGGCATGCCGACAGCACAACAAACAACCGAAGATGCCGAATTTTTATTGATCGTCGTACGACCCGATTTTTACAAACAAGCGGAGATAAACAAGGTCTCCAAGCTCCTCGCAATAGTCTATGAAAACACTCCCCTCTGGGAGTTCAACGGACGCTCATACACCGAGCTAAAGAGCGAAAAAACGCTAGAGCCTCCGGTGCCAACTTTGCAACGAACAGTCCAACCAAAACAGGCTGCTTAACCTAATTAACTGCTTGTATTTTTGTCTACAAAACTGTATACATAAAGAGAGGTCCATATGGAGCTCATCGCAATCCACCCCCATGCCCTCAAACACGGGCTGACAGAGACGGATATTATATGCGCCTGGAACTCCGCTTTTGCATGGTTCAGGCGTGATCTTGAAAATTGAGGCATCGATTACGTTCTCGTTGGACTTGATGGAAGAAGCCGCCTCATGGAGCTCATTGCTCGATGTTGCCCCGATCGGGATGGTTACATCATTTACCACGCCCTTGTCCCTCCTACGCGCAAGGTGCTCAGGGAAATCGGAATCGATCGATAGGAGGCGCTATGGACGCTAAACAGCTCGAAAAGATGATGGGGTTTGCTCCCGGTGAGCTAGAAAAAGCCGCAGCGGCATACGAAAAAGATGAGTGGCCGAAGGGCCACACCGTCAAGTTGGGAAGGCCGCCGATTTCCGATGAACCAAGCGTTGTTTTATCGGCACGTGTGGGCGAATCGGTTCTTGAAGCATTTGACGCAAAGGCAAAGCGCCATGGGCAAACGCGCACGGAGCGACTCAGGGAACTCATTACACTCGATGCAATGATTGCCTAGTCCCCTGCCGAACCAAACATGTACGTCAGCATCCAAAAACGATATTTTTCGACATCCTTGGATGCTGGCGTACAGTTTTTTGCATGGGTCCGGCACAGGCGATCCGTTCTTCTCCGTCCCCAAGGGATCATTTAGCCACAAAAGCGGGCGATGGGCGCAAGCTGCTGCTCGCGAAAGACACGGTCGACAGCGGCACGGTATTCATCGACCTTTTTGGTCTTGCGTACGAGTTTGTGAACGGTCGCGGGATCGGCGAAGGCGCATTTGGCGTAGAACCACCACTCCTTCATGCGAAAGACCGCGTTGCCCCCAATCTCGTCCGCATAGGCCGCAAACAGCATGTCATGGAAGCGTTGCAGCTCAGCGGCGGTAGCGGCAGGGTCGCCCTTAACCATGCGAGCCAGCGCGGGATTCGCAAGCAAGCCGCGCCCCAACATTACGTGGCGTGTTCCGGGATAGGCCTTCACCAGCGCATCCATGTCCTCAAGATCAAAGATGTCGCCGTTATAGGCCACGGGGAACGGCGCCCGTTCCAGCGTCTCGCCGTAAAACTCTTTGCGCGGTGAGCCCGTATAACGGTCCTTTTGCACGCGCGGATGCACGATCAACTCCGCCAGCGGCATTCGGCAATAGAGGTCGAGCACGCGCTCGTACTCGTCATCGCATTCGAGCCCCAGTCTGGTCTTGACCGACACCGGCAAGGGCGAGCGTTCGCACACGTCGCTCAAGAACACCTCGAGCTCATCCAAATTGCGCAGAAAGCCCGAACCCTTGCCCTTCGCGACCACCGTACCCGAAGGGCAGCCAAGGTTGAGGTTGACCTCGCGGTAACCCATATCGGCAAGCACCTGCGCCGCCCACACAAACTCGTCCGCATTCTTGGACATCAGCTGGGGCACCACGTTAAGTCCCTGGTTGTTGGCAGGATCGACCTCTTTAAACGCCTTGCCGCCAAAGCGATTGCCCACCCGCGGCGGCGGCAAAAACGGCGTGTAATAACAATCGAGCGCGCCGAAGCACTCCGCATGCACGCGACGGAACACATGCCCGGTAATCCCCTCCATAGGAGCCAGCGATAAATACATCAACATCCATTCTCAAATCAATGTGACAAAGGGACTGTCCCTTTGTCACATAATACGCCCACCGAGGGCGGGGGTTCTCTATACTGGGTCACATATGACGGTATCGCGCCAAAGGAGAACGCCGTGACCACCTCGCAGATATCCCTGCTCGCGCTCATCTTGGTTGGGGGCATCGGCATCCTGCTTATCGGAGTGAGCGCGCTCATGAAAGCCGTCGCTCGCAAGAAAGCCAAGGCCTGTACCGCCGTGACCATGGGAACGGTCATCGACCATCGCTTTATGGGCGAAGGCAGGATGTATCCCGTTTTGGAATACACCGTCGACGGCACGCAATACCGCGCGAAAAAACAATTCCGTGGCATAAAGACCAAAAGCTTGTCGGGACCCCCCATCCGCACGCAAGCCACCGCCCACGAAGACGCCAAGGGCTGGCTGCACGTGCAGACAGGCCCCATCGCCCGCCTAGGCACCCTCGCGGAGCAGCTTTGGCCCCTCGGTAGCCAAATGACCGTGTACTACAACCCCAGCAACCCAGACAAAAGCTATGTCGAACGCCCCATCGTGGGCAACTTTGCCACACTGATGTTTAACATCGCAGGCTTCTTGCTCATCGCGATGAGCATCTTGCTCTATGTTCTTATCCAGCGCTAGCTCAAACTGATGCGCCCCGCGCCCCATGCGCCGCAACGACCGTTACGACACCAAGGATCAGCCATGGCAACACTTTCCGAACAAGAACGCAAGCGTATCCAGCGATACTGCATCTATCCCAAGATTGCCGGCGCAGCGCTTGCCATGGCGTTTGTGCTGCCTTTTTTGATTATTCCCTTCGAAATGATTGACGATATCGTCTTCCATCATGAAAGCTTCCAGGAGACGGGCATGATGACCGCCTTGGCGCTCACCGCCGTCGAGCTCGCCATCTTCTGCTACTGCGCGCTCGCGCCGCGCTTTGGCATGCGCGGCAAGCAGTGGAAAGAAATGCAGCACCGACTCGTCGTCGAGCAGGCTGAGAAAGACCGCTCGGCACAAATCGCAGGTGTTATCGGTACGCAGGCCGCCGCGCGCCTGCTCAAGAACAGCGACAACGAGACCGCACGCAACCTGGGCGGCGCGGCAGAAGTCGCCGCTGCCGTAGGCGCCGTCGCCACCGCGGCAGACGTGCTTGCCGAAAGCTTTGCCAACGCAAAGGCAATGGCAGAGGCCTGTGGCGTGCCCGTCCCCCGTGCAAAAAAGTGGATCGTCGCGCTTGTGGCGCTGCCCCTCGCGATCGTGTGCGGTGCCTATATCCCGCAGCTGGCGCAGGGAAACATCGAGATGCAACAGAACGCAGCGGCCGCGGCCGAGCAGATCGCCATCGCTCGCAAGGCATTAGAGCCCGCATGCGAGTACGTGTCCGCCGATGACCCCTACGAGCGATATCAAGATTACGGCTATCACGTCCGCGGCTATCTGCACGAAGGCGACTCAGGTACCCAGAAGGCCTATACCTATCTGGACTTTGACAACAAGGGGACACTCAAGGAAGTGAGCTACGCGGCAGAGGTCGACCCCAGCGCGAGCCTTGAGGACAACCTCGCCCGCATCGAGCGCGACCTTGACGAGCTGTTCTCTGCCGTCCAAACCGTAGACGTCAAGACGGTGAGCCCCGAGCTCTTGGCACCGCAGAAACTCCCCGAAGAGTTTAGGCAGGCATTTTTGAACGGCTCACTCTACGAGAGAATCTCTATCAGGACGAGTGACGACCCCATCAAGGTGTATTACTCGTTTGATACGGATCCCGAGGACGAGTTTGACGAGTACACCCATCCAAGCATCCGTATCACGTTGATGGGCAAAACAAACTAAAAGGCGCGGGAAGGGCCACCCCCCTTCCCGCGCCTTTTCATCCAATGTGACAAAGGGGCTGTCCCTTTGTCACATTATTCGGAGCGTAGGGCTTCTACGGGGTCTTTTTTGGATGCGCTGCGGGCCGGCAGCAGGCCAGCGACAACCGTCAGCAACACCGAAATCGCGATGAGCACCAGCGCATCCTGCACGGGCAGGCTCATCAGATTGGGGACCTGTTTGACCGCAAGCGCCCAGGCATTGACCGGAAAACTCACGAGCACCACGACGACGATGGCGAAGACGCCAGCAATGAGGCCTTCGATGAAAGTCTCGGCGTTAAACACGTTGGCCACATTGCGCTTCGACGCGCCGATCGCGCGCAGGATGCCAATCTCCTTTTTACGCTCCAGCACGCTGATGTAGGTGATGATGCCGATCATGATGGAGCTGACGACCAAGCTGATGCTCACAAATGCGATGAGCACCAAGCTGATGGTGTTCACGATGTCGGTTACCGAACCCATGATGATGCCCATGTAGTCGGTGTACGAGATTGCCTGCTCATCGTGGCCAGCGGCTTTGACCTGCTTGTTGCACGCGTCGATGTGATCGAGCACGCGCTCCTTGGCCTCAAAGTCGCGCGGGAAAATCTTGACCGAGATGGGGTCTGCCTCGTCCGCATAGCCCAACGTGGTCAGATTGTTGTCGTAGGTGAGCTTTGACGCCTTGGCATAGCTCATCATGAGCGAGCTCAGGTCCTCGGCGTCCATGTTGAAGTGGATGGCACGAGCAAAGGCGTTCGCATCCACGCGCATGGCGCTCGCCAGGTTGGCAAAACTCGAAGACATCTGCGTCGCCATCTGGTCCATAAGCCCTGCCGCGCCCGCCTTGAGCTGAGCTGATACCGTCGTGGCAATCTGCTCGCTGACCGCCTTCATCACCTGATCCATAGCCTGCTGCAAATACGGAGCCAGCTGCTTTTGCACATAGTCGCCCATCACCTGCTGCAGACGCTCGGCCAGGGCATCGCCGCCAAGCGCTTTGAGCTGTGCCAAAATTTGCTGGGCTGCGGCATCATTCTCAAGATATGCCGAGAATGCGGCAGCGAGCTTTGACGCGTCTTTAAGGTCTTCGGGTGACAGCGCCTTAAACTGATCAGACCGCAAAAAGCCCTCAAACAGCTGGTTGGCAAGCGTTCCCACCTGCTGCATTTGCTCGGGCGTGAGCTCCAGACCGTCAAAGATGCCCGAGAAATCTGGGGTTGGCGCTTTGGCCATGATGTCGCTGAAGTCGATGTCCTTACCAACGCCCGAAAGGTCAATGTTCAGCCCGGACAAGTCGATACCAGAAAGGTCCATACCGCCGGCCGCACCCGAGAGCGCAGACGAATCGAGAGAGAACGCGCTCTTGAGCGCCGCCTCGTCCACGCTGAACATGCTGCTCAAATCCACGCCCTGCTTGGCTTCGCCCTGCAGCTCGTCGAAGGTTTTGCCCGTAAAGACATCCGTCTCGGGGTGGGCAAGCTGCTCCTGCACGATTTGCGAATCGGCAGCACGCTCCATAAGCTGGCGAGTCAGCGCACGCGTATAGGCAATGCCCGGGGACAATGCGCTCGCGTTTGCCGTCTCGCTGGGTCGCACCACGCCCACAATGCGCACGTCAATACCGTCGGCAACCTTGGCTTTCATAAAGTCGGCGTCGCCAGACATGTCAGTCCACATGCCGGTCTCTTCGTTTTTGCGATAGGCATCGGCCGGCGACAACACCTTAAACGTCGTGGACAGTGCATCGTCGTAGGTAAAGTCGCTGCCGGTCTTGGGCGTCTTGACCTTGCCGTCGGCCGTCATGGCACTGTTAACCAGGTCGTTGAGCTCATCGATATCCAGCGCGCCGATACTGTAGAGCGTGTAGTCGCCCACTGTTCCGCGGCTCGAAAGCACCATCACGGCCTCGTTGGCAGACGTAGGCCAATGGCCGGCAACGACATCGTACTGGCTGTCGAGCAGACTCTGGTCGTTGATCATCTCGTTAAAGACCGAGGTCCCCATGGAATCCATGCTCACCGTTGCCGCCGAGCTCGCGCCTCCGCTCATGGCCTCGGTCATAGCGTTGGGCACCAGCCGGACAGGCTTCTCATCGCCCTTGCCGGCACGATAGACAACCGGCGATACACCGTAGCCGTACTGAATGGCGTTGACCTCTTTATCGATGCCGTCGCCACCGGCATCGAGCCATGCCTTAAAGCTCGTCATGTCGTTGGACTTAACGCTTGCGAACATATCCTTTACGGCCGTGACCACAGGGATCTTATCGGTCCCCTGAGCCTTGCCGTCGGTGCCGTCGTCAGACGAACCCTCGTTCTTGGACGTATCGTCATCCGTGGCCCCATGCCCGCCCATCATGGACGACAGGTCGTAATCTTGTTTGGAAATCGTAAGCGGGTAGCTCGAGAGCGTGTCCTCCTCGACCTTTTTGATGTAGCCGTTTACGCCGTTGGAGAGCGCCAGAATCGCCGCGATACCGATGATGCCGATCGAACCAGCAAAGGCCGTCATAGCCGTACGGCCCTTCTTGGTCAAAAGGTTTCGCGCCGAAAGCCCCAGCGCTGTCACAAAGCTCATCGAGGTTTTGCGCGTGGGCTTGGCCTCGCGACGCGCGGCCTCGGCAGCATCAAAGGGATCTGAATCGTCGGTGACCTTGCCGTCCGCCAGGTTGACAATGCGCGTGGCGTACTTGTACGCCAGCTCGGGATTGTGCGTGACCATGATGACCAGACGGTCGCGCGCAACGTCCTTGAGCAAATCCATGACCTGGACGGACGTCGTTGAATCCAAGGCGCCGGTCGGCTCGTCTGCCAGCACAATCTCGGGGTCATTGATCAGGGCGCGGGCAATGGCCACGCGCTGCATCTGCCCGCCCGAAAGCTGGCTCGGGCGCTTGTCAACGTGCTCGCCCAGACCGACTGCCTCGAGCGCCTTGCGTGCACGTTGGCGGCGCTCGGCATGCCCCACGCCCGTGAGCGTAAGCGCCAACTCCACGTTTTCCAAAATGCTCTGATGCGGAATGAGGTTATAGCTCTGGAACACAAAGCCGATGCGATTATTGCGATAGGCATCCCAATCGCGGTCGTTGAAGTCCTTGGTCGAGATGCCGTCGATCAGCAGATCGCCCGAATCGAAATGATCGAGTCCACCGATGACGTTGAGCATCGTAGTTTTACCCGAACCCGAGGGACCCAGAACGGCTACGAACTCGTTATCGCGAAAAGACAGGCTTACGCTGTCGAGCGCTACCTGCGTAAACGACTGCGTAACGTACCTTTTGCAAATAACTCTGAGATCCAGCATGGACGGCAACCTCTCTCGCGCGGGCGCGCTCGCCCGCTCCCCCGCCGTTCACGTTCGGCGCGTTTGTCCTACTCTATCCTCATTTTTGGCCGATACCAGTGAGGAATGTAACGAACCGCGCCAAAAAACGAACGGGACAGCACGCCGCATGGCGCACCATCCCGCATATAACATCCCCGATGCGACAAAGAGGCTGTCACTTTGTCACATTCCAATGCGCGCTACTTTTCGAGCCCGCACGGCATAACGTTAGCGCTGCCGCGGCGAGCCTCAGTCACGGCTGCAAAGAAGCGATAGCCGCCCGAGAAGTTAAAGCACTCAAAGCCATGCTGCGCCAAAATGCGGCAAGCAATGTAGCTGCGAATGCCGCTCTGGCAAATCACGTAAACCGGCTTGGCCCGGTCGAGCTCGCCCAGGCGATTGCGCAGATCATCGACGGGAATGTTTACGAAACCATCGATATGCCCGCGCTCATACTCCCCTTCCGTACGAACATCGAGCAGCTGCACGCTGCCATCGCGTGGCAAGTTGGGCTCATCCTCCCAATGCCACTGCGCCAGTATGCCGCGATTGAGGTTCTCGATCATAAAGCCCGCCATATTGACGGGATCCTTCGCCGATGAATACGGCGGCGCGTATGCTAGGTCCAAATCCTTAAGCCTATCGCCGCGCATGCCTGCCTGGATGGCAGTCGCCAGAACGTCGATACGCTTGTCCACACCATCGATGCCCACGATTTGCGCACCCAGCAGGCGCAATCCCTGCTTCTCGAAGACAACCTTCATGGTCATGGGCGTTGCACCCGGATAATAACCCGCATGCGAACCGGGCGACAGGACCACGCTGTCGCAGTCAATTCCCGCCGCGTGTGCTGCCTTTTCGGATAGTCCCGTGCTTGCCGCCGTCAAGTCGAATACCTTGATAACCGATGAGCCCAACGATCCGAGGTAGCAGCTGTCCATGCCGGCTATGACATCGGCGACGACACGCCCCTGCTTGTTGGCGGGGCCGGCGAGCGAAATGACCGCGTCCTCGCCGGTCACCTGATGCGTGACCTGCACGGCATCGCCCACGGCATACACGTCGGCAGCAGAGGTCTCCATGCGGTCGTTGACCACAATAGCCCCCTTGATGCCCAGTTCGAGCCCCGCCTCTTGCGCCAGATGGCTCTCAGGTGCCACGCCAATGGCAAGCAGCACCATATCGGCTCCGATAGGGTCATCGCCCGCAACATGGGTGACAACGCGGCCATCAACTTCCTCAAAACCTGTCACATCGGCCTTGAGGCGCAGATCGATACCGTGCTCACGCACCTCGGTATGCAAAAGGGTCGCCATGTCGTAATCCAGGTTGTTCATAAGCTGGACGGGACGCTGCAGAAGGGTCACCTGGAGCCCCAGCTCGCACAGATTCTCCGCCGTCTCGACGCCAATGAAGCCGCCGCCGATCACGACGGCACTGCTCGGTCGCCGCTCTCGAACATAGCTGTGAATACGCAGCGTGTCCTCAACGGTGCGTAGGCTAAAGATTTTATCCGAGTCGATGCCCGGCAACGCAGGGCGAATCGGCTTTGCACCCGGCGACAGGATGAGCTTGTCATACGTCTCGACAAATTCCTCGCCCGTCAGCATATTGCGAACCTCGACCGTATGCGAATCGGGATGGATGGCAAACACCTCGTGACTCGTCTTGACCGCAATGCGAAAGCGATCCCAAAAGCCCTTGGGAGACTGCAGCGTCAATGCGCTCTCTTCTTCTATCACGCCGCCAATGTAGTACGGAAGCCCACAGTTGGCATACGATACAAAACCCGTGCGCTCAAAGATGACAATTTGGGCCTGCTCGTCGAGTCTGCGCAAACGTGCGGCCGCCGATGCTCCGCCCGCGACGCCTCCAACGATAACCACCTTCATAGCTAACGCACCACCTTTCCCGTGTAGCCGCTTATGCCGCCGATATTCTTGACACTGCCATACCCAGAACGCTTAAGAAAACTCACAGCTTGGTTGCCTCGCGCACCGCTCAGGCAATGCACGAAAAGCTGCGTGCCCTTTCGACGTATACCCATGATGCTACCCCGAAGCAGAAAAAAGAGTCGCTGTTTCCAGCGACTCCCCTTCAGTTGTCTGTCCCACGGACTTACTGTTCGCTCTTCGCGAGTGCCTGATCGATCAGTTTGTTGAGCGCCTCGCGCTGCTCAGCGGAGTTGATGCCGCCCATGATCGGCTCTCCCACAATGTTACCGTTCTGGTCGATCACGTAGGTGGTCGGGAACGAGTACAGGTTGGAGGTGAACTTTCCGGCCTCGCTGTCCGACTTAAACCAGATGTTCTTATACGTCACGCCCTTCTTGGAAAGCACGTCCTTGGCATCGGCCACCGCGTCTTTGTTGCCATCGAGCGTAAAGGAATTAACGCCCACGACCTGGCCGCCCTTCTCGGCAAGCTCCTTGTTGAGCTTCTCCAGATCGCCCAGCTCTCCCACGCACGGCTTGCAGGTGGTAAACCAGAAGTTCATGACGGTGACCTTGTTCTTGGAGAACAGCTCGTCGCTGTTTACATCGTTGCCGTCCAAGTCCTTGCCCTTAAAGCTGGGGAACTTCGTCTCCCCGCTCTCGCCGTTGGTCATACCCGCGGTCGAGGCATCAACGCTCTCCCCCTCGCCGGGCGTGCTGCCGCATCCGGGGAACTCCTTCTCCAGCGCCATGAGCTTGTCCTCGATCTCCTTGACCTGCTGCGCGCCGGCCTTAAGCGTCTTAAGCTCGTCAGCCGCAAACTGATCCTTGGCGCCCTCGATGGTATCGAGCAAGAAGTCACCGTAGTTCTTGCCGTCCTCAATCATGGGGGTGTCTTTGTTGGCCGCAAGGAACACCTTTTCCCATAGGGCGTTATCGCTCGCAAAGATCTCGTTTTCCTTTTGCAGCAGCTGCTGATACAGCTCGGCCGCCTCCTCGGCACTTGACGGCTTTTGCGCTATGAGCTCGGCAATCTGCGCATCGCCGCTCGTAGCATCCTTCGCGTCGCCCTTGGGGGCAGAGCACGCCGCGAGAGTCAGCGCCAGCACGGGCAGCATCAACAGAGCCGCAATTTTTGACAGTTTCATGGTTCCTCCGTTTATATCGAAACTTATATAGGTACCTATTTGTTTTCGCAGGCTTGCGTGGACTGCGCGGGTTTGTCGCCCGTCACACCCAGCCCATAGCGAAAGCTAATAGCATCGACGGGGCACGCGCCCACGCATTTGCCGCAACGAATGCACTCGGCATGGTCGGGCGTACGCGTAACGTCCACGTCCATCTGGCACACCCTGGCGCACTTGCCGCACGAGACGCATTTACAATGATCGACCCGAATCCCCAGCAAAGACACCTTGTTCATGAGCGCATAAAACGCACCGAGGGGGCAAATCCATTTGCAGAAGGGGCGGTAGAACAGCACGCTCAGCACCGCAACCACAATGAGGATCGCGAGCTTCCAGGAAAAGAGCTTTCCCAGCGTGGAGCGGATTCCCACGTTCATGATGGACAGCGGAATCGCGCCCTCGAGCACACCTTGCGGGCAGATGTACTTGCAAAAGAACGGGTCGCCCATACCAACATCGTTAACCACCAAGACGGGCAGCAGCACCACGGCAAACAGCAGCACGGCATACTTGATGTACGTGAGCGGCTTGAGCTTTTTCGTGGAGAGCTTTTTGCTGGGAATCTTATGCAAAAGCTCTTGTAGCCATCCAAACGGGCACAAAAAGCCGCATACAAAACGTCCCAGCAGTACGCCGATCAGAATGAGCGTTCCGGTGACGTAATACGAAAAGCTAAACTTAGACGAGCCCACCACCGACTGAAACGACCCGATGGGGCACGCACCCGAGGCCGCCGGACACGAGTAGCAGTTGAGGCCCGGCACGCAGACGGCTTTGCCCGCTCCCTGGTAGATACCGCCCTTGGCAAAGTTAGGCAGGTGAATATTGGTCGCAAGCGTCGCCGCCGCCTGAATCAATCCGCGAAATCTCGCCAAAAGATGCGATGCAGTGTTTTTTCTTTTATCCAATTCCGATACACTCCAAGCAAAGCCTGATTGCCTTGGCCAGCACGGCATCTGCCTCGCCGCGCATAACGCCAAAGCACACCATGGCTACCCCAACGATCAGCAAAGCCACCTGCGCCACAGGCTTAATCGCTTTGAACAATCTGACCACTCCTTTCGTTTCGCGACCCATTGGACCATACCGACTATAAAATCCGTGTTAAGCGTGAATGACTATGCAAGGAGAACGTTATGCGCATCTTGGTCGTCGAGGACGAGCGGGCGCTGTGCGATGCGATCGCACGCAGCCTGCGCAACTTGGCCTATAGCGTCGACTGCTGCTACGACGGGCAGCAGGCCCTCGACCTGCTCGATATCGAGACCTTTGATCTTGTCGTGCTCGACCTCAATCTCCCCCATGTCGACGGCATGACCGTGCTCAGGCAACTCAGAATTACCGATTGCGAGACCAAGGTGCTCGTGCTCTCGGCACGCGGCGAGGTCACCGACAAGGTAGCAGGGCTCGATGCGGGCGCCAACGACTACCTCACCAAGCCGTTCCATCTTGACGAGCTGGCAGCACGTATCCGTAGCCTCACGCTCAGACGCTTTACGCAAAGCGACGTTGTCCTGACCTGCGGATCGCTGAACTTTGACACCAAGGCGCGCGTCGCCTCCGTGGGCGGCGAGACCCTATGCCTCACGCGCAAGGAGACCGGCATCTTGGAATACCTGATGCTTAACCAGGGGCGGCCGGTGAGCCAGGAAGAGCTTATCGAGCATGTATGGGACAGCAGCGTCAACAGCTTTAGCAACGCGACCCGCGTGCACATCTCGTCGCTGCGCAAAAAGCTGCGCGGCGCGTTGGGGCACGACCCCATCCGCAACCGAATCGGCGAAGGCTACGTTATGGAGGACGGCAAATGAAGCGGCTGTCGCTGCAGTGGCGCATCACGTTGATGACGGCACTGCTGATATGTTCAACCTGCGTACTTATGAATTGCCTGGTTGGCTACTCCGGCATGCGCTACATGGACTCGATCGGCAATGAACTATCGGCGCACAGCAAGGTGGAGGCGGCCTCGCCCAGCTCATTTGACCCGACAAACAAAGAGCTCGACGACGCGCTGACCATCGTCGTGAACGACGCCCAAGAATCGTTTGGCGCGACGAGCTGGTATATAACTGCGGCGGTGACGCTGCTCGGCGGCGTGCTGGCCTACTTTGTAAGCGGACATGCGCTGCGGCCGTTGCGCTTCTTTGCGACGCAAGTCGAGAGCGTGCGGCCCGACAACCTCGCCGACACAAAAATCAGCGAGGACGTGCCCTCTGAACTCAGGCGCTGCAGCGCGTCGTTTAACGACATGATTGCCCGCCTTGACGAGGGATTTTCCGCACAAAGACAGTTTACGGGCAATGCGGCGCACGAGCTGCGCACGCCACTTGCGCTCATGCAGGCCCAGGTCGAGCTGTTTTGCGCCGAGCACCCCGACGTCGACGCCGATACAGCGAGCCTGCTCGGGCTGCTGCAGGAGCAGACCGAGCGAATGACGCACATGACAAAGACCCTGCTCGAGATGAGCGAGCTGCGCAGTGTCCCTTGCAACGATGTGATTGACCTAGCGCCGATGATCGAAGAAGTGCTCACGGACCTGGCGCCCCTTGCCGAGCAAAAAGACATCACGCTTACAAGTGAGGGCGACGCGCAAATGATCGGCAGCGACACGCTAATCTATCGGTTGCTGTTCAACTTGACCGAAAACGCCATACGCTATAGCGCGCCCAACTCGACCGCGCAAATCAACGCCTGCGCCGAAGGCGACCGCGTGCTGCTACGCGTGCGCGACCAGGGGCCGGGCATTCCCGAGCAATACCAGACGAGCATCTTTCAGCCCTTCTTTCGCGTCGACAAATCGCGCAGCAGGGCATACGGCGGCGTGGGGCTGGGGCTTGCGCTGGTCTGGGAGATTGCCGCGCTCCACGGCGGCTCCATCGAGGTCGAAGAGAGCTCGGAGCGCGGAACGACCATGCTCGTGACTCTTCCCGCGCATAACATCGAAGATGCGACAAAGGAACTGCCCCTTTGTCACATCTGTTAGTTCGCAGGATACGTGAGGCCCAAGATGCGCGAAATTGGGCGAAGCGCCAGCAAAAAGCCCCCGCTTCCAAGCGGAAACGGGGGCTAGGTGAGTTAGCTTACTCCCACTCGACCGTGCCGACGGGCTTCGGCGTGAGGTCGTAGCAAACGCGGCAAATACCGGGGACCTCGGCGGTCACTCGAGCGGTAATGCGCTTGAGCAGCGCCCAGTCGAGCTCGGGCACCTCGGCGGTCATGACGTCGACGGTGTTGATGCAGCGAATAATGCAGGGCCAGTCGTAGGCGCGCTTGCCCTCGCGCACACCGGTAGCGCGGAAATCGGGCACTACGGCAAAGTACTGCCAGATGGTCAGGCCGGCCTTGTCGATCTCTTCGCGCACGATGGCATCGGCCTCGCGCAGCGCCTCGAGACGGTCGCGGGTGATGGCGCCAAGGCAGCGGACGCCCAGGCCAGGACCGGGGAACGGCTGACGCTCAACCATGTTCTCGGGCAGGCCGAGCTCGCGGCCCACGACGCGCACCTCGTCCTTGTACAGCAGCTTAACGGGCTCGCAGAGCTCAAACTGTAGGTCCTCGGGCAGGCCGCCAACGTTGTGGTGAGCCTTCACGCCGTCCTGCGACTCCAGAATGTCGGGATAGATGGTGCCCTGGGCGAGGAAACTGACCTCGTCGCCAACCTTGCGGGCCTCCTCCTCGAACACGCGAATGAACTCGGCGCCGATAATCTTGCGCTTGGCCTCGGGCTCCTCGACGTCCACGAGCTTATCCAGGAAGCGATCAGTAGCGTCGACATAGACCAGGTTCGCATCCATCTGGTTCTTGAAGACGTCGACGACCTGTTCGCTCTCGCCCTTGCGCATCAGGCCGTGGTTCACGTGCACGCAGATGAGCTGCTTGCCGATAGCTTTGATGAGCAGGGCCGCAACTACAGAACTGTCGACGCCGCCGGAAAGAGCCAGCAGGACCTTCTTGTCGCCAATCTGCTCGCGGATTGCAGCGACCTGCTCTTCGATGAACACCTGGGCAAGTTCGGGAGTGGTGATACGCACCATATCGTCGGGACGCTTGTTGGGATCCATGCAGAGCTCCTTTTCGGTTCGATGGGAGTGCGTTGCACGTATGCAAACGCACCGTCATATGACCTCATTATATGCAGAGCGAGGTTCGTTTCCCATCGCTGCGACGAAGCTTTTTGCAGGGGTGGCAATTTTTCCTAATGACGAGGTCAGCTAGGCTTCGGTAGCCACCTTGGGAGCATCGCCAATAGGCTCTTCCTTTATACGTTCGGCATAATCGTAGGCGATAACCACAAATTCCAGTCCCGAGCAACAGGAGTACAATTGCTGCTAATGTTGCCAGCTGTTGGGAGATGGAAGATGGACTGCGATGGCTACCCATGCGTTCCCATGCCGTTGATGTGTACCGCCTTTGTGCCGGGGCAGATTGACGCTGCGGTTGCAGGCATTTCCGACCCCGATTCACACACCATCGCCTCGGCAGAAGCGCTGTACTTTCGCGGGCAGGCCACACTCGCCGCCGAGACAGCACGCCCCTATCTTGACGCCACCGACCCCGCACTGCGCTATTCCGCATGCCTTATCTGCGGATATGCCAGTCTGTCGCTCAACCGTATCGCCGATGCCCGCCGTTGCCTTGCGGGCATCATCGATATACCAACTGACGAGGAACCGTCCGCCGTCCACGCCACGCATATCCTGTTCGCCTCCGCCGCGAGCGTCCTGCTGCACTTGCCTTCCCCGTATTCTGCCGAAGAGTTTTATCCGCTTGCGGCACATCTGCCCGAAGGCCTGCGCCTGTTCGCCAGCTACGTGATGGCGCATGCCCTGTACCTGCGCGGCGAATATGGCCGCAGTCTAGGCATGGCGGAAAACGCCCTGATCATGAAACAGGGAAGTTATCCCATCTCGGAGCTGTTCCTGCACCTGTCGGCTTCCATGGCCTGCATGAGTCTCAAAGACGTCGACGCCGCAAAGGCACACTTCGGAGCCGCTTGGGACATTGCGCGTCCCGACGGCCTTATCGAGCTCATTGGCGAGCACCACGGCCTTTTACAGGGGCTCATCGAGGCGTGCCTAAAAACGCAATACCCTGATGACTTCGCGCGCATCATCGAGATCACGTACCGCTTCAGCTACGGCTGGCGGCGCATCCACAACCCCGATTCGGGCGAGGACGTGGCCGACGATCTAACGACCACGGAATTCACCATGGCCATGCTCGCCTGTCGTGGGTGGACCAACGCCGAAATCGCACGCCATATGGGCGTGTCGCCGGGCACCGTCAAAAACCGCCTATCAGGAGTGTATGCCAAGCTTGGTATCGGAACTCGCGCCGAGCTGGTCGCGCATATGTTGCGCTAGCGGCCAGACTGCCCGGCATATCGAAAGCGCTCCGGGGCCTGACGCTTTCGCGCGCTCAAATTGGACACTTTGACCCTTGAACGGCACTACCGCCACGGGGCACCTTCTTGCAAAGACAGCAACGCTCCCCTTACGGCAGCCGCTGTAGCACTCGAAAAAACACCGGCAATGAGGTCAATTCGGATAGGCCTCGCTAGCTCCTACTTACTTTTGTGAGAGACGCCGACTCGGCTCATCGATCATCAAAATGGGCTGGTTCTGAATACCCAGAGCCAGCCCATTGCGCATTAAATGTCGTCTGAGGAGTCGAGTTCTGCCTCGAGCTTTGTACGGCGTCTTTTCGCCGTGAAAAACGTTGCGCACAGGACAGCAAACGTGGCCGCGAAAATCGTCGCACCGCAGAACACGCCCGTGGCCAGGTTCGCCAACCAAAAGACGCTTTCGAGCGGTACGATCTGCGCCTCAGCGACACAGCGCATTGCGGCAATAACAAGCGCGAACGCGGTGCCGCTAAGACCGCTGACAAGCAGGAAATATCCAACAGGAAGATGCTCGGTTTGCCCAAAACGATTGGTATCGACATAGCCCTTCCGCGTTTGCAGTCCTGCACAAATCAACATCACGAGAACGAGCCACAAATACATGGCTGCCTCGAACGGCGTTGCAAAGCCATGCGACATTTCACTGGCGTCGCTGTGAACCCACGCAACCTGTCGAGCTATAAACTGGTAGAAAAAGATCATCAACATGCCAAACGAAAGCAGCACGAAACCAATCTTGTAGATCTTCGCGTTCTCAGCCTCCAGGCGTTCATCCTTTGGGCCGGCATATTCACGCCACTTTTGCACGATTTTCAGATCTTCGTATTTCATAGTGAACTCCTAAAGAGTATTAGGGTCGGCGTCGGTTTCGTCTTCCCAAAACAGATCGTTCAACGTAACGCGTAGCGCTTTACAGATTGCCACGCACAAATTGAGCGTGGGGTTGTAGCCGCCCGCCTCGATAAGGCCGATCGTTTGGCGCGTAACGCCCACGGCCCGGGCCAAGTCAGCTTGCGAAAGGCCAGCCGCCGCGCGTGCCGCCTTCATGCGTAGGTTCTTTTTGCCCGGCATGGAACTCCTTTCGTAGTAATGGACAAATATCCGTTGCATCATGCCAGAAATATATTGCATCGACTAATTGATGTCAACTATATCTGTCATCGGTATACGGATATAGCAGTTTCGATTCGTCATTCCATCTTACTCGGGCGGAACCGACTCGGTTTTGTCCGAGTAAGATTGGGCATCCGCGAACTCATCGAATTTCTGAATCGTGTCACCCATAATCGTTCGATTTTGTTTAGTAAAACTAGGTCCCTATTAAATAAAATTCGTTTGTATCCAAATTTGTTTAACAATGCCGCGCTAACACTAAACACTATACCCGTTAATTCGAACGATTGTTCGATGGATTTCGTGTTGGTTGGAATCGCCTATGGGCTGGGCTATGCTAATTTGACTATCTATATGACTAAAACGCAGCAAAGGAGTATCGAGAGAGCGAGCATGGCAAAAAACACCGCAAACTATGGTAACGACAGTATTCGTCAGCTCAAGGACGAGGAGCGCGTACGCCTGCGCCCCGCCGTCATCTTTGGCTCGGACGGGCTCGACGGCTGCGCGCATGCCGCCTTCGAGATCCTGTCCAACGCCGTTGACGAGGCGCGCCAGGGCTACGGCAAGCTCATCACCCTTACCGCCTTTCGCGATGGCTCTATCCAGGTAGAGGATAACGGCCGTGGCTGCCCACTCGACTGGAACCCTTCCGAGAAGCGCTTTAACTGGGAGCTCGTCTTTTGCGAGCTCTACGCCGGTGGCAAGTACAACAACAACCAGGGCGGCGACTACGACTTCTCGCTCGGCACCAACGGCCTGGGCTCCTGCGCGACCCAGTACGCCTCCGAATACATGGACGTCACGGTTTGGCGTGACGGCAACAAGTACTCCCTGCACTTTAAGAAGGGCAAGGTCGTCGGCGCCAAAAAGAAAGCGCTTGAGATTGAGCCCAGCGACGAGGACCGCACCGGCACCACCATCAAGTGGCGCCCCGATCTTGAGGTCTTTACCTCGATCAGCATTCCCCACGACTGGTATCGCGAGACCATGCGCCGCCAGGCCGTGGTCAACGCCAACGTGACCTTCCGCCTGCGCATCGAAGGCGACGATGGCGAGTTTTCCGAAGAGGATTTTTGCTACCCCAAGGGTATCGAGGACTACGTGCTCGAGAAGGTCGGTGCCGACTACCTCACCGAGCCCTTCTTCATCGAGGCCGACCGTCGCGGTCGCGACCGCGAGGACCTGCCCGACTACAACGTAAAGATCACCGCGTGCATGTGCTTCTCGCGCACTTTCATGATGCAGGAGTACTACCACAACTCCTCCTGGCTCGAGAACGGCGGCTCACCCGAGAAGGCCGCCCGTAGCGCTCTGACCAGCGCCATCGATGCCTACATTAAGCAACAGGGCAAATACAACAAAAACGAGAGCGGCATTAAGTGGCAAGACGTCCAGGACTGCCTGGTACTGGTGACCAACTGCTTCTCCACTCAGACGTCCTACGAAAACCAGACCAAGAAAGCCATCAATAACCGCTTTATCCAGCAGGCCATGACGGCCTTCTTTAAGGAGCGCCTCTCGACCTACTTGATCGAGAACAAGGACGCCGCCAATAAGATCATGGAACAGGTGCTCATCAACAAGCGCTCGCGCGAGAACGCCGAGAAGACCCGTCAGAGCATCAAGACCAACCTGCAGCAGAAGACCGACATGGCCAACCGCGTGCAGAAGTTCATCGACTGCCGCTCCAAGGACAAGAGCCGTCGCGAGATCTACATCGTAGAGGGCGACTCGGCAGCAGGCGCCATCCGCACCTCGCGCGATGCCGAGTTCCAGGGTGTTATGCCCGTCCGAGGCAAGATCCTCAACTGTCTGAAAGAGGACTACCCGCGCATCTTTAAGTCCGACATCATCATGGACCTCATGCGCGTGCTGGGCTGCGGTGTGGAGATCAAGGACAAGCGCATCAAGAACCTTGGTGCCTTCGACCTGGACAACCTCAACTGGAACAAGGTCATCATCTGTACGGACGCCGACGTCGACGGTTATCACATCCGCACGCTCGTGCTCACCATGCTCTACCGCCTGGTGCCCACGCTTATCGACGAGGGCTACGTGTATATCGCCGAGTCACCGCTCTACGAGATCAACTGCAAAGAGAAGACCTACTTTGCCTACACCGAACTCGAGAAGAACGGCATCCTCAAGGAGATCGGCGACCAGAAGTGCTCGATCAACCGCTCCAAGGGTCTTGGTGAGAACGATCCGGACATGATGTGGCTCACCACCATGAACCCCGAGACGCGTCGCCTGATCAAGGTGGAGCCCGAGGACGTCACCAAGATGGAAACCATGTTCAACCTGTTGCTGGGCAACGACGAGGCGGGCCGCAAGCGCCATATCTCCGAGCACGGCAAGGAATACCTGGACCAGCTGGACCTGCAATAGCAGCAAATCGATAACGACGGCCCATAAGAAGTTCAAGAGGAAATCGTGGCAAAGAAGAAGACGAAGAACCAGCCAAAGAAAAAGCAGGTCAACGCCGAGAACGTCATCGGCCTGCACTCCGAGGTCACCGACCAGCCGATTACGCAGACGCTCGAGGTCAACTACATGCCCTACGCTATGAGCGTCAACGTCTCGCGTGCATTCCCCGAGATCGACGGCTTTAAGCCCTCGCACCGCAAGCTGCTCTACACTATGTACAAGATGGGCCTGCTCAAGGGCGAGCGCCAAAAGAGCGCCAACATCGTGGGCCAGACCATGAAGCTCAACCCGCACGGCGATGCCGCGATCTACGAGACGATGGTGCGCCTGGCGACGGGCAACGAAGCGCTGCTTGCCCCCTTCGTGGAGTCGAAGGGCAACTTTGGCAAGTACTATTCGGGCGACCTGAGCTACGCCGCCTCGCGTTATACCGAGGCCAAGCTCTCCCCCATCAGCGCCGAAATCTTCAAAGACATCGACAAGGACCCGGTCGACTTCGTTGACAGCTACGACGGTGCCATGAAGGAGCCGCGTCTGCTGCCCACCACGTTCCCCAACATCCTTGTCTCGGCCAATAAGGGCATCGGCGTCGCCATGGCGTCCGACATCTGCGGTTTCAACCTCAACGAGGTCTGCACCGCCACGATGCACTACCTGAAGGACCCCGACTGCGACCTGCTCGAGTACATGCCCATGCCCGATTTCTCGACCGGCGGCGAGATTATCTACCGCCGCGAGGAGATGGAGAAGATCATCGAGACCGGTCTTGGCAGCTTCCAGATTCGCTCCCGCTGGCGCTGGATTCCCGAAGAGCGCATCATCGAGGTGTACGAGATTCCCTACACCACCAAGACCGATGTCATCATCGAGCGCATCGTCAAGCTCTCCAAGGAGGGCAAGGTCAAAGAGATCGCTGACATCCGCGACGAGACCGACCTCTCGGGCTTGCGCATCGCCATCGACCTTAAGCGCGGCGTCGACCCCGACAAGCTCATGGCGAAGCTCTATCGCTCGACCACGCTGCAGGATTCGTTCTCGTGCAACTTCAACGTACTGGTCGACGGCTATCCCCGCGTTATGGGTGTGCGCCAGATCTTGCACGAATGGGCCAAGTGGCGTATTGAGTCCACGCGCCGCCGCATTAGCTTTGACCTGGACAAAAAGTCCGAGCGTCTGCACCTTCTGCACGGCCTCGAGGCAATTCTGCTCGACATCGACAAGGCCATCGCCATCATCCGCGGCACTAAGCTCGAGGCAGAGGTTGTACCCAACCTTATGAAGGGTTTCGACATCGACGAGACCCAGGCCGAGTTTGTCGCCGAACTCAAGCTCCGCAACATCAACGAGGAATACATCCTCAACCGCACCAAGGACATTGCCAAGCTCGAGGGCGAGATCGCCGAACTCGAGGAGATCCTCTCGAGCGAGGACAACATCAAGAAGGTCATCAGCGACGAGCTGGCCGCGGTTAACAAGAAGTACGTGATGCCGCGCCGCACGGGCAGGATCGAGCCCCATGAGGTCATCGAGGTAAGCCTGGAGTCCGAGGTCGAGGAGTACCCGGTCACCATCATGCTCTCGCGCGACGGCTACCTTAAGAAGATGACGGACCGCGTGCTCAAGAAGGCGACCACGCTCAAGTACAAGGACGGCGACAAACCCTTTATCGAGTTCCCGTCCTCCAACACGCACGAGCTGCTGGTCTTTACCAACAAGAGCCAGGTGTACAAGTGCAAGGTCGCGGCGTTTGAGGATACCAAGTCGGCCCAGCTGGGCTCGTACCTTCCGACCGATCTCGAGATGGAACCCGACGAGAGCGTCATCTGGGTCATCGACCCCGAGGACTACAAGGCCGACGTGCTGTTCGTCTTTGAGAACGGCCGCGTGGTGCGTGTCGCGCTTTCTGGATACGCTACCAAGACCAACCGCAAGCGCCTTAAGAACGCCATCTACGGCGGCAGCAAGCTGCTGTATGCGCAGGTGCTCAAGGAGGACCGCGACCTCGCGCTGGTCTCGAGCGACTACCGCCTGATGAACTTCAACACGTCGCTGCTCAAGACCAAGACGACCACCAACACGCAGGGCGTCCAGGCCTTTACGGCCAAGAAGGGCCGCTCGGTCACCACCGTCGGCACGACCGAGGAGATCCTCGGCGCCGGCGTCTCGGCCGAAAAGTTCACCGCGCAGAGCCTACCTTCCGCCGGTGCCCTCATGAAGGAAAACGACATGCCGAGCCTGTTTGACTAAAACAACGGCGGCCAAACCGTCATGGTTGTACAAAGCAGCGGGGCCCGGAGCGCAGTAAACGCTGCGCCCTGGGCCCCATGCATTACACCAGCATCATCCCTATAGACAAAATGCCGCATAAAGTGGAACAGACATAAGCCCATCATTCATTCCAAAGGGCTTAGTCGATAGCCTGATAAGGCGTACGCCCGGATGGGTCTTTTTAAGTGAGGACAGGCTTCGAGATCTTGTGTTCTCTCCCGCCTTGACTTCAATCGCAGACAAGCATCCCTGCTTCTCTACTACAAAGTCGATTTCCGCACGATTATCTCGCGCCCAATAATGCAGCGGATAGCCCATGGCTGAAAGCTGTTGGGCGACGTAGTTTTCGGTAAGTGCACCCATGAATGTGCCGCCGATGCCGGCAAGAATATCGGCGCGTTGAGCACCGGCCTTGGAGACGAGCAGCCCTGTATCCGCCTGATAGATTTTAAAAGCAGAAGGGTTAACGAAGGCCTCTAAAGGGCTTTCGATCTGCCCGACTAGGCTGCAGCGCGCCACCGTACCCGACAATACAAGCCAGTCGAGAGCATCTCCAAAGAGAGACGCATTGCCCCCCGCTCGCACTACCTTGTATTGAAATTTGCGATTCTCTTTGGCAAGCTGCTGTGGAATGGAATCGAAGCACGCACGCGTCTTTGCGCTCAAGCGTTCATCAGCATATTTATTGGTGTCGGCGGAATATCCGTCGAGAATAATCCGATGCTTTTCGGCCACATCAATGATTGACTGATCATCGATATACGTTTGGACCGCCTCGGGCATTCCGCCAACAACAAGATACTGTCGATAGAGCCTAAGCGCCTTTTCATGAAGGCTTGGCGCAAGAGGACCCATTAACTCGAATGACGAGCGTATCTCATCGACCAGCTGATCGTGCCCCATTGCCCAGAGAAACTCCTCGAAATCGAGTGGAGTCATCTCGATCAAGTCGGTCTTTCCGACGGGGAACGAATACGACTGATGGTTAATGGCAACCCCAAGAAGCGACCCAGCAGCCGCAACGTAATACTCGGGAGCATCTTCGCAAAAGTATTTAAGGGAAGTGAGCGCTTCCTCGCATGCCTGGATCTCGTCAATGAACAGTAAGGTTTTGCCAGGCACGATACGCTGTCCCGTACGAGCCTCGATCGCACGTACGATCGAATGAGGGTCAAGACCGCCCGAAAAATCCGCTCGCGCCGACCGGTCGTTCTCAAGATTAACGTAGACAACCGATTCGAAAAGATCCTGGGCGTACGTTCTGAGCAAATAGGTCTTGCCACACTGGCGCACGCCTTTGACCAGCAAAGGTTTTCTATCAGCTCTGTCTCGCCATTCCCTAAGGAGCTCGTCTGCCTTGCGACGCATACGTAACCTTCCCTCATGAACTTCTATTTGACAATATTTTAACGCGGATTAATTTGTTTTTAGTTATTTTTCTGCGTTTAAAAATTGTTCTATACGGCACTTGAGGGAATGCGCCCCTATCTCTCGGTAAGGACAGCAAGCATTTCCACCAACACCGATTGCCATGCGCTCTTCTTGCCCTTAGGCGAGCTTGCGAGCGAGCTCGCGCACCTCTTTCAACTTGGGCGAGGATGCCATGCTGCCGCGCTCGGTCATACCGCTGATGGTGACAATGCCCTGGTCCGCCCACTTGCAGTACGCGCAGGTTGACTTGTACATGGCGATCGCCGCGTCATAGACGCCCTGGCTGTGGCTATCGAGCAGAAGGGCCGTCTTGGTGAACGGGAATCCCGTGGCACCGAAAGCGTACAGACGGTCGATGGCGGCCTTTTCCTGCGCGGTGATATCGAACCAGTAGATAGGCGAAGCAAAGACGACCATATCTGCATCTTTCAGCGACTCGATCACGTTGGCCATGTCATCCTTCTGCACGCAGACGCCCCCATGGGCGAAGCAGTACTGGCATCCCAAGCAGCCGGCGATCTTCTTGCTGGCAACGCGAACGACCTCAACCGTATTACCGCCCTCACGCGCGGTCTCGGCAAACACCTCGACCATGGTATCGGTATTGGCGCCCTTACGCGGGCTGCCGCTCAATACAACGATATTCATAGGATTCCCTCTCCTTCATGCTGCAGGCGCGCAGCATTTTTTCTTGTAACCAAAACAAATGGGGTTAATCAATCGCCAGCAGGCCATATCTCTTGCTCAAGTTCCCTAAAGAAGCTCAAGGCGATTGCGATTGCCTTATACAACGTCGAAAATCAAAGAGGGCCCATAGCAACGCCACCTACCTGAAATGACATGCGGTCAAGACGAGCTACGAGGATCGTGACGAGCCGATACCGCTCGCATACCCCCTTCGGAATAGGCGCTGAGCAGCTCCTGAGCGTGGGCAAACTCGGGCCCTCGCCTCCAACCGAGCAGGCGGTTGACCGCGAGATTTCCCTGGACGTTGTGGACGAAGAGCAGATAGGCGTCCTCGCGCGAAAGCCCAGTCTCCTCCATGATCGAGGGAACCATCTGCTCGGCGCCGCGCTCGACGACGCGCTGTGCCACCCGGGCGTACGCGTCGTCATCCGAGTAGAGCAGATAATAGTCATCGTTTGCCGGCGGACGCTGGCAGAGGGCGCCCGCCTCCGTTCCCTCGAGCGGCGGCACCGCCGCCAAGGCCTCGTCGATAAGCGCGTCGAGCAGGGCGAACTTGTCCTCGTAGTGCAGATAGAACGTGCCACGGTTGATATCGGCGCGTCGGCAGATATCCGCTACCGTCATCTTCGCGAAGCCGACCTCGGCCAGCAGCGCGAAGAACGCCTCCCGTATGACCGAGAGTGTATAGCGTCGGCGACGATCGATCTTCCCCGCTTCCATTACCCCTCCAATTGCAACGCTCGACAATGCCCGGCAAACGCTCGTTTATCGACAGCAGGCCGAAGCTGTTCATTGCTCTTAAGCAAATCGACATGGATACTTTTTATAGACACCTGTTTATAATAGCTGAAAGAAGGTATCCAGTGACCCTGTACGAGCAGCTCGTTATCGAGCTCACCAACCAATCGTTTTCCCTTCAGGCCGCCTACCGCAGCGGCGGCACGCCCTATGAGCTGAGTGACCGCGAGCCCGAGCCCTACGACCAGCAAATCAGGGACTTCGCCCGCATGATCGAGGAAGCCGATTGCGTGCTGGTGGGCGGGGCCTCTGGGCTCTCCGCGGCGGGCGGCGGCGACTTCTATTACGAGGACAACGCAACCTATCGCAGGCATTTCGGCAAATTCGCCGAGCGTTACGGTTTCAAGGGCGCTTTCGAGGGGTCGTTCTACCGCTGGCCCACCGCCGAGGCGCGCTGGGGATACCTCGCCACCTTCCTCGACACCACGCTCAACGCCCCGCTGCGCAAGCCCTACAAGGACCTCGACGCCATTCTCGCCGAGAAGGATTTCTTCGTGCTCACCACCAACCAGGACACGCAGTTTGTGAAGCTCTACCCCTGGGAGAAGGTGGCAGAGATCCAAGGCGACCACCGCTTCTTTCAGTGCTCCCGCTGTTGCACCGACGCGGTGTGGGATGCGGTCGAGCCGGTCTCCAACATGGTAGAGGCCATGGGAGACGGCCTTGAGGTTCCGACAGAGCTCGTGCCGCGCTGCCCGCACTGCGGGGCAGAGGCGTTCCCCTGGGTTCGCGGCTACGGCAACTTCCTGCAGGGCGAGCTCTACGAGGAGCAGTACCACAAGGTGTCCGACTGGCTCGACGCGCACGCGCGGCAGAGGATCCTTTTCCTCGAGCTGGGCGTGGGCCGCATGACGCCCGCGTTTATCCAGGAGCCGTTCTGGGCCCTCACGGCGCAGTTGTCGCAGGCTAGCTACATCGCCGTGAACAACAGGACGCAGTTTCTCCCCCGCGCGATCGAGGATTGGGGGCTCGCCGTTCGCGCCGACATCGCCGACGTGCTCGCCGACGTGCGCAAGACGCTGGGGAGGTAGCACATGGAAACGGTGAAAGCAGTTCGCATAGGCAGGGCGCTAGCCGAGGCGGATCTTGTCATCATCGGCGCCAGCAACGGGCTGGACATGGCAGAGGGGCTCAACCTCTTCTGCGCCGATGCTCATTTCCGAGAGGCGTACGGCGACCTCGCTCAGGCCGACGGCATCGGCTGCATACTGCAGGGGCTCGCCTCCCCGGATGCCAGCGTGCGAAGCCGATGGGTCGAGCGGTTCCATCAAAAGGAGTATGTCGAGTATGAGCCCAGCCCGCTCATGAACGGGCTGCGGCGTCTTACAGAGCACGCTGACACCTTCGTGATCACGTGCAATATCGACGGGCACTTCGTACGCGCAGGGTTCAACGAGAACCGCGTGCTCGAGACGGAGGGGAGCATACGCACGTCGATCGACGAGCGGCGTCTCGCCCATCCAGACGCCCTCGCCACGGCCCAGCTCGAGGAGCTCGAGCGCCTTGTGCAAGCCCATCGCAACGGCAGGGTCGCCATCCTCGAACTTGGCGTGGGACTGCGCAACGGCATCATAAAGCACATGCTCGCCCAGATCGCGAACGTCTGCGAGCACGCCACCTACATCGTGTTCAACTACAGCCAGGCCATGGCGCCCGACGCCTCGTGCGAGACGATTCTCGTTGACGGCGATATGACCCCGGCTTTCGAGGAGATCGCCCGATGCCACCCCTAGAAAGAGAAGCGCGTAGGCTTCGAAGCCTTATCGACGATGCCGACGCCATCATCGTCGGCATCGGCTCGGGCATGTCGAGCGCCGCCGGGTTCAACCATTACAACCGCGCGGGCATGGCGCGCGCAGGAATGGCGGACTGGCAGCAAGCCTTTGGCTTCAAGAGCCTTTTCGACGGCTTCTACCACCTCTACCCCAGCCTCGAGCAGCAATGGGCCTACTACGCGCGATATATCGATTTCATGCTGCGCGAGCCGACCTCGCAGCCCTATCTCGACCTACGGTCCCTCATCGGCCATAAGGACTACTTCATCCTGAGCACCAATGTAGACACCCAAGTCGAGAAGACGTTTCCCACCGAGAGGATCTGCAACTATCAGGGAAGCTTCGCGCACCTTCAATGCAAGCAGCCATGCTGCGACGAGCTCTTCGATGCGAGCCCCTACGTCGAGCGCATGCTCGCGGGCATGGCGGGGTTCGAGGTCCGCAGCGAGGACGTCCCCCGATGCCCGCACTGCGGCTGGCGGCTCGTGCCGTGGGTGCGCGACGACACGTTTCTGCAGGGTGCGGCATGGCGCGAGAGCCTCGGACGATACGAGCGCTTCGTGCGCGAGCGCAGCGATCGCCGCGTGCTGTTGCTGGAGCTCGGCGTGGGCGAGATGACCCCGGGCATCATCACGCTCCCGTTCTGGAGCATGGCCGCAAAGCTGCCGGATGCGCACCTTTTGAGCGTAAACATCTCGGGCGACTCGGCTCCGCTGCAGCTTGGAAGCAAGGCGGAGGCGATCCAGGCCGATTTGGGCGCCCTGCTCTCGGCGGCGCGGACGGCGAAGGTATTTAAGCCTCCTTGTCAGTCGCTTTGAGATAATCCTCATCGTTCACAGGTTCCAACCACTCGTTGGAGGCTTCCTCGCCCGGAACCTCCAACGCGAGATGTGAGAACCAGCTGTCGGGTGCGGCTCCGTGCCAGTGCTTCACCCCTGGGGCAATGTTGACCACGTCGCCAGGGTGCAGTTTCTGCGCCGGCTTACCCCATTCCTGGTAAAACCCTCGACCAGCCACGCAGATGAGAATCTGTCCGCCGCCGTTTTTGGCGTGGTGCACGTGCCAGTTGTTGCGGCAGCCGGGCTCGAACGTCACGTTGTAGACGCCAACCTGCTCGGTTGATAGAGGCGCGAGGTAGCTTTGCCCGATAAAGTACTTCGCGAATGCGTCGTTGGGGGCACCGATGGGAAAGGCCATCTCGTTTTGGTGCTCGGCTTTTGCATCAGCGGCATCGTCATCCGCCCAGACCTCCTTTGCCATGCGGAAGGCCGCCCACGCCTTGGGCCATCCCGCATAAAACGCCGCGTGCGTAAGGATTTCCGCTATCTCCGCCCTGGTCACCCCGTTGTTCTTTGCGGACATCAGATGATATTTAAACGAAGAGTCCGTCAGTCCCTGCGCCATCAGGGCCACAACCGTCACCACGCTGCGGTCTCGAAGGGAAAGCCCGTCTTCTCGACTCCACACCTCGCCAAACAGCACATCGTCATTGAGCTGTGCGAACTTGTGGGCGAACTCCCCCAGGGCATCCCTGCCTGCCGTCTGTTTAATTGCCATGATCGATCTCCCCCTGTCGATGGTTTAGGTGCAAATCTGTTTCCGCATTACGGAACACCCTTTGCAATCCCTGTTCTAATGACGAGAATGAAGGTAATACCTAAACCTGACTTTAGGTCAAGGAATGAATTCGAGGTTGATTCGGAGGAGCCATGTACACAATCGGACAGGTTTCGGAGATGTTCGGTTTGCCCGCCTCAACGCTGCGCTATTACGACAAGCAGGGATTGTTCCCGGCATTGGAGCGGACGTCCGGCATTCGGCAATTCGGCGATACGGAACTCGAGGCGCTTCGGGTCATCGAATGCCTCAAGAAAGCGGGGATGGAGATCAAGGACATCCGGCTGTTCATGGAATGGTGCGCGGAGGGTCCATCGACATACCCCAAACGCAAGGCCATGTTCGAGGAGCGGAAGGCCCACATGGAGCTAGAGATCGCGAACATGAACCGCGCGCTGGACATGCTGAAGTACAAATGCTGGTTCTACGGGCAGCTGAATCAGGGCGAGAATGAGACTGAGCTGAGGGCCATGATTCCCGACGGTTTGCCAGAAGATATCAAAGAGGCCTACGAGAACGCTCACGCTCGGTAGTACCAAAAACGCCCCTTTTTAAACTCAACCATTGTTTAAGATGTCACAACTTAGGCAACAAGACTGGTTGCCCCGGTACGCAACGGGAGGGTCGACGCGACTGGAATCGACCCTCCCGTTTCCCAAACGGCATGAAGCTACTTGCTCACAACCGAGATGCGCTGGGCGACGTGGTCACCGGACTCGATCTCATCGACCATGGCGATCGCATAGTCAGCGTACGAGAGCGTTGACTCGCCGCGGCTGTTGAGTGTGAACTCCTCGCCCGCCAAGATATACTCACCGGTGCGCTCGCCGTCGGCCTGGAAGTCAGCAGCAGGGGAAACGAAGGTCCATTTGAGGCCGTCCGTTTCGCGAAGGTGAGCAAGGACTTTGCCGGCCGCGGCGGACAGCGGCTTCCAGTCATCGGGGAAGTCCGAGCCCATATCGACGGTGACCGTATGCTCGGGGTTGACGAACAGCGAGCCCGCGCCACCCACTATGAGCAGGCGCACATCGGTGCCGACCAGCACATTAGCCAAGTGGATGCCCGCGTCGGTGATACCGGGGATGGTCTCGGGCGTCCAGCCGCCCACGGCGTCCACCACGGCGTCGAATCCTTCGAGGTCTTCCGTCGTGAGCTCGAGTGCGTCCTTGATGACGGAGTTCTGAGCGGCGGTCCTATTCTCGCCGCGCACGATGGCGGTCACGTCGAATCCGCGACGCACGGCCTCCTCAACGATGAGGCTGCCGGCCCTGCCGTTCGCTGCTACAACTGCGATTTTCTTGGTCATCATGCTTTCCTTTCGACCTGCGGCACTCGACGCCGCTTTCCTTGCAGCTCATACGATACGCGTCAAAGGTATATAATGGAAAGTAGGCACATAAAAGTGCTGTAAGCACCAAAAGGAAACTAATGTAAATGACGTGCATGATTGCAGACGGAGGTTTCGCGAACATGACAACACCGACTTTGGAGAACCTGCCTGCCTGCCCAGTGGAGACAACGCTTTTGCTCATCGGCAACAAGTGGCAGGTGCTCATCCTGCGCGAACTCTCGCTCAAAGGCACGATGCGCTTTAAGGAGCTGCAACGCTCGATCGGCAAGATTTCGCAGAAAGTTCTGACCAGCAACCTACGAACCATGGAGGAAACGGGGCTCGTTCATCGTGAAGCGTTCGCAGAGGTGCCCCCACGGGTGGAGTACTCGCTCACCGACCTGGGACAGACACTCAGACCCGTTCTTGACGCAATGAGAGCTTGGGGCGAGAACTACAAGGAGCAGCTCCGCGGCGGCGGGCTTCGATAAGTAGCTCCTACTGGTTACACGCCTACAGAAACCCCTCCGTCCTATCGCCATCACGGGAAACCCTCCTCCTTGGTTCTCGCCGCAAACGGCTTCGAGGCCGCGCTGGCGGTCCCGGCACGGCTGGAGTCGGCCCGCGCGAGCAGCGGAAAGGGACACACGCCCTTTACCAAGGTAGATTGCTGCTTTCGCTTCCCGTTCCTTCCGCAGTATTCTCAAGGCGGATGCGCGGCCCGCACTCTTGGCGCCTAGGGGGCGTCGCCGTCACATCGTTTCATTCGCGCCTCTCTTTAGCGTTGGCAAGACGTCGGTTCGTGCCGTTCGGGTGCACGCAGGTTTTGATAATGCGCACCATCTCATCGATAGGCGTTTCGCAGCCGCTCCGAATCCAGTCCTGTACCACGGCAGAGAGCCCATGCACATAAAAACTGATGACGAAGGCCCGCTGCTCGCTGGGATAGCCAAAGCGCTCCAACACTGGGTCGATGATGTGCTTCGCTAGGGCCTCGAATCGCTCCTGAGCTTGCAGCGTATGCCCGTTTGCGAGCACCGCGCGATAGATGGAGCAGCTGTCTTGGACGAACTCGAGGTAGGGCCTCAGATACTCGTCGGTTACGAAAACGAGCTCGTCGAGGGGAGCCGTACGGATAGCCCCGATCGTGTCTGCGGCGCTTTGTTCAAAGCGCTCGAAGAACTTGGTGTTCACATGCTCCGAACACTCCTTCACGAGGTCAGGGGCACCCTGGTGGTGAAGGTAGAACGTAGAGCGACCCACCCCTGCCTTCTTGCAAATCTCCTTAACGGTTATGAACTCCGCGCCCTTGTTCTGCAGCAAGTCGAGCAAAGCCTCGTCCATAAGCTGCGCCGTCGTAAAGTATCTGCTCTGCTGCCTGTTCACCCAAGCCTGCCTCTCCCTGATGCCAAAAGCTATTCGCCGGCAATTTCCTTGGCAAGCTCCATTATCTCAAAGGCGTATTTCTTCTTAGAGGTTTCCAGAATCCAGCGATACAGGACAAGGTTCACGCTTGCGCCTGCGATACCCAAGATACCAAGGACGATTCCGAGCACAAACAACGTGCCCTCGCCAGGTCCCAGCACACCCATGGTCAGGCACATGCCCACACCCAACAACAGCGAGGAAGCGATGCCAAAGCTGTAGGCGAAGACGTTCGCGGGGCGCTTTGCTTTGGCATCGAGCTTCTTGAGCGCGGTGAGCTTGGAGGCGCTTTTGGGCGCGTATTGCTTGGCGATCGATTCCGCGCAGATCTTGTCGGTGTCCATGTTTTCTTCCTTTTCTCTATGGCTTGTTCGACAACCCAAGAATAGGAAGAACGTGCAGGCGATTGGAGAACACAAACGGGACGTTGTGTCCATGTTATATCGGCGAATGTCGACACTCGCCGCAACTGCTCGGAATGATGATTGCGCTGTATTTCGTTATCAAATGGGCAGTGAAAAACGGCATAAAAGAAGCCTACGGTGCTATCGCTGGCAAGAATACCGCTGAAGATATCCAAAACGAAAAAGAGTTGAAAGAACTTGGATTGGATCAAGAGGATCGATAAATCCAGTTTCACTGCCCCTAAAACGGCCTCGCTTTGTCCTCGGGGACAATGATGCTCACTCATTCATTTGAATTCGTCTTGAGGAGCGCCTTGACGCGCAGGGCGTAACGTGTGGCCTAGAGAGGTCGTCCCCTGCGCTTTGTCCTTCGCGCGCTCGTGCTTACCTTGATAAGGTCGGCATCACGAAAGAGCATCGCTTCCTCGAGGTACCTGTCACGATTCCTGAGTCTGCTGCATTTCAAGAGCTGCTCCTAAAACTCGAATCTGATTACACTTTTGGGAGTTTCATGACTCTGCGCCACAAGATGAGCAAAGAACGCACCTCGAGATGAATCGACAAAAGGAATTACGCACCTGCCGGGAGGCAGGCAGCCTGCTCGATCATCGCGGACTGCCAATTGATAAACCCCAAAAGCCGGACCGCACGGCGGCGCTCGTTTCGCTAAATCGACTTGATGGAATGGCGGATCACGGTCTTGAGCTTCAATAGCTGGATGCGTTCAGAAATGGACACGAAGGCCCTCGGGTGTCATTCAAATCCAGTCTGCATCTTGGTTCCTCGACTGCGCAGCTTGGTTAAACGCCGAAGGTTCAGCTATCTTCGTCAGCTAGCATGAGAGCAACCCGAAGGGAGGACGCATGAAGATCACAATCGAAGAGCGAGAAGCAGCTCAAGATATAGAAGTCACGATCATCTGCGTAAGGGTCGATCGCCGCGTGCTTGATATAACGGCTCGGCTGCGCATGCTTGACAGGAAGGTGACGGGCGCGGCCGACGGCTGCACGCGCGTGCTGAGCGCAGAAGACGTCCTGTTCATCGAGTCGGTCGACAAGCACACGTTCATTTATACGGCCGACACGGTTCTCGAGACGGGCCTGCGCCTTTACGAGATGGAGGAGCGCCTGGCGGACTGCGACTTCCTGCGCATCGCGAAAGGTTGCATCGTCAACTTCCGCGCGATCACCGCCCTCAAGCCCGACGTCAACGGCAGGATCATCGCCACCTTGGAAAACGGTGAGCAGGTCGTTATCTCGCGCCAGTATGCGCCCGACGTCAAATCGAAGCTCGGTCTGAAGCAGTCGAAACGAAGGAAGGGAGACCGAAATGATTAACAGGGACATTATCGACACCGATAAAAAGACGCCCGTGGAAAACCTCAGGCAACTCGTGAAAAGCACCTGTATCGGCTTCACTGTTGCCATGATAGCCTTCTTGGCATTAGGGACTTGTTTCGCTGATGACACCGCCAAGCAGGGCATTAACTATTGCTGGTCGATTCTCGCCGCGTGCGTCGCCGTCCCCGCGCTGCAGTTCGTGTTCTTCACGCCCGCGGTGATCAGACAGATGGCGTATTCCGCGCGCCTGGCGCTGTTCGACGTTTGCCTCTACGCAGTCCTCTGTGCATTGGCGTTTGTCTTTGCTTGGGTTCCCGTGAACAACCCCGGGGCGTGGGTTACCTTCACGGTTGTCTTTCTCGCCATCCTGGCGGTCCTCACTCTTGCTTTCAACGCCAAGCTGAGCCGCGAGACCCGCGAATTGAACGACAGGCTCGCGGAATACCGCAAGAGCAGGGAGACGGAATAAGGGTATAGCTGAGCATTATCGATGCTGGGCAAATCCTTACTCCCGATCCTCGGATTACCGCCCAGCGCGAGGACCTGATACCAAGGCCGGCGCAGGGCGATGCTCGGCCCCGTTCGCTACCCCAAGCGCTTCCTGCGCGGTCATGCCCTTGTAGCCCTCGTTTGCGCGCATAAGCGGGTTCATGTGCAGGGGATGTCGATCCAGGTGCTGATTGCTCGGTCAGTCTGATCGGATTGGAGGAAGACGACCTCGTGTTCAGCATAGACGATGACGAAACTTCCTACGTATTGCGGCCTACCCAAGCCATCATTCGGTCCTCCTCGGTTTTCGAAACTCGAATTTTTTAAAGTTTCGAAACCAGGGAGGCAATATGCACAGGGATGCATCGAGGAGCGATTCCCAGTCGCGCCATGCCAGCAGCGATACCGGGCGCATTCACGCGTGCTACAATGCGGGCTCCAGAGATGAAAACACAGTCCCCGTCGGGTAGTCGTGGGCGTGCGGGGGTCCGCATCAGCAACCCGCCTCCTTGGTTGTCCCTTCTCTGCATGGTCATCTACATAAAGGAGGAACCAGCCATGCAGATCAGCGTGTCGCCCACCCTGACCGTATATCACGACGGCCAATTTTGGGTCGGGCTGGCGGAACACGCCGAGGACAGAACATACGGCGTCGCCCGCATCGTCTTCGGCACGGAACCGTCCGATGAGGAAATCCTGCAATTCGTTACAAGCAAATGGGCGGAGCTCGCGTTCTTCGGTGACGAGGCCACGGAAACAAGCAAGCCCGCGAAGAATCCCAAGCGACGCGCTCGCGAGGCAGCGAAAGCCCTTAAGCGGCCCGCGGTGAGCACCAAGGCACAACAGGCGCTCGCAGCACAGCGGGAAGCGATGAAGCGGGAATCGGCCCGCGCAAGAAGCCAGTGTCGCGCGGATGAGGCGGAGGCGCGCTTCGAGCAGCGAAAGCTGAAGCGCAAGCAGAAGCATCGTGGGCATTGATCGCCATGTGCAGCAAGCCTTATACAGAAGCGGCGTCAGTTCGGCTTGAAACTGACGCCGTTGTCTATTGCGCCGTTCGTCAACGGCGCGTCCTCGTTTTCTACGAAACTGCCCAAAGATGACGGCTGCGATTGCCCTAGACAACGCTACAGATCCAAGCTATAATTCGAGGACAAAATCGAGCTACAGATCGGAATTATGAGGATTGAATCATGTGGGATGAATTAGGCATAAGTGCAGGGACGGCAGTACTCATTTTGATTGCGCTGTATTTCGTTATCAAATGGGCAGTGAAGAATGGCATAAAAGAAGTCTACAGTGCCATCACTGGCAAAAAAGCCGATGAAGACATCCAAAACGAAATAGACCTAAAAGAGCTTGGATTGGATTAAACAATCAATAAATCCAGCTTCGGTAGCTCTGGAACGGCCTCTTTTCGCCCTCGGGGACAAAAATCGCACGTCTACTCACTTGGGATAAACCCTTACTCCCATTTCTCCGAATACCGCCCCGTGCCTTACCGTCTTCAAACACGGGAAGTAAATTGCAAAATCGCAGGTAAAAGGGAGTAAAACGGCAAAGAAAAAGCCTCCGTCCCAACATGGGAACGGAGGCTCGATTACCGTATTTACTCACCAATGTCGCTGGCGGCTTTGCCGTGATTCTCGTACAAAACGAAAGTCAGCGGCACAGTGCGGCACTCAAAAGTGCAAGTCAAAGCCCCATCGGCTTACTCCCACTCAATGACTAGGGCCCTGGTGTAATTGGCTTGATCACCGTTCCGGGAACCGGTATCGACCTACCTGTCCGCCAAGCTCCTTCTTCAGCTCCAGCCTAGTATCTGATTCGCGCCGTTATAAGCGAAAACCGAAGAGATGCGTCTTAGCCAAGAAAAGAAGGTTAGCCTCATCTTACTGCATGATTCGTGTGTTATAGTTAGATGGCTCTAACTGTTTGGGGGCGACAGCCATGCACGAACGTGAGGGTTTCTGGGACAAGAACGCCGGTCGGTATGACCGTTTCATGCGAAACGACCGGGCGGCGTATGAGAAGATGTATGGGCTGATCCGGCCGGTGGTGAAAGCAAAGACCGTGCTGGAGGTTGCTACCGGCACGGGGCTTATCGCAAAGAGCGTCGTGGATGCGGCGGCGCGCATCGAGGCTACGGACGCCTCTGCAAAGATGATCCTTGAAGCAAAGCGGGACAATCAATCCGCAAAGCTGCACTTTTCCGTACAAGATATGTTCCGCCTGCCCTATGCACAGAAGTCCTTCGAAGTGGTGATCGTGTCCAACGCACTTCACATAGTGCCGCATCCGGAAAAGGCCCTGCACGAAATCAGGCGGGTGCTGAAGGACGACGGCGTGCTCATCGCGCCAACCTTCACCCACGCGGGGAACTCGGTTTCCGGCAAGGCAAAAGCCTTTTTCATGAGTATGGCGGGATTCCCCCTCCACAGCAGATGGACAAGCGAGGAATACCTGCGTTTCCTGCGTCAAAACGGCTGGGCGGTGCGGAAAAGCGCGGTGCTGAAGGCCTCGTTCCCGTTGACCTATGCGGAATGCACGAAATCGGAGGGGCCAGATGTCGTTCTTTGAAAACACCCGCAAGCCCGTGGGCCTCGGCGGAAAACTTATGGTTGCCATGATGAACCTGGGCCACAGCCCTGTGGCGCGGTGGGGACTTCGATTTCTACGACTTGCGCCAAACGCCAAGGTGCTAGATTGCGGCTGCGGCGGCGGGGCAAACATAAAACGGCTGCTGAAAAAATGCCCGTATGGCGTCGTCAAGGGCATCGACTATTCGCCCGTCAGCGTGGAGAAGGCTAGAAAGCTCAACCGAACTGCAATTCAGGAGGGGCGTTGCGCCGTCTTGCAAGGCAGTGTGGCGGATATGGCGTTTGATGATAGCTACTTCGATGCTGCCACGGCCTTTGAGACCGTCTATTTTTGGCCTGATTTGCCCCGATGCTTCCGCGAGGTCTGGCGGACGCTGAAGCCAGGCGGGACAATTCTCATCTGCAACGAGAGCAATGGCGATACGGACAAGGACGAGAGGTGGACGCAGATCATCGGCGGCATGACCATCTACAAGGACATTGAATTAAAGGCATGTCTGGAGCGGGCGGGTTTTCACGAGGTGCAGATACACAAAAAGAAAAAGTGGCTCTGCGTCACGGCGCGGAAGTAGGGGCATCAAGCACGGGTATTTTTGCATCCATCCTGCACATGGCGATAGGCATGACGGTCATAGCGGCTATGCTGGCGGCAATTATGACAGTTTTTATTCACTGAGGAAGAAACCTATGAAATGTAAAATTGAGAAAAACACCGTGCAGGAGACGCTGATCCTCCCGCTGTATTCCCGGAAGCTGTGTACGGAGTTGTACCCGAACCTTTACAGGGATGAAACAGCGGTTCGTCTGCTCGACCAGATCGACTACGACTTTTCAGAGGCAGAGAAAAACTCCCGCAGCCTGATGCAGCGCTTTGGTGCGCTGGAGGTGGCCACACGGCAGGGTGATCTTGCTTTCGAGGTGCGGGATTACCTGAAAGACCACCCCAATGCGGCGGTGGTCAATCTGGGCTGCGGGCTGGACAACACCGGCAGAACCTGCGACAACGGTAGATGCAAGATCTACAATCTGGACTTCCCGGATGTGATTGCCTTGCGGCAGCAGCTGCTGCCCGCCGGGGATCGAGAACAAAATATCCCCTGCGACCTGAAAGACACCGCATGGTTTAGCAAAATCGATGCCTCCCGCGGGGCGGTGTTCTTTGCCTCCGGGGTGTTCTATTACTTTCTGACCCAGCAGGTCCGGGAACTGGTGCGGGGGATGGCGGACGCTTTCCCCGGCAGTGTGCTGGTCTTTGATGCTGCCAATCGGACGGCGGTAAAGATGATCGCAAAAACATGGCTTAAGACTGCAAAAATCAAGGATGTGGGGGCATATTTTGCGGTTTCGGATGCCGCCAAGGAAATCGGCACGTGGAACAGCCGTCTGCAGGTCACAAGTCGCGGCTATATGCTGGGTTACAACGATTTGAGAGACCCTTCTGTCAGCGGCTTTTTCCGGTTTCTCGCAAGGGTCGGTGACAACGGGATGAAAATGCAAATCGTGAAAATTAGATTTTAAAAGGCAGAAATGAAGCCCATTCACTTTGACGTTGAAGAAGACGGCTTTTACGGCACATATTGGGCGTGCAAGGACACACATACAGCAGCGGGCACGGATTCGATTGAAACCGTGCCCGCTATCTAATACTATATTATTTTATCGAACGTATGTTCTATTCCCACTCGATGGCTTTGGTTCTGTCGTCCCGTCATTCCAGTTGCACCCAGTTTTCGGCATCGACACGGAACGCGTGCCGCCGAATGACGCGATGTCGCGTTTCGTCGGCTTCGGGGACAAAAGTTGGGACAACCTCAAAAACTTTTTTCAAACTCAGGGCGTTGAGTTTTTGTTTTTGTCCCAAAGGAGCTTCCGGCCGTGATTCGGGTGCCCGATTGGGCGGAATCGCCCGTTTCTGAAACTCAACCGCAGCATCACGCGCAAGCCACTCGCAACAACTGCAAATGATTGGTCGCGGGCGGCTTCCAACGCGATTCCAAAGCCGCAGGTCAGGCGACTGCGCTGCTGACAGGGAAAGGGAGTCGTATCGGGCGGCTTGCCCATGAGTCGACGATGAGGCTTCCACCGAATGTCGAGAACATGCTGGTAAAATAGGCAATACTTTTGATGACAGGAGACCGAGCATGGCCGAACCCCACGATAGGAAGCCGATCCTCACGATCGAGCAGCAGATAGAGCACCTCAAGCAGAAGGGCGTAGCCTTCGAGCTGTGTTCCGAGGAAGAGGCCGCGGACTACCTGCGCGACAAGTGCAACTTCTTCAAGCTCGCATCCTACCGCAAGCTCTTCTCGAAATACGAGGGGGGCCCGCGCGACGGCCGCTACGTAGACCTCGACTTCGGCCAGCTGCGCCTGCTCGCGGCGCTCGACCAGGAGCTGCGCCACGCCCTGCTCGGCATGACGCTCGACATCGAGCACTTCCAGAAGGTGACACTGCTTCGCGAGATGGAGGACCGCGGAGAGGACGGCTACGCCATCGTGGCCGACTACATGGCATCGCTTACCACTGCAAACAGGGAGTACCGCCTGCGCGAGCTCAAGATGAGCGGCCGCAGCCCCTACAGCTCGAGCCTCTACACGAAGTACTCCGGCGACATGCCCGCCTGGGCCTTCCTTGAGCTCACCTCGTTCGGCGCCCTCATCGACTTCGTGCGCTTCTGCGCCAGGCGATGGGGCGACAGGCGCCTCGAGGCCTCCCACTACGACCTCAAGCGCGTGAAGTCCGTCCGCAACTGCGCCGCGCACGGCTCGTGCCTGATCAACTGCTTCGCCGAGAGGGGCGCCGCCCGGGGCTCGGCGTCCAGCGGCGTCTCCCGAAGGGTCGCCGCCGTGGGAATTCCCAAGGCGACCAGGAGGAAGTGGATGGGGAATACGGCCATGCAGGAGGTCGCGACCGTGCTCGTGGCGCACTCCGGCTTGGTACCCGAGGGCTCCTCGCGCTCGCGCGCCGCATCCGAGCTCGCCGAGATGTTCGCCAGGGCCGACGGCGAAACCGAGGCGCTGCCCGACAAGGGGCCCGACGCCGCAGCTCGCTTCGCGCTCGAGTTCCTTCGCAGGTTGACAGAATCGCTCGGGTTGGTAGAATAGCCTGCAGATAGCAAAACCTTCACGGTTTTAGGGGCGGACTTGCGCAAGCGACTCTGCCCTATTTTTATATTCACTCGCTATAGGAGACGGGTGATACCTGGGTCAATGACAGAACTGAGAAGCCCGGAATAATGGAGCCAGTTAGAAACCCTCGGGTTTGCGGGACGGGATCGTGAAAGCGATTCTGCCCTATTTTTTCCTCCGTCTGCCCCAAATCAAGTAGTTCGAAGATAGCCTGTAGGTGTCCTCGTGGGCGCCTTTTATTTTCAGGGAATCAGTCGCTCGTTCATGAACGCAACCATCGGCCGCTTCATGAACGAGCGACCGGCTTGACCTAGATCGAACCGCCTTCATCTCCGTCTAGGCGCCGGCAATCAACATCGTAAATCCGCGCGTGCTACAATGCGGGCACCAGAGATGTAACCGATTACCGACCGACAAACAAACGCTTGTGGTTGATCCTGTGGCTTCTGAGGTGGTAAAGCGTATCTTTCTGCTTGCCGATGAGGGAAAAGTCCACGAGCCATAGCGGAAATACTGACCGAAGAAAAGGTTTTAATTCCTGCCGCATATGCAAAGGAATATCACCCAGAACAGTACAACGGGATTAAGTTTGCAGACCCTTTGAGCGACAAATGGAATTTATAAAGGAGAATATTGATGAAACTATTTTTATGTTCGCACTTTTCAAGTGTGGGAAGTCTGATAAAGGAAGAAATTGAAAATAAGAAAGTCGCATTTATTCCAACAGCTTCACTGCGTGAAGGCTACACCGGTTATGTCGGCTCGGCTCGAAAATTATTCAAAAAGTTGGGGGCAATCGTAACTGAAATTGATATTTCAACGGAGGCTTATTCAACGATACAGTCTGTTTTTGAAGAAGCAGATGTTATTTATTTTACCGGCGGAAATTCTTTCTTTCTTATGGACCAGCTCCGTAAAACGGGAACTGATGGGCTACTGAAAAAGGAATTGGCAAATGGAAAATTGATGATCGGCGAGTCGGCAGGCGCAATTATATGCGCCCCAAGCATCCAATATATCGAGCAAATGGATGAAAAGCCAGAGGACTACTCACAAGAAGATGATGCAGGGCTTGATTTGATTGATTTCTATGTTCTTCCGCATTATCTTACAGCACCATTTAAGAAAGTTACCGAGACAATAATGACTGAGTTTTCGGATTTGAATCTATGCCCAATTAACAACCGTCAGGGAATTGTAATTGATGGTGAAGATTCAAAGGTTATTTGCAAAGATTAATTTGAAAATTCCAGTTTATCAGTATCAAAAATAGAATATGACGGCACACGGCGGTATTTCCCCTGGATACTCCCGTTCTCATTGGGACGGCGAGATTCTTTACTCCCTATTAACGACCTGGGAAAACGCTGTGCAGAGACCGCCAAAAAGCCTGTTGAGTTTGATTTGAGTTTCGCGGACCCCGAAACGGCCTCGTTTCGCCCTCGGGGACAAAAACCGCGCGTCCACTTACTTGGGATGAATCCTTACTCCCATTCCTCCGAATACCGCCCTGTACTTTGTTGTCTTGAAACGCGGGGAGTAAATGGCGAAATCGCAGGTGAAAGGGAGTAAATGGCCAAAGAAAAAGCCTCCGTCCCAACATGGGAACGGAGGCTAGATCATCGTATTTACTCACCGCCGTCGCTGGCGGCTTTGCCGTGACTTTCGTACGAAACGAAACTCAGCGGCACAGTGCGGCACTCAAAATTGCAGGCCAGAACCCTGTCGTCCTACTCCCACTCGATGGTCGCGGGCGGCTTGGACGTAATGTCGTAGCATACGCGGTTGGCGCCAGGGACCTCGGCAACGATGCGGCCGGAGATGCGGGCCAGGACGTCGTAGGGCAGCTTGGCCCAGTCGGCGGTCATGGCGTCGCTGGACTCCACGGCGCGCAAGATGATCGGGCGCTGATAGGTGCGCTCGTCGCCCATAACGCCGACGGACTTAATGTCGGGCAGGACCGCGAAATACTGCCAGCAGCTGTGCTCGGAGTTGCGCTCGCCGGTCTGCTCAAACAGACGCTGGTTATAGGCGTCGAGCTCCTCGCGCACGATGGCGTCGGCATTCTTGAGGATCTCGAGTTTCTCCTTGTCGACCGCACCGATGATGCGGATGGCAAGACCCGGGCCCGGGAAGGGCTGACGGAACACGATGTGACCCGGCAGGCCGAGCGCAAGGCCAAGCGCGCGGACCTCGTCCTTAAAGAAGTGATCGAGCGGCTCGATAAGGTCGAAGTGCACGCCCTCGGGGAACGGAATCAGGTTGTGGTGGCTCTTGATGGTGGCCGTCTTGCCGCCCGTCTTGCGAGCGCCGGACTCGATGATGTCGGGGTAGATGGTGCCCTGAGCCAGGTACTTGACCGGCTTGCCATCGCACTCGAGCTGCTGAGCAACCGCGAAGAACTCTTTCCAGAACTGCGTGCCGATGATGCGGCGCTTCTCCTCGGGCTCGGTCACGCCGGCCAGAAGCTCGGCATAACGGTCCTCGGCGTGGACGTGGATAAAGTCGACGTCAAACTGTTTGGTGAAGACCTCCTCCACCTGCTCGGGCTCGCCCTTGCGCAGCAGGCCGTGGTTGATGAACACGCAGGTCATCTGCTTGCCCACGGCGCGGGCGCCCAGGGCAGCCACGACGGAGGAGTCAACGCCACCGGACAGGGCCAGAATCACGCGGTCGTCGCCGACCTTCTCGCGGAACTCGGCCGTCATGGTCTCGACCAGGTTGTCCATGCTCCAGTTGGGCTCCAGGCCGCAAATCTCAAACAGGAAGTTGCTCAGCAGCTGCTGACCGTACTCGGAGTGCTTGACCTCGGGGTGGAACTGCGTGGTGAAAATCTTGCGCTCGACGCACTCCATGGCGGCAACCGGGCACACGTCGGTGCTGGCGGTAACGGTAAAGCCTTCGGGCACCTCGGACACGGCATCGCGATGGCTCATCCACACGGTCTGCTCCATGGGCGTGGAGTTAAAGAGCTTGGCGCCGGCCGTGCGCGTGATGGTGGCGCGGCCGTACTCGCCCACCTCGGAGTGGCCGACCTTGCCGCCGAGCGTCACGGCCGTGATCTGATGGCCGTAGCAAAAGCCCAAGACGGGAAGGCCCAGGTCAAAGATGGCAGGATCGATGGACGGAGCGTCCTCGGCGTACACGGAGGCCGGGCCGCCAGAAAGGATGAGCGCAGAGGCGTTCATCTCGCGAATCTCATCGGCCGAGATGTCGCAGGGAACGATCTCGGAATACACGTTGAGGTCGCGGACGCGACGGGCAATGAGCTGACCGTACTGCGCACCAAAGTCGAGTACGAGGACCTTTGCGGAAGCCTTTTGATCCATGGTTTCCCCCTCTTGTTGGCGGGGAGCCGGTGCCCACCCGCGTGAATGAACGAAAATAACTTTCATAGTGTACACGTTATATGGGGTTTCTCGTCCCTCGCAGCCATCAGCGCACGGCAAACGCACGACCGGGGCCCTATTTGACGGCGATTGAAGTGTTACCAAACGTTACAGATGATGTAATACGTTTGAACATTGGACGCCCTGTGCCACAATACTGCCGAACGACTCCGCCTCTGCGGCGGCAAATACGATAGGAATACCAGCATGAAGCGCATCCTTCTCATCGCCACGGGCGGCACCATCGCATCGGCCGAGGACGGCAATGGCCTCTCCCCCGCCCTGACCGGCGAGGAGCTCGCCCAGAGCGTCCCCGAGATCTCGGGCCTCTGCGAGCTCGACGTCGTGCAGCCCATGAACATCGACAGCACCAATATGCGCCCCAGTGACTGGATGCGTATCCGCGACGTCATCGTCGAGGGTTATGCCGACCACGACGGCTTCGTGATTCTGCACGGCACCGACACCATGAGCTACACCGCGGCGGCGCTTTCCTACCTGATTCAGGACAGCCCCAAGCCCATCGTGCTCACCGGCTCGCAAAAGCCCATGGGCAATCCCTTTACCGACGCCAAACTCAATCTGTACCAGAGCCTGCTCTATGCGCTCGATGAGCATTCGCACGACGTCTCGATCGTGTTTGGCGGCGTCGCCATTGCCGGCACGCGCGCCCGCAAACAGCGCACCATGAGCTTTAACGCGTTCATTAGCGTCAACTATCCGCCCATCGCCTATATCCGCAACGACCGCATCGTGCGCAACGGGCTTCACGGCACGCATCGGGGCGAAAACCCGGTGCGTTTCTACGACAGCATCGACCCGCGCGTGTTTGTCCTTAAGCTCACGCCCGGCGTGAACCCAGGCATTCTGGACGCCCTTGCCGATAGCTACGACGCTGTAATCCTAGAGACCTTTGGCATTGGCGGTATTCCCGAGTTTGGCGAGTCCGGCGAGTCGTTCCAAGAGGCAATTTTCCGCTGGGTCGATTCGGGCCGCACCGTCGTTATGACTACGCAGGTCCCCGAAGAGGGCCTCGACCTGGGCGTTTATGAGGTCGGCCGCGCTTACGCCGATCATCCGGGCATTCTGCGCGGCGATGACATGACCACCGAGACGCTCGTGGCCAAAACCATGTGGGCACTCGGCCAGTCACGTGATGCGGCCGAGATTCAGCGCCTGTTCTACAGCCAAGTCAACCACGACCGCGTCCCGATGGCGTAATTCAGTTATCGACGGGTATCCCCTATTCGATCCCCTCGAGTAGCTCTGACACCGTCATGCCAAGCGCGGGCGCGATCTTAAATAGAACCTTGAGCGTGAAATTTGCCGTCCCATCTTCGATTCGGTCGAGGTAGGGTCGGCTGATTCCTGTCGCCACACAAAAATCAACCTTGGAGATACCAAGGTCCCTGCGTGTCTCTTCGACCCGCCTGCCAAGAATCTGTTTAGCACGTTCGTCCATGCAGACGAGTTTGAAATGGAGCCGAACATAAACGTAAACTATAGTTTACGTTTTGCCGAATACACAGGAGTTTTCTATGTCGGGTTCTTCGGTCCGCACGTACCGAGCCACGCTTCGCACAAACAGCGCACCGCCCAAGCTCGTCGTCGTTGAAGCCGAATGTCTTTCGCCCGATGAGCGCACAGCATTTGCATTGCTATCAAGTCGCGTAGCCGCCGTTCTGGTCCCTTGCCCGGCGCAAGGCGAACTTGCCATCCAATGCCAAGCGCACAGCTGCTCGCTCAATCAGGCTGCCGTAATCGCAACCAGCCAACGCGGTCTGCCCCTTCTCCTGGAAGCCGGTACCGCGCTCACCCTTCGCGGCGCCGGATACGAAAACGAGGCCGCCGCCGACATGGTCTTTAAACCACGATCGAGCGGCGGCCTCGCAGCAGCCATTGAATATGCGTGCAGGCTCGTTGACTAAAAGGACAAGCTAGAAACCAAAGCCAAAGCCCGTTCCGGTAATAGCCGAGTACATAAAGTAAACGTTGATCACGTTGAGGAACACACCCGTGATGCAACCGTTGCGCAGGTAGCGCTCGCACACGATGCGCGCCATGGCGGCGGAGTCATCATTGTTTTTAGCCTGACGTCCTGCCGTAAAGTACGTCGCCACGCTCAGCAGCAGGTTGAGCACCGGCAGTGCCAGCAGCTCGTAGCTCTTGCCCCAGCGCGTCACCTCGCCGGCGGCGTTAAACTTCGTTGCCACCTCGGGGCCAATGTTGGGGATAACACACGCTGCAACCACCAGCGGAATCACCGCAAGCACGAGCAACGCGACGCCCATGTAGCCAGCTTTTTTGCCGTATTTAAACATATGCGTCGTCCTTACACGTTAAAGCGGAAGTGCACGACGTCGCCATCGGCCATGACATACTCTTTGCCCTCGATACGCAGCTTGCCGGCGGCCTTGGCGCCCTGCTCGCCACCGAGCTCGATGTAGTCGTCGTAGCCAATGACCTCGGCCTTAATAAAGCCGCGCTCAAAGTCGGTGTGGATGACGCCGGCGGCCTGCGGAGCGGTCGCGCCCTGACGCACCGTCCAGGCCTTGACCTCCATCTCGCCGGCCGTAAAGAACGACTGCAGGCCGAGCAGCTTGTAAGCGGCCTGTGCGAGCACGTCCAGACCGGGCTGCTCCAGGCCCAGGCTCTCCAGGTAGTCGGCAGCGTCCTCGGGATCGAGCTCGGAAAGCTCGGCCTCGATCTTGGCGCAGATGGGCAGCGGCTTGACGCCGTCGATGGGCGCCAGGTCCTCGTTGAGCATGTCCTCGTCTACGTTGGCCACATACAGGATGGGCTTCATGGTGAGCAGGAACAAGCCCTTGGCAGCGGCGCGCTCCTCGTCGGTCATCTCCATGGACGCGGCGCGCTTGCCCTCGTTGAGCCAGGCAAGCAGGCGCTTGGCGACCTCGAACTTGGGCATGAGCTCCTTGTCGCGCTTGGCCTCCTTCTCGAGCTTGGGCAGCTGCTTCTCGAGCGTGCCCATGTCGGCCAGGATGAGCTCGGTCATGATGGTGTCGGCATCGCCGGCGGGGTCGACGAACTCGCCGGTACGGCCCACTTCGCGCATAACGTTGGGATCCTTAAAGTAGCGAACGACCTCGCAGATGGCGTCGGTCTCGCGGATGTTTGCCAAGAACTGGTTGCCCAGACCCTCGCCCTCGTTAGCGCCCTTCACCAGACCTGCGATGTCGACGAACTCGACCGTAGCCGGCACAATGCGACCCGGGTTGACGATGTCGGCGAGCTTTTGCAGGCGGCTATCGGGCACGTCGACGATACCCACGTTGGGGTCGATCGTGGCGAACGGATAGTTGGCGGCAAGGCCGGTCTTTTTGGTAAGCGCGGTGAACAGCGTCGACTTACCCACGTTGGGCAGGCCCACGATACCGATGGAAAGGGACACGACAGCTCCTTTTGGTACAAGCATTTCAAACTGCATAAGTATAGCGCCGCCGCAGCATCTGGGCTAACCCGGACGCCACGGCGGCACGAATGAAGCAGAGATAGGGGTCGCTGACTAGTCCGCGAGCTTCTCCACCTGATCGAGCATCTTGTCGAGCTTGGCCTTCGCCTCAGCCTTGACCTTCTGGGCTTCTTCGTGGGCCCTAGCCTTCTGGGCGGCCTTTTCCTCGGCCTCGGGATCGACGACGACTAGGTTGGATGCATCATGTTCAACCAACTTAAGCGCATGCTCGGGGCACACCTTGACGCAGGCTCCGCAGCCTAGGCAATACGTGGACTCCAGTGCAAAGCGGCCGCTTCCCACCAAATCGCAGGCAAACGTGGGGCACACGTTGACGCACTCGCCACACGACGTGCACTTGTCAAAATCGCATTCCGGCGTGCTCACCTGCATGTTCTGGGCAAGCTCGGGGTGGTTTTGCAACGTCGAGAGTACCAGCTGGCGGCCGTGCGTAAGCGTACGGCGACGTTTTGCCGTCGTGGCGCCGCACATGGTATTGAGCGTGCGCTCCAGCTGGGTAATCTGGTGGCGGTGGGCTTTGAGCTTCTGCGTCACCGAGGCCAGCGCCGCCGTTGCCGGGTTGAGCTTGGTCACGGTAAGGCCCGTGGTGCGGGCAATCTTATCCATGTACTCCTTGCGCTCGTACTCGCGGCGCTTATGACATTTGAGGCTCTTGGGGTCGACCTCCAGGCCCATGCCCGTACCGGCCCACTCCTCGGCGGTGGCGATGGCCTCGCCCAGAATATCCTCGCCACCGGTGTTGCGGCACTTATCGCACACGCCCAACGGCAGGTACACGCTCACGTTGGGATAGTCCGCCAGCACCGAGAACCAGGTCTCGGCCGTAATATCGCCCACGCAGGCGACGACGACCTCGTTTTCGCGCGGCATGCGCTTAAGGGCGCGCGTGCAGGTGACGTAGGCGGTCTCGTGGCTCGTGGCAGCAGAGACGATGTCGTCATACATGTTTTTGGGCGCCAAGCGCGGCGAGATGATCGCCTCGGTCGGACAGGCAGCGGCGCACAGGCCGCACTTGCGACAGGAGTCGAGGATCTCGATGGAGTCTTCCTCGACCTCGATAGCGTTGACCGGGCACACGTCCATGCACGCGGTGCAGCCGCTCTTTTCGTTTTTGCAGGTCAGGCACGGAATGGTGTTACCGCGCGGACGCTCCTTGTAGTCGGCAGGATTCCACTGCGGCGCCGACGGATCGAGTGCATCGGTCACACCGCCAAGCGGGTTTTTAAGAAAGTCGAAACCCTTGCTGATCTCGATAATGTCATCAAACAGATCGTGTTCCTGCGCCATGCGCGGCCCCTCCCTGAGCAGTGCAAACAAGCAAGAGATAATGATACGCTATCGGCCCACGCCTCGGGCAAATTACATGCGGCGCATCTTTGCGGCAAATAGCCTATGCCTATCGCCGCCTCGATTGCACAAGGTCGATCAAGTGCCAAGCTATGCTTCGCACATGAGCTGCACGAGCTGTTGTTTGGTCGCCTTGGCCTGCTCGTTGGCCATATTGCGCTCGTTTCTAAAGACCGCATTTGCAACACCCTGCAGATCGGCATCCGAAATCTCGCCAAGGCCCAGCTCCTCGAGCGTCGTCGGCAGGCCGACGCGCTGGCAGAACTCGAGCACCTGATCAAGCTCGGGCGCACGCTCCAGGCGCAGCTGAACCACCAAGCCAAATGCCACGGCCTCGCCATGCATGGCCTTGCACTCAGGCAGAATCGTCAGGCCGTTGGCGACGGCATGCGCCAACGCCAAGCCACCGCTCTCAAAGCCGACGCCCGAAAGCAGGATGTTGCACTCGATCAGGCGCTCAACCGCCGGCGATGTACGCCCCTTTTTGAGATCGCGCTTGGCAGCGACGCCGCATTCCATAAGCGTATCGTAGCAGGCACGTGCCGCGACCAGTGCCAAGTGCCCCGGCGCACCACCGTGCTCGTTCGCACCTCTCGCCGCGGCGCACGAACGCGCCTCGAAGTACGTTGCCAGCGCATCGCCCATACCAGCGACCGTCATACGCAGTGGGGCCGCCGCGACCACGTTGGTATCGACCACGACCAGGTCCGGATTCTTCTCGAGCATCAGGTAGCGGTCGAACGATCCATCCTCGTGATACAGCACCGAAATCGCGCTGCACGGTCCGTCCATCGAAGCCGCCGTGGGGCATACGCACAACGGCAGCTCGGCATAAAACGCTACTGCCTTGGCGATGTCGAGCATCTTGCCACCACCGATACCCACCACCATGTCGCAATACTCAGCCTGGGCTTCCTTAGCCATTTCGACAACGGCCTCTTCCGTACACGGACCGTCATAAATCTTAAAGAACGGCTCACTCAGATCGTCGTCCAGAAATCCATCGACGATCTGCCCGCACAGCCGATCCTCGGTGCCCTGGTCAAACAAGACATAGGCAGCGCAGCCCAACCATGACAAATACCTGCCCTGGCGCGAAAGCTCCCCCGGCCCCTGAACATACCGGCCGGGACCGCCGTAAACCATAGGAAGCGCCATACGAGAATCCACCCTTCATCAAACAACGATTGGTGCAAAGTAACCTGACCCCTTTGCACCTTAGCAAAAAAGGGGCAAAGCCATCTGTTGGCTTTGCCCCTTCCTTAGCTTGATTTACTCATCCATGAGATAGTAGTGGCCCAGCGCGTCGGCACCCAGGATGGCGTTTGCGACCATCTCGGGCGTCACCTCAAACGGCATGTTGCACATGGTGTCCTCGGGCACGCAAGCGGCCTCGGCAACGACCATGGCCTGCTCGCGCGTAACCTCGGCAACGCCAAGTTCCTTCATCGTGACCGGCAGGCCCAGCTCAATGCAGAAGCCCAAGACTTCCTCGAGCTTCTCAGTCGGGGCATCCTCGAGTACCAGCTGGACGATAGTGCCAAAGGCGACCTTCTCGCCGTGATACATGCCGTGGCACTCGGGCAGCATCGTCAGGCCATTGTGGATGGCATGAGCAGCAGCAAGGCCCGAGCTCTCAAAGCCAATGCCCGAAAGCAGCGTATTGGCCTCGATGATATGCTCGACGGCAGGCGTGAGCGCACCCTTCTCCAGCGCAACCTTGGCCTTGACGCCATCGGCCATGAGCGTCTCATAGCAGAGCTTGGCGAGCGCCAGGCCGGCCATTCCGCCCTTACCGCCAGCGCAGGTGCCGCCGTCGGCATCGTGCGTCGCCTGAGCCTCGAAATAGGTTGCGAGCGCATCGCCCATACCGGAAACCGTCAGGCGCACCGGGCTCGCCGCGATAACCGTCGTGTCCATAAGGACAATGTTGGGGTTTGCCTTAAGGAAGAGATACTTGTCGAACTGGCCGTCATCGGTATAGAGCACCGAAAGCGCCGAACACGGGGCATCGGTCGAAGCAATGGTGGGGCAAATGATAACCGGGGACTCCAGGTAATAGGCGACGGCCTTCGCGGTGTCGAGGATTTTGCCGCCACCGACGCCGACGATGATGTCGCAACCGTTGTCGCGAGCGAGCGCAACCAGGCGATCGACCTCGCCCTTGGAGCACTCACCGTTAAAGTCCTCAAACAGCAGCTCGGCCTTAGCCTCGGCAAAGCCGCCCTCGATCTTGGCGCCGACGCGCTTCTTGCCCGAAGGCGTCACGATGACGAGGGCCTTAGCGCCAAGCGGCTCAACATAAGAGCCGAGCTTGGCCAGCTCGTCCGGGCCCTGGATGTACTTGCTGGGGCTATTGAAAATTGCAGCCATAACTATCCCATTCTCTAAAAGAAAAAAGAAAGGGGCTCCGTACGGATACGTGCGGAGCCCCTCGTTACGATAACAAGAGTCGATTAGAAATCGATGTCGGTGTCGTAGTAGCAGGCCTTGAGGATCTTCTCGAAGTCGGCAGCCTTGGTCTCACGCGGGTTCTCGGGCGTGCAGGCGTCGGTCTCGGCGTTCGCAGCGATCTCGGGCAGCTTGGCGAGGAACTCCTCCTCGGAAACCATCTGCGGGTTCTCGGCGTCGACCTTCACGCCACCATTCGCGTAATCCTTGATGGACTGCGGAATGTTGAGCTGGTCATTGAGGTCGCGAATCTTCTGGACGAGCGCAGCGATGAGCTCCTCGTTGGTCTCGCCGGGAAGGTGCAGGATCTCCTTGGCCACGTAAGCGTAACGCTCAGCAGCACGCGGATCCTTGGAGTTCCACTGGATAACCTTGCCCAGGTACATGGCGTTAGCGGCACCGTGGATGATGTGGCCGTTCTCGAAGGCAGCACCGGTCTTGTGAGCCATGGAGTGAACGATGCCGAGCAGGCCCGAGGAGAAGGCGATACCGGCGATGCACTGAGCCTCGTGCATGTGCTGACGGGCCTCATGGTCGCCAGCATAGGACTTGGGCAGCCACTCGACGATCTCGCGGATGCCGTGCAGGGCGTTGGCGTCGGTGAACATAGAGGCGCAGGTGGAAACGTAGGCCTCCATGCAGTGGGTCAGAGCATCCATGCCGGTGTGAGCGCACAGCTTGGCGGGCATGGTGTAGGTGAGCTCGGGGTCGACGATGGCGACATCAGGGGTGATGTTGAAGTCGGCCAGCGGGTACTTGATGCCCTTGGCGTAGTCGGTAATGACGGAGAACGCGGTGACCTCGGTAGCGGTGCCGGAGGTAGAGGAGATGGCGCAGAAATGAGCCTTCTGACGCAGCTCCGGGAAGCTGAACGGCTGGATGATGTTATCGAAGGACTCCTCGGGATACTCGTAGAAGACCCACATGGCCTTAGCGGCATCGATGGGCGAGCCGCCACCGATGGCGATAATCCAGTCGGGCTCGAACTCGCGCATGGCCTCGGCGCCCTTCATGACCGTCTCGATGGACGGGTCGGACTCGACGCCCTCGAACAGCTTGACCTCGAAACCGCCTTCCTTAAGGTCGTTCTCGACGTCCTGCAGGAACCCGCCGCGGCGCATAGAGCTGCCGCCAGAAACGATGATGGCCTTCTTGCCCTTGAGGTTCTTCACCTCGTGGCGAGCGCCCTCACCAAAGTACAGATCGCGAGGATTGGTAAAACGTCCCATACTGTGCCTCCTAAACAAGCCCCTCTTAGACTTGCGTATATAACGGAGCACCCGATTGGCTCCGTTAGGACCGGTTTGCGCGTTGCCGGCGATGACAATGCGCGATGTCTAAACGTCTCGACGCTCAGACAAACACTATTCTACCGTTCTGGTTGGTCAGTTATTCACCTAAAGCCGACAATGATGAAACGTTTTTTCTATCCCTGAAGACCCTTGTGGGGCATTCATACTCCCAAGCTGGGCAAACGTTTTATCAAGGTTGACCACATATCCCGGGCAGGACGGTGCTCCTCCAAAATGCGCCCCGTTCGCCGCCAAAAATCGACCGTTTGCGGCACCGTGATACCACTCAGTCGTCCAAGGTGCCGACATTTGTGCGACATCCGTCTTCGTGGTGCAAAGGTGCATGTCCAAGTGCGGCACCCCCGGTGTGCCACATGCGGGTAAACTAGAACCTTATATAGAGACATTTGAACCCTAACCGCAGCAAAGGAGGCCCCATGGCATTCGATCCCATTCAAGAGGATTGCCATCGCCTCGTTCTTGAGGCCTTGCGCCGCGACAATATCCCGCTCACCGACGGCCCCGCCGTCGAGCGTCTGATGGAGCAATTCACCCGCAACCCCGCGCCGCTCATCGTGCACGACCGCGACCGCGCCGGGCATCTGATTGCCAAGGTGGTCGAGGCCGTCGACTACCGCATTCCCTTTATCCCCGACGACGCCCAGGCAGAGCAAGAAGAGGCCGCTGCCGAGAACATGCTTCGCGAGGCCGCCGCACTCGATCCGGCCAACTGGGATGCGCAGCGCATGCTGACGGCCCTCACCGCTGACTCCAACGAGGAATACGTACAGTACTTGGTATCCAAGTGCGATGAAGTCGAACACGACCTGGCGCTCAAGATTGCCTCGGCGCAGGACCCCTACGAGCGTGAAGCCGCAGGCGACCTTATGCGCCGCCCCTACCTGCGCTGGCTTGCCGCCCTTGCATCGCGCTCCCTCATTAGCGGACGCTATCGCATGTCGTTGGATGCCGCGAATCGCAGCCTGGACTTTGCGCCCAACGATCCTGCCGGCGTCCGCCATACTGCGATGCTTGCCATGGCAAAGCTCGAATACCCCGCCGAGGAGCTCAAGCGCTTTCGCTCCGCTCACTCCGTGCCGTACCTCGCGAATACCCCGCTGCGCCGCCGTCCCAAGGATGCAGAGCGCGACTTGGACCCGTGGACGCTCATCGCACTGATGAGCGCAGCCTGGCGCGAGCTGGACTACGAGAGTGCCGAACACTACCTGCGTATCCTTGTGCGTTCGTGCCCCCACGCCGCCGAGGCGCTCTACTTCCAAACCGAGTTTCCCGATGGCGTCTATGCCCGCGTTAACGTGGGCGTGGGCTCGACCGACGAGTTTGTCCTTGCATTGTCCGAGGCGACGCCGGTACTGCAGGAGGGCCTGGGCGCTCCCGACAACGCCAGCTTTGCCGCCTGGGTCGCCACCAACGACATCGTGCGCTCCCAGATCGACGAGCGCATCCTGCGCGCAGCCGAGCAGGGGCTTCCATTTAAGGGAGGGGACCTCTAATGGATCCGAGCGTCTACATCCCCGCCTACTTGGAGCGCACCTATCTGGCATCGCACCCCGAGCTCACCGATGCAGCACGCGAGCTTGTCCATAACGACATTAGCGCGAATCCCCAAAAGTATGCGCAGTCCGAGCATGCCCAGGCGCTGCTGTCCTATGCCGGTGTTCATCGCCACCTGCTCGACGAGCTCCGTCGCATCGAGGACATGGGCAGCGACGAGGAGTTCGAGCAGACGCGCAATCGCCTGTTCGACGATATGCGTGATGAGCTGCTCAAGATCGTCCGCATCGATGCGCTGGCCGTCGATGCCCAGCTGCTCGCCATCATTTTGGCGGACACGCCCGTTGACGCCTGCCTGGGCGACCTGATGAAGCTCGAGGCGAGCACGGCCGACTACCTGCAACAGAGCGTGCCCGGGTTTGATATGGAGGCCCCGCACTATTGGGCCAATAATGTTTTGGCCGACGGTGTCACCGCAGCGGACCTTACCGTGAGCGAGCCGGCCCTTATCGGGTGGCTTCACACACTCGAGGCCATCTCGCAGCTGTGCATGGCGAGCGCTCGTTACCGCGCCGCCGCCAACTATGCTCGCCGTGTCCTTAAGGCGGAGGGCTATCCCACCCGGGCCGCCGGCACCGTATTGCTTGCCCTCGCCCGCTTGGAAGACCAGGACGGCTTTTTTGCCCTGGCGCATCAGCTCGAGGAACAGATGGGGGCAGACGCACTCGAAAACTCTCCTTGGTACCTGCTCGCCCGCACGATCTTGCTGTTCAAAACAAACAAGATGCGCCCGGCGGTGCGTGCGCTGCGTGAGTTCGCTAACCGCTGCGAGGGCGGCGCGTTCTTCTTGCTGAATCCCATGTACCAGACGCCGTATCTTCCCTGCCGACCCGAGCCGCGCGACCCCTGGGACCTTTCGCACCAGGCAGTTTGGGAGGCCGACGGCATTATCTCGGACACCCCCGACTTTGCCCCCTGGGCCAACGCCTGCGAAGATGTATCGCAGCTCGCCCAGGAATTTGCGCGCCGCTACGGCTTTTAGCGACGCGATCGCCCCGACCATGTCATCTATGTTAGGAACGGCTTCATGAACCTCCGCTCATCTCTCGCCTGCACCTCGAGCGATATCGCCCGCTGGGGACTGCGCTCTGTCCTCAAACGCCAGGGTGGCGTGCTTCCCGGCCGCATCGCCATGAAGATCGACCCCGAGCTGCTAAGCGACCTCGCGAGCCTGGTCGACCGCAGCGTGGTGATTACCGGTACTAATGGCAAGACCACCACCTCCAACCTCATCGCTGACGCCGTTGCTGCCAGCGGCGCTACCGTGGTGTGCAACCGTGCCGGCAACAATATGGAGCCTGGTGTGGTGGGTGCTCTGCTCGAGGCCCGCGGCGGCCTTAAGCACACCAGCAGCGGCAAGCGCGTGGGCGTTTTTGAGTGCGACGAGCTCTACACCGTACGCGTTCTGCCCAAGCTCAAACCGACGTACTTTGTGCTGCTCAACCTGTTCCGCGACCAGCTAGACCGCTACGGCGAGATTGACCATACCCAAGACGTCATCGCCCATGCGTTGGAGCTCTCTCCGACGACAACGCTCATCTACAACGCCGACGATCCGCTGTGCGCCTCGATCGCCGCGCGCGTCCCCAACACGAGCATCGCCTTTGGCATCGACGGCGCCACGGGCACCGAGTCCGACCGCATTAGCGACTCGCGTTTTTGCTCGCAGTGCAACGCCCCGCTGGAATACGACTATGTGCAGTACGGACAGCTGGGCGCCTATCATTGCCCTTCGTGCGGCTGGGGTCGCCCCGCGCTGCTCCGCCGCGTGACGGGCGTTGAGCTCGGCTGCGACGGCTACGGCTTTGACCTGGCCTTTGGACCCGAGGTCAACGCGCCCGCCGTGCACATCGCCACGCGCTACAACGGCCTGTACATGGTCTATAACGTCGCCGCCGCCTTCTTTGCGGCGCACGAGCTGGGCGTGGACGCGGCGCACCTGCAGCCCACGCTTAATGCCTACGTGCCCGCCGGCGGACGCATGGGCCGCTGGGATATTGCCGGCCGCACCGTCGAGGCCAACCTGGCCAAGAATCCCGTGGGCTTCGATCGCCAGATCCAGTCCATTAAAACGGCAGGTGGCAGGCTCTGCGCCTTCTTCCTAAACGATAACGATGCCGACGGCCACGATGTCTCGTGGATCTACGATGTCGACTTCGAGCGCATCGCCGACACGCCGGGTCTTGTCGCCTTTGCCGGAGGCACGCGTGCGCACGACATGCAGGTACGCCTCAAGTACGCCGGCATCGATGCCGCGATTATCTCGGACGTCGCGCAGGCGATCGGCGCCGTGGCAGACGAGGCCGCCGATGACACCTTCTACGCCGTCGCCAACTACACGGCCTTCCCGCCGTTAGTCAAGGAGCTCGACGGGCTTAAAGACGACGATGCAAGCTCGATTGTCTCCCACGCCGTAACGCGCGCCGATGGTAGCGCTGTCCCCACCGATATTGCGCCGGTCGAGCTTTCGCGCCCGTTGCGCATCGTCTATCTGTACCCCGATGCCCTCAACCTCTACGCCGACGGCGGCAATGTCATCGCCCTCGAGCGCCGCTGCGCCTGGCGCGGCATTCCCGTGCGCGTGGACGAGGTCCGCATGAGCGAGTCGCTCAATCTCACCGATGCCGATATCGTCATGATGGGCGGCGGCTCCGATCGCGACCAGCTGGCCGTGGCACACGAACTGCTCGCTCAAAAAGACAAGGTCGCGGCCTATGTTGAGGATGGCGGCTCGCTGCTTGCCATCTGTGGCGGCTATCAGCTGCTCGGCCGTTCGTACTATATGGGCGAGGATCGCATCGAGGGTCTGGGCGTCATTGCCGCCGAGACTGTGCGTGGCTCCGACCGCCTGATCGGCAACGTCGCCGTCAAGACCGACCTGGCACCCGAGCCCTTTGTCGGATTCGAGAACCACGGCGGCCGCACGCTTTTGGACGCCGATGCCACGCCGCTCGGAACGTCCGTCGTCACTGGCACCGGCAACAACGGCGACGACGGCTTTGAGGGTCTGATCTACAAGGGCGTGATCGGCACGTACCTGCACGGGCCGGCGCTGCCCAAAAACCCCGAACTCGCCGACTGGCTGATCGCGCACGCCCTCGAGCGCCGCGGCGATGCGCAGGCCACAGCCCTGCTGCCGCTCAAGCCCCTCGACGACACCTACGAGCGCGCCGCCCACGACGCCGCCATGAAGCTCCTCCCCTAGCACCCCACCACCACAAAGGGGACAGGTACCTTTGTGGTGGTTTTCCAGTTTGCCAACGATATACGCGCCGGCAAAAAAGTCTGCTATACTCTTTCCCGCTGTCCCCATCGTCTAGCGGCCAAGGACGCCACCCTTTCAAGGTGGATATCGCGGGTTCGAATCCCGCTGGGGGCACCACAGAATCTGAGAAGCCCGTTACCAATTCGGTAGCGGGCTTTTTGCTACCGATATGCCGGGATTCGAACCCGACAGGGTGCGGATCCCGGCAAATCGGCGGCAAAACGGACTCCAAAGCGTCCTTCGCAAACAAATAGCCGGGGCCCGCGCGATGCGGACCCCGGCTCAATACCGTGACGATATGTCAGTTACGCCCTACACGTAGAACAGGATGTCGTCGTAGGTCGGAACCGGCCAGTAGTCGGCAGCCACGATCTCCTCCATGGCATCCACGGCGGCGCGCAGCGTATCCATAGCGGGAACGACCTCGTGCGCATACACGTTGGCCTGCTCCTGACCATCGAGGGCCTCGGCCTTCTGATGCACGGCGTCGAGCGCCTTGATGGAGTCGTTGATGGTGGTGATGCCGTTGCAGAGCTTGTTGAGCGTGTTCTGCTCGCACTGCATGGCGGCATCGGCACCGGCGGCACGGATTGCCTCCAAGCCCTTGGCGACCTTGGTGGCATAGGCGGTAATGACCGGGCGATAAGTACGACGCGCCTCGCGAATCATCGTGGTGGCCTCGATGTTCATAAGCTTGTTGTACTTCTCGAGCTTGCAGTCGTAGCGGCACTGGGCCTCGGCGCGGGTCAGGACACCCGTCTCCTCAAAGAGCGCAATGGCCTTATCGGAAACAAAGGCGGGCAGGGCGTCGGCCGTGGTCTTGTTGTTGGCAAGGCCGCGCTTCTCGGCCTCGATGGGCCACTCGTCGGAGTAACCGTCGCCGGAGAACAGGATGCGCTGGTGATCGGTCAGCACCTTCTTGCAGTACTCGAGCGCGGCGTCCTGGAACTTATCCTCGGGCGTACCCTCGAGTGCGTCGGCGAAGGACTTGAGCGACTTGGCCACGGCGGCATCGAGCACCAGGTTGGAGTCGGAGACGTTCTGCTCAGAGCCGCAGGCACGGAACTCGAACTTGTTGCCAGTGAAGGCGAACGGGGAGGTGCGGTTGCGGTCGGTGTTGTCTTGCATCAGCTTGGGCAGGGTATCGGCGCCCAGGTCGAGCACGCCGCGCGTGGCATGGACGGAAGCTTTGCCATCGATGATCTTCTCGACGACCTCGGTAAGCTGGTCGCCCAGGAAGATGGACATAATCGCCGGAGGAGCCTCGTTGGCGCCCAGACGATGGTCGTTGCCGGCCGAGGCGACGGAGGCGCGCAGGAGCTCCTGATAGTTATCGACGGCCTCGATCACCGCAGTGAGGAAGACGATGAACTGCAGGTTGTCAAGCGGAGTGTCGCCCGGATCGAGCAGATTCTCGGACTCGGTGCCGAGCGACCAGTTGTTGTGCTTGCCCGAACCGTTGATGCCCTCGAACGGCTTCTCGTGCAGCAGGCAGACCAGATCGTGGCGGGAGGCGATGAGCTTCATCTTCTCCATCATAACCAGGTTCTGGTCGATGGCCTCGTTGACCTCGCCATAGACAGGGGCGAGCTCATGCTGGCAGGGGGCAACCTCGTTGTGCTTGGTCTTGGCGGGAATGCCGAGCGCCCACAGCTCGTTGTCCAGGTCCTTCATATAGGACGAGACGGTGGGGCGGATTGCGCCAAAGTAGTGCTCCTCGAGCTCCTGGCCCTTGCAGGGAGCGGCGCCAAAGAGCGTGCGGCCGGTGATGACTAGGTCCTTGCGCTTGCGGTAGGCGTCCTTCTTGATCAGGAAGTACTCCTGCTCGTCGCCAACGGAAGGAACGACCTTCTTGGGGGTCTTGCCGAACAGCGCCAGAACACGCTTAGACTCACGCGAGAGCGCAGTCATGGAGCGCAGCAGCGGGGTCTTCTTGTCCAGGGCCTCGCCCGTGTAGGAGCAGAAAGCCGTGGGGATGCACAGGACGTCGTCCTTGATAAAGGCGGGGCTGGTGGGATCCCAAGCGGTGTAGCCACGGGCCTCGAAGGTGGCACGCAGACCGCCGTTGGGGAAGCTGGAGGCGTCCGGCTCGCCCTGGATGAGGTTCTTGCCCGTAAACTTGGTAATGGCGGTGCCGTCGTGGTTGGGCTCGAGGAAGCTGTCGTGCTTCTCGGAAGTAATACCCGAAAGCGGCTGGAACCAGTGCGCGTAGTGCGTCGCGCCCTTGGAGATGGCCCAGACCTTCATGGCGTGGGCAACGGCGTTGGCCACATCCAGGTCGAGCGGCTCACCGTCCTCGAGGGTTGCAGCAAGGCGCTTCCAAATGTCCTTGGGGAGGTAGTCCTTCATGACTTCCTCAGAGAACACCATGGTCCCGAAGCGGTCAGTAAGATCGGCCATACGGAACTCCCTTCGTATCGGCACCGCGTGAGATGCGGTGTTGATTACTAACGAACGAGTCATAGCTTAGACTCGCCGTGTTTCCGCGACATTACCGTTATGTTGCTGTCGCGAAACCAATCAATGAGGTTACCGCATCACAGCGGCGCTGCCGCCCTTAATGGCCAATCAACTGTATAAATTGCAGACCTCTCCCCATAGTTTAAGGGTAGTCAATTTGGGATGGGGCTTTATTAACTGGTATTTCGCATCAGATACCATTCAATATAGCCCTTTCCTACATTGCCCGCTCTGCTATAGGCAATGCCGATAGCAAGGCATCTTTGATTGGTATCCCTAAATCGCGAGTAAAACTCCACCGTGGCACAGCGGTGCTGTAGAATCCTTAACACATCGCACTAAAGCATCTAAAGGAGCACGATATGCGCGTCGACGAGGTTTTTAAGCAGGCAGCATCCCAGGGCACCACTCCCGTTTCGTTTGAGATGTTCCCGCCCAAGGGCGAGCTTACCCTCAACACGGCTCGCGAGGTGGCAGGCAATCTGTGCAAGCTTTCGCCGAGCTTTGTCTCGGTCACTTGTTCCGCTGGCGGCTCGGGCAACGGTGCCACCACCGCCCCCATCGCGCATATGATTACGAGCGAATTCGATACGCCCTCGGTGGCGCACCTCACCTGTGTGGGCCGTACCCACGCCGATATCGCCGCCAAGATCGATGAGTACCGCACCGCCGGCGTGGAAAACATCCTGGCCCTGCGTGGCGATCTCCCTGCCGGCGCGACCGAGGACGACAAGCCCGCCTCGGACTACGCCTACGCCCGCGACCTCATCCCCGAGCTCGTCGACGCCGGCTTTTGTGTGGGCGCCGCAGCCTACCCCGAGGGCCACATTGCCTGCGAGGATCTCAACCTCTCGGTCGAGCACCTCAAGCAAAAGCAAGACGCCGGCGCGAGCTTCTTTGTGACGCAGCTCTTCTTTGATAACGAGTGCTTCTATCGCTTCCGCGAGCTTGCCGACAAGGCCGGCATCACCGTGCCCATTACCGCGGGCATCATGCCGTTTATGGGCATGTCGCAGATCAGCCGCATGGTCTTTATGTGCGGCGCGTCGCTGCCCTCCCCCGTCATCAAGATTCTCGCCAAGTACGAGAACGACCCCGAGAGCCTGCAGGCAGCCGGTGTAGATTATGCCGCCCGTCAGCTTTGCGACCTTAAGGAGCACGGCGCCGCCGGTCTGCACCTGTACACTATGAATCGTCCTGCGATCGCCGCGACTATTATGGAGCGCCTGGGGTAATGGAAAAACCGCACATCGATACAACCGCTGTCGAAGTGCCGGCCGACTTTGCGTCGCCGGCGCTTTACCGTGTCGATGCTGCGCACCATCCCCGTGTCGACCGTGCCGAGATGCTGCGCTATCTGGGTTACGGCGGCCAGCAGATTGAGCCCGAGCTGTCACGACGTATTGAGCTTGTAGTCGAGCGCCTGGAACTGGACATTGAGCCCCGTGGCGTGCGCCGCGTGTTTGCCGTCGATGCCACGGGCGTGGACGAACAAAGTGAGCCTTGCATTCGCTTGGTCGGCACCAACGTTGAGCTGCGAGGTCGCGATATCTATCGACATCTCAAAGACGCCCGCTTTGCCGCGCTCATGGCATGCACCCTCGGCATGGACGCCGAGCGTCGCCTGCGCACCACGGGAGCCCAGCAGCCCCTGGAGGGAGCCGTGCTCGACGCCGCATGCTCTGCCTATGTAGAAGCCGCCGTCGAGCAGATGGACCAGCAGGTCAAGGCTGCGGCCGCCGCACACGGACTCGCCGGCAACTGGCGCTTCAGTCCCGGCTACGGCGACTGCCCGCTTACGGCACAGCGCTCAATCGTGGACGCGCTCAACGCCACGCGGCTCATCGGGCTTACCGTCACGCCCACCAGCCTGCTCATGCCCACCAAGAGCGTGACCGCGGTGATTGGTCTGTTTGACGGCGAAGTCCACGACGCCCAGAGCCGCCCCACCTGCAATATCTGCCGCATGCGCGAGCACTGTCGCTTCCGTGCCGCCCACACCACCTGCTATTCCAGCCATTAGGAGCCCTCGATGTTTACTCCGCTTATTACTCATGATCTGGACGGTGCTGCGCTGGCGGCACCTGTCAATGCCGCGCGCTGCAACGGCGCCGCGTACAAGACGCGCACGATCGACGATCTGCGCATTAAGGACGATCGCCTGCGTGCGGCCATCGAGGGCACGGGGCACTTGCTGTTCGACGGCGGCATGGGCACCATGTTGCAGGCCGCTGGTATGAAGGCAGGCGCCCTGCCCGAGCTGCTCAACTTTGAGGAGCCCCAGGTCATTACCGACATTCAGCGACAGTACGTCGAGGCCGGCTGCGACGTGATCACCGCCAACACCTTTGGCGCCAACGCCCACAAGCTCGACGGTACCGCCACCGTGGCAGATGTCTTTGCCGCCGCTGTCGCCTGCGCCCGCGCAGCCGGTGCCCACTACGTCGCCGGCGATATCGGCCCCATCGGCGCGCTGCTGCGCCCCTTGGGTACCCTCAGCTTCGACGAGGCCTACGACCTCTTTGCCGAGGAAGTGCGCGCCGGCGTCGATGCGGGCGTGGACCTCTTTATTATCGAGACCATGACCGACCTTGCCGAGATCAAGGCGGCCGTCCTCGCCTGCCGAGAGAACTCCGACCTGCCCGTCTTTGCCACCATGACCTTTGAGGAAGACGGTCGCACGTTCCTGGGCACGAGTCCCGAGGTGGCCGCCATCACGCTCGACGCCATCGGCGCCGACGTTTTGGGCATCAACTGCAGCCAGGGACCGGCCGAGCTCCGAGGGCTCGCCGCACGTATGCTCACCGTTACGGACAAACCCGTTATGGTGCAGGCCAATGCGGGACTGCCCCACGTGGACGACGACGGTAATACCGTCTTTGACATCCAGGCCCCCGAATACGCCAAAGCCGTCGCCGGCATGATTGAGGACGGCGTGAGCGTCGTGGGCGGCTGCTGCGGCACCACGCCGGCGCACATGGCCGCCTTGCGCACGCTTATCGATAACCACACGCCCAGTCCGCGCCACCGCAAGCCCAGCATGTCGGTCACAAGTGCCCAGACTGTGGTGGACCTTCCCTGCGACGGCCACAAGATTGCCGTCATCGGCGAGCGCATCAATCCCACCGGCAAAAAGCGCCTGCAGCAGGCCCTGCGCGACGGCGACCTGGACTACGTCGTGAGCCAGGGCATCAGCCAGCAAGAACAGGGCGCCGACATCCTGGACGTCAACGTGGGCCTGCCCGAGATCGACGAGGTCAAGGTCATCCAGCAAGCGACCGAGCAGCTCCAAGGCTCCACGCTGTTGCCGTTGCAGATCGACTCTACCGACCCCGCCGCCGTCGAGGCCGCCGTACGTCGCTACGCCGGCAAGCCCATCATCAACTCGGTCAACGGCAAGCAGCAGATCATGAACGAGATCTTCCCGCTGGTCGCCCACTACGGCACCAACGTCGTCGGCCTCACGCTCGACGAAGGTGGCATCCCCGATACCGCCGAGGCTCGCTTCGCCATCGCCGAGCGCATCGTGACCGAGGCCGCCCGCTACGGCATTGGCCCGGACCGCATCCTCATCGACTGCCTGGTCATGACCGCCTCGACCAATCAACGCCAGGCCGAGCAGATCCTGCGCGCCATGTCCCTGTGCAAGGAGCGCCTGGGTGTCAAATGCGCGCTCGGCGTGTCGAACATCAGCTTTGGCCTGCCCGCTCGCCCGCTGCTGGGTTCGGTCTTTTTGGCCGCCGCCTTTGGCGCGGGCCTCGATGCCCCCATCATGAACCCGGGCTCCAAGCGCTTTATGGACACCGTCTACAGCTATCGCGTCCTGAGCGTTGAGGACGAGGGCTCGACCGGATACATCGAGCGCTATGCCGGCTGGACCGATCCGTACAAGATCGCCGCCAACCCGGCAGCGGCTCAGGCCGCATCGAGTGATGCCGCGCCCGCTGCCGGCACCGCCGGCACCGACGGCAACGACGACCCGATTCGTCGAATGGTCGTCTCGGGCCGCAAAGGCGAGATCGCTGCCGAGACCGAGCGTCTGCTGACAGACCACGACGCCATGGACCTTATCAACAATCACTTTATCCCCGCCCTCGACGAGGTTGGCGTCCTCTTTGACCAGGGCAAGTTCTTCTTGCCGCAGCTTATGGCCTCGGCCGAAGCCGCACGCGTGGGCTTCGACACCATCAAGCGCCTGATGCCCGCCGGCGAGATCGCCGACAAGGGCAAGATCTGCGTGGCCACCGTCAAGGGCGACATCCACGATATTGGCAAGAACATCGTCAAAATGCTGCTCGACAACTACGGCTACACCGTCTTTGACCTGGGCCGCGACGTCGATCCGCAGGAGGTACTCAAGACCGTCAAGGAGCGCGATATTAAGCTCGTCGGCCTCTCGGCGCTTATGACTACCACGGTCGTCGCCATGGAAGAGACCATCAAGCTGCTCCATACCGAGGTTCCGGGCGTCAAGATCATCGTGGGCGGCGCCGTGCTCACCCCCGAATACGCCAAGCAGATCGGCGCAGACTACTATGCCAAGGATGCCGCCGAAAGCGCGCGCATCGCCGAAGAGGTCTTTGGGCAGTAACACAACGGAAACAACCGTGCACCAAAACGTGCCGCATGCGTCACTTGGCACGTGCGGCACGTTAGAATAGATAAGACTATGCTCGTTTTGGCAGATAGGAGCGCAAGGATGGCGATCACGCCCGCAGAAATCGCGGAAACCCGCGGCATGGTTGAGGAGCAGAACCTCGACATCAGGACCATCACCATGGGTGTTTCGCTCATGGGTTGCGGTGACGAGAACCTCGACCGCATGTGCACGAAGATCTACGACCACGTGACGCACACGGCTGAGCATCTGGTCGAGACCGCCGAGAACCTCGAGCGCGAGTACGGTATCCCCATCGTCAACAAGCGCGTTTCCGTCACCCCGGTGGCCCAGATCGCCGCGTGCTGCAAGGATGAGGACCTCACCCCCATCGCGCACGCCCTCGACCGCGCGGCCGAGACGCTCGGCATCGATTACCTGGGCGGCTTCTCCGCGCTCGTCCAGAAGGGCATCGGCGACGCCGACCGCCGCGTCATCCAGTCCATCCCCCAGGCGCTCGCCACCACGAGCCGCGTCTGCTCCAGCGTCAACGTCGCCAGCCTGCGCGCCGGTATCAACATGGATGCCGTGCTCATGGCCGCCCAGACCATCATCGATGCCGCTAAACTCACGGCCGACCAGGATTCCGTCGGCGCTTCCAAGTTTGTCTGCTTTGCCAACATGGTCGAGGACTCCCCGTTTATGGCGGGCGCCGTCCACGGCGGTGGCGAGGCCGACGCCGTCATCAACGTAGGCGTCTCGGGCCCCGGCGTTATGGCCGCAGCCCTGGAGACGCTGCCCGATTCCGCATCGATGATGGAGGTCGCCGAGAAGATTAAGCAGACCGCCTTTAAGATCACCCGTGCCGGTGAGCTCATGAGCCGCGAGGCCGCCCGTCGCCTGGGTGTCGAGAAGGGCATCGTCGACCTGTCGCTGGCGCCTACGCCTGCCATCGGCGATTCCGTTGCCCGCATCCTCGAGATCATCGGTGTTGGCACCTGCGGTGGCCCGGGCACGACCTGCGCACTCGCCATGCTCAACGATGCCGTCAAGAAGGGCGGCGTTATGGCCAGCTCCAGCGTGGGCGGTCTCTCCGGCGCTTTCATCCCCGTGTCCGAGGACGCCGGCATGATCGCCGCCGTCGAAGCCGGCGCGCTTTCGCTCGAGAAGCTCGAGGCCATGACTTGCGTGTGCTCCGTTGGCCTGGACATGATCGCCATCCCCGGCGACACCCCGGTCGAGACCATCGCCGGCATCATCGCCGACGAGATGGCCATCGGCGTCATCAACAACAAGACCACGGCCGTCCGCGTGATTCCCGCCATCGGCAAGGGCGTGGGCGACTGCGTCGAGTACGGCGGCCTGTTCGGCCGTGCGCCCATCATGCCGGTGAACCCCAACGCCGGCACCGTGCTTGCCCATCGCGGTGGACGCTTCCCGGCGCCGCTGAACTCGCTGAAGAACTAGCCTAGGGATACGAGGCGAGGAGCCCCGCCGCCGGGCGGCAGACATATAAGGTCGCCTGCTCGGACAGTCCTGACTCGCACGGAGAGCACATTAAGTGC
>NZ_QRWD01000015.1:0-21448 GCF_003459505.1 Collinsella sp. AF20-14LB
GGGAGACATGTTCAACTACCGCAGGGTGACCGATGTTTACACGGGGTTTGAGATGGGGACGTATGAAGGCAATTGGCCATTCGATAACTGCCCTTGGTACTCAATCCATAATGAGGTTTTATGCGTTTCGGTTGTTGACACAGGAATCAAGCCGCTGAGTATGGCTTGGTGGTTCAACCAGTTCACCCGCTGCGAATCATTCGATTTGGGAAATATCGATACAAGCGAGTGCGTGTCATTTGAACGACTTTTCTCGTCTTGCGGTTCGGTCGCAACGGCAGACCTGCGTGGCTTGGGAAAATGGGATACGGGCAATGTGCAGCGCATGGATGCGTGCTTCGACGGTATGCGGAGACTGACCGAAATTCCCGGCATATCGGGCTGGCGCACCGAATCCTGTGTCTCCTTCTCGGGCACGTTCTACAACTGCACCGGCCTTCAGCGTCTCGATATCTCGCATTGGTCCAACAGGTCGTGCAAGCCCGGACCGCAGTCCTGGGGGTATGTGCCTTTCGGGCATTCCGGCGGGGGCTACCCCGATCTCGAGTGCGTCAAGATCGGCGCGAGTTGGGACCATGTGGGTGACCTCCTTAGAAATACGTATTCCTTGATGAAGGTCACCGGTGCCGACGGCAACTGGTATGCCCTTTCGGACGGCAACGCCTACAGCTCGAGTTCTGTCCCGGACAACAAGGCCGATACGTACTACACGACGAAGGCGCTTCTGGACCAAGCGCGGCGGTAATCTCCCCCACGACTGCATAAAGACTTCGCAACCAGCAGTCCTGCATTTTCATATCCTTGATTCTCATTTTCATTGCAACAGCCTCAGGACTCAGCGCAACGCGTTGCGCTGAGTCCTGAGGCGTGAATCCGGGTAGGCAACCCCAGAGGGGCCGGAATCCCCCAGCCCGCGATGGAGGGAGGCTGAAATGTCCAGACCGAAGCCGTCCGGGAGGTCGTACGGGAGGCTCACGAGGCATGAGAGGAACACGGTCGAGAGGATGCTCGACCTCAACCGCAGCGCCCGCGAGATCGCCGCGGAGCTCGGCAGGTCGCCATCGACCGTGACCAGGGAGGTGGCGCCGCCGCCAAGCTCGCGGCCATCAGGAACGGGCTCGCGCGCGGGCTCTCCCCGCAGCAGATAGCGGCGGCGGCATGGGGGCACCGGCCTCCACAGCCTATCCACCTGCGGAAACGTGGCGACGGCCAGGTGCCGGGGGCTATTTCCGCGTTGCGCTAGCTGCGGAAACGCGGGGCCCGTTCAGGCTGTTGCGTTGAGATTGAAAATCAACCTGCATTTTCATATAGCATCCCGCTCTCCATCGGCATAATGTTTGGAGAGTGCCGCGCCCTCGACATCGTTGAATTCGGCGAACTCGACTTCTCAAAAATGACAAACGCCCACTATGCCTTCTCTAATTGCCGCTCTTTAATGCTCGATTGCTCGAATTGGGATGTTTCAATCTCTGTCGACCGTACTGAATTCAATGCTGGTGCTCCCGGCGTGATCGCGCCAACGGTCTGAACAGCGATGTGATCCCGTATTCTTCCCTTTGCGTAGCCATGTAGCTCCGTAGCCGTGTAGCTGGGTAGTCCGATTGTATTCAAATGTGTCAAGACATTTCGGATTTGTAGATGCTATAATATCCTTGCTATCGAAAGAGGGTTCAGCCCCGGCTGGTAAACCTGACGTTCGATACGGTGTGCGTGACGTATCTAGCGGGCATGGCCGCAATAGAATTTCCCATGAATAGGGGTACGACCCCAAACGCTCCGATACCTTCGGAGAGAGTGAACTGGCAGGCAGGAAACCGGGATATAGGCTGTCCAGAAGGAGGGGCTTAGCGCCCCTCCTTCTTTTTTGGCCATATCAATCAGTCTTATGTCTTCCGCTGCGAACTTGATGTTTCCCAGATTGTAGAAACGCGCAGGATGCCGCTGCGGCATGAAAGATGGGGTTCCAATTCACCGGGCCATCCTTGTCGAAAAGACAAGGAGGCCACCATGAAAGCGAACAAGAGGGATGTCCGGCGGGTTATCAATCTCGCACGGGGATATGACCGCAACCTGTGCGGCAAGGACTTCCTTATCTGCTACGGCTCGGGAGACGATGCCCGTATGCTCGAGGTGTCGTTTTTCAAGAAGCGCTTTAACCACCTCGTCGGGATTGATATCAACCGATGTAATGTCAAGCCGTGGGTGCTCTATAAGAAGGCACTTGCGGGTACGTTGACGCCCCACGATCTGGGAAGCTCGCTTTCGCAATACTTTCCGTCCAAAATCACGGCCGCTCGCATGATGAACGCGTTTATCAGCACGGCCACCCACGTCAGCGAGGTCAATCCCCTATCGACCAAAGTCAATGCGGATATATGGGTATCGGGCGATACGGCGCAGTTTGCCATAGGCTGTCTGAAGGTGGACGCCCAATATCACAGTTCGTCCTGCTTTGTGCCGAGCAGTTTGCAGCTCCTGAAGTCCGCCGAGGTTGACAAGAAATCATGCGGTCAAAGGTTGCCGATAACGGCCATGCTCAGCAAGGAAGCCTCAGCCAAAAGCTTCGATACCCTCCTGTACGTCGATAGGAATTTGCTTGAACAGAGCCAGGCGAACCTCGGCTTCATTATCCGCAGCTTCGGAAATACGGACGAACTGAAGAAGGCATACCCGTCCATCATGGATGAGGTCTTGGGGTTGAGTCCGAATGAGAGCATGAGCATCGATGAGCTTGCTGAAGACAAGACTGCGATTGCCAAGGAACTCAATAAGCTCAATCGGCAGCGCGAACAGTTCAAGGTTGCGCCGCGCTCCCCGGGTGCTGAGAAGATCAAGTAGCCATGCGTGTGGCCGTGTAGCTCGGTAGATGTGTAGCTATGTAGCCGTGTAACGGTGTATGCCTGCATGTCGCTACCTTTGTCCTACTGTTTCGTTCTGCCAAATCGGTTGCTAACGTTTGAATAAGGTTAGTACTCCTTGGAGGTCGATATGGATTTTCCCACCACCGGACGTCCCATCGGTCAGATTATCGAAAAGCTCGATTCGTTGCCAAATAGCGCACGAGATGCAGCCGTAAACAACAGCATTGTTCTACTCGATAACCTCGGCGGTTTCGGAGAGAGCGTCCTCAAGCTCTACAACGAGTCAAGCCCGTCCGCTCGCGAAGCTATCGCAGAGATGTTCGAACTAGTCTGCAACGAATCGTTCGACAATTGGATGGACAGGGTCGAACGCAGTTGCGATGGGTTTTCCAAGCAAAAAGAGGTCGTACGGGAATTCGATACGCTTCCCGAAGCGATTGCCGATGCCCTCGATTCGGAAGGATGGGCCGTCTCCGACGATGACGTACGCAATCTCGGATATCTGGAAATCGAGCGGGAAACAGACCTTACCGGTTACGATCTCATACTCACCATCGACCTGCGCGGCAAGGATATGGACTCCACCAGCGATTGGATGACTGCAGCCCGCGAACTCGTCTACAGCTGGGATCCGGTCGAGGAGGCGCTTATCGCCGCGGGATGCCCGGACGCTCCCTCGGTCGACCGAATCATCGAAGACTTCAAATCTACCTATGAGAGTTCAATTTGCGGTATCGAAGCTGTCTGTCAAATCGTCACCAGCGCATGGGATGAGAAAACCGCGACGGACGACATCCACTCAGAATCGCTCGACCAAATTTGCGAGCATGCCAGCGATGCTATCGATGAATCTGCATCCATTTGTGTTGACATGCAACTCGATAGCGGCGTAGTTCGGTAGGCTTGTGGCTATGTAGCTATGTGGCTATATAGCTGTGTAGCTGTGTAGGCGGGTAACTCGGTAGTCGTGTAGTGAGGTAGTCCATAATTCGATAGGCGTATGGCTCAGGGAGAACCGCGGCCTAAGCGGATCTGCAATAGCAATAGGCATCGAGGGATGGTATGAGAAAGGGCCGAGCTTGCAGCCCGGCCCTTAAGGCGTTATTGCGGCTATCCTAGCGTATCTCGCCTTCTCACCTCGCGCCACTCACCAACCAGTACGCTAGGAGAATGCAAGATGCTTTCCCTGTTCGCGACACTCGGTGAGAAACATGTTGATAATGACCTGGTACGGCACGCCCGTACGGGCGGCCTCCGCCTTGAAGTAGTCGATGTTCTCGCCGTCGATGTTCATGGTAACGCGACGGCGCACCTTCCCGATGTAGGGATTTGGAATGCTGCCGGAGAAATCGACCTCGGCGGGCATCTCCATAATCTCGTCCTTGCTATTCATTTCGATACCTCCAATACTGCCGTTCCTCTGTCCTCGTCGATTTTCTCGCCGAGATTATTCTAATGGTCGAGCCGCCGTGTCTCTCGCAGTGGCAGACCGTCAGCACCCGCGATTCCAAGTCCATCCCTATCAGGAAGAACCTTTCTTCGTAGTCTGAATGTCTGGCATCTGGCAAGACGCGGGCATATGGGTCCGAGAACGCATCGGCCGCCGATTCGAAGCTCACTCCGTGCTTCTTTATGTTGACAGCAGCCTTCTGCTCGTCCCATTCGAATTCTATGTAATCGTTCTTAATCATAATGATATGATACATATACGCTACATATGTGTCAAGCTCTACCCTGCCGAGCAAAATGGATAACGAGCTGCGGGGCTTTTTGCTTATTCGTGTAGCTCAGTAGACGTGTAGCTATGTAGCTCGGTAGGCGTGCAACCCTGTAAACGCATAGCCGCATAGGGCGAAAACCTCACTTTGATATAGGTCGATAGACGGCTATCTAGCTGGGAGATTGCCGCAGCGGCAAGACTCCGTCGGTTTTTTCGGGGTGCCGGAGACTGGGAACCGTTGTAGGTTCGCGGTCAGGAGGACCCTTTGGGCTTTCGCTATGTAAGCATCTTTTCCGGCGTCGAGGCGGCAACGCTCGCCTGGGAGCCGCTCGGCTGGGAGCCGGTGGCATTCTCGGAAATCGAGCCGTTCCCATGCGCCGTGCTGGCAGAAAGGTGGCCAGATGTCCCCAACCTCGGAGACATCACAAAAATCGACTGGAAGGAAGAAATCGATGGAGCTATCGACCTTGTTGTTGGCGGATCCCCGTGTCAATCGTTCTCGGTGGCGGGTAAGCGCGAAGGCCTCAAAGGCGCATCCGGCCTTATGTTCGAGTACATTCGATGCGTACAGGAACTTCGTCCTCGCTGGTTTCTATGGGAAAACGTCCCAGGAGCGCTCACGAGCGAAGATGGGGGGCTTTCGGACAGCTGCTCAGGGAAATGGATGAACTCGGGTATAGTCTCGCATGGCGAGTTCTGGACGCGCAATTCTTCAGAGTGGCCCAGCGACGCCGCCGTCTGTTTCTTGTCGGACATCTTGGAGCCGAATCCCCCGCAGAGGTTCTCTTTGAGCCCGACTGCCTGTCAGGGAATCCTCAATCGAGCCGTGAAAAGAGGAAGGAGCTTGCCCGCCGAGCTGGACGCAGCGCTGCGTGCGCAGGCTTCAAGTACTCCGCTGCGCCCCGCGCCAACACAATAGGCTATGCGGAGGAACAGGCGAACACGCTCACGGCTGACTGGCACGCACCGGCAGTCTTGCCTCTGAGTGGCACCGGCCAACATTATATGGCGATGTCACAGTACGGCACGGAGGTCGCAGGATGCCTTACGGCCCGAGGCGATTCGTCACCGTGTGCTGATAGGGGTCAGAACATCGTCTGCATGACGGGCACGCAGGCACACTGCCATATCAGCGATGAAATCGCGGGATGCCTTACCGCGCATATGGGCAAGGACGACGCCCCCGTGGTGGTGGACGACACGAATATTCAGACATATGTCTGCGAGACCGCCCACTCGGGCAGCAACGGCTTGGGGGTCGGCATGTCCGATGTCTTCCCGACCCTCGATACCTCATCCGGTCCTGCAGTCTGGGCTCGCGAGAATAGCGTCCTGTCGCCCTTCGGATTCGCGCAGAACGTGCGCAACGAGGTACGTATCGTCGACGATGGAACCATCAGCGCGGCGCTTGCCGCCAACCCGGGCATGAAGCAGACGACCTTCGTCTGCACCGGCGGTACCTATCCCATCAATGAGCAAGTCGCCACTCGCGACAAGAAGCTGGGGCGCGGGACGGGCTTGGGAATCGGTGCGGACGGCGACCCTGCATTTACGCTGCTCGCGAACCATCCGCATATGGTTGCAGCCGGCAGCGGGAGCGAACCTATCGCCATGGGCGACCTCAATGCACATACGGCAATCTGCCGCAACGTCTGCCCGACCCTCAAATGCGGTGGCGATGGAGCAATGGTTGCCTCTGAAACCGCAGACAAGATCATGGAGGCAAATCCCATGCTCGTCCGCAGGCTCACCCCGCTCGAGTGCGAACGCCTCCAGGGTTTCCCCGATGGGCATACGCTTATCGGATGGAAGGGCAAGCCCGCCGAGGAATGCCCCGATGGGCCGCGCTACAAGGCCATCGGCAATTCCATGGCGGTCCCCGTCATGAGGTGGATCGGCAAGCGCATCGCGGCGGCCGATAAGAATTAGGCATCACGACGGAACTCCAGCTGAATTCAAAGGGCGCCTTCCGGGGCGCTCTTTTTTGTCAACGGTCTGCATGTGTACACGCAACTCAGTAGACGTGTAGCTATGTAGCTCGGTAGCTCTGTAGGCACGTAGATACATAGCCGCATAGACGAGATTGCCAAACGATTGTCCAGACGAATGAGGAAAAGAATAAGGAGAATAAGAAAAGTGATCATCTGGTATGAGGGAGTCTCCTCGAATGCAATCTTGTGGCAGCGGCGTAGCCGAATGGTTCTGTAGTTCCGTAGTCGTGTAGCAAGATAGCTTGGTAGACGTGTAGCTACGCAGTGAAGCAAAAAAGAGGAGCCACCATTTCGGCGGCTCCTCCTCTCGAGGGGAAAGGGCTTGGGGTCTAGACCGCTAGGATCTAGAGTGCAGCATGGAGACCACGGCGGCGTGCGATCCCCGCTGCGGCAATCGCTGCTGCGCCCATGCCGGAGATGACGCTCACCTCGAGCGCGGTGGAGTCGCCCGTCTGGGGCAAGGCCTTCTGGTCGGAAGCGGCAGCGGCCTGAGCCTGCTCACCCTGAGCCTGTTTGCCGTTCGCGCCCGCAGCCTGGTCGGTTCCGGCTCCACCGGTACCCTTGGCGTTACCGCCCTCGGTACCGGTCTCGGTGTTGCCGCCGGCGGTGGTGCCGTTGCCATTCTCGGTCTTGGAAGCCTCGTAGGCATCGGAGAGGTTCTTGTAGTCCTGGGCGGCTGCGGTGTAGTAGGCCTGAGCCTCATCCACGGCGGCGGAAGCGGTGTCGACATCGCCCTGAGCGAGCTTGACGGCGGCGGTTGCCTCGATCAACGTGCCATTGGCCTTGTCGGCAGCGGCCTTGAGCTCGGCGAGCTTCTGCTCCGCCTCGTCCTTGCCTGCGGCAGCGGTAGCGGCAGCATCGGCGGCCTTCTGGTAGGCAGTCTCAGCCTCGTTATATGCGAGCTGGGCCGCAGTCAGGGCAGCAGCGGCGGCCTCCTTGGCATCCAGCGCCTTCTGCTCGGCGGCGACCGCATCCTCGTAGTCACCCAAGGACTTTTCGTAGGCGGCCTTCGCGGCGGCACGCTCGCCCTTCTTCACGTCAATCTCTGCCACGGCATCCTCGAGGGACTTCTGAGCCTCGACCAAGGCGGTCTGGGCATCGGAAAGCTGGCCTTGGAGCTGAGCGATCTTGTCATGCGCGGCATTGAATTCGTTCGCGCTCTGGTCGTAGGCGGCCTGCTTCTCGTCTGCGGTGGCCTTCGCCTGGTCGCGGGCGCCTGCGACAGCCTCAACGCCGGGCTTCAAGCCCTGATACTTGGAGGATGCGTCGGCAAAGACCTTGTTCGCCTCGAGCTGAGCCTGATTCAGCTGCTCGAGATCGCCGGCATGGTTCAGGGCATCATCCAGCGCATCGGACGCATCCTTGGCGGCCTTGTCGGCTGCGGCCTTGGCGTCGGTTGCGGTCGCGACGGCCTGCTGCGCGGCCGCCTGATCATTCTTGGCGGCCTTGAGCTGTGCTTCGCAGGTCGGGATGTAGTTGTTCACGATGTCATCGTAGGAGGCCTGCGCGGCATCGACTGCCTTTTGGGCAACATCGACCGCGGCCTGCTTATCACCGAGCGTGGCGGCTTGGGCCTCGTTCGCGTCGACAGCCGCCTTGATGTCGTTGTAGGCATCCTGCGCCTGCTGGAGTGTATCGCGGGCGGCATTGACTGCGTCCATGAGGGAGGTCAGCTCTTCCTCGGTCGCGGTGCCTGCGACCTGAGCCTGGTAGTAGGCATCTGCGGCTGCGGTGTAGGCGGCCTGCTCCTGGTCGAGTTTCTGCTTGGCGGCATCCAGGTTCTGGCGATACTGGGGCAGCGAGTCCGCGATGGACTTGACGAGGTCGTACTCGTCCTGGGCGGCAGCGAGGGCGGCCTTGGCGTCCTCGATATTCTGCTCGGCGGCGGGCACAGTCGCGTTTGCGGCATCGAGACGGATCTGCTCGGTAGCGACGGCCTGCTTGGCCGCCTCGAGCTTGACGTTCGCCTGATCGAGGGCGGTTTGGGCATCTGTAGCCTTGGACTGGGCGGCAGCCTTGGCCTGGGTCAGCTTCTGGATGGCGGCGTCGCCCCACTTGCCGAAGGCGTCGAGATAGGCGTGGACCTTGCCGTACCAATCGGCCTTCTTGGACTCCATGTCGGCCTGCGCCGCATCCAGCTCGGCCTGCTTCTCATCGAGTGCCTTCTGGGCGGTCTCGAGCTCGGCGGTCGCCTGATTGAGCTGAGCCTGAAGGGCATCGAGGTGGTCTGCGGCAGCGTCCTCGGCAGCTTGGGCATCGGATACCTGCTGCTCGAGGTCGGCCACCTTGGCCTGTGCCGCATCGACGTCCTGCTGGGCCTTCTCGGCAGCCTTCTTGGCCGCATGGACAGCGGCCTTGGCGTCGGTCCATGCCTGCTTGGTGGTCTCGATCTTCTCGAACGCGCCTGCGCGTCCCGTCTTTGCGGCCTCGTAGGCTGCAGCAGCCTGCTCGGCAGCCTTTGCAGCGTCGGCTCGCTTTGCGGCGGCGGCATCATATGCGGCCTTGGCCTCGGTCAGCTTCTGGTCGGCTGCAGCCTTGGCATCGGACGCGGCCTGTACATCGGCCTCACCTGCCTCAACGCCGGCGGCCGCCTGATCGTATGCGGTCTGTGCAGCGGCTTGTGCCGACTGGGCGGCATTCAAGGCGTCCCACGCGGCGTCAAGCTGCTCGTTTGCCTCGTCCAGCTTGCCCTTGGCGAGATCCATGGTCGCCTTGGCATCCTTAACGGTTTGCTCGGTGACCTTCTGGATATCGGTCTGGGTGGTTAGCTGATCGCCGTCTGCGGATGCCGTCTGGGCAAATGCCATGGTCTGCATGATCGGGGACAGCATGAGGCCCGCGGTCACGGCCATGGTCACCGCCGGCTTCAAAATCGTCTTCTTGTTCTTTGCCTCGCGTTTGCGCATATCGAGGTCTCCTTCCATTCGGAGGTTTTGCTAGCCCCGTGAAAATACGCCAATCCATGCATCGCCATTCACCTGCTGCCGCAGCGGCAGCAGGTGGCGGTCAAGGTTGCGTGGGGTTGCCTCGTAAAGCGCCGTCTAGCAGCGGAATCGGCTTGGCTGTAGCCGTGTAGCTCGGTAGTCAGCTACGTGACATGCACGGTAGCCGTATAGCTATGTAGCCGGCTTTGATGCATAGCGATGGAAGGAAAAGGCCGAGCGAGCGCCACTGCCGTGCCTTGACATGAACGTGGAGCGTGCCGCTGCGGCAAGCGCTCCATGTGGACGGCGGCCGCGTGGGACGCTTAATCAATAAAGCCCGCGGCTTCGCGGGCGTATGGCGATGTCTGTCTTGTGGAGGGCGAATGGTTGGAGATCAGTTGAATCTCGTGGAGGTGTCGGTTGAGAAGGATGCGGGCGGCAACCCGACATGCATCATCTGGCCCGATGGGCGGAGGTTCGCCATCTCGAGTAGCGGTGCGCCGCTCATGTGCCCGTCCCGTACCGCGGGCAGGTTCGCGTATGTCCGCGATGTCTATGTCATCGGTCGCGGGAACAGGACGCACCGCAGGTCGATTATCGCCGACGGCGGCAAGTGGTATGTTGTCTGCCTGAAGTAGCACGGGTATTCAGGCAGCTGGGTAGGTGTGTAGTTCTGTAGCCGTGTAGTTGGGTATCGAGCTACACGGCTACCTGTATAATCGGTCAGTCGCGCTCGCTCGGCCAGACCATCAGGCGGTTCGGGTCTTTCGTAAGGCTCCTCATTATGCCAATCAGCTCGCAGCGAGTCTCGGTGTTCAGGCGGTTGAACAGCGTGATCAGCTCCAACCTCTGCCCGACGGGGGCATCGGTGTCCTCGACGACCGGCATCTCGGCATCGAAGAGCTGTTCTATGGTTATGTTCAACACCCGACAGAGGGCGAGCAGGTTTGAGACTCGGACCGTCCCCAAATCGGTTTCTGGGCGGATAATCGTCGTCAACGTGCTCACCGGAATACCGGCAAGATTCGCCGCCTGGCTGTTTGAGTATCCGGATCCCTTGATGAGCGACTCCAGCTTAGAGTAGGGGCGGTCCTTGCCCGCTATCTGCTTTTTCGGAGCGGCGGCCTGCTTTTTCTCGGCCATTGTAAATAACTCCCGTCTTTCTTCTAGCTATACCTGTATGGTGTCGCGTAGTCGGCTATGCAGCTACGCGCCTACATGCCTACCCATATAGCTCTGTAGCTGCATTTTGAAATAGCGGGCGCATATGTACCCGCCTCTGCCGTGCTAATCTGTCTTATCCGGCGCGTCCGGACTGGTATCTGCCGACGGGGACGCCTGCGCCTCGGCCTGCGTCTCGCGGTTTCTCTGCATATTGGAGGGGTCGAGTTTCATGGCGCTCGATACGCGCATGAGGCAGGACTTCGCCTGCGCGTTGAAGCCCCTGAAATCGCTCACGAGGGATTCCTCGTCGCCCGAGAGGAGTGCCTTCTTGCCGGGGTTCTCCTCCTCCCCGTCGAACAGGTCTTCCACGAAGGTCTCAAACGGAATGTCCAAACCCTTGCAAATCCTCAAAAACGTGGTCATCTGCATGTTCTGGCATTTCGACCTTCCGTTCACGAACGTGCTAAGGGTCGATGTCGAAACCCCGCACCTGCGGCTAAGTTCCGATGCGGTGACACCGTACTTCTCAAGTATCTCCTTGAATGTCATGGCTTCCCCTCTCTCTAGTCAGGTGGCTACCCGGCTACAGAATACATGATTCGGAAGTCATTTTCGCGTATGTAGATATAAATCGCGCAAATAGGCAATTTCCACGTATGTAAATTACAATTCCAAACTATATTGCCCTAAATCGAAAAAAGGGATAATATCTCGCTCGTAGCTACGAATGAGGAACACCATTCTACATTCGTCAACTATGCCCCAAGTAGTTCGATTAGTTACGGAGACACGATGACCAAAAACCCTGTTCTGGAGTCCGCGTCCAAAATCCTTCTGGATTACGTCGAGGACACGGAGACCTTCGCCACCGCCATTAACGAGTCTGTCGGTAGCCTTGCGCTTCTCGATGGGCAGTGCAACTTCCTTCGCGAGCCGACCCCCATGGAATTCGTGTTCGTAAGGGCGATGCTGCCCGCGAACGGCGCTGCGCGACTTCTGGAGGCATTCGACGCGGCGGCCGAGGAGCAGATGCCGCGCTTGGCAAATCCATCCTTCGCGTCTGTCGCGGAGGAGATGTAGCGTGATGAATGCCGCAGCCAAAAAGAGCGCCAAGTCCGCATCCTTCAGCGATGAGGAGCTCTTGCAGCTCCCGCTCGTTCTCAACTCCGACCAGGCCGCCAAAGTCCTCGGTTGCAGCCGCTCGAAGCTCCAATCCATGTGCCGAGCCGATACCGTCGAGTACCAACGCCTCCAAAACCGCTTCTCCTTCAACCGCGATTATATCTTCAAGCTCGCGGGGATCAGCTACGAGGCTCTCTACAAGAGCGTGAGCGAGCGCTGCCTTGCGAGGGAGAAAATCAAAGAGCAGTACGCCCCGCTCTTCAAAAAATACGGCGTGGATATCTTCGGAGGCGAGACCCTTCTGGGCGCAGGTGCGCTCGATAGTGCGGCTCTTATGAAAAACGACGAAGTTGAGGTGGATGAGGCGCTGATCGACCAGATCGGAGAAGCCCAGCTCGGCAAGCTGCTACTCAAGACCCTTCTCAAAAATGCCTAGTTGACAAGCTCGGTATCGCGCAACAAAATCAAAGCATACCGGTTCCCCAAGCCGGACGATAGGAGATGAACTGCATGACCCGCCCTGCTGGGCGTGCAGCCGTGAACGCTGCCGCCTATCCGTGCAATCTGTTAGCTATCGACCCCGAGGGCATCAAGCCCTTCGGGGTCTTTTCGCCATGCACGTGCACTTTGGCAGGTGATCTCAAATGAGTTTCACCATCGACCCGTGGATGATGCGCGATCTCGATTTATCGGGAAACGAGCTCATCATCTTCGCCCTGGTCTGCGAAGCAGGCGAAGAGGGCCTCAGCGTCTCAAAACCTAAGCTCGCGTTCCTCAGCAACACATCGGTCACGACCGTCAGGCGTGTTCTGGGCGATCTGTCCGAACGCGGCTACATCGAGCGCACCCATGTCGGCGAGAACGAGCCGAGCACTTGGGTCGCATGCGTCGGCGAGCAGTCATCCAGCTCTCCCTCTCCTATCGAAACGCCTTCCGGCCGAAACAGCCGGAGCAGAGTCATGTCGATAGCGAAATAGGAGGACTATCATGGATTTCGCGTACAACAACCGTAGCAACAACCGTCTGGAGCAAGAGGCCTACTGGAAGCAGTACGGCTGGATGAGCCGTCTGGGTCTCAACAGCGCCAAGGCAATCGTCTTCGCGCTCATCTTCGAGCGCGACTGCACCGACGACCCCGCCCGTGAGCGCATCACCTCGAAATATATCGCGCAGGCCCTCGATGAGGGATGCCCTGCCCCTGCCCGCGGTCGCGGGGCGGCCGAGCACGGCATCGCGCGAGTCTTCAAGACGCTCAACGAGCTTTCCGCCAAGGGACTCGTCTGCGCCGTCATGGACGAGGACGGCCTGTCCATGAGCTTCAAGTGCGATTACGATGCCGTCGAATCGATTCTCGCCGCCGCGGCGGACAGTTCTGCAGATATCGAGCCGACAAGCGAATCGAGCGAATGCGAGGTCGATGACAATGCCTACGACAAGATGTCCTGATAACGCCCTCGACCGCAACTTCTACACCGTTTTCGACTGGATGGTGGACCCGGCCGGGCTGGGTCTCAAGGCGTCCAGCGCCGAGCTGTCGGTCTACGCCAAGATCTACTCGATGAGCCATCATTCGGCATACGGCTACTACGTCACGCAGGACCAGCTCGCCCTCGATCTGTATATCTCGCGCCGCTCCGTCCAGCGTGCGCTCGACAGCCTCTGCAAGGCGGGCCTCATCGGCTACAACGAGCTGTACCGTACCGGCAGGGAGGCGAACGGCATGAAATCGCCGCGCTCCTACTTCGCCGTCCAGGAGAAAATCAATGCCGCGATTGAGGCGACGATGCCCGTTTCCGCCTCGCTGGGCGGGCAAATCCTCGATTTCGACTTTCAAAAAAGCACAGGTCAGGCTGATGCGCCAACTTGTCACATCTCGGCTGTTGAAAACTCGAGTTTTCAACAATCCGCAGGTCATGCAGATGCGTCATTTTGTCACAACGATGCGCCGAGTTGTCACATCGATGCGTCAAGTTGTCACAACGATGCGTCATTTTGTCACAACGATGCGTCAAGTCGTCGTATCGGCGCGACCTGCGGATCCGTCGAATCGGAAGAATTTGCAGCACCGCTATCTAGCTGCGGAGATGCAGCAAAACCGCAGGATAGCGACACGGCCTCATCGGGAACCGGCGTATATATAAATAATAATAAGAATAATAATGATAATTATTTTTCTTATTCTTCTGATAATCCCAATGAGGGAGATATGCCTTGTGGAGAGGGCGTCAGTGGAGGCACGGGCAGCAGTGACGGCTCGGACGGTGCTGCTGACTGGAGTGCCGAGGTGCGCTATGTGGCACGCTTTATCGCCGACTCGTCTCCCAAGCATTGCGACGGCATCTTCCTCGAGAGGACCATGGACGCGATCCGCGATGCCATGGATGCGGGTGCCGATGCCGATGAGATATGCGACGCGTGGGACCTCTATCTCGATGAGCTCATGACGCAGAATTCCGAGGGCGGCTCGGCCGCCTTCAAGCGCTACGCGATGTTCCCGCTCAACTGGCTTCGCCGCGCGGACGGGTTCAGGTTCTATCTGAAGAAGGTTCGAGCGGCAAGCGGAAAATCCGCGCAAGCCAGCCATGAGGATTCGCCTGAGAACGATTTGGAATGCACGAATGAAGCCGAGGCACTCGCGAGGAAGTATTGCCTCACCGCCAACAAGACGACCTCGGGCATCATCTGGACGTTCATGGGCGATTACCATTCGGCGATGATCGCCCCCCGCGCGAAGAGCCGCCGCGAGGCCCTTCGCTACATGTGCTCGGTTAAGGGCATCGAGGTGCCGAAGGATATCGAAGAAATGTCTGAAATCTAAGCTCGGATTGGAGAAGCAATGGGACAATTGCCTGCAGACGCCCCCTGCAAGGCGGCTCACAGCTCACGTAACCGCGCACGGCGCATGAAGGCCGCTCGCGCCGAGGCCAGGAGGCTCGTCAATGAGGCCATGGTCAAGCGCGATTCGGCCTTGGCGGAACTCTCGGCCGTGAAGGACGAGTTGGCGAACGCAAACTCGAAGCATGAGCGCGAATGCGCCGAGTTCAGGCTCAAGGTCAACGAGATGACGGCGGCGGTGGAGACATCCGCTCAAAATGCCGCTACCTCGGATGAGATTGAGAACCTCAAGCGCATCAATGCGGAGACGCTCGAATCCCTAGATAGCGAGCGGAGCAAGACGCAGGGCCTCTTGGAACGTCTCGGTGAGGCCAACGACCAGCTCGAGAGCGAACGCAGCGAGAAGGAGGAATTCCGCCAGGAGGTGCTCGGGCTGCGTAGCCGCTTGGAGAGCATGAGCGGGATGTCGAGCGATGAGGTCAACGGGCTTATCGCTCGGGCGCAGGAGGCCGAGGACCGCGCCAGCGAGCTGGTCGCTGGCATGTCCACCCTCCAAAACCAGGCAGAGGATCGCGAGAGGCAGCTCAAGGAGGCTCGGGAAAGCTGCTGGCAGCTCAAGGCCGCTGCGGACGAGCAGATGAAGAGGCTCGAGAACTACAACGCCGCCTTGCACGATTCCGTCGCTCAGGCCAAAGCCGAGCTCGAGACGGTTTCGGCCGAGCGGGATGAGCTGCTGGGTAAGCTCAGCGATTCATCGAGCCGGATTGAGGAGCTGGAGTCCTCGCTCGAGGCCGAGCGGCAAGGCGCCAGCCATCTGCGCAACAGCGAACAGTCGAGCGCCGACAAGATCGTCGACCTCGCGCGGGAAAACGAGGCCCTCGGTAAAAGTCTCGCACAGACCCAGAAGGCACGAGCCGATGCGGCCGCAGCCCTTGAGGCCGTGCAGGCGAACAGCGAGTCGATCAAGGCGGACCTTCAGGCGGCGCGGGAGGAGAACTACCGCCAGCGCCATGACTACGACCAGAAAATCGGAGAGCTGGTGCGCGGTCAGGAACGGCTCCGCGAGCAGGTGCAGGCGGCACAGGGCAAGCTCGAAGAGGATGCGGCGGAATACGAAAAGCGTATCGCGGAGCTTCAGGAGGCACTCGAGGCCAAGCAGGAAGAGGTCGTGTGCGCCGCTCAAGAGTCGCACAAGGATGAATTGGAGCGCCTGCAGGCCGCCGTCGAGTCCGAGCGCGAGCGAGCCGACCGAGCCGAGGGGAAGGCACGAGCCGCAGAGCTTCTGCGAGAAGATTTGGAAAGCTACAAGGGCAAGGTCGGTGCCTTGCGACAGCAGCTTTCGGTATGCTCGAACCTGAAGGACGACCTCGAGGACGCGGAGTCCAAGCTGATGGAAGCCACCGCACGCGCAACCGATGCCGAGAGCCGCGCACGTGCGGCCGAGCGGGATTCCAGCAGGCTTGCCAAGGAACTCGAGCGCGTCAACATGAAGCTCGCCGATGAGTCATCGCGTGCGGACGGGGCCTCGGCCGCACTGCAGGAAGCCGACGGCGTCAAAAGCCTCGCCCTGCCCCATGGTCTTCTCCCCGGTGAGGTGACCACCGTCGCGTTTGGGTCGGGATTCCAGAAGTTCCTCGTCAAGAAGCTCATCTACAAGTCCGACGGCAGCATCCTCGCCGAAAACGAGCACGGCCAGTCCGTATCGATGGGCGTTTGGCGCTAGATGGCACCTTCACTCCCGTTGAGTCGATGCGAAACGGTTGAATCTAACCGCTGCGGCACGACCCGAAGGGGGTCTCTCCCTCCGATGTAGCCTGCGCTGTGACTGAGCATTGGGCTTGGTCACAGCGACCTTCGGAGGTAGAGGATATGCCATCAATTTCAGATGAGGCCGGAATCAAGCTGCTCAACATACTCGAGATGTTCGGCAGGGAGATGCTCAGGAACAAAATCAATGAGTCGAACCGCTTGCGAGCAGAAGCCCGAGACGCCAAGGGGGCGGCCAAGGGCCTATCGAACAACGGCAAGGGGATGAAAAAGCAAGACTATACGACGACTTGGTTCGATTCTCCCGCCGAGGCGCAGACGACCCTGCGCGAGTTGAAACAGATCTCCCCGAAACTGTTTGCCAACTCCACCGTCGTCGGCCATTTCCTCGTCCATCCGAAAGATGGAAAGGACAGCGACGGGAAGCGCACCCACACCATTCAAGATGCCATCTACGACATCAGCCGCGACCATCGATATGCCGCCCGCATCATCAATCTCGACAAGCTCGATAAGGGCAAAGCGGACAAGGGCTATATCAAAAGCCTGCCCGATGGGGACTGCACCCGTTTCACGTTCGGAGAGTTCGAGAGCGAGGCATCCTCGTTCAACGCCGCCTACTATTGCTCCATCCTGCAGGATTACGACATCAACGCCCGCCATATCGGCAACCAGGTCATCGTCAACAAAGGCGATGCAGAACAAGCCTTGGAAGCCCTCGATATCGAGGGAAAGAAGATCCAAGCCATGGGACCCGAGCGCGGCGAGCTGTTCATGCGTCAGCGCTACAAGGACCGCATCGGCGTGGAATTCGAGCCTCCGCTCATCGAAGATGGGGCCGATGGGTATGACGAGGCAGGCGGCGATATGGGTGCCGAGATGCCGACGCCCGAGGTCGAACCCGGGCATGGAGACGATGAGCGTGCAGATGAGGGTGTAGACCCAGACCATGATGTGCGCGACCCGGACAATGGAGGGGTCTTCGTCCCGAGTCTCGATGACGTCGATGAGACACGCGGTGAGGAGAGTCCCGCCGGCAGCGCCGCAGACGGCAAGACCGGACCTGAATCCACGGAGGCCATCGCCGAGGAGGAACTGGCCGAGAAGACGGCGGAGTCCGCGCCGGCAGCTCGGGCCGATAGCGATTTGAGCGCCGCCGATGCGGACGAGGCGCTGTCGCGCGAGACCCGCAAGGCCGAGCTGCACGAGGATATCTCCAACAGCAAGACCACGGCGGACTGCGTCCAGGCTCGCCCCGATGCCCATAACGGCGACCTCTCCACTCCCTATGCCGACGGGCAGGATGCCCCCGGCACCGGGGACTCCGATGGAGACGGCATCCGCGATGCCGCCGAGGACCGCGATGGGGATGGGACGCCCGACAAGCTCGATTCGGATGCCGAATGTATCGACGACGACCCCGATTACGAGCCCGTCAGCATGAAGGAACGCAACATCGACGAGCTGATGAGCGACAAGGGCGAAGAGGCCGCATATGTCGCATCCCGCTCCGCTGCCCAAGCCGAGAAGGACGTCTCGCTCGAGACGGTGAATCGCTAATGAAGGTCACGAAAGAGGTGGCGCCGCTTTTGGGCGCGGCGGCTGCCACCCTCCCCTTCGCCTACCTCGGCAACAGGTTCGTCGACTGCGCCTGCTCCTATTCGGATATGCTCGAGGACCTCACGGCCGCCCCTGCGGAGATGTGGGGCTACATCGCCGCCCATCCGTTTCGTCTGCTGCTGAACGACGCAGGCATGCTCGGCATGCTCCTCGGGGTCTGCATCCCGTGGGCAATCGCCATGGTGTGCCTGGTCTATGGGCAGAAGAACACCCGAGTCGGCGAGGAGCACGGTTCGGCGCGGTGGGCCACCACCGAGGAACTCGCGCCTTTCATCGAGGACAAGAATCCGCAAGGATCTGCGAACGCGCTGCTTCTCTCGAAGAGCACCGGTCGCGCTTGGAGCCGCGAGGGCTTCTCGATGAACTACGACGGCAACATGAACGTGCTGGTCATCGGCGGCTCTGGTGCGGGCAAGACGCGCTACTATGTGAAGCCCAACGTGTGCCAGATGAACTCCGATTTGTTCATCACCGACCCCAAGGGCGACCTTCTGCTCGATGTCGGCAACATGCTCACGAACAACGGCTATGAGATCCGCTCGTTCAACACGTTCTTCCCCGATCGGTCGCTCATCTACAACCCGCTCCACTACGTCAGGACCGACCTCGAGATTCAGTCGTTCGCGGGACTTCTCATCTCCATGACGACGCCTCCCAAGTCCAGCTCGGGAGACCCGTTTTGGGAGAAGTCCGAGAAGATGCTCTACATGGCGCTCATCGCGTTCATGCGCGACTACTGCCCCGCCCAGGACTACAACATCGGCGGCCTTCTCAAGTTGCTGTCGATGGCCAAGGCATCCGAGTCCAACGAGAACTACAAGAGCCCGCTGGACCTCATCTTCGATGAAATCGAGACCGGCATGCGACGGGTCAAGCGCAACCCGAAGAATCCCGAGGTCAAGGAGCGTGCGGCTCAGAACCCGACCCCCTCGGACGCACCGGAGGAGATCTCGGTCTACACCGGCGCGGACGGCGAGCGCTTCGACCTCGTCCCGTCGGCCTTCCGCCGTCATTCGGACAACAAGCGTCCGTATGACAACGTCCACAAGAATGGAAAGCGCGGGTTCGACCCCACCGAGGACTACGCCTTGGAGAACTACCGCAAGTTCCAGTCCGCAGCCGGCAAGACGCTCAAGTCGATTCTGATCACCTGCAACGCACGCCTGGCGCCGTTCACCGCCGCCGAAGTGAAGCGGCTCGTCGTCGGCGAGGACCAGATGCACCTCGAGCGCTTCGGCGACCCCGACTCGAAGAACGCGATCTTCGCCATCTTCGACGACACGGACCAGAGGACACTGGGCTTTCTGCACGGCATGATGGTCTACCAGACGGTGCGAGTCCTGTGCCACAAGGCCTTGGAGAAATACAACGGCAAGCTGCCGCGCCCGGTCAACTTCATCCTCGACGAGTACCGCTCCCTGTCGCTTCCCGCCGACATCTCGGGTTTCATCTCCGTCCTGCGCTCGCGAAACATCGCGATGTCGGTCATCTTGCAGGCCAAGTCGCAGCTCGCCGAGCTCTACGACGAGGCGACCGCCGACTCCATCGTGGGCTGCTGCGATACCGTCCTTTATCTCGGCGGCGGCAAGGCCAACAAGGGCACGACCTCGACCTGCGAGTTCATCTCCGATTCCTGCGGACAGCAGACTGTCTTCCAGGAGAACTACTCCCAGAGCCACGGAGGGCAGGGCAGCTGGTCGAAGAGCGGCCAGACCGTCGGCCGCGCCCTCATCGACCCCGCCGAGGTGGCAAAGCTCCCCAAGACGGAATGTGTCGTGCTCATCAACGGCGCCAACCCCATCGTCGATGAGAAGTACCCGCTCACGGAGCATCCGAACTACAAGCTGATGGCCGATACGCCTGGATTCGATATCAAGAAGTATATGGCGGAGAAGCGCCGCCGCGAGGAGCGCGAGTACTCCGCACGCCTCGCGAGCCAATCCAAGTCGATGCCCCGACGGCCGCCTTTGCGCGGCCGAACGGATGCCGAGGTCGGCAAGCACTACAAGTCCCGCGATACGGATTCAACCGGCAAGGCGGAATAGTAGACAGCGGCTCTATTGATTCTGCGCAAGGGGTTCACGGAAGCGTCCGATGAGCCCCTTTTTCGCATCTGCCCGAGGTCGCCAGCTGCGCGGATGCCTCGATGTTGCCGCTGCGGCAAGACGTGGGTGCCTTTCGGCCGCGCCGTGTATCTTCGTGGCGTCCATTGGGTCGGCACGCCGCCGCCCTGTACCCGGTACGGAGGATCGCATGTCTACCGAAGCACCTGAAAAAGAAAAGCGCCGGACCCGTGACGGCCCGACGCCTTGACATGCGGTGCGCACCCCGGCCGCGAACGACCTACCTGCATTCCCTTGCGGGCCCCAAACAGTTCATGGGTGCGCTAGACAGGAGATGACAGCGGTTCTCACGAACCTCTTCACCCTGGCGCCTTATCGGCGCATACGCATAGTAACACATTCGGCGCATTTGGACCAATAAGGCATTTTCAAGCTACTTGGTCGATTTTTCACATCTGCACCGATACACCTGAAAGGAATACATATGAACCCGATCTACCACGCCCTTGCCGTAGCCACCGTCCAGCTCGGCCAGCTCGATTCCGCCGGCGGCATCCTCGGCAACATCACCTCCCTGCTCAAGGGCGGTATCCAGATGCTGGGCGCCATCATGGTCGTCTGGGGCGGCGTCACCATCGGCATCAACGTCCACAACGGCGCCTCGGGCAACGGCGCTGCTATCGCCGCCGGCGTCGGCACGCTGATCGGCGGCGTCATCGTGTCTGCCGCAGCCCTGTACTTCGGCACGCTCGACACCAGCTGGGTGCGAGGCTAAGCGGGTGCTGTCGGTACCGGTCCACAAGGATGTAACCGAGTATCAGCCCAAGGTCATCGGCGGCCTCACCGCACGCACGATCATCTGTATCGGAGCGGCGGTGGGCTGCGCCCTGGCTTTCGGCTTGCTCTGCACGTTCGTGTTCCACGTGGACATCAACGACGTCATCTACCTCGTATGGCTCGCCGCGGCTCCCGCCGCGCTCATCGGCTTCTATACGCCCCACGGCATGAACTTCGAGAAGTTCGCGCCGCTGTGGCTCGCGCACAACTTCAACGAGCAGTGCCTGGTCTACGTCAGCGCCACCAACCGCGGAGAATTCAAGGCCGAGGCGGACTCCCTCAAGAAGGCGTATGCGGATGAGCGCAAGAAGGGCAACGGCAAGGAGTTGTCGAAGCTCTACAAGACCAACGGCATCGAGATGTGGGAGCCGGGCGGTGCGCTCGCGCCGATGACCATCACAGACCCCAACAAGAGACAGATTGAAGACTTTTGGAGCGACTAATGGCAAACAAGGACGAGAGCTTCAAGAACATGGAGACGCTCGCGGCGGGTCTCCGCCGTCCGGGAGAGGGCGGCTTCGAGCTCGACCCCGAGTATGCGAAG
>NZ_QRWD01000015.1:21458-65575 GCF_003459505.1 Collinsella sp. AF20-14LB
CGAGCTCGACCCCGAGTATGCGAAGATGAGCAAGCGCGAGCGCAAGCGCTATGTCAAGAAGGTGCATAAGGAGCTCGACCGCGAGCTCGCCGGCAAGCGCAGCGAAATCCGCGACGCCCGCGCCGCGGCGAAGGAGGCGGAGCGCACGCAGGCGAAAAGCGCCGCGGAGGTGACCAAGAAGCTCAAGGAGCGCAGCTCCAAGAGCGATAAGCTCACCGCCGAGCAGCGACGTCGCCGAGACAACGCCAAGAACGTGGTCGATGCCATCGGCTATAACCGAATGTTCGAGAACGGCATCTGCGAGGTCGAGGACGGCTACTACTCCGAGACCCTTTCCTTCGACGACATCACCTACCAGAACGCCCGCGACGACGACCAGAAGACCATCCTCGCGGCGATGTGCGATATCTACAACTATTTCCCCGCCGACACCACGGTGCAGTTCTCCGTCGTCAACACGCCGCTGCGCCATGACCAGATCCGAGACCGCCAGTTCTACGACCCATCGCGCCAGGCGAACGACGTCCTCAAGGAGGACGCTGAGACGATGAACGAGGTCCTCTCCGACAAGCTCGCCGAGGGTGTCTCGAACATCAAGCGCTCTCGCTACATGACCATCGGTATCCACGCGAACAACCCCATCGAGGCACGAACACGCTTCTCGCGAATCAACACCGACCTGACGGGCAATTTCGAGCAGATCCGCTGCGATGTCACGCCGATGACAGGTCTCGAGCGCCTGTCCGTCCTTCAATCCCTGCTGCGCCCCGACCGCAAGTTCACGTTCGACTACGAGCGCGACCTGTCGATCTACAGTCCCGACAGCTCGAAGGACTTCATTGCGCCGATGAGCATCAACTTCAAGCCCGACGGTTCGAACATGTACTTCAAGGTTGATGACAAGTACTGCCAGGTGCTGGTCATGCGCAAGTACGACTCCCCCCTCGAGGATACGGTCGTCGCGAACCTCGTGAACATGTCGATGCCCATCGAGGTGACTTGGTATCTCCAGCCCATGGAGAAGTCCAAGGCGATCAACTTCGTCAAGACCCGCCGCGCGTGGATCGATGCCGAGACCATCGAGGAGCAGAAGAAGGCCGTGCAGCAGGGCTACGACTACTCGATCCTGCCCTCTGAGCTGCGATACTCCCGCGAGGAGACCGAGGATCTGCTGACGCAGCTCCAAGGCCAGCAGCAGCACCTCTTCATGTTCTCCGGCCTCATCTTCACGTGGGCTGAGTCCCCCGAGAAGCTGACCGAGCAGGTACTGCAGATCCTCGACGTCGCGTCCTCCGCGGGCGTGCAGGTGGAGACCCTCGAGTACCGCCAGCGCCAGGGCCTGAACTCGATTCTGCCCCTCGGCCTCAACCATATCGAGATCTCGCGACCCTTCACCACGTCGGAGGCGTGCATCTTCGTCCCTTTCGCCACCCAGGAGCTCGAGCAGGAGGGCGGTAGCTGGTACTACCAGAACAAGCTGTCGAACAACCTCGTGTTCGGCAACCGAGCCAACCTGGCAAGTCCCGTCGGCTTCATCTCCGGCAAGACGGGATCGGGCAAGGGATTCTTCGCCAAGAACGAGATCGAGGGCACGCTGCTCTCGAAGCCCGACGACCAAGTTATCATCTTCGACCGCGCCGGCGAGTACAAGCTGCTCGTCGAGCATGCGGGAGGCACCTATGCCTCCTTCGGAGTCGGACTCGATGCCCACCTGAACCCGCTCGGTATGGACAAGCGCCGCGAGTCCGAGGATTTCGGCACGCAGGTGGCTTTCAAGGCCGACGCCATGATCGCGCAGGCGGCCGCCGCCGCCAATGAGACCATGACGGTATTCTCCGAGGAGGAGCGCTCCATCATCCAGCGCTGCGTCGAGAACATCTTCCGCCGCTACAACATGGAGGGCGGGCGCGAGCCCATCCTCGAGGACTTCTACGAGGAGCTGAAGCGCCAGCCCGAGCCGATGGCGCAGAACATCGCCCTGCGCTATGAGCGCTTCGTCAGCGGGTACTCCAACTTCTTCAACCATGAGACCGATATCGACCTTACGGCCCGCACCGTCGGCCTGAACTTCAAGGACGTGCCGGACTCGATGCTCGTCTTTGCGCTGATCTCATTTTGCGAGACGGTGCGAAACATCATGTACAGCAACTTCGACCACGGGCGAAGGACATGGCTCTACATCGAGGAGATGGAGTCGCTGTTCAAGTACCCCTCGGTACTCAACTACTTCCGCCGATTCGCCAACGAGTGCCGTAAGTTCGGCATGTACCTGACGGGCATCACGCAGTCGACCGAATCCATGATCCGCAACCAGGACGCCAACGCCATCGTCAAGAACTCCGACTTCATCATGCTGCTCAAGCAGTCCAAGGAGGACCGCGACTACTGGGCGGATGCCTTGGGACTGTCGCCGCTCGAGGTCGCCTGCATCGACGAGGGCGCCCCTCGCGGTTGGGGCCTTCTCGTATTCGGGTCGGCCCGCGTGCCGATCAAGGGTGAGTTCCCGACCGATAACCACCTCTATGAGCTGTTCTCCACGGACCCGAACGAGTGGGCCGAGAAGAAGGCTCGAGAGGCGCTCGATGTGGCAAAGCACGGCGGTACGGCCGAGGATGTCGCCCCGCAGGACGAGTTCCGCCGCCGCAAGCGCGTGCGCGGCCGCAAGAAGAAGCGCAACGAGCCGAAGCAGGGTTCCCAGAGTTCTGAGAGCGGCTCGGACGTGTAGCCAAATATGGAGACGGGCAGTTGCCGCTGCGGCAACTGCCCGTCTATTACCGATTGCCGGGTCGATACTTCGAGACCGTAACCCAAATGATTTTGGAAGGAGGACATCTTGCCAGACGATTCCAAATATGGAAACGCAAGTTCCTCGTCTAACCTGAAAGATGGCAGCACGGCGAGCATGTCCTCTGCGGCAGAGCGCCGGCGGCAGGCCGCGGCGGCATATGACGATGCCTTGCAACGCACAGCCGGGGCCGGCGCAGATTTCTCCCGCCATGTCGATGTGGCCGGTTCTGGATATTCCGCTAGCGCCGATGCAGCCGGAACGCCCAGCGCAGTATCGACCGTTATCCGCGATGCTGTTCCCAGCGCCTATGGCGCCGGCGTGATGGGGCCTAGCCATCAAACAGGCGGCGTGGAACAGGGTTTCGTTGCTGCGGCATCTCAGGGTCCTGCCGCCCCGACTGCCGCGCAGCCAATCCAACAGGTCCCCAGCGCCTTTACCTCCCGCATGGAGCAGCAAGGTACTGCCACCCAGTTTGAGGGCGGTGCCGACCGTGCCGCCGCCGCGCAGCGAAACATGATGACCTCTTTCGACGGCATCGATGCGGCCGGTATCGGCGGCTCCCGAGATTTCATCGAGGGCGCTGCCGTGTCCGTGCAGGCCGATTCACGCGATGCCTTCTCCGGCGCGTATGATGCGGGCGCGGCGGGATTTTCCAAGTCCGCGAGCGGTGCGGGGCAGAGTCAGGCGCCTATGCAGGGAGGTCAGCAACCTTTTGGCGGTGCCTCCCCTATGGCCGCCGACACGGGCGGCGCGGAGGAAAAAACCGAAGCCGTATCGGAGGCAATCGGTTTTGGATCGCACCAGGGTTCATCCGCATCGTGGGCATCTGCCGATATGTTCACCGGCGGCAAGGCGAGCGACGTACACCTCAGCAAGAAGATTCAGGAAAACCTGGATAACTCGAGGGCCGCCTATTCGCAGGCTAAGCAGGACTTCGCTGCTGCCGAGAAGGACGCCTTGGAGACGCTCGACGCCTCGGGATGGAACTCGGGCGTCCAGGCATCCGCATTTTCCGATTCCGCATCGAGAGCCGAGGGCTTCAAGGACGGACTCGGAACGAGCGCCGACGGCATCGAGCGAGCCGGGGTGTCCGATTCCCGTGACTTCGGATTCATGACCCAGGCGGAGCGCGATGGCGCGGGTGGAACCGCCGCGCGTATCGGTAAGCCCCGCGGCGGGGACAACCATGGCGATGTGACGGGTACCGTATCCAATGTCGCCGATGCCCCCGATAGCGTCCGCGCTGCCGCGCGAAAGGTGGTCGCCGAGAAGGAGCACGTCCGGGCGGCCTCCGATGATATGGTCGCGGCCCACAGGGAAGCCTCGGCATTTATCACCAAAGCCGAGCAACGCGCCAAGACCGCCGCGAAATTCAAATCCGCTGCGGCAAACGCCTTGGTGAATTCAGCCGTCGCATCCATCGGGGACGATTCCGTGTCCGGCACGGCCATCCGCTCCACTGCCCGCGCCACGGTCGCCGCCGGCCGTTCAATCAGGGCCAGCAGGGCCGCCGGAAAGCAAGCTGGGGCGCGGGGCTTCTTCTCCTCGTCCGCCGAGGCCGCCAAGTCGGCGGTTTTCGCGTTCGATGAGGAGGGCAGTCTCGACGGGGTCGAGAAGGCGGACGAGGCGGTACGCGCCGGACACTATGTGCGCGGCAAGGCTCAGGACTTCAAGGCAGCCCGAGCCAAAGCCAAGGGCGGCAGCAAGTCGCAGCTCATGTCGCAGGCCGAGAAGAAGGCTGCGCGGGCGGCGGAGGACGGGCAGCGTGCCGCCTTCTCTAAATCGATGCAGCGCCGCTCCATGTCGATCGCCAGGGCGAAGGCCGCGGCGGGCGAGGCCGTCGAGGCCGAGCAGAAGGCCGCGCTCATCGGCAAGCTCACCGCCGGCCTCAAGGCGGCAGCGCAGCATGCCGTCGCGGCACTCCAAGCCCTCCTGAAGTCACTTGCCGCCGCTGTCGCCGGAGCAGTCGGCTCCCTTGCGACCGCTATCGGCGGCTCGACTTTCGGGATGCTCATCCTCGCCGCCGTTCCCGTACTAATCCTTTTGCTGGCTCTATCCGGCGGCAGCGCCGATCAGGAGGTTCAGGGAATGAACGAAGTGGAATCGCAGGTCGCATCGTTCTTCAGGGAGAAGGGGCTCGATGACCTGCAAATCGCCGCCATCATGGGAAACATGTACGCCGAGAGCGGCATGAATCCGGGATCGGAGGAAGGCGGCGGCACGAACGCCAACGGCATCGGCCTTTGCCAATGGACGAACGGGCGTCATACGAACCTCGTGAACTATGCAAAGTCCATCGGGAAGTCCTGGACGGAGGTCCAAGTCCAGCTCGATTTCTTCTGGGATCACGACAGCTGGGGATACTGGAGCCGCGCCTATACCATCAGGTCCGAACACGGCCCAGATGGCTCCGAGAACCGTTCGCTCGATCCCGTCGGGGGAACCCTGGTCTCGGGAAGCAAGCGGGCATTCTTGGCATCCACCGACCTGAAGGACGCCGTCAGGCAATTCTGCTATGGCTGGGAAGGCGCTGGAATCCCCCGCCTGAAGGTGCGCTATGAAGCCGCCGACAGGTATTACGAGCTGCTTACGAACCCATCGGACGGCGATGGAGACCATGGCAACGGAACGGGCGCCCCGCAAATTGCGGGTGCGTCGGCCCGCCAGCAGGCTGTCGTCAACATGGCCTACGCCACCCCGTCTCCCGGGCAGGGCTGGTGCGCCGCCTGGGTGACCAACGTCTTCAGCGCGGCGGGAGTGGGCTATTTCGGCGGCAACGCCTGCGATATGTGCCGGTCCTGGTGCCATAGCTCCAATAGGTCGGAGCTCAAGGTGGGCATGATCATCGCCGATGTCTCGCATCCTGGTACCGGTGCTCCCGGACTCACGTACGGACACGTCGGCATCTACATCGGCAACAACAGGGTCAGGAGCAACGAGGGTCCCATCACGGTGAAATCGCTCGATAGCTTCATCAGGTTCTACGGCGCCGGCACCGGCTGCAAGTGGGGCTGGATCGGCGGAATCGACCTTTCGAAATAAACCTCAGACTGGGAAGGAGACAGGATGGATAAATTCATGGAGTTCCTCAAGAACAACACGGCGGTCGTCGCGGTCGCGGCGGGCATCGTCTTGTTCATTGCGATGAACGGTATCACGTCTTGCGTCGCGAAGGGAAACGCGGGCGATGACGCCGGGTCTCCCGCGATCGAGCGGAAAAGCGAGAAGGAGCCTCAAAAAGGCAGCGACCCCGGCACCAAAACCGAGCTGACCGAGCGCCAGCGCGCCGCCATCAAGGACTACGACCAGGACACCAAGCAAATCGTCGAGCAGATCGAGAATTCGAAATGGGCGGCAAATGACGGCAGCGGTTCGATGACGATCAGGGACGGCATCATCACCGAGTCTTACGGAGAGTCCAAGGGCTCGGACAAGAAGACCAAAAAGCAAGTCCAGACCTTTGCAATCACGGCGGTGGATACCATCGCCGGCGACCAGACAGGGGCTTTAAGCTGGGTGGTCTTCTCCGTAATCGACGCGTCCGGCAACGACCACATCATGACCCTCAGCAGGGTCGATCCCGCCGCACTCACCGGCGAGGGCAACGACACCTATTTCGAGCTCAAGTGCGATATGTTCCACAATGAGAACGGCTATTCGAACAACCGTTGCGCCGAGAGCGCCAAATTCAACGGCATCGAGGGCGATAACTTCAAAAAGGCCATCGACGGCCACACCAAGGAGTTCAAGCGCTCCGTTATCGAATACCTGCTCGCAAACCATTCCACCACGACCGAGCTGACGTGGGACGGCACGGTCATCGAGAACTTCATCGAGTCCACCCGCACCCTGACGTTTGGCATCAAGAACGCCACGAACGCAGCCGAGGATTCCCTGCCGAGCATTCTCGTCATCTACCACACCGACACCCATGAGTTCGAGGAGGTCGATGTCCAATGATGGACGTAGCCGCCATCAGGGTCGAAGCCCTCGATTACGCCCGCAATGAAGGCGTCCTCAACAAGGCGAAACATCACCTCGTTGCGGCCGTAAAGTCTGTTGAGTGCAAGCTCGATGGCATCAAGTCCCCATCGGCCGGACGTGCGGGCGCGTCTTTCGCGCTGGCGCTCGGAATCATGCTGCTGCTCATGCTGCTGACCCAGCATTGCGCCGCGGCTTTCGGCTTGGATGATTTGGTCAACAAGGTCGGGGAAATGATCGGCTCTTGGACCGAGGCCATCGGTCAGGGCATCATGAAGTTCCTCAACGGAACCTTAGTCCAACCCATTGCCAACCTCATGCTCAAGTGCACGTTGGGCGATATAAAGAATTGCGTCTCGGCGTCGGACTTGCTCTGCGACTTTGACCATCTCTTGGGAAATACGAGCGGAAAAATCAACCTCGCCGCCCTGGTCACCAACGTGTCCGACAGCGCCATCAAGCCAGTCGCCGCCACCCTTCTCGCCATGGGCATGCTGCTCCAGCTCCTCAAGATTGCCAAGAAGATGGACCAAGGCGGCGGCATGATGCCCTCGGTCCGCGAGGTCGTCGCACTGTTCGTCTGGTGCGCCGTCATGATGTACATGGTCCGCAACGGCGTCGGAATCGTCAAAGACCTGTACTCCATCGTCTTGGAAATCATCAAGACCGCCAGCACGTCCGCCAGCTCGCTTGGAGCCAATGCCGGTACCGACTGGTGGAGCAAGGACAACCTTATCGTCTTCCCCGAAGACGGCAATATCATCGAAAGCCTGGTCATCCTGCTCGAAGTCGCCATTGCCTATATAGTCGCACAGTTCACCCTGATTATCTCGTACGCCATGATGATCGGTCGCGCCATCGAGATCTACCTCACCGCCATGTTCGCACCCATCCCGTTCGCCCTCATGGGCTTCGATGAGACCCGTAGCTGGGGGTGGGGATACCTTCGACAGTTCCTCTCGCTGTGTCTCGCCGGCGTCGTGATGGTCGTGGTCCTCTATATGTTCCCCTATCTGGTCGTATCGGTTGTCGGGGATATCGGAACCGGCCTGAGCGGCATCGGGAATGTCGCCCACACGCTCGTCAAAATCATCGCCTGCTGTGGCGTAGTTGCCATGACCCTTGCTAAATCGACGCAGCTCGCCCGCGCCGCTCTCGGCGGCTGATAGCCATGGTCGCGGTCGATCCCGATACCGACCGCACGGTTGCCCTGCGCAAGGCCCGCTTCAAGGTGCGCCTGCGCAGGGCCGCCGAGGCGTGCGGTTACGAAAACCTGTATCAGCTCGGCCGCGTCTGCGGCATCAGCAAGGACTCCTTTAAGAAATACCTGTCGGGGACGCGCTTGCCGAACTACGAATGCATCCTGCGCCTGTCGCTGGCACTGGGGGTACCCTGCGACTGGCTCATGGGAAGCGATGAGGGGCCGATGCTCCGAGCCGTGCTGAAAGCGCGAGATATCGATTGCGCCTGTAAAAAGAAGAGTCCAGTTACCACCCTCCCCTCCCGTGAAAGGAGCCGCAATGATTCTCATACTCGCAGAGAAGCCGAGTGCTAAGCGCAACTTCGCAAAGGCGCTCAGCGGGACCTCCGGCTCCTATGCCGGCGTGCAGTATAAAATCTGCGCCCTTCGAGGGCACGTCATGGGGCTGCTCCCGCCCGACAAGCAGGTGCCTGCTGAGCAGTCCGAAGCCATGCAGAAATGGTCGCTGGCGGGGCTTCCCTGGGACCTCGGGCAATTCGCATGGAAGAAGGGCGTGCTCAAGGGCTGCTCCGATGTCATCTCGGAGCTGAAGCGGGAGCTTGCCGAGGTGGACGAGGTCTGCATCGCGACCGATGTGGACCCTTCCGGCGAGGGTGAGCTTTTGGCATGGGAGGCGCTCGAGAAGTGCGGTTGGCACGGCAAGACGAGCCGCATGTACTTCACCGACGAGGCTCCCGCGAGCGTCCAGAAGGCCTTCAAGGGCCGTAAGATGCTCGGGGCCATGGAAGAGGACGGAGACTTCGTCAAGGCCCACGTGCGTGAGCGGTGGGACCTCGCATCTATGCAGTTCGTGCGTGCCGCGACCTGCATCGCCCGCGACCATGGTTTCCGCACGGTCGTGCGCGAGGGGCGCCTGAAATCCGTCATGGTGAAGCTCACGGGCGACCAGCTAGAGGCGTACAACGGCTATGTCAAGAAGCCGTTCTTCGAGGCGCGTTTCCGCGACGGGAACGGGAACGTCTTCGCACGCACCTACGAGGACGGGGACACGTGGCGTTTCGATAGCGCCGAGAAGGTCGATTTGGCCGCGCTCCATGAGTCGGCCGTGGTCGAGGACTCGAGGGCGAAGAAGCATACCGCGCCCGGCAAGCTGCTCGACCTCGCAGGGCTATCGGGCATCCTCGCCCGCCGCGGACACAAGCCCGCCGATGTCTTGGCCTGCTACCAGAAAATGTATGAGGACCAAGTGGTCAGCTACCCGCGTACCGAGGACAAGCAGATCACGCCCGAGCAGTTCAACGAGCTGCTGCCCCTCGTGGACAGGATCTGCGCGGTCGTCGGGGTCGATCCCGCCATCTGCTCCCACAGGACCGCCCGCAAGACGCACGTCAAGGAGGGCGGCGCTCACGGTTCGAACCGTCCCGGTCCCAACGTCCCCGCCACCCTCGCCGCGCTCGATGCATATGGCAAATGCGCCCGCGATATCTACGTCGTGCTCGCCAAGAATTACCTGTCGATGCTCGCCGAGGACTATGAGTATGAGCTCGTGAAGGCGCACGTGAAGGATTTTCCCGAGTTCACGGGGTCGACGCAGATACCGCTGTTGCGGGGATTCAAGGCGATTTTCGATTCCGATGCATCGCAGGAGGAAGCCCAGGAGGGTGCCGAGAAGGAGAATACCGCCGAATTCGGCAAGACCGCCGCGCCTTTCTGTTTCGAAGGCGCCAACAAGCGCCCGCAGAAGCCGACCATGAAATGGCTCACGAAGCGCCTCGAGAAGTACAACGTAGGCACGGGCGCCACGCGAACCAGCACGCTCGCCGAAATCACCAAGGACGAGGACCGCGCCCTCATGAGGGAGAAGAAGGGAACGCTGTCCCTCACCGACTGCGGCGCAGTGTCCTACAAGTTGCTCGGAGGATGTCAGATAGCGTCGCCTGAAGCCACCGAGCGGCTCTTCAACCAGATGGAGGCTGTCGGCAGGTTCGAGCTGGATGCGAACGATGTGGTGAACTCCGTCACCGATATGGTTGTCCACGATATCGAGGTCATGAAGAAAAACGGCGAGAATCTCGGCAGCTTGGGACCCGTTGGATCCAAGGTCGTCGGGAAATGCCCGCGATGCGGTGCAGACGTCATCGACCGAGGCGGCAAGGCCAAGACGTGCAGCTGCTCCTCCAACAAGGGAAAGCGCGATAAGTGCGGCAAATGGGTCCAAACCGAAGGGTGCGGATTCGAGATTTGGAAGAGCGTTGCGGGAAAGAAGCTGACGGCGGCTCAGTTGGGCAAGCTTCTCGAGGGCGGTACGACCGCGAAGATCTCGGGGTTCAAGTCAAAAACCGGTAAGGAATTCAGTGCGAAGCTCAGGCTGGCTGCAGATAGGTCGGGCAGAATCGAGTTCGTGTTCGATGAGAAGTGAAAAGGGAAATGATCGGGCGGGCTGGTCGTGGCGGCGTTCGAGATGCCCTCGATGACAGGGAGTAAGGCAATGGATGACATGAATGAACTCACGGTTATCGTGGTCAGGAAGGCAGATGCCAAGCGGCATGTGACCGACGGGGAGGCGTTTCGCCTTATTCGCCCTCTATTCGAGACTAATGGCCTTGAGGTCGGCGATGCGATCGATTTGGAGGACGGGTTCCTGTTCTCCATTCGCCCCCGCACCGAATCGTGGAACGGCACGGAGCGCGATGCCATCATGGCGGGACTCTCATGCCTGGGGTCTTTGGGGTTCTCCGGCTATATCGCACAGAAAGTCCTCGAGGACGAGGTGCCAATCGATGCCGGCATGGTCGCCCTCGGGGTCGTCGCACTTGTCGCGGGCACGGCAGTCGTGGCGGGCGGCATCCTTGCCGGCGTGAAGGGCATCCGCGCCATCGGCAGGCATCTGTTTGCAAGGAGGCTCGCGTGAACCAAGTCGAAGCCGAGTCCGAGGATAACGGAATCTCCCTGCGCTTTGCCTTCATCGCGCCCGCGCTGTTCGGTATCTCGCTTCTCGGCGCGGGGCTGTTGACCCTTTCGGCGGGTCTGCCCGAGGATATCGCGCATACCGTTTCATCGCTGGTCGCACTTGCGGCCATGGCATGGCTGTGCCGGTCTTTCGGGCTCGGATTCAACCGTCTCGGGGTCGTTGCCGTGCTTTCCGCTGTCAGTGCCGGGGTCTTGCTGCAAGCCGTCTCGATCGGCACTATCGCGATAGTCTCTAAAATCGATACCGCGGCTACGGTTGCCATCACACTCCCCTATCTGTTACGGCTTTGCGTTATCGATCCGGTTGCGGAGGAGCTGTGCTTTCGCGGCGTCTTGCCGACGGCATTGGGGCGGCGCGGCTTGCCGTTCTGGGCTGCGAACCTCATCCAAGCCGTGCTGTTCGCCTGCTTCCATTTCAATGTCGTGCAGTCGGCTTATGCCCTTGTCTGCGCCCTGGTCTTGGGCGGTCTCAGGCAGCGCGACGGGATCGGCTCGAGCATCATCGCGCATTGTGTCTGCAATTTGTCGGGGTTGCTTCTCGGGATTGTACTCGCCCGCTTCGCCTAGCGAAAGGCATTGAGGGAAATAATGTCGGTGTGCCGTCAGTTCTCTCAAAGGTTTATCGTCGTGTTATCATTTCGTCAAAGGCCGTACCCCAAGCGGTCTTTGAGACAGACAGGATGAAGACATGAGGCGAATTATCGTTTCCGCAATGACGGCTGTCGCCGTTTTCGGTTTCAGCGCCGGCCTTGCCGGCTGCGGAGCGGACACACAGGTCAATCAATCAAATACCATTCAATCTGCGAGCCTGGAACCGGGCGATTCCTCGGTGAATATCAGCGTTGCCGGATATCGCTTGGGACGCGGGTCTTGGGAGGTCGATGCCTCGACGGAGACGGGAGCCTCGTCCGGCTCTCTCGGAGCGCAGAAGGTACTCGTCTGCGACCTGCTGCTGACGAACAAATCAGACACCAAGATGGTCATCTCGCCAATCGATTTGCTGTCTGCGGTGCAGGGCGGCGAAACATTGCAGTTCGGGGCTTTGTACGATGATGAGGGCAACTATCGGAACCCCGAGTCGGTCGAGGTCGAACCGGGGCAGACTGCGAGCGGAATCGCCATCTGGAATATCGACGACCTGCAGACACCTGTGAAAATCAAATTCAAGTGCGGCGGCGAGGTCCCGCTGACGATCATGCCGAGCAAGCTCACGGAAGATGGAGCTGAGTAGGCAGCTGTAAAGCGTTATCGGGAATCGCCACGGCTACTTTCGTCCCACTGCCGAGCGGGTGGACGGTAAACGTTGAGGATGAAAGCGGTAAACCTCTTTGAAAGGACCTGCTATGAGTCAGATTGAGAACAAGATGGATGGTTTCGTTCCCTTTGGGGGCAAAGCACAATACGAATATCAGGAGGATGAACTAGCAATCCCAACTAGCATCGCTGATGCGGTTATCAACGCACTGGATGACATTATGTTTCCCATGGACGAGCAGGGGGAGAGGCCTTTGGATTGCCAGACGTATTTCGCCGTGCAGCGCACGTCCGGTGGTGAGGGAAAACAGGATTACTTTCTTCTCAGTGATGCCGAGGACATCAATGACGAACTCCCCTTCTCGCGTAATGGGGCGTCTTGGGGCGAGTGCAACGGCGAGCTCGCATGTAAGGCTTACAGCGAGCCGCCGACCCTTCTGACGTTCCATGAGCTCACGCCCGCGGGTCTCGATCTGCTCCGCGATGAGGACGGCTTCTTCTCCGATGTGCCTAGTGAGGCGGTGGAGAAGGTTTTCGGCGATGAGACACTCACCATGCCTTCGATGCTCACGCTTCTGGAGGTCGAGCTGAAGGTCGATGATGCCCTTGCCGAGCTCGAGGCGCAGCCTCCTGCGGGCGAATCGCTCGATGAGCTTGTCGCTGCGAAGGTCGAAGAGTTCTCGCTCGATGCGGGAGAGGATTTGGAAGAGCGTGCCGATCAAAACCGTTGACGAGCACGGCTTTGCGTGTAGCTCGGTAGGCGCATAAGGCGCTACCGAGCTACACGGATGTGAAGAAGAACAAGAAGAATAAGAAGAAAAATAAAAAGAAGAAAAAGAATCAGAAGAGCTGGGTCAAAAAGACTCAGGCAAAGCGCAAGAACGTGCGGGACGGCTTGAGCGGACAGGTGTGCGGTCATGTCGTGCGGATGTTCCCTATCAAACTGTGTGACGCATATGTAGAAGCAAATTGCGCAATCGCGGCGGCTACTTATGTCCTGCAGTCGTTTCGATTTGGCTTGCTTGCGATGATTTGAATGTAACGAATTTAGCTGCTTGGAGGAAACCATGAACCGTGTCGGCTTAAAAGACTACCTGCTCAACCATGCAGATGATAACGATTTGCTGGACTGCGCGAAGGCGTACGATGCCGCGAATCAGTACGGGCATTTCGATACATATGATTCCGTGGAGGAAGCCGCCAAGCTCTGCGGCTAGGACGTAGCGACTGCCCTCAGCGAGAGTCGCCACGTCGAGCAGGACGCCGACTGCTACCGCTTCAACGGATACGGTCACCTCGAGTCCGTCAGCAACGAGAGTCTGCTCGAGGATGCCCGCGACCGCATCGACGATATCATCGATTGGCTCGAAGGTGCCAGCCGATATGACCTTGAAGGTATTAGCTCCGATGTCGAGCTGTTTATCGATGCGGAGGATCCTATTGAGATAATCAACGCCGTCGATTGCTCCGTGCGCGAAGCCGAAGACACCATTGAGGTTGACTTGAGCCGCGGAAGCGACAGTGCGACGCTCTCCTTCTCCAAGTTCAACATTATCGATGCGGCTGATGTTAACCTCGCCAATGCGGCGTACGCAACGGTCAGATGTTTTGACAGGTATGCAGACGGCAGCAGTACCGATGAAGTTCAGGCGCAGTTTTTCGAGGATAACGGGCGCAGGCTGTCGGTCCCGCGTGCGAACAAGCTGACGGAGTCCTGCGAGAAGAATATGGATGCCTTGAAGCAGGTGCTGAATGATGACGAAATCGATGCCCTCGAGCAGTTCTTCGATGTCGAGCTTTGCAGCGAAACGTATTGTGCGACACTTGCCAATGAGGCTTCGGAATGTAAATACATCGCATCGGCCCTCGATAAGATGGGCTTCGATGTGGAAAACGACCGTGCCATCGAGAAGCATGCCGAGATCGAGCCCAAGCAGCGCATCATTTTCGATAGGATGATCGGAAGGGTCGGCGATAGCTACCTTGAGGTGGTCAATCAGCTCGATAATTTCTTCGATACCGACCGCACCGGCCAATCTGAGTTCATCAACGACAACTGGGGAAACCCCATTCTCGTCAAGGGCGGTCGCGATGGATATGGCGATACGCCCTGCGTACTCACCGCCTATGAGGACTTCGTTGACGCGATGGACACCTCTCCGTCCGACACCGGCGGGGACAACATCTTCGCCGACTGCAAAATCGACGGCATCTGGGATGAAAACGGTTCGCTGATTCTGACCGGTGCGCTCCCCGATGGACACGCCACAATCTGTGAGCTCCTCGGTGCACACGCCTGCGCGGAGATGCGCCAGCTGACCGACAAGGGCGGGCGCCTCTATTTGGATCACTTGACAGTTGACGGGTTCCATCTTCCCAAGGATGGCATCGAGGCGATGGGGTTCGTCTACCGAGATGGCGATGAGAGTGCCTTCCTGCATGACCTGTGGGACAATCCCGAGATGTGCTCCCGCCCGCGTTTTGCCGAGAAGGCACTTGATATGCCCACCGAGGAGTACATCATGTTTCACGATGGCGTGAAAACAGAGTTCCAGATTACCGAGGTCAAGGAGGATTCGTTCGCCTATGACCAAGGAGCGCGGTTCGATGTGAAGGTTCTCACCGACGGGCATGACTGCGGCAACGGACGCTTCTGCGCCGATCTCGATGAGGCGCACGGGTTCTGCCAGCAGTTTGCCGATAGTGTGGTTGGGCTTGGCGAGAGCCTTGACGATATGTGCGAGGACCGCCGCGAGGTCGCCTCTCTTGCGCAGGATGTCGATACGGACAATCGCGATCAGGAATATAACAATCACGACAATTCGGAAATCGGAGAGTAGCTATGTATAGAGTCCATGGCTTCCAGGACAAGGACCAGCTTCTCGAGATGCTCGTCAAGGAGAACAGCATGACGTTCTTCCCTGAGTTCAACCTCCTCGTGGTCAGTTCCAGCTACGATCCGAGCGAGGAGCCGTTAAGGATTCAGACGGCCATCTTTAACGCCAAGATCTCCGATATCTCTAGCGGTGATCTGTTCAAGCGCTGTGATTACTTGTCCGACATGGTTTTCGAAGGAGGACAGTGCGAGGCAGTCGCCATCATCGATTCCTTTGAACAGGATGCCGATGGAGGCAAGTTCTATGATTCGAGGATAGCCATGTTGGCCGACCTGTTTTCCTGGAGCCCGACCATCGATGCCGAGAGCATTCCCGATATGATCCATGCTGCCTCGTATTATCAAAAACAAGGTATGTCCGACCGAGAGAATTTCGAGCTGTCGCATGGTAAGCCGCTGCCCGAGATGTCGAAGAGATCTCTAGGGACGGGTGTAAAGGAGCTGCTCGACAAGCTCACGGCTAGTGAGACGGTAAGCTATTTCCCCGAGTTCAATCTTCTTGTCGCGACCACGGAGCTCGTCCCAGATGGTCTCGATGCTCCCCAGACGGCCATATTCAACGTCTTTCCGTCCGAACTCGCCTACGGGAAACTGTTCCATGGCTTCGAGAGCGTGGCCGACATCCTCTATAGCGGGCCCGTTGTCGACCCCATCCACCTAAGAAGGACCTTTCAGAACTTTGGCGGCGCGTCCGTAATCGCTGAAGGCATCACCCACCACTTGGCCATGCTCCTGTCCGGCAGCGATGTTATCAGCACGCAATCCGTCCCAGAGCTTCTCGACATCATGGCGGACAGTTTCGGCATCGAACCCGAGGAACGTGCCGCATTCGCCGATCGGGCACGGGCGGAGGAATGCACCCGCACGGGCCTGCCGGATATTCAAGTCGAGGTCGATAGCACCAACGACGACAATTTCATTGAAGGAACGGTGACGATCGAGGGCGAGTCCTGCTACTTTTACCGCCCGAACAGCACCCGAAGTACGGAGGATTACGACTCGGTTATCTTGGAGCCTTTCCGCCCCGATGGGTTCGAGGGCGATATCGAGAATGTCGCGCTGCCGACTGCGATCGATGAGAACCGCGAGCTCGCCGAGCTGGTCGTGACCGTAGCGACCGAGCCGTATATGGATCCCGACAAATTGCCGGGTTGCGAGCGGGGCCTCGATTCGCTCTGCGAGGAGAAGACCGACGAGGCGCAATCGATGAGGTACGGCCTGGAGGGCGTGGGCTTGCCGATGCTCGATGCCGCGGAGCATCTCGCGAACTACTAGGGTTTGGCTGGATTGATAAAGGGGCGTACCCGATTTGCGGGTGCGCCCCTTTATGTTTTCGGCGGAAGATTTTCAAGACCGGTTTCCATCCTCTACTTCCGTCCCATCATCTCGTCGCCCGTTCCTGGGCTCCCATACTTTGAATCAATACGAATGTAAGAACGATCGGAGCCACCATGGCCTTTGTCATCAACCTGCACGGCCCGAATACCAACACGCTCGGCAATCTCACCGCAGGCGCCCTTGCGGAGATGGGCTACAGTACCGCCGCCGTACCGTCCTGCCGCCGAGAGATGGAGCTCGCTGCATTGAGCGGCAATGAGCAGGCGATCCGGCTCACGGACGGCTCCCTCGAAAGTTGTGTCGAGCTCGCGTCCATGCAGGCTGAACGTAACCGGCGCTCCATCGACCCCGATCTGGATGCGGTGATCGTCTGCGGACCTGTGGTCGATAGCTTCTGGGGCTATAAGGGCAACCGCGAGGACTCCTTCTACCGTGCCGCCATCGAGACGGCGCTTGAGCTGGATGCCGCCCAGTACGAGCTTGTCCCCAGCGGCAGCCTTACCGAGCATACCCTTGCTCAGTTCAGGTCCTTTCTCAGGGATTGCGGGGTCAGGCCGCGAATCAGCGGACAGCTCGATTACGGGTACCACGACATCATCGACATCGTCCGCGGCGAGGTTGCGCTCGACCGCAAGAAGCATCCCGTAAAGAGTGTCGAGAAGGTCGATGTCGCCCCCGATTGCGAGAAGGTCATCGCTGGCTTCAAAAATGCGACGATCAGCGTGCAGGAGGCCATCAAGTCCCTTCCCGTGGGAAGCGAGATGCGCGTAAAGCTCGAGAGTATGGTCGAACGCGCCCTGGAAGACGGTTATGGCGGCATCCATATCGAGACGGTCAGGAAACCTACGGGTAAGACGATGAGTTTGGGCGACTTGGTTCAGTCGGAAGTCGATGCCGCATCCAGGCGCAAAGACGTCCGCGATGAGGTGGGTGCTCGCGAGGAAGAGCCCGCCGAGTCGGAGGCTGTGGAAACCCACGGGCAGGATGAGGAAGAGGGCAAGGAGAACAAGGATAAAGAGAAGAAGAATAAAAAGGAAAAGGAGAAGGATATGGTAGACGAATCCGAGTCGAAGAAGCCCGAGTACATCAATATCAGCTTCGAGAACAAGGATGTCCGTGTGAAGCCGTATACGGATCGTAACGGCAAAGAGCGCCTGCGCATCAACATGACGATGCCGAAGGGTACCGTTGTCGGGGATAAGGACCTTTCCGGCATGAAGGTCTCCATGCCCGCTCGCGAGTTCATGAAGCAGGACAAGGATGCCGGAAAGGCGGTCAAGTACGGTTTCCGCTCCGACCGCGAGATGCATTTCTTCAAGTACGATGAGCAGAACCAACGCATCGACTATCCCGGCGAGGGCGATGCGGCAATCATGCCGAGTGACTTGGCCGCCGCCGTGTCGGCGGCCTATCAGGGCAAGGAAGTCACCAAGCCGGAGCCGCAGCGCAGCGCGAGCTACAAATACACGGGACTCACCTTCGCCCCCTGCGATATGAAGGTCAAGACCGTTCCCGTTGAGGACGGCCCCGATAAGAACTTCCTGCTGTGCAAGCTGCCTCCCCACACCATGGTCGGCAATCAAGATCTCGGCGGCATGATCGTGAGCAAGTTCCTCACGGACAGACAGTTGCCCTATGCGCAGTCCGGTAAGCCCTTCACGGCGAGCTTCAAAACTGAATTGCCCGTCCGCGTCTATCCTGTCAGCGGCGAGGATTCCCGCGACAACTTCGACTATGACTACCGTAGCCCGCAGGAGTTCAGCGCGGGAGCCTTGGTCGCCGGCATTGAGGACGCCTACGATGCACGCCTGCTCAACGCCCAGGGTTACGAGGACAAACTAGCGGCGGCCGGTAAGGAAATGAATCCCGCCGCTGCCGAGGCCAAGCAGATGCTCGAGGATCGTGATGCCGCTGCATCGCGCCAGGGCAGCAAGGCCGCGGCCCTGAAATACCACCAGACGGGCGGCGGCGAGGACGCGCCGCTGAATGATCTGTGCGATGTGAAGAGCAGCGAGGCGGCCGAGGTTCAAGGCGATCAGCCTTATGTAATCACCGGACCCGAGCCCGAGCTCTACGACGAGGATGTCGAGTTCTAGAGCGAGGAAGGCAGAGCTTTGCGGAGGGTGAGCCGTTTTCGGTCGCCCTCCAAGTCTATTTCTGTCCCCGCAAGGGTTGTCTGCCATACATGTTCGTAAAGTCAGGATATACGATCGCAGAAATACCGAACATGATGGGAGCGCCGCCGATGCGAGAAATACCCATAGACAATCTCGAAGGCCTAAAGGTGCCCGATGCGGTTCTCCTCTGCCGCCGAGGAGATTCTTGGGTAGCGGAGAAAGACGGGTCGCGGGCGGGTGACTTTGTGTCGAGCCTCGTCGGAGATTCCGAGCGGCTCTACCCCGAGCCAAACGGGCAGCTCGTTCTCTCAGATGATGGAGGCCACACTGCGTCTGCTCGAATCTCCGCCATCCCGAGCAGCCTGTTCTCCATCACGGAAAAGGTCCGCGAGCTTCGAAATATCCCATCGGAGAAAAGCTACGAGATGCTACTGGGCAAGGCAGTCGAGAGCCATAAGCTCATCAACCTCGCCCGTCTCGCAGCCGTTGTCCCCAAGGCTGCCGCGGCGGTACCTATCCGAACCGACAGGCATATAGTCTTGGCACATGGCCCGGCACGGATGGAAGAGCTCGCCGACGACATCGGTGTGAGTTGGGCACGCGAGGCGGTCTCACGAATCGCCGACCCATCACACTTTCCGGATGTCGAAATTCCGAGCGGGCTGACCGATGAGATTCTGGACAGTGCACGCACTGCGGCGGGCGAAGACAAGGGCGCCTATGAGGATTTTTGCGCGGATCTCGGGTTTGCGTGCGACGTCATCCGCTCTGCCTTCAGTTGCGACCTCGAATCCGAAGCCGAGTTCTACGATTCGAGTGCGACCGATAACGTCCGCGTCCTGCTCGACTGTATCGACACGTCCAAATGCATCGTCATCCTTAAGGACTCGGCTTCGGGTTTTTGCGAATACCTGTTTTCAGATACCGAGTCCTTCATCAGGGCGCAGCCGCGCAGCGTCGGCGAGTTCGCGGCCGAACTCGCCGCTGGGCGATATCGGCTCGACGACGATGCGCGGGATTTCGAGCTTGTCGTGGAGGGCGGCAAGCTCATCCTCGATGAGACACCGAGCATGGCACACGGCAACGGGAAATATGAGGTCCTCTTCATCGCCAAGTCGCTGAGCGACAGGGTGATTGCCATGGAAAATGACGAGCTCGGGCGGGAGATGGCCCGCCTGCGCATGCGCCGAGGTCTTCCTGCAGAGAACCTTGTCGTGCGCCTAGCTGAGATGAGCGGCGACGTCGCATGCGTCGAGCGGGATATCTGCGCGGTATTCGGCTGGAATTTCTCCGGGAACGGGAGGATGGAATCGCTCGATGACCTCATGGAGGCCGTCGAGCTCGATTCGGCGCAACCCTATGGGCGCGGCGGCAGGGATAAAGCTGGATTTTAGGAGGGAAGAAATGGATATCGATATCCAAGGCACGGAAATCAAACCCGATCCGAGGGACAATGTCGAACTCACGAGGTTCGGCTCGACGGCGATACTGTTTTGCGGCGGTGACGAGCCGTTTATGGTCGTGAAGGGATATGACAGCAAGACCGGCGAGTGGACGGGCGATTCCGTTCGCGTCGATGACCTGTCGGTCGCATGGGATATCGCCGACCCTGAAATCATAGAAGGCGCCACCGTCAAATGGAAGCGTTCCGATGTGGCGGGCATTCTCGAGGACAGGGGGATCGAGGCGAGTGATTGGAACATCGATATGGCCATCAAGACGCCCGATCTAGAGAACTCCCCTTTTTGGCTCGGCAAATTCTCCAAGGACGGCGGCGAGGATTACCTTAATTTGACCATCACGCAGCTCTGCTCCATCGGGGCGCTGGACGTCCCCGAGGGGTTCAGGCTCGAGGAGGGCTTGGACGATATCGCCGAGCGCATGGACGAGTGCTGCGCCGGCGATGAGATTGGCAATATGATCCAGTCTGTGGGGCGCTAGGGTTCCGCCAATCCGGTAGACCTGCCGCAGCGGCAAGAAGGTCAGCGCCTGCGCGTGTCTCCGTATCCTGTTCGGCAAAGAGAGGCTTCTATGAAAAGAGACCAAATGAACGAACGGGACAGTTTTTTCGAGAGGACCGAACAACAGGTTCTCTTCTACCTATACGAGAACAGAGACCATACCGTGAGCCGCGCTGAGCTTCGAGATGGCATCATGGCCGCACCGGTCGAATCAACGTTCGAGTCGATTTTGACTTCCCTTGAGGTCAAGAAGCTCATCGAGTTCGATTCTTACGGCAATGTGGCGATTGCATAGGAGGTATCGATGATAGTCAAAGGTTCCTGCGATATAGCGCTCAGTCGCGATGAGCTTGTCGAGTTGCTCGCCAAGCTGTACCTGCTGGACGGCGGCTATTCTTCCTTCAATCTCGTGCCGTCCACTGAGATCGCCAAGCTGATCGTCAAGAAATGCTCCGTGAGTGCGACAGGCTGCGAATTCTCCCTCTCCCTCACCGCATTGCAGTCGATCAGGGTCTTCGCTCTTCTCGAGAAGGCGGCGGGACGGCACATCCCGACCGAGGCGTACCGACGCGCAGACGCGGCCGCCGATGAGATTTCGGATCGCTGCGATCCGAGTCGCTTCAAGTTGACCCCCTCGGAACGGGAATTCTATATGGCGGCTCTCGATGCCCTCGAGAAGTCAGTCGGGCAGCGCGTCACCATACGAGAGCTGTCGAATCAGGCAGGCGTCCAGTACGAACCGTTCCGCCGCTTGGTGAAGCGGCTCGAGCATATCGGCTATATCGAGCGCTTTGGCAAGCTCACCGCCTCTTTCGACCGCGACCGTGCAATGGAGCTGTTGCGCATAGGCATCTAGATAGACTTTTGGAGCCATCGCATGGATAACTTCGGCAACATCCACACAATCAATTTCGAGCCCGTCAGGGATCTCATTATCGAAGCGTATAAGTCTGGGGATTTTGAAGCGGCGGATGAGATCATCGCCCGCAACACGGTCATGGAGACGGCCATGATCTCGAGACTCGTGAACGGCGCCATGGATGCGTATTGCTGGTCGAGCGGGCGCAGCGTTTCGCACATGCTCTCCCGTACGTCCCATCCGGGTTACACGCTCCAGCTCACTACCTTTCACCGCGGCCATGCGTGGGGAGATATCAATGTCAAGCATGCCGGCAAGGGCGAGCTCAGTTTGCCAGATGGCGTGTGCGCGGTCGGTATCGAGCATGCCGATTCGGGTATCGAGGATGAGCTTGCCGAGCGTTTCGGCATCTATATCACACCCGATGTGTATGAGCGGTTCGGGCGTGAGGGCGGAAGGTCTGTAAGCGTTGAACCTGTTTGCCGGGACGAGCGCGGTGCGGACTGCGAACTTTCGAGCGATGAGCGTTAGGAGTCGACATGGGAACCCACCATCAGCCCTATTTTCTGGAAAAGGCTAAAGAAGACCTCGTACACCATAGCGCCGCATGGGTCGTGAAGCAGCCTGAGCGCTCCCCTATCTTCGTCGATTGCCATGCCGTCGAAGATTCCGCACTCGGGCGCGGCTGGGACTTGCAGGTGACGATCTGGAGCCGCGACGAGGCGGGAATCTGGTCGTGTGGCGGGGCGCTTCAGGAGCACGGGTCGCTTGGGGATGCGCACGATGCGGCACGGTTTGCCGAGGCACTTGCCAGCGAGTCGGGTGCCTCTAGCATGATCCCCTACAACGTCTTCGAGGAAGTCGTGGATGAGCATGACACGAACTATCTCATCGCGCTCGCTATCTGCATCGATCAGCTGCCCAACTGTGTGACAGGCGATGAGGTCTCTAGACGAATCAGGCTCAACGCCGACCAGGATATGGATGAACGCCGCGGGCTTACGGCGCGTGAGCAGGACGGGCCATCGGTCTCGCTCGATGAGCTGGCAGAGGTGTATGGGAACCAAGCTGAGGCGGATGAGGTGGAAGTTGCCTTGGAGCGTTGAGGTGTGCCTTTGTGGCACGAGGGGTTGCCACCTCTCGCCGTTTGGGATACTTGAGCAGATGGAGGGTTATGCTTTAGAGCTTTCCTGTCTCGCCCTCCATCGTGTTTGGGGCGCCGTGCCGGGTGATTTCATCTGGCACGGCTTTTTTCGTGCGGGTTTTGGGGTGAGGGGTAATGGCTTGGATGGATGGTCGGGCGCTGAGGGCCTTGGACGGATACGGGGCGGCTGCACGAGGTATGCGGTACGGGCATCTTGGAAGGATGAGAATAATAACAAGTTGCTGTTCTGCGGGATGCCAAGAAAGGCGTCCCGCTTGCTGTTCTAGATGAGGTGCTAGTTGCTTTGAGCGCCGCAGCGGCAAGACCTCCCCAATTCTCCGCGCCACCCCTACGATTGCGCCGTATCTACAAACCCTGAGCGAAGGGAGCCGCATATGCATGCAGCGGCATTTTCGCCTCGGGGGGGGGTCGTTCCTAAGACGACCCGCCTCAGAGGCCAGTCTATCATCGAGTACGTCCTGATCATCGCCGTCATCGGCCTGGTAATCGTATTCGCGGGACCCGGCGTCGCCGGTGCCATTCGCAACCAGTTCAACCTGGTCTGCAACACCCTGGACAGCGGGACGAGCGGAGGCATCGAGGGCGGCGGAGCATCCGGTGGCGGCTCCGCTGGGGCCGATTCCGCGATCGTCCAGACGGCTGTGGCCAAAGATGCCAAGGACTGGACGCTCGACGAGCAGAAGGCCGTGGCCGAGGATATCGCGGCCAAGGGCGAGGCCTCGCCCGCCTACGCCAAAGCGAAGGCTGCGATGGATGCCGGAACCGAATTCTCGATGAAATTGACGAACAGCGATATTCTTAAGTACCGCATCATCGGCATCAACCACGACGATTTGGCCGACGGCTCGGGTAAGGCGGGCCTGACGTTTCTCACCACCTCACCGACCATCTCGTCCTACATGTGCTACAAGGGTTCGAAATCTAACGCCGGCGGTTGGGAGAAGTCGGAGCTCCGTCAGAAGATGAACTCCGGCGAGATCTGGAACCTGATGCCGACCGAGTTCCAGGGAAAAGTCAAGAGAGTAAAGAAGTTGACGAACAACGCCGGCAGCGGTGAGGAGATTTTAGGCGATGAGGAGAACAAAAATATCTCCGCGACGGCTACCTTGGACAAGCTGTTTCTGCTCAGCTATTCCGAAATCGTCCCAGCTGCCCACGGAGAAGGGGAAATCATCCCAAGCCTCCCCGGAACCCCCATCGGCGGCCCCACCCACAATTGGGCCTACAAGTACCCGTGGACTTCCTCCGAGGGCACCCAGTACGAGGCCTTCCAAGGCAAGGTAACGGAGAGGTATTCGAACAACGCTTGTCTGCAGCTTGACAGCGAAGGTTTCCGTTGGGAGTGGTGGGAGCGTACGGTAAATCCTTGCTCCTCTACGGGCTTCCTCAATGTCGATGCCAACGGCAATCCGTCGGACAGCTGCGACCAGAAGGCCTCGCTTTACGTCTGCCCCGCTTGGTGCTTCTAGCTTGTCTAGCGAAAGGCCCGCGCGGGATCGCGCGGGCCTTTCTTTTGGCGATTACTCGAACAAATTGGGGTACATGGCACAGGTAATCGGCTTGAGGAGAAATAGGGTCATACAGCGGCCCTCAGAGCGCCTGCCGCCCTCCCATATCGTTGCCGCTGCGGCAGTACGTTATGGGTGGGTATCGGGGTTCGGTATGTTTGGCACGGCAGGCCCTCAATGTACCGAAAGGATAGACATGGAACAAATGACCGATGCCATGATGCCGTTCTTTACGCTTGCAATTGTCCTGTTTGGCATAGAGACCGTGTTCGATATGTTCTGGCGCGAGCATAAGAAGGCCAAGCGCGAGCGTGAGCGTGAGCAAAAGCGGGAGAAGCGACGGCGGGAATACCAAGACCGCCGTATGGCGAACGATGCCGAGCATGCGAAGGTGACCCGCGCGATGCGCTATGACGTGCTTCGGCGCGATGGGTTCCATTGCGTGCGGTGCGGGAGAGGCCGTGAGGATGGGGTGAAGCTGCACGTCGACCATGTGGTCCCCGTTTCGCGCGGCGGTAAGTCGGTTATGGACAACCTCCAAACCCTTTGCGAGGACTGCAATTGCGGCAAGGGAAACAAGTACGTTGAATAGGAGAATCGGATTATGTATCAAACGGTAATCGGCTCGGACGGCAAACTGCATCTCGAACGGCAATTCGGCAACCAGAGAATCGACCTCACCACGGGAGACGTCAAGACGGTCATCCCAGGGTTCGGAGGCATGAATACCGTTATCGATGAGAGCGGTGTGCATACCGAGATGCAGATCGGGAACATGCGCCAGACGATTGGCAAGAACGGGTTCGACTGGATGCTGTAGGCGCGGTTTGCCGCTACAGATCTGTTTCTTATCGTACGATATGTTGATTCTGCTCTGATGTTATCTTCGGGACGGGTGGAATCATATTGAACGGGGGTCAGAATGACCCTACTTAAGTTTTACGGCTCGCTGGGTTAAGTTTTGGCTTGTGCAAAATCTCAACTCAACGGGCGGCTGCTTATGAACACTTACAAGGACGTGACCCGCAGGGAACAAATCGCAGGACGCGACATCGAATCCGGGGACACGGAACTCGGAGTCCGCATCTGGCGAATCATGCGAAAAAAGGGTATGAACCAGAGTTCGCTCTCAGAGGCCTCTGGGGTATCCAAGAACATTATCACTCGCCTACTGACGGGCCGCAGAATGACCTCCTTCGAGAATATCGAGAGGATTGCCACGGTGCTCGACGTCTCGCTTGACGAGTTCAGGCCACCTGCGCATCGCCCGCGTAAGGAATTTGCGGGTTCAGTCCAGACAAAGCAAGGGAACAAGGTCGATACGTCTCGTCCGAATGGCGAGCGCAACCCTGAACCGGATGACATCAACCTCTACAAATAGGAAGCGATCTCGTGAAGAAGTATTTCGTTCTGGTCAATAAGGAAGGCCTGCCATATATCTCCATCAAACGAGAGCCGAACGATTGCCCGCTTGTCGGTATCTGCTCAGATCTGGCAAGCGCCAAATCGCTCATGAAGGCATTTCTCGAGTCGCGCGACAAGGGAAAAGGCATTAAGCCCGAATAGCGCGAGATGATTTTAATAACAGTGTTTTAACGGTCGGCCGATACGGTCGGCCGTTTTTTATTCGGCTCCCCTTTCAGGCGGTTCTCTAAAACCACCAAGTTATGAAGGAATGTGATTGCCGCTGCGGCACGACATAATTTCTCACTTGACGGAGTTCGATTATGTTCGCCGAGGGAGCGCGCCCCTCGCCTTCTATCGTTCTCTACTGAGAGGATTCATTCAATGGATTTCGTCAACTCCGCCTGCGCCCACGCCGTGGTCGCCAAGAACCAGCTCAAGAACAAGCTCGTGCGTGACTTCCGCGCCGCCAAGGCCGGTGAGCTGTCCGGCCAGGGCCTCATCGAGTACGTCCTGATCATCGCCGTCATCTCGCTCGTTGTCGTCTTCGCCGGCCCCGCCGTCGCAGGCGCCATCCGCAATCAGTTCACTAAGATTTCCGAGACCTTGAACACCGGTACCGGTACCGGCTTCGGTGCCTAGTGGCTGAGCTGCTTGCATATTTGGCACCGTCCGTTTCCCAAAGACGGCTGGTGCCTTTTCTTTTTAGACAGAGACTGACAGGAGACCCTATGACCGCAATCAATGGAGTAATAGGAGGTATCGGCGCGGCGTTCATCCTTGCCGCCGCCATCTTCTCGCTCGCGGCGAAGAATCGTGATGCCGAGGAAGTCGATACCGCACAGATCCATGCCATCGAGAACGGTCTTGAGACGGACGCCGAGTGGGTCGAGGAGATCCGCGACGGGGCGTTCAAGGGGCTCGTCAGCCCTTCTGTCGCCCGCGCCGCCTGCTCCGTCTGCGATTTCAGCGATGAAGACCTCGTGGGTATCGAGAAATCCTATAAGTTCTGGGGCGGCCGCGAAGACGGCCGCTTCGATACGGGTTGTTCGGATTGGCTGCTGGGGGTTGGCCTTGTCGGCGGCGTCGCCGCCGGTGCCATCGCCAGCGCCTTGACAGAGCCCTCCTTCGGCTTCTGGGTCGCCACGCTCATCAGTATCTGCATCAATGATTTCAGGTACCGCCGCATCGACCTCTACTCGATCGCCTTTCTCGCCCTCTTCGGACTTCTTATGGGCGGCGGCGCGAATATCCCGCAGAGGCTCGCCCAGGGGGTCTGCCTTGCCGTGGTCCTGTATCTGGCAGCTTGCGGCGCGGAAATGGTTTGCGGGAAAGAGGCGTTCGGCCTAGGCGATGTCCTTTTGCTCGGAGCAGTGGGCGCATCGGCCGTGTACAGTTCAAGCGCCCTTCTGGCCGCATGCCTTGCCCTGCTGGCCGAATGTTCCATTATCCTCGCCGTGCTGAAGATCAGGAAATCGGATACGGCGCTGCCTTTCGCTCCCCTCGCCTTTCTGCCTGCTCTCGCCTTCGTCCTAGCTGCGTGATGCCATGAAACGTTTTCCAAATTGCCATCGATGCGGAGGACAGTCGCTCGTTGAGTTCGTCCTGTGCGCCCCGCTGCTCATCATTATGCTGTTCGCCCTGCTCGACGGGTCGGCCTACTACCGCAGCGCCATGTGCGTGCGCACGGCAGCCACCGAAGCGGCCACGTTCTACACGAAGCAGCCCGATGCATCCGATGCCGATGTCAAGGCCCATGTACTCGCTTGCGTCAAGGGAACCGAAGGCATCGAGTTCTCCTTCAGCGCGGAGGACGCAGGCACCACGGAGAGCGACTATACGATGCGCGTCAAGCAGTCCAGCGGCTGGAAGATTGCGGATGTGAAGACCGTTACGAAAAGCAAGGCGTTCACCTGTAAGAAGACCATTAAGACCTTCCTGCCCTCGCTTTTCGGCGAGGGGAATACCGCCACCGCCACGGCGACCGTGGTGGGCAGCTCCTCGGAAGAAGGTGTGCTGCGATGAGATTCCATCACCTTCGCGGCCAGACGACCGTAGAGTTCGCCTTTGCGGGCATCTGGCTCATCCTCTTGATGATGGCCGTGCTGTGCTTCGGTTTCATCACCTTCCAGAAGTCCTCATTCGACTACCAGGTATCGCATATGGCAGACGAGCTTCCCAGCGGTTGGGAGTCCATGGATGCCAAGCGGGTCGTCAAGAGCTGCGTCGCGGCCGCCTCGGGGCTTTCCGAGGACGATATCGAGGTCAACTCCGCCGAGATTCATCTCGAGGACAAAGGCAGTACCGACCTCGGCAACAGCACTGCAGTGCAGCTCGGAAGCGAGCTGAAGACGACGACCGCCAGCTATCTCGACATCTGCGCCGATATCACCGTCCACCTGGGTCGAGGTATCGGATTTGCGGGTGCCGGTGGTATCCCCTACCGGAGATCCGTCAGGCAGAGCTTCACCGTCGAGCGTCGTTGGGAGGTGGCATAGATGGAACGATTCGGCAAGGGAACCACACGCGGGCAGGCGCTCGTGATGTTCGTCCTAGTTGCCGCCGTCCTCGTCATGGTGCTGGGGTTGGCGATCGATGCGTCGGGCGCTTGGTGGAAATCGCAGCGTCAAAACGATGCGATTGAAATCGCCAAGGAATCAGCCCTTTCGCGCAGCAACGAAATCAAGTTCAATGCCACGGATTCGACCCGCGCCCTCGACGAGATCATCTATTCGTCCCTGACGGAGAACCTTCGCGGCCTCGACAGCTCAGAGGTCTCCGTGACCTCGTGGGAGGTACCCGAAACCAAGACCGGTAGCATGAACAGGCTTATCGGAGTCGAGGTCTCGGTTACCGGCACGTACAGGTGCGTTTTCGCCCAGACGTTCGGGTTCGCCTCGGTCCCCGTCAAGAACACCATCACGTTCACCATCAACCCGTATTCATCTACCGAGGTCTGGCGGCAGAACTCCGCCGGCCATGGCTGCAGGCTGGTCAAGTCTGCAGACAAGTCGGTGGGTCAGGAAACCTATACGACGCTCAGCATGGCCTCGGATATCTCCGATGCGCTGAACGATGCAATTAACAAGGGACTCGCGGAACTCTCGTGAGTGCCGGAGCCATAAGCGATGAGACAGGCGCTCGCGGCGCCGGAAAGGAACACCATGTTCAACAAGAAGGATAAGGATCCCATTGAGCCTCTGGAGGGCGAGGAGGTCAAGAAAAAGGGATTCCCCGCGTTCGGTCGCAAGAAGGAGAAAGACCCTGCGGCAAAAATCGTGACGCCCGAGAAACGCCGCCGCCAGCTCTCTTGGCTCTGCGGTGCGTGCGCTGCGGTCGCGGTCGGCTCGCTGGCATTTGCGGCCGTGGAGTTCACCGTAGCCCAGGATACGGTCGCCAAAAGCCAGGCGGACATGATCGAAATCGTCGTTCCCAAGGAGACCATCAAGGCGGGAACCCCCATCACCGCCGACATGCTCGAGGAGGCACAGGTGCCCAAGCGCTACGTGCCCGCCGATGCGGCCGATGGGTCGAGCAAGTCCGATCTTATCGGCAAGGCTCCCGTCGGCGACTTGTCGGCCGGCGTGCCGATCTCCATGGGTACCGTGCAGGGTTCGTCCAACCCGTCGTCCATCTCGCTCGCTCTCGCTTCCGGCCATGTCGCGCGAACTTTCTCGCTCGATGCCGCTGCCAGCATGTCGCCGCTGCTCAAGCCGGGTGACTATGTCACCGTGACCGCGACCTTCAAGTCCGGCAACGGCTCCACGCAGCAGACCGTCGCCTACCAGAACGTCAAGGTCCTCGCAACCGATGCCACGCTCCAGAGTTCCGACGGCTCCTCGCAGAGTGCCGGCTACTCGACCGTCACCCTTGAGCTGACGCCCGAGCAACTCTCTGAAATCGGCACCGCCGATTCCATTAGCCTCGCCGCCCAGCCGCTCAGTGAGAACCCGAAGGACGATTCCGACCCCGATGCCCTCGATGCGCAGAGCGATAGCGATTCCGGCACCGCGCCTGTCGTGGACGCAGATGATACCCCGGCTGAGGAGTAAACATGCTCGATAAGATGTACGACAACGCCGTCGCCGAGGTCATGTCGCGATGCGCCAACGACCTGCAAAATCAGGTGGCCCTCGTCGGAGAGGTGTCCGACGGCATCGAGCGCCTGCAAGACCGCGCTCTCGCATACGTCAGCCGCTCGCCGGCCTTCGAGGACGCGGATGAGGACGTGAAGCGCCAAGCGGCCAAGTTCGTCGTAGACGACCTGTTCCAGCTCGGCCCCATCGAGGAGTTGCTCTGGGACCCGGAAGTGTCGGAAATCATGGTCAACTCGCCCGATCAGGTCATGGTCGAGCGCCGCGGCAAAATCACGCTCTCGGGCGTTCATTTCTTCGATGAGGAGCATGTCCAGAGGACTATCGCGCGAATCGTCTCCTCGGACGGGCGCAGGTGCGACAACCAGAGCCCGCTTTGCGACTGCATGCTGCACCGCACGGGGGCGCCGTTCGACGGCAGCCGCGTCAACGCCGTGGCCTTCGGTATCGCAAAACATTGGACGCTCGACGTCCGTAAGTTCCGCAACGACGCCCTCACGCCCGAATCGCTTATCGCCAACGGATCCATGGACGAGAACATGGCGGACTTCCTGCAGGCACTCGTCCTCGCACGCATGAACATCGTCATCGAGGGCGGCACAGGCTCGGGCAAGACCACGCTGCTCAACGCACTCTCCAACTTCATCCCCGACGGCCAGCGCATCATCACGGTCGAGGACACCGCCGAGCTCAACTTGGCGAAGAGCCACGTCCTGTCGCTCCAGTCCCGCCCCGCCAACAACGAGGGCAAGGGCGAGATCACGCTCCAGCAGCTGGTCATCAACACGCTGCGCCAGCGCCCCGACCGCATCGTCGTCGGCGAGTGCCGAGGACCGGAGGCGTTCGACATGCTCCAGGCCATGAACTCGGGTCATGACGGCTCGCTCACGACCACGCACGCGAACAATCCCCGCGCCGCCCTCGACCGCCTGCAAAACCTCGTGCAGATGAGCAGAGCAGGCGCAAACATGCCCCCCGACGCCATCATGAAGATTATCACCGAGGCCGTCGACTTCGTGGTCGAGATCAAGCGCCTCCCCGACGGCAGCCGCCGCGTCAATAACATCTGCGAGGTCTGCGGCATGCAGGGCAATGTGCCCACCGTCGGTTCCATCATGAAGTTCCAGAAAACGGGCGTCGATTCCAACGGCCGCATCAAGGGCGAGTTCCGCCCCACCGGCTCGCGCATCGTCTCCGAGGACCACAAGGAGCGCTTCTACTCCAACGGCGTCGAGATCAAGCCCAGCTGGTTCGACAACGGAGGGTTGTGGTAGCCATGAGCCAAACTCTGGTCAGCTATTTCTTCTACGGCGTCACGTACGTCCTGATCATCGCGGTGCTGACGCTATGCGTCATGGCGCTTCTCGTCTCCAGGCAGCTGCGCGTCCTCTCCGAGCGCCGCAACGTCTACCATGAGGGCGAAGAGGTTTCCAAGAAGAAGCATTCCAGCATCCTCGTCGAACTCCGTGAGGTCGCACGCCAGCATATCGAGGGCAGCGGCGTGAAGTTCTCCTTGAACGAGTTCATGAGCATCTGGGCGGCCTGCACTGCGGTGCCGCCCCTGCTCGGCATCGTCATGGGTATGAACGCGCTCGTCGTCATGCTGCTCGCGGCACTCGGAGCGTTCCTGCCCCTGTTCTTCCTGTCTGCCAAGAAAAAGCACAGCGAGAAGCGATTCGAGGAGCTTCTGGGTCAGACCATGCCGCTCATCTCGGCTAACCTTCGCGGCGGCGCGATGCTGTCGCAGGCAATCCGCCCCGTCGCGGAGAACATGGACGAGCCCATCAAGAGCGAGTTCGAACAGCTCCGTCGCGATATGGACCGCGGCATGCCCGTGGACAAGGCTCTCGACAAGCTGGCCGAGCGAAACAAATCGGCCGACCTCAAGCTGTTCGCCTCGGCCGTCCGCGCCCAGATGCGTACCGGCGGCTCGCTCGCAGACATCGTCGACTCGGTGGGCAACACCATCCAGCAGCGCTGCGAGATGCGCCAGATGGTGCGCTCCCGCACCTCGCAGGCGCGTTTCACGGCCATCCTCATGGTCTGCGTGCCGCCCGCGCTGGGACTTGTCTTCTATATCGGCAACGACATGTACCGCGAGTTCTATTCGAGCGCCATGGGACTGGTCGTCATTTGCATCTGCGCCCTGCTCGAGGTCCTCGGCTATTTCATCGCCAACAAGATGCTCGACATCAAGACCGACTAGGAGTGGTTCATATGATCGTAGACGGAACAACTATCGGCCTTATCGGCGCGGGGTCGCTCGCGGCGGGTCTCAGCACCACGCTGGCGGTGCAGAAGAAATTCGGCATCGAGGTGCGCAACCTCAACCAGAAGACGCTCAAGCAGCGCAGCGAGGAGATGCAGGACCGCTTCAAGTTCGGCCAGCCGTTCCAGGGGTCTGCCCTCTTCGGTGCCATGTCGCGCGAGCAGGAGGAGCGCCAGCGAGATGCAATCAAACGCTCGGGCCTTAAAATCTCGGCGCTGATGTTCTGGGCCTCCAAGATCATCTGCATCGCCGTCGGCATCATGGTCGGCGTGCTTATCGGCACCAAGCTGAACGGACTTGCGACCGTTGCGGCTGGCGGTCTGGGCGGCATGGTCGGGTATATCCTGCCCGAGCTCTACCTGCTCCAGAAGCGCCGCGAATGGCGCAATAACATCGAGCGCGAGCTGCCCAATGCGCTCGACCTCATGTCCATCTCGATGGCCGCAGGCTCAACGTTCGACGATGCCGTGCGCACGGTGGCCGAGAACTCCGAGGGAGCGCTTGCCGAGGGCTTCCGCGACGTACTGGCCAACGCCCGCTTCATGGATATCACCGATGCGCTCAAGCAGTTCGCCTCCAATGCCGGCGTGCAGCCGCTCACCATCTTCGTGGCCTCCCTTATCCAGGCACGCCAGACCGGAGCCGAGTTTGTCGAGGTGCTCGAGAATCAGGCTCAGACGGTGCGCACGTACCGCAGGCAGAAGCTGGAGGAGGAAATCAACAAGATCGGCACCAAGATGCTCATCCCGATCATCTTCCTGATCTTCCCCGCCCTGTTCGGCGTGCTTCTGTCGCCTGCGGCCATGTCGGCTATCCAGGCTATGGGCAGCCTGTAGGGAAGGGGATTTCAGATGCTCGATGCTATTGAATCGGCTCTGCTCGTTCTTCTCTTTGTCTTGCTGGCTTTTATCTGGCTCGTACCTATCGCCGGCAAATGGAAGGTCTATGGGAAGCTCGGTATGCCCGGCTGGTACTCGATTGTCCCGGTCTATGCAGACTACAAGCTATGCGAGCGCGTACACCGCGGCGACGGTACAAGGACGTTTCTCATGGCGTACCTCATCGTGCTTATCTGCTCGTGGGCGTTCTGCTGGGTCGATACGGTCGGCTGTTTGCTTGCGTTGGTCCAGCTCGTGATGAATATCATCGTGCTTAACGATCTGTCCCATGCTTTCGGGAAGGAGACCGGCTACACGATCGGGCTTGCCATCGCTGGGTTCATCTTCTGGACGATGCTCGGGTTTGGTTCCAGCGAGCCTGTCAATCTGGATAGCGATGCGGACGATGAGTTCTAGGGGTTATGAGGGATAATAACAAGCTGCTTTGCTGCGGGGCGCTCATTAGGGGCGCCCCGTTTGGTTTGCTGGGTGATTGGCGGGAGACTGTGTAGGGATGTAGGTGCGTAGCTCGGTAGCGGTGTAGGTTGGTGAATGAGGACAAGGATAATAAGAAGAATAATAAGAAGAAAGACAAAGAGAGGTTCGGGGATGTGCGGGTGAAAAATGATAATAACAAGTAGCTATCCTGCGGGGTGCCATGATGGGCACCCCTTTGTTTTGGCATGGTGGCTTCTAGATGGATGAGTGTAGGGCCGTAGCGGTGTAGCTAGGTAATCCGGATTTTGCACGGTGACAGACGGTTGTCCGCCTTATATATCTATCTGATGTCAGGGAGCTGGGCAAATTATCTTGGTGAAAGACGGTCGGCGGGATAGATGCTTGGCAGGTTCTACTTGTGTCCCGCGCAAGTTGACGGCATGAGTGGGGTTTGAGAATCGAGAGAGGAAATGAATCCCCTTGATTTAGGAGATGAGCCGGATGGGTTCTCAAATCACTAAAATCCCCTCTATCTGCGGAGACCAATACCCTGGTATCGGATACCAGGTGGATTGCGGCGAGTCGGTTCGCGTTGCGATGGCATGGCCTTCAGCTTCTGCCGGCGGCTGGCGCAGCCTCACCATGGAGGTACCGAAGAAACTCAGTCTCGAAAGTGAGTTGAACGGCGTTTCGGTGGAGACGCTCTTGAAATCCGCAGGTGAGCTATTTGAAGACAACGACCTCGATGGGTTCAGGCGGTTCGAGCAAATGATCGGGGATAAGTTGGCCAGTACGGTCGTACGGCTATTTGCCCGCTATGCGCCTGTCGATTTGACCCATGCGGGCAACGCAGAGGCGTGTCGCGCTGAAATCGAGAAGTATCTCGGTGGGGATATCCCGGAGCTCGAAACTGGGAAAACGGAAAAAGCATCTGGAAAATTCCGAGCCGTACTTGTGCCTGTGGGCTCCGATCCCGTTGCCATTGGAATCAGCAGCGGGCAAGACATTATGAATCACGTTGGAGGTTTCTTTAACGAGGCCACGGGAAACATGCCCTGCGATAGGGGTAAGGGAATCGTGCCGTTGGATGTCTTTCCATTCAATGTCTCGATATACGTCAATGGTAGGACTATCTCTCCTAATAGGTCTCTTTCCGTTCCTCAGCCTAACTGTCAGCCTAACCGTGCCTTCTATGCAACCGAGAGCATGGAAAAAGAAGGCTGCCGTTCTTCAGTTGATGGCAAACCCGTGGTCGCCGGTCTGCCCATGTCCGTGCTTTACGGAAATATCGTCGTCAATGGCTTCGATCCCGACCGCGCTTGTGACAGGTCTCTCACCGATGGCGAGATGATGGATGTCATGAATTACTTCCAGCGCGAAAGCCCCCGCGGCAGCGGGCGCGAGGTCGCTCTTGTTGTCCAAAACGGTCTGTATGGCGAGTTGAGGGAGTCGCTTACTCATGACTTCCCTAACGGACCGGAGGTTGTTGACGTTCGCGATAACGTCGAGTCGCTCGATGATCTCATGGAGCAGAAGGTCGAGGTAGCTGAGGGAAACGAACTTGGCGAGGACCTGGACGTATCCAACGGGGAACGCTAAGGAATAAGGATAATAACAAGCTGCATTGACGCGGGACGTCTTTTGGGGACGTCCCGTTTGCTTTACCGGGTGTTTTACGTGTAGCCGTGTAGCGCGGTAGCTGCGTAGCTAGATAGACATGTGGTTGCTTAAGTCCCCGGAAAAGGCTACTTCTGTCCCTCAGTGGGTCGATGGGGAGACATCCGTTTATGTTCGAGATGGATTGTCCGAGCGTGAATGGGAGCTACCTATGGCCAAGAGAACCTATGGCAAATATCAAGGAAAGAGTCCGACCGAGAAGCTGACGGATGCCCGTCAGGCGCTCTTCGATGCGCTTCTCGCGGACATGGAGCGCGAGGGCTCCCGATGGGTCAAGGAGTGGTCGTTCCCACACCCGCCCATGAACGGCGCTACAGGTGAGGGCTACGGGCCGCGAAATACCGCCATGCTCATGTACGCCATGAGGGACGGAGGCTTCAGGGACCCGCGATTCGCCACGTTCAAGATGGCATCGGATAAGGGCTGCCATATCATCAAGGGGTCGCACGGCTACCCCATCGAACGCTGGAAGCGCATGCTCGTAAGCAGGACGGACCCGACCGCCCGCCTCAAGCAGCCCAAGACCAAAGAGGAATGGGATATCGCCCTCGCAAATCCCGAATACAAGGCCGAGCCGCGCTGCGTCGGCACGTTCACGGTGTTCAATGCCGAGCAGATGGAGAACACGGAAAACCTCGTCTCCGTTGAGGGCTTCAAACCCATCGAGCCCGATCGCGTGGCCGACGGCATCGTCAAGGCATCGCCCTGCCCCGTAATCGAGACGCCGAACGCCGAGGCGTTCTACCTGCCCGGCGCAGACAAGATCTACGTCCCGCAGCGCAACCAGTTTACGAACGTGGAGTCGTTCTGCCGAACGCTGCTCCACGAGATGGGGCACGCCACGGGCCATCCGAGCAGAAACAACCGCGAGCAGTGCGGATTGAAGAAGGATCGGCAGAAGTACGCCTTCGAGGAACTCATCGCCGAGCTCTCGAGTGTGTTCACCGCGAACGCCATCGGTCTCGATCTCCGTAACGTCGACGACGACAAACCCCTTGCCGCCAACGAGGTCGATGCCATGTCGAACTCGGCTGCCTACCTCAAGAGTTGGTCCCAGGAGTTCAAGGATCCGGGCGGCGAGCTACTGAAGGCCGCATCGCGGGCGAGCAAGGCGACCGATTACCTCGTGGAAGACTGCTTCATCCCGAAGCTCGGCAAGGACTACTTCAAGTCCCCGGAACACGCTACCGAGGCGGTAGCCGACGTCGATATGGAACGCGACGCTGAGGCTGAGGTCGAGCAGGGAGACGATGGGTTCAGTCTCGACGAGCTGTGTGAGTCCAAATGCGATGAAGCGGACATCGCCAACGGCACTGGGCGGAGCGATACGGCATCCGTTAATTATGAGGAAGGACGATAGCCATGCTTGAGGATCTGGAAATCAATTCGTTCGATGATCTGAAAACCGCACTAGGTGAGGCTCTGCACAATGGCGCGGCTTCACCTGAGGCGGCAGATTACCTGATGGAGCGATTCGAAGTCCTCTGCATGGATATCGACAACGTGTTTCTCGCCATATCCGCCAATGACATCAAGGAATACTATCCGAACCTGTCGCTCGATGAAGCCCGCGAAGTGCGCGATAACGCCAACGAGAACCTATGGAACTCGGGTGGATATGACGACATCAACGATGTGGCTTGGGGGCAAATCAAAGCCGAGGTCAAGTGCGTGCGGGATGCGCGTCATGACTCTCGTTGCGAAGAGACGAGTCTCGACGACCTTGCTGAAGCGTATGGCGATGAGGGTGCTTGCCAAGAAAGCTGCGGCTCGCGCGATACGGAGGGCATCCCGAGGTAGATGCTACTTCTGTCCCCTGGGGCGACTCGGCCGGACAGGGCTTCATGCTAGTCATTAAGTTATCAATTCGCGTGATGGAGGAACCATGAGCGAGCAGAACAACATGAACAAGGGCAAGGTCCGCATTGACTTCCCGCCGAAGTGGGTGACTGCTGAGAAGGCCAACGGTGAGCCGTATACCATCTCCAACGGCAAGGGCGAGTCTTGGCCTGCCGTCAAGTGCACCCTTCCTAGCGGCACAAAGGTCGATGGCAAGGACCTCTCCGGCTTCAGCTTCACCACGTTCCAGAAGCCGTGGAACAAGACCGATATCGAGGCCGGCAAGGGCACGGGCGTCTTCGTCAATGCCGATCGCAATGTGAGCCTCTTCAAGTACGACCAGGACGGCCAGCGCCACGATGAGTCCGTCGAGCCGCAGAAGCTCTCCGATGCCGTCGAGACCGCCCGTGCGGAGTACCGCGAGCAGCACCAGAGCCACGACCGATCCCAGGAGCAGGAGACCGGTCTCGATGAGCTTTGCGAGCAGAAGACCGCCGAGGCCAGTGAGCGCGATGGCGGCTCTCAGGATCGCAGCGCCCAGAACGTCCAGCGCTAATCGCCGATAGCCATTGGATGCGGGGAAAGACGGAATTCCGTCTCTCCCCTTTTCTTTTGGCGCAAAGGCTACTTTCGTCCCCTTTGCGGCGTGCGCGGGACGTCAAAAGTACGCTGGGATACATCAGAAGCCTAGAGAGATGGAGTAGCTATGCCTGAGGTCAAGCCGAGTATTTCGGAGCTGTATGAGTCCGGCGGTCTGGATATGTGGCTCGTCAACAAAATTGCCCACAACGAGCTGGATAAACGTAAAGGCGATACCCGTAGCTCGGTATATGCACTCGCATCCGAAAACATCGACTGCTATACGGATTCCAGATGCTGCGAAATAATCGAGAACTATGCTGCTGTCCTCGATTCTCAATTGACTGCCGAGGACCACGGCGGCGGCAAGATTTCTTCTGAGTTCATTCTCGGTTCTGCTATCGCTCTTGGTGCGGCATCTCAAGCTCGAGCTGATATTGAATATTTCGATCAGGAGTTCAAGTCTCGAGCCTTTATTGAGCTTTCTGATCTCGGCATGTCTGAACTGCAATCGAGCTGTCGTGATGCGGATGAATATGCGCTTGCCGGAGTCAATCCCGATATCAAGTTCCCCATCGGTTTCGTCTCCGTTCAGGATGTAGCGGATACGGTCAACGAACTCGGCTCCGAGCATATGAAAGAGACGCTCAAACCTGCCGCCCTCGAGAAGGTAGCCGTTAGTCTTGCGGAAGCAGAACAGCGCATCGAACGGGACGATCTCGCCGCGGGGATCGCATTCAACGCGGGGCTGGAGATGGGATATATCGAGGACAAACGAGGGGAACAGGGTCTCAATGATATCTGTTCGGCGAAAAGCGAGGAAGCTGCCCTTATTTCTGACGGAAATGAGGTCGAGCGCGTAGGAATCGAAAACGAAAAATAAGGAGGACGATATGAACGGTGGGTCTTGCAGCCTCTATATCGAGGGCAAGGGAAAGGTCTCCGTCAGTATCGGCGGCAGTCCGAGTATGCCCAGCATCAGTTTTACCGGACTTCACGGACACGGAGCCGTCGGCTACAACACCGCTCGCGTGTGCGAGAAGGCAGCTATCCGCTGCGCCCTGCGCAGCGCCGGCTTCGATATCCCTAGGGCCAGCATTCGCATCGACGTCGACGAGTCTGCCCACGAGTTCGGACACATGTGCATCGAGAACGCCTGCGCCCAGGGCATCGCCATCGCGAGCGGTCAGGCGAAGATGCCCGAGGGCGGTCGCGTGGATGCCACTCCAATCATAATCGACGGGTCTACGCTTCGCCTGGAGCCGATCAAGGGCGGCAGCGAGCGCGGGCTGGATGAACTTTGCGACGAGAAGCAGGCCGAAGCGGATTTGGCCGAGGGGACGGCTGACCGCGATGGGCAGTTCGAGCATAAGGAGAGCGGACGATGAGCAAAATCGGAAACATCAGGGTTGACGTCGCAGCAAGCGATGCGGCCTATTACGCTTACGCCCCGCATGACAGCATTACCCTGCCGATGGCGCCTGATGATCTGCAAAAGGTCATCGACAAGGTGACCTATTTCGGCAGGCACGACTATGCCATCGAGGATATTCGGACTTCCGGCAAGTTCGACAAGTTGCACTTCGCTGAGGACGAGCTCGTGGACCTGCGAGCACTCAACGCCATGGCGGAGTGCGTTAAGCGCAATCCCGACATTGATTACGATGCCGTCTGCGACTACTGCGATAACTTCGATGTCCCGGTCGACCCGCTCATGGTCGGCAACGTCATCATGCAGGCCGATGAGATGCCGTTTTGCGGCTATTCGGTCGCTGTCGATAGCGAGGCTTCGCTGCCCAGCGACCTGTGGCGGGCATACGGCCTCACGCTCCTCGACCAAGCCAGCGAAGAGCTCGAGTCGTGCGTGAACGACAATCGTCTCTCCCCTGCCTCGAAGGCCAGCCTCTTGAACATCGGCGAGTTGCTCGGCAATGTGCCTGCCGAGGCGCTGGGTGCCAGGATGGCGGCTGGCGGGGACGTGTGTCTCGGGCATAGCGGTTATTTCGACCGCAACTCCAATGAGGTCGACTTGATGAAATTCGATTTGGATGAACTCGAGCAGGCGGCTTTCGAGGGCGACCGCGATTTCGCGGCCGACCGTATCGTCGTCTATGCTGAGGATCGCGAAGCTGCCGATCTGGGACTCAATATCTCCCTGCCGCTGACACTGCCGATGGATGCCGCCGAGCTCGAAGGCACCCTCAAGGACATAGCGGAAATGGAGGGGGTCGATGCTGGCGAGCTCGTCATGTGCGATTATGAACTTCACGGGCGCTTCCGTGAATATTCCTGGCATGATTTCGGTTCGGACGATTCAATTGCCGATATGAACCGTTTCGCGCAGATTGTCGTGGACAACCCCGAGCTCAGCGTCGGGGAGCTCTTCTACTACAATGACGACCATGAGATCTATGACATCGACGCCATCATCGAGTCCGCTGAGAAGATGATTGCTTCGCAGGGGGCGCCAGATGGGGATTTGTGCCTCGATAACCTCGCTGAAGCGAAGGGCGATGAGGCGGAGATGGTCAATGAGGGTATCGGGACTATCGGCGCCGACGCTCTTGCGGGCGGTGAACGATGATGGATACGATTCGCGCCGTGCTGGTTCCCGTTAATGCCGAATGCCGCGAAGTCGAGCTGCCGGTCGATGAGAATGGGAGCTGTGGCGCCGCACTCAAGGGAATTGTCGGCGAGCGGGCCGTCAATGTATCCCAAGAGCTGCCCGACAAGTCTTTGGGAGATGCGGTCTGCGTCTATGTCAATGCTGAAGGGCGGGCGGCTTGTCCTGCCAACCGTGCAATCTGGGCCACCCAGGAGATGGCGGACGAGGATCGTAAGTCCCCTTTCACCGGCCAGACCGTAGTGGCGGGCGACCCGGCCGATGTGCTGTACGGCGATTTCGTTGTGGTGGGCTATGACCCGTATGAGGGGACGGAATGCTCCCTTTCCGATAAGGAAGTGCAGGACGTCGTTGATTTGTTCAGCGGTCGCGGCGGCCCGTACTCGGGCGTGTCGGCGCTCGGCTATATGGAATGCATGAAACCCGACCCAAAGCTCAGGGAGCAGGACGAGTGGAACAACGAGTCCTCGCAGATCGATGAGTTCATCTGCTATAAGAAGGACGAGGCGGCACTGTACAACCAACGTCTCGAGGACGAATATTCCAACTCGTACGACGATAGCTGGCAGAACTCGTACGACGATACGGAGTGGTAGCCATGGGTGCTGTGAGCTACGGACAGGCCGGGTACGTGGGAACCTCCATGAGCGTCCGCGCCCGGGCGGCATATGAGTCGGGCGAGATGCCGATGTCGAAGTGGACGCGCGGCGCCATCATTTCGGCCATCAAGGACTACTGCGACGATTTCGACCTTGCCTACGATTCTAAGATCGAGTCGATGACCAGGGCGCAGCTCGCCGATAGGTATCTCGAATATAAGTCCTGGCACCATACGGGGCGGTTCGCACGCGGGACCGAGTTTTTCGGATTGGATGAGGATGCGGTCTGCGCGGCCTTCCCCGAGGTGGGACCAGATCAAGTTACCGAGCGAGATGAGATTGGAATAGACGGATTACTTGAAGCCAAAAGCGTAGAGGCGGGGCTATCGGAGGAAGTCGGGCTAGTGAGGGAGTCAGGCTGCCGGTAGGCGGATTTGCAGAGATCCGCCCCCTATATCATCCCCTGCTTTCGGAGCAGGTCTTCTAGAATCTCACAGATTTTCGCGTCTTTGGCCTGCTGCTCCCTCTCAAGCTCCTGCTTGTAGTAGCTGTCAAGGTCTGGCTTCCATGTGCTGTACTGCTCGGCAAACTTTCTGCGCGACATGAGGTCGAGGATTAGGTAGACGATATAGGCGATTGCTAAAAGGACGATTACCGCCATGAGGATGTAAGCCAACGAGTTCCTCCAAGTGAATCTTATTTCGAGCACATTCTAGCAGTTTCGGCAGGTTGCGGAAGGCACGGGTGTTGCCGCAGCGGCAAGTCTGAGCGGGGCGGTTGAGCAATGAGTATCCTCGGGAATAATCGCCAGAGCTAGCGGAGGATGATATGAAATTCAATCTCAAAAGGTATATCTCAAGCCCTGATGCCCTCAAGGGAGGGCTTCTGGCCAGTCTTTTCGGACTTCTACCGACGATCGGGTTGGGTGCCGAGTACCTCTTTATAAATGTCACCCATGGCATCGATTTCGCCACGGACGGCCGTCTAGGCGAAGGACGAATCTCGGGAATGATTTCCGTTTCGAACATCAATACCCTATGGCTTCCGCTCACGGGGTTTCTTTTGCTCGTGCCGGCAGTGAGGAATAACAAGGCGGCGCGCATCGCGATCGCCTGCCTTCAGGTCGCCGGTGCCGTCATCAACATCAACCGCGGCTTGGACACGCAGGCGTTTCTCGAACTGATTATCGCGGCGGTCGCGGTGTTGGGCATTTCGAATTACACTGCCGCTTCTAATGACTTGGGGGATATCGATGAGTAAGGGCAACGGTAAGAATCTCGCAAAAGACCCGTATAAAGACATTTCCTTCTCGCGCCGCGGGTTGTTCGCGGCGCTGGCGGTCGTTGCTGGCCTCGGCGCGGTGCCTGCACGGTCTGCCATGGCAAAGGAACTGTGGTTTCGCGGTGAGCACATCAGCCCGCAGCCGAATTCGTATTATTTCGGCGGCTGCTTCACTTCCAACGGCTACACACATTGCGTTACGCATCCAGACCGAACACAGGGTGCGAATAACTACGGCCGCGGCTTCGCACACGGATGGATAACTTGGGTTTCCGCCGATAGGTTTACCTATCAAGGCTGGGATAGCCCTTATCTCCAAGCGCTCGGCTACTCCCTGTGCCTGCTCGTCGAGTGCGACTACTCGAACGAGCTGTACGACCATATCAAAGCGCATCCCTATATGGCCTGCGCGGACATAAACCGCCAAACTGCGAACCGCCTGTGGAAGAACATTCATGCCGATGATAATGACGGCCAGCTTTTCCTGAACAACAACCGGCTTTCGACTTTTCGCGGAGACATGCTCGATACGGACGCGGGCGCGGGAGTCAGCCAGAATAACGGGCATTGGTATATCGTCGGGTACGATGACTATTCGTATGAAAAACCGGAATTGTTCATGCGCCGCTGCGCCAACGAGGCCGTGAACACGTTTCGAGCCGAGGTCGACGTCAAAAACGTGATGAGGAACAACAGGGATGGCACGCCGGACCACGAAAAAGACCTCCGCGAGGTCACGGGTGACATCGATATCGATACCGAGAAAATCAATATCAGGAACGACGTGACGCTTTACGGCGGTGTCTTCAAGCTCTCGCCTTTGGCGTTCCCCAACGCCATGGTGGATGTCGGGCAGGGCGGCTATGTCAGCGGTAAGCCTATTACCCAATGGGGCAACGGTCGAGGACTGTGTTTCTGGAAGGACTACGATGGCGCCAACCAGATGTGGGCCTTCAAGCCTTATCTCGATGACGGGGTGGGCGCCTTCACGTTCGCCCTCGGGAGCCTCATCGGTCCCAAATTGGTCCAGACGCTCAACAATAACGGTCATGTTAACGCCAATAGCTCTTGGAAAAACGGTACTATGGAGACGGGCAGTGCCGTCATTTGGGACATTCGAAAGGCAGCAGGTAGAGAAAATTCCTGGTGGATTGATCATGAACCGTCTGCCACGAACGAAACCGACCATACGTGCTATTTCCTCACCTCGGATGCTGATGGCCAGCGCCTCGACACCCTCGGCGCTTCTGCGAACGGCGCTGCCGTCCGCGTGTCGAGCTATGCTTGCCCAGGCGTTTGGGGTGGTCAGAAGAACGCCCAGTTCAAACTTATCGAGGCACGCTGCGGCGGCTACGTGAAAAACAGTAAGAAGACCGCCAAGATCGGCGATAGCGTCACCTGTGTCGGGTTCATGCCCGATTCAAATGAGACACCCACGCTGTCTCCTAACGGATGGGCGCATAATGTCACAAACCGCAAGGAGCTGCCGCCGCAGCCGATGTATCGCTGGTATGTGACCCGCGATGTGGTCGATATCCCCGATGACGATGATGCGGTCATCATGGCAGGCTGCTGGGTATCTACTTGGGGCAAGCAGACCGAGGCCGCCGCACACCGCCATATCGGATATCCGCACGGTGGGCATTCCATCTACAACCTTGCCTTGCATGTCGAGGGGTCGCAATTCGCGGGTTCGATCTGCTACGCGGCTAGGGCTTGGGATTCCTCGGTCTGGGTGACTGGTCGGGATGGCGCGGAGATCTGTGGCTCCCCTATCGCTGAGGTCAAGATCTGGCTTACCGGCGAGCTGGCCGAGAACTATGACCTGTGCTATCGTTCCATCCCGCTCGACGGCAAGTGGACGGATACCGTCTATTCTTGCGGTCATTCCGATAACGATGGATCGGCGGCACCGTCTTGCGGTAGCATTGGTTCCGCAAAGATGTGCGGCCTCAACGTGCATCTCATCCGCAAGCCGCGCGGGGCTCGCGTGGTCAAGGAGTTTTCCTTCGATGACACGATTAAAATCGCCGAGGATATCTCCAAGGGCAATGATGCCGTTTGGCTGTGGTCGGCGGCGATGATGGGCATCACGACCCTACCGGAAGATGAGAAACGTTTCTGGAGCGACCGCCTGCTCGGTACCGTCGTGGTCGGTAGCGGTATGCCGAAGACTGAGGATGACGAACCGCCCAATCCTCCGACTCGGTTGCAGTCCGTCGTCCACTTTATGCTGGTCGATACCCTCGGCAATACGCAGGAGGTGCACACGGTCTACATCAAGCTCAACACCGACTACAGGACGAGCGAGCGCCAAGGCGATTTCTCGGACGCTCGCGCGGCGCTCGAGCAGGTCATGCGCGACGAGGGGCAGGACATGAGCCTGCTCGACAAATGT
>NZ_QRWD01000016.1:0-13965 GCF_003459505.1 Collinsella sp. AF20-14LB
AGCGATCCCGCAGGCGAAGCCGAGGACCAGCGAGACACCAAGCGCCCTGCCGGCACTCGCGGGTAGCCGCGGCACCAAAAAACGCCTGCGCACTCGATGGATTCGGATGCCCGACAGAGGCTCCTTATGGCTGCTTCCTTCCGGACCTGACCAGATTCGGAACATGTCGTCATCCGAACCCATCGAACGCGCTAGACGCTCGGTATATCTTACCTGCTCCCGCCCGCCACGGCAAGTGGGGCGAACCCATCGGATGGATTCGCCCCACTCGTCCATATCGCTAGCGGCGCCTGCGGTACAGGACCGCGCCGCCCGCTGCGGTCAGCGCGCCAATGCCGGCCATGGCGCCGAGCGCCTCAAGCGGCAGGCTGCGGTCGCCGGTGTCGGGCATACCGCCCTTGGAGCCGTCACCGCTAGCGCCGCTGCCGGAGCCGTTATCTGAACCGCCGCCCGAGCCGCCGCCCGGCGTGCCGGGGTTCTCGGGGGTGCCGGGGGTGCCGGGCTCCTCGGCGTAGCTGTTGGTGAAGACCGGCGGCAGGTTGGCGTCGCCCTCGTAGGAAACCTTCGCCGACAGATAGCCCGTCTTGGTGCCGTCTGCCGCCTCGTCGCTCACCGTGACGACGATCTTGTGCACCGCCTTGTCGTAGGTCACGTGCGCCTGGCCGTCGTCGACCTCGCTCACCGTGAAGGTGTAGGTGCCGGCCTGCTTGAAGGTCAGCGCATCGAACGTGACGCTGCCATCGGCGGCATTCTTGGCGGTCGACATGACCTTGCCGTCCCGGCTCTTGAGCTCAAAGCTAAACTGGCCCGCCTTGAGCTCGGCGCCCTTGAGCACCTTGGCGGCGCCCAGTTTGAGGGTGACGGGTGCGGCCTCGTAGCCGTTGGTAAAGGTCACCGAGGTGTCGCCCACGGCATTGCCCTCGGCATCCGCCAGCTCGTGCTTGACGGCGAGCGTGCCGTTACCGGCATCGGTGACCGTCGTGCGCACGCGGTACGTCGTCTTGTCGTACGTCACGCCGCCCGCCGTGCCGGCGACCTCGCGCAGCTCGTAGCTGTGCGTGCCGGGCGCGGTGTAGGGGACGGGGCTGAGCTCGACCGTTCCGTCGGCGGCGTTCTTGCCCGTCGCCACGACGCTCTCGCTGCCGTCGGCGGCAATCTCGACCAGCTGGAACTCGAACTCGCCCGCGGCCAGGCCACGGCCCTCGAGCTTCTTGCTCACCTTGATCTGGTCGGTGACGGAGCTCGGCGTCGGGCTCACGACGTAGGTGTTGGTGAACTCGAACGCGCCCTTGCCCTCGGGCGTGCCCTCTGCGGGCAGGACCTTCGCGACAAGCGTGCCCGCGGCGGTGTCCTCGACCACCCTGACCGTGAAGGTCCTGGTCGCCGTCGCGTCGTTGGCCACGCCGTCGACCGAGCCGGACTCGCTCACCCGGTAGGCGAACGTCTTGGTGCGCAGGCCGTCGCCGTCGATCTCGACGCCATCGAGATCGCTCGGCTGCTTGAACGTGACGCGGCCCAGCACGACATTGCCGGCGGCATCGTTGGTCGCCTCGGTCACCGTCTTGCCGGAGGCGTCGACCGGTGCGGGCGCGCCGTCCAGCGGCTCAATCTTAAAGGTGTACCTGCCCGCGATGTCAGCCTGCGTGAGGCCGAGTCCGGCCTGGCCGAGCGCCAGCGTCTTGGTACCCGCGATGTCGACCGTCGCCTCGCCGGCGCTATAGCCGTTCACAAACGACAGCGTGCCGTCGGAGCCCTCGGGGTAGGTCACGGCCACATCCAGCCCGCCCTTGCCGTTATCGGTCACCTTGACCGTGATGCCGAAGCTTGACGTGGCCGCCGTCACGCCCGCAGGCAGCCGGTCCGTACCGTCCTCGGAAACGGTATAGGGAATGACCCAGGAGCCGTCGGCGGCCCTGGTGGCGGTGCCGTCTCCCACCATCCGCTCGAGCGCGTCAGTAGTATAGGCAATAGGCGAGAACGCAAGTCCCGCGGCCACGCCGTCGCCGGAGGCCCGGTTGGTCGCGGTCGCGACCACGTTGCCCCGGGCATCGCGGACGGAGAACGGGAACTCGCCCGCCTTCGCGGCGCGGCCCGTCAGCGTCTTGGTGGCATTAATTGCCACGTTGCCCTCGCCGCCGAGCGTTCCGGTGGCCTCGTAGGAGTTCTGGAACGCGACCGTCACGGGCGCGGGCGCCGCCATGGCGTCATCTGCCGTGGAGACCTCGCTGCGGGCGACCTCGACACCGTCCCTGGCAACCGTGGTCGTGACCGTGAGCTTGCCCGTCGCGGCGTCGTAGGCGGGCGCGATGGTCACCGTGCGCGGCGCGGTGTCGTTGGTGTAGCCCTCGCCGCCGAGCTTGGTCTCGGTGGCGGTGAAGCGATAGACCTTGCCCGCGTCGGCGTCGGTGAACTTCACGTCGCTCTCCGCGGTCCCGCCGATGAGGTCGACCAGGCCGGCCGCACCGTCATCGGCCGCGGCCACGGCGTAGGCGTCCTTGCCGGTCTTGAGGCCGAGCTTGGCGGCCGTCTCGGCATCGGCGGTCACGGTGAAGGCGAACTGCCCCGCCTCCATGGCGTGGCCGGAGAGCGTCTTGGACAGGCGCACGCCCACGCGGGCCGAGTAGTCGAGCTTGGTCGTGTAGGTGTTGACGAAGTCGCCGCCGCTCGCCTGCGCAATCGCGGGCGTCGTGGCCGTAAGGTTGCCGGAGCCGTCGTCGGTCACGGTCACCGTCATCGTGGCGACGTGGTCGTCGTAGGCCACACCGGCGATGGCGGAGCCGTCATCGGGCTTGACCTCGCGCACCGTGTAGGTGAAGGTCTTGGCGCGCACGCGCTTGCCGCCGACCTCGGCGAACCCGGCATCTTTGATGTCATTGAGCGTGTAGCGGATGGAGCCGAAGTCAAAGGCGACCCTATCGCCCGCCTTGGTGCCGGCGGCGGCCGTCACACTGACGGTCTTGGAGCCGTCGGCAGAGCCCTCGGGCATGGGCGCGTCGCCCTCGCCCGCGAGCGCGAACTGGAAGCTGTCGCCCTCCGCCCAGTCGCGACCCTTGAGCGTCTTGGTGAAGAGTCCCGCGGTGGAGACGTCCCTGCCCCCGGTGGCCGTTCCGTACGTGTTGGTGAACGCGACGGTCGCGCCGTCCTCGGTCACGGCGCCTTCGGCCTTGGAGCCGTCAGCCCGGTTGACCGTGGTCGCGTAGCCCTCGGCGGCATCCTCGGTCACGGTATAGTGCGCGCCCACGGGTAGGCCGGAGATGATCTTCTCCCCGCCATCCTTAAGCGTGAAGTTCGCCTTGCCGTCCGCGAACGTCACGGCGTGCTCGCCCTTGCCGAAGGTGCCGGAGACGGGCTCGCCGTCCCCGTCGGTCAGCGCGACCGTAAAGCCGAACTCTCGCTGGCTGTCGCCGCCGACGACCGTCTTCTTGACGGTGAGGCTGCCCTCGCGGGACACGCTGTTGTGGGTCGTGTTGGTCTGGGATTCGTTCTCCCCCACCTTAACCGTGGCGGTGTTGGAGATGTCGTCGACCACGGCGGCTTCGGCGGAGACCTTCACGTCAAAGCTGAGCGTGCCCGTGGCGCCCGCAGCCTGCTCGCCGAGCGACCAGGTAAGGGTGCGCGTCGCGGCGTCGTAGGCGGCACCGTCGGCAGAACCCTCAACATAGTTAACGCCCTTGGGCAGGACATCGGTCACCGTCACGTCAGCCGCCTGCGCGGCGCCCCTGTCGTCGACGCTGTTATTGGCCCAGCCGATGGTATAGGTGAGGGTATCGCCCACGCCCACCAGCCTGCCATCCACATTGACCTTGGCACCCGAGGCGTCCGCCTTGGTGACGGTCTTGGTGTTGTCGTGCGGCGTGAAGGTGTTGGTGAAAGTCTTCTTGCCCCGCTCGTTGGAGATCTCGGCCTTAAGACCGGCACCAGTCTGAGTCACTGTGATGTCGAAGGTGTAGGCATGCGCATCGTCCTCAATCAGGACATCGCCGTTTGCTTTCTCGGTCACGGTCGCGTGGTAGGTACCCAGATTGGTGAAGCTGAGCTCGCCAAAGGAAACCTTGCCGTCCTTGTCATTCTTCGCCTCGATTGGGTAGCCCTCGAGGACATTGCCCGCGCCATCGGTGAGGGAGAGCTCGAAGGTGAATTCCCCCTCCTGGAGGCCGGGCTTGCGGCCGCCCGCGAGCACCTTGGTGAGCTCGGGGACGGACGCCGTGGCGGGGGCGGGGTCGAAGGTGTTGGTGAAGGCGGCGGAGGCGACCTGATCGGCCGAGATGGAGCCATCGGCCCTGGATCCCTCGGCTCCGTTCACCGCGGCTTTGTAGCCATCGGCGGCACGTTCGGTCACCGTGTAGGCGGTTCCCGCGGGCAGCCCCGTGATCCTCGCCGTCTGGCCATCTTTGAGCTTGAGGGTCGCCTTGCCGTCCTCGAACGTCGCGTCACCGTAGGTGCCGGACACTTTGTTGCGGCCTGCGGCATCGGTGGCCTCAACCACAAACTTAAATATCTTGTCCGCGTCGACCGCCAGGCCCTCGCGCGCCACGACGGTCTTGGAGACGTCGAGCTCGCCCGTCTTCACAGTGTTGGTCACGGTGAAGCCGCGCTCGGCGTCGCCGGTGACCTTCGAGCTGTAGCCCTCGACGGGCACCTCGGCCACGGCGTAGTCGATCACGGAGCCGGACTTGGAGTACTTGGGCAGGCCCTCGAAGGAGTGCTTCCAGCTATTGGACTTCGACAGCTCGGCCGACTCGCCGGTGTCCTTCCCGTCGGCGAGCAGGCGCACGGTGGCCTTCTCGGCCGCCGGGCCGACCCACTTCTTCTCGACGGGCACCGAGACCTTGGCCGTGGAGGTGTTGGTCACGGTGAAGCCGCGCTCGGCGTCGCCGGTGACCGCGGAGTCATAGCCCTCGACGGGGTCCTCGGACACGGTGTAGTGCGCGCCCGCGGGCAGGTTGGAGAAGACGCCCTTCCAGTCGTTGGACTCGCTCAGGGTGATCGAATCGATGACGGTATCGCCGTTCTTGAGATTTACTTTGACCTTATTAGGATGGGGAATCCTGGGGTTCTCCCAGACCTTTTTGATGGGAATGTCGATGTTCTCGGACTTGCCGATGATGACACCGCCGTTGGCGCCGATGCCGCCTCCCCGCTCGGCCGTATTGCCAGAGATCGTCAGCGACGTCTGACCGCGGCCGAGGTTATACACATCCTCGCTCATCACAGATTTAAGCGCGACGTTCGGCGTGGCGTCGGTAAAGGACAGGGGCTCGCCGTTGCCACCGTCGGGAGAGAATCGCGGGATTTCGGTGTTTGTTTCCGCATAAGTGCCTTCGGGGTTAAACAGCCCACCGTCTCTGTACCAGCTGACCTTTCCGCCGCCCGGAGCGCGGTTGGCCAAGGTCAGTTTGTATTTGGCGTCTTTGAAGCCGGTGAAGACGAGGTCGTCTCCCGCCTCATCGGCCGAGTTCCTGGCGATCAGGCCACCGTTCTGGACGTAGACCTTGGCATCTCCGGTCGGGCAGAACCACATGCCGCCGCCCTGCTTTTTCGCATGGTTATCAACAACGAGAGCGTTTTCGATATGGAGCGTGCTATAGACGAGATACTCGTTGCCTTCGCTATATACGCCGCCACCCATATTCCGAGCAGTATTGTCCTTGATCTCGCCCGCACTGAGCTTGACGTCATCTGAATAGGTATAGATGCCTCCGCCGGCGGAAGCGGAGTTACCCGATACGGAGCCACCTTTCATAGTGAAAGCGGTATGGTCCCTACCACCCTGCTGCAGGCCGCGATCGACCACGCACACTCCGCCGCCTTTGCCATCAGAATACGCAATATTGTCCTCGATCTTGCCGCCCTTGAGGGTAAACTCGGCATTCCCTTCGACGTGCACTGCGCCGGAGGGAGTTCGATTCCCAAGCTTATAGCCTCTGTTGCGCACAAGCTGACCACCGGTCATCTCAAAGGAGGCTCTCTGGTTACGAGCCTCGCTGTACATGACCACCGCGCCGCCCTGATAGCCGGCGTTATCCTCGATACTGCCGTTACTCATCTCAAGGTGGGCATCGCCCATCAGCATGATGCCGGTAGACGAAAGGTAATTACCATCGCCGTCTGCGGAGAAAGACACATGATTCTTACGGATAACGCCGCCCTTCATGACAACATGAGCGCCGTCTTTCGCGTGGACAGCGCCGCAATACGCGTCCTTAAGTTCGCACTGCTCGATAACGCCGCCCGTCATGGTAAGCGAAGCCTTGTCTCCCGACACGTCGATGACACCCGTATTGACGGTGTTCGCAGCGCCGTCGCACACAACGGCCTCGTCAGAGAGCACAACCGCTCCCCTGCTAGAAATAATGGCGCCCTTGTTGTAGCGACCACTCAGGGACACTTTCCCCGACAGCTCGAGGGATGCCCCCTCGGCAACATTGACCAGTACGGAGAAGCCGCTTTTCTTTGCCAAGATGGTATAGGGCTCATCCGACGTGATCTTAATCATCTTCCCGGCAGGAATCGTGAGCGTGGAGCCAAGCTTCACGTGCTTTTTCAGGGTGATGACGGTTTCCTTGTCATAGGGGGCCTCGTCGACCAGATCCTGAAGGGTCTTGGTGCTGTCATCGCTCACGGTACCGCCGACGCCGTCATCGATGGACTCGCGCGTGTAGACGATATCGACGCCAAAGAACGGGAGGTTCTCCGAGCCTTTGATGTCGTCCATGCTGTTTTCGATTGTGATCTTTTTAACCGTGCTGCCTTCAAACATACCCGAGGGTATTTCGGTGAGGCCGCGCCCGATCGTCACATCCTTCACGCCACCTACGCCCGAGAAGGCCGCCGTGCCAACGGAAGTCACGGAATCCGGAATGGAAAGCTGCTCCGGCAACGTGCCGTAATAGAAGGCGTAGTTGCCAATTGTCTCAAGTGTCCTGGGAAGCTGGACGGCGACGTTGCTCTGGATAAAGGCCCACTCACCGATACTCTTCAGGCTGTCGTAAAGCCCCACGATCTTAACCGGTGTGTAGCAGAACGCATTGTCCGGAATGTTCTGAAGCGAGGACAGATCCACGGACGCCTGCAGATTTTTGCACTCGTAAAAAGCCCCCCAGCCCATCTTTGTCACCTTGCTTAGATTGGGCACGCTCACCAGGCTGGCGCACCCCTGGAAAGCAGAGGATCCGATGCTCTTCAATGTGCCTGGGAAATCGATCCCAGTCAATCTCGAGCAAGTCCGAAACGCCCCATCCCCGATGGACTCGATTTCGCTCAGCGCGGTGACGGACGTGAGAGAGGTGCATCCGTCAAACATGTGCGAGGGGATCTTGGTAACCGAAGCGGGCAACGACACGCTTGTCAGAGACGTGCAGTCTTCGAACACGCCCGTTATGGTGTCGGAGAAGGCGACATCTTTTGGAAACTCGATGCCTGTGAGGGCCGTAGCCCCCTCGAAGGCGCCCGAGCCCGAAATCATTTTGAGGGTTGAGGGGAGATCGATCTCCGAAAGGTTGCTGCAGCCATAGACCATCATGTTGGCGCTAATCTCCTCGACGCCCTCATCGAAATAGAGCTTTTCGAGCGAGCCAGCGTTTTGCAGCGAGCAAGCGAAGTTCTTGATGGAGCCAGGGATATGGAGCTCCTTGACCTTTGCGAACCTCCGGAAATTCCCTCCGTACATTTTTTCGAGCGTGTCGGGAAGCGTCAGCTGCTCAACGTTCTTGGCCACGATACCAGACGAGAAATAAAGTTTGGTGACTTTGTAGGTCTGGCCACCATGCTCGATGGAGCTGGGCACACTCACCGCGGTCACACTGTCGTCGGCAACAATACCTGTGATTTCCGCCGTGCCCTTATCCGTGGTCTCGCACGAATAGGTCACGCCGTCCTGGGTGATCTCAAACTCCTCCGCAGTATACGCAGTCCGCGATTCCGTGGCCGCATATGCGACACCGGCCGTCGCGCCAACGGATAAACATCCGAAGCCGAGAACCAGCGCAAGGCAGAGAGCAGCGACTCTCTGCCCCCCCGCCGAAAACTTTCCTCTCCAATTCCCTTCTCCCCCTCTGGTGTCGCCCTCTCTTCCCAAGAGCGATCTATTGATTAGGACAGATTAAAGACAACATTATGCCCAAAGAGGTCCATCATGGAGATAATCCACGTCTTCGCCCGAAATGGTAATAAATTGGCAGGATTAATCGGCGAACAACTGAACGAAGAGCAATCTACTAATGGCACACAAATGGCGGCGCCAACACCTGAAGTGCATAGTCTCCGATCCCCAGACAACACCATCGAGCGCCGCAGGGCGCAGGATTAAATTGTTCAGATTCACATGCCTTTACGGGTGTTTTCCTAGTCCCAAAAAGACGATCGCGTCGAAAATGTTGGTGTAAGAGTGGCACCCTAACGTCCCTTTAACGAAGAACGGCCTTCGTCCTAGAATCTGAAATCACCACAACAACAGGTTCTAGGAAAGGACGAAGACCGCTATGGAAATCTTATCAGACCCGACGCCGGACATGCTCGCCATGCCCCGTTTCGACGACGGCGCCATCGACATGCAGGAGCTGCTCAGGCGCCTCGCCGAGCAGGTCGTGAACGCCGTGATGGACGCCGAGGCCGACCAGCTGTGCGGGGGCGGGTCGAACAGCCGAAACGGCTACCGCGAGAGGTCGCTCGCCACCTGCGTCGGCACGCTGACGCTGCGCATCCCGAAGCTCCGCACCGGCAGCTTCTTCCCGGACGACGTGATCGAGCGCTACCAGCGCGCGGACCGCGCCCTCGTTGCCGCCGTCGCCGAGATGTACGCCACCGGCACGAGCACCCGCAAGGTGCAGAGGGTGGCCGAGAAGATGGGCGTCTCCAGGCTCTCCAAGGACCAGGTGAGCGCCATCGCGTCGAGCCTGGACGCCGACATCGAGGAGCTCTGCGCAAGGCCGCTCGACGGCTCGCCGGTGCCCTACGTCTGGCTCGACGCGACCTACGTCAAGTGCCGCCGCGAGGGGCGCGTTGCCTCCACCGCCGTGGTCACCGCCATCGGCTGCGACGCGGGCGGCTGGAGGCGCGTCCTGGGCGTCGACGTGGTGGACACCGAGTCATACGACTCGTGGCTCGCCTTCCTGCGGACCATCCGCTCGCGCGGGGCGGCGGGCGTGCGGCTCATCGTCTCGGACGCCCACCCGGGCCTCGTCCGCGCGCTCGGCGAGGTCTTCCAGGGCGCCGCGTGGCAGCGCTGCGCCGTCCACCTCATGCGCGACTGCATGCGCGAGGCGAGCTCCTGGCAGCTCAGGCGCCGCGTGGGCAGGATCGTCTCGCAGGTGTTCCGCGGGCGCGACGCCGCCACCGTGACGGCCATGTACCACGCGGCGTGCGACATGCTGGCGGGGTGCTGCCCGAGGGCGGCGGCTGTGCTGGAGGAGGCCGAGCCCGACGCGCTGGCCTACCTCGACTTCCCGCCGACCCACTGGAAGCGCCTGCGCACCAACAACGTGCAGGAGAGGACCAACCGAGAGATAAAGCGCAGGTCGCGCGTCGTGCAGGTGTTCCCGTCAACGGGCTCGCTGGTGCGGCTCGCGGGCGCGGTCATGTGCGAGCAGGACGAAATATGGCAGGAGTCCAGGTACTTCTCGGAGGAGAGGATGAACGAGCTCTACGACGAGGGCCGCACGCGCGGGATCGACGGCCCCGTCGACTGGGCGCGGCTTGAGGCGGAGGCCAGGAAGATGATCGAATCGGGCCTCGAGCTTGCGGACAGGGTCGAGGCGGCATAGGATATCAACCGTGTTCCAGGTTCCAGGACGCCGGGCCGACTCGCTTCGGATCGGACGCTACACCAACTTTCTCGACACTACCAAAAAGACCGGTCTGACGCTGCGCCACGAAAAGGGCCTATCTACTACGTTTAGGTCACAGGGGTCGACCATAGCCGACTTTTTCGAAAATCGGCAAGCTTTCTACCTGCGATTTTGTTTTTGCAAATTCCAGGATGGTCGAAGGTGGCCGGTTTAACGTAGTAGATGGCCGCATTTCGTGGCAAACGGTCCGACCCAAGACCCAAGGCAGCCAACCTCGAATGGCCATTCTCGAAGTTGCGGTGGAATACGGACTGAATTGGCCCCTTAAAGGCAAAAACACTCCGTATTCCACCGCAACTTATAGGGAGATAGGCCTTAGAGGCGGGCGAGGTCGTAGGATCGAGCGGCTGCTTCGCCGGCGCAGATGAGGTTGGTTGCGGCTTCTTGCGGATCGAGTGCCCGCTCCAGGTCCATGGGCTTGCGACAGATCGGAAGCACCAAGTCGACGCCCTGACCATACACCGCATCCAGGTTGTCAGCGCGACCGCCCACGACAGCGGCTACCGGCTTGCCATATCGCTTCGCACGACAAGCCACACCCACCGGCGCCTTGCCGGCGGCGGACTGCTCATCCATATTGCCCTCGCCCGTTATGACGAGGTCGACATCGCGCACGCGCTCGTCAAACCCCACGAGGTCGAGCACCGTCTCCACGCCCGAGCGCAACTCGGCACCGAGTGCCAACAGCGCTGCTCCCAGACCACCGGCGGCACCGGCGCCGGGCACGCCGAGCACCGAGCCAAATGTCCGTGCGCTCTCAGGTGTGCGCAACAATCCCTGGGCTCGAGCTCCGGCAATCGCAGCGTCGAGCAAGCGACCGTAGCCGACCATCCAGCTGTCGCACCTGTTCAGCGCCTCGGCATCATCCGCCGGCAGGCCTTTCTGCCCACCGAACACCGCCAGAGCGCCTCGGCGTCCCACGAGTGGATTCTCTACATCCGAAAGCACAACGATACGAGCGCCATCCAAAGCCTGCAGCGCTGGCGCCAAATCAACGCTCGCCACCTGCTCGAGACCCGCAAGACCGGGGGCGACAACGCAGTTCCGATCATCGACCACACGCGCGCCCAGCGCCTGCAGCATGCCGGCGCCACCGTCGTTGGTGGCGCTGCCGCCCAAGCCAATATAGATAGTCTTTGCGCCCGTGCGAACCGCGCGAAGCATGAGCTCGCCCACGCCATAGGTTGTAGCGGCCAGCGCCGACGACTCCGTGCAAGGCGAGTACCCGATGCCGGCCGCCTCGGCCATCTCGATGACCGCGGACTCGCGCTCGACATCAACCAGCATCCGGGCAGGCACACGCTCGCCCAAGGGGCCTGCCACCTCGCAGGTCACAAGCTCGCCACCGCAGGCGGCAACGGCGTCGAGCGTTCCCTCGCCACCATCTGCCAGCGGCAACGTGGCCACCTGGGCATCGGACCACACACGGCGCACGCCTTCGGCAACCGCCGCCTCCGCCTGTGCACTCGACACGCTGCCCTTAAAGGAATCAATCGCCAACAGCACACGGCGGGGCCGGCGGCACGCGGTACCAAAATCGACCGCCTCAACGGCGATATCTTCGGCACACGCGAGCGCCTCGGCATGAGCGGCATGTGCCCCAAGATCGGCCCCACAACCGCAGTCAGCACCATCGGTGCCACGCAGCCCACTAAAATAGCTGCTCAACACCTCACGACACTCGTCTGCCAGCACACCGGCGGTCACATTAAACCGATGATTCAGGCGCGAGTCGGCATTCAAATCGTATAGGGATCCCAACGCGCCCGCCTTGGCGTCGCTCGCGCCATACACGCAGCGTCCCACGCGCGCGTTGACCATAAGCCCCGCGCACATGCAGCAGGGTTCGAGCGTCACGTAGACCGTACAGTCGGAAAGGCGCCAGCGGCCAAGCGCCTGGGCAGCGACGCACAGGGCCGCGAACTCTGCATGCGCCGAAGGGTCCTGGTCGAGCTCGCGACGATTATGCGCCCTCGCGACGATCTCGCCGTCGCGCACCACTACGGCTCCGATGGGCACCTCGCCCACCGCCGCGGCGGCTCGCGCCTCCGCCAACGCCTCGCGCATGAACTTCTCGTCGATTTCGGTGATCGTCATCGTTCGCCTTCCCTGTTGCAAATTCAAAACGATGCTATCATTACGACTCACGGAGAGATGGCAGAGCGGTTGAATGCGGCGGTCTTGAAAACCGTTGAGCGCGAGAGCGTTCCGGGGGTTCGAATCCCCCTCTCTCCGCCACTTTTAGTGATGCACCGGTGTCATGGTCCGCTCAAACAGCGCATCGACCACGTCGGCCATCTCGGGTCGACGCTCAAGATCGTGGCCCGATTCCCACCATATCGTGAAAAGTCGAATAATACCGCCGGCGACAAACTCAGACGTCGTCTCGAGTGACACGGGGGCCAGGGCATCCTCGGCAAGCACGTTCATCACACGCTCGCGGATGGAGCGGGCAATACGGTCGCAAATAACGTTGGTCAGCATTCCCGACATGCTGCTCGCCAAAATGTTGTCCATGAGCTGCTCATGGGCCAGAATCAGGTCCATGGCATCGTCCAAAATCGCGTGCCGGAGCGCGCGCACGTCCTCGGCAGACACTGTGCCGGCCTCATCGGGCTGTTTTTGCGGCAAGCCGGACATGAGCTCATCGATATAAAAGGCAAAGTAATCGTTCTTGTCGCGAAAGTGCTTGTAGAACGTCGTGCGGCGAATCATGGCGCGGTCGCACAGCATGGCAACCGTCAGGTCCTCAAAACGATGCTCCTCGAGAAGCTCGGTGAAAGCATCGAACAGGGCACGATAGGTTTTCTTAATGCGAAGGTCCATCCGTATCGCCATCCTCAGGGCAAAGACAATACTCGTCAATCTGTCGCATATCTTACACCTGTACCTCGCGCGCTTTGCCCCAGTGCCAACCCCACCGAAAACATAACGCTTACCGGAAAGTTCGGCACGGCAAAACGTTGCGGGTATACTAGTAGCGTTATACCAACGGCAGCTGGCGCATGCCGCCGCGGCCATTCGAAACGGAGACATCATGATTACCGTCATCATCGGCATCGTTGTTGTCATTGTGATTGTCTGCGCCATCGCCGGCATCTACAACAACATGGTCACCAAGCGTAACCGCATCGATAACGCCTGGCAGAACATCGATACGCAGCTGCAGCGCCGCAACGACCTGATCCCCAACCTGGTCGAGACCGTCAAGGGCTACGCCAAGCACGAGCAGGAGACGCTCTCCGCCGTGATCAGCGCGCGTAACACCGCCGTCAAGGCCACTACGCCCGAGGCCAAGATGGAAGCCGACAACGTGCTGACCGGTGCGCTGCGCCAGCTCTTTGCCGTCGCCGAGGCCTACCCCGACCTTAAGGCGAACACCAACTTTACGCAGCTCCAGGCATCGCTCGAGGATACCGAGAACAAGGTGAGCTACGCACGCCAGAGCTACAACGATTGCGTGCTCAGCTACAACAACGCCATCCAGACGTTCCCGGCTGTTATCTTTGCCGGCATCTTCCAGTTTAAGGAGCGCCAGGGCTTCGAGGCCGCCGAGGCCGCCCGCCAGGCACCAACCGTCAAGTTCTAGTGAGCCGTTGACGCATCCACAACCGTTTTTGCATAAACCGCCCCGTCGAATGCATACTTCGACGGGGCGGTTGCTTTTTGCCCGAAGGTACCCCCAGGGGCGGCGTGCAAATTTTGGAGTTTTCAGCATCCCGGAACCCACAGGGCAGGAACGTGCCCACAGAACCGCGTTGAAAACCCTGATTCTGAGCCCTCAGCGCCTCAGAGATCGCTCATTTTTTTTACAGGATGCGGCTCATGGCGCCTGACTTTTGTCCAAAAACCAGTATGCAGGCACCCTCGACTGCTGAAAACTCCCAAAAATGCACGCCCCGCCCCACCCCAGGCGAGCGGCAACCGAAAAAACGTGCACGTCCCCTCTTCGGCTGCAACTACGGCAAAGCCCTAACAGCCAAATAAAAGGCGCGGCCAATAGGCCGCGCACCTTCTCCCCTACAGCCCAGTAACCTCCTGGCAAGGAATGCAGAGCACTCGACCGAGGCGGACCGGCCTATCTCCCGGCGCATTCCACAGGACGAAAGAACCTCCGCCG
>NZ_QRWD01000016.1:13975-61371 GCF_003459505.1 Collinsella sp. AF20-14LB
TCGACCGAGGCGGACCGGCCTATCTCCCGGCGCATTCCACAGGACGAAAGAACCTCCGCCGCACGTAGTGCGCAGCGGAGGTTCTTTCATGTCCGAGGACGCGCCGGGAGATAGGCCGGTCCGCCTCGGTCAGGGCTTGATGGGAATTACGAAGCCAGGTTACGCCACGGTGTAAACCCAGTTGTGCTTATCTTCAACAGCACCAGACTGGATACCAGTCAGGGTCTCGCGAAGCTTCTTCATCACAGGGCCGATCTCGGTGTAGCCAGCCGGGAAGGTCACGGTCTCGTCGGCGCCGTAAACCTTGTTGTCGATCTCGCCGACCGGGGAGATAACGGCAGCGGTGCCGCACAGGCCGCACTCGACAAAGGTACCGGCCTTGACCTCGGCCCACTCGACAGGGCGTTGGTCGACGGTAATGCCCAGGTCCTGAGCAACCTGAACGAGCGAACGACGGGTGATAGAGGGCAGGATGGAGTCGGTGTGCGACTGCGGAACGACGAGGGTGCCGTCCTCCTTCACGAACAGCACGTTGGCGCCGCCGGTCTCCTCGACATAGGTGCGGGACTCGGAGTCGAGATACAGGTTCTCGGCATAACCCTCGCGATGGGCCTCCATCGTGGGTTTAAGGGACATGGCGTAGTTCAGGCCGGCCTTGATGTTACCGGTGCCGTGCGGTGCAGCGCGGTCATACTCGGAAACGCGCAGCTTGACGGGCTTGAGGCCACCCTTAAAGTACGGACCGACCGGGGTCACGAGAATGCGGAACGTGTACTCAGGAGCGGGAGCCACGCCGATTACGTCACCGGAGCCGATCATAAACGGACGCACATACAGGGTTGCGCCAGAGCCGAAGGGCGGAACCCATGCGGCATTGGCAGAGACGACCTGCTTGACGGCCTCGACAAACTTGTCCTTGGGGAACGGGGGCATCTCGAGGCGCTGCGCAGAGTTGTACATACGCTCAGCGTTCATGTCGGGACGGAAACAGACGATGCTGCCGTCCTCGGCGGTGTAGGCCTTCAGGCCCTCAAAGACCTCCTGGCAGTAATGGAAGATGCCACCGCACTCGGAGACGTGCAGGGTGTGGTCGGTGGTCAGGCCGCCCTCGTCCCACTCGCCATCCTTCCAATGGGCCTCGTAGCTGTAATCGGTCTTCATGTAGCCAAAGCCAAGGCTACCCCAATCGATATCCTTCTTCTCGACAGTCATATGTCGCTCCTTACATACACAGTTGCACACTCGCGAACCCGCATGCAAGGACCGAGGCTGACCGCGTCGCAACGTCGCACGCCCGGAGCGTAGAGCCGGACGGGACACGCGAACAGCATCAAAGCCAATGGCACGTCGATTCGCATGCACGAGATTGTACTCCCCGCACGCCTTGGATAAAACGCTTTTCTTTAACTAAGTAAAGTATTTTCATTTGCCTTCAACACAAAAGGCCCGCCATCGAATCCGATGACGGGCCTTGGAATTAACGTCCGAAAACAAGCTCGGACTACGCGTTCTTTTTACCGAGCTTTGCCTTAACCAAACCGACCACGGTCGGGATGATCGACACGGCGACGATGCCCACGATCAGCAACTCAAAGTGCTCCTGCACAAAGGGGATGCCGCCAAAGAAATAGCCCAGCAGCGTAAAGACCGTCGACCAGGTAATGCCGCCCAGCACGTTATAGATGACAAAGTTGCGCCAGTGCATGCCGCCCATACCGGCGATGAAGGGCACAAAGGTGCGGATAAACGGGAAGAAGCGACCCAGGAAGATGGCCAGGTGGCCCCACTTGTCAAGGAAGTCCTCGGACTTTTTAATGCGCTCGGGCGTCATGGCCTTGACCTTGCCCGAGGCGATGATCTTTCGGCCAAAGAAATGGCCGATCATAAAGTTGCACTGGTCGCCCAAGATGGCGGCCGTCCATGCGACGGCCAACAGGGCCACGATGTTAAAGCCGCCGTTGTGGGCAAAGAAGCCCGAGGCAAACAGTAGCGAATCGCCGGGAAGGAACGGGAAGAACACCACGCCCGTCTCGATAAAGATGATCAGGAACACGCAGCCGTAGGCCATAAGCGGGCCGGCGGCGATCCAACTGGCGATCGCGGTGCGCGGGTCTTTGAGCAACTCGGCGATAAAATTAATGAAACCCATGAAGTAAAACCTCTCAGTTGTGGGCGCGGATACGTCCAAGTCGACCAGTATACGGTTGCGGCGCCCCCTCGTGCGCAACCCCACAAAAGCATGACTCCATTACCAGCAAGTTTGCATAACTGACACCTGTTGCGCAATGCCGCCAAGATTGTCCTTCCTAATCCCTAGCGAATCGCTATACTTTATTGAATCGCATTGCCATGGCGCTAAGGGAGGGCGGCCGGTGAGCTTTATCAGTACCATTCGCGAGGACATCAAGACCGTCCAAGCGCAGGACCCCGCCGCGCAAAACGGTCTGGTCATTTTTCTTTCGTACCCCGGCCTGCACGCCAAGTGGAACCACGTGCCCGAGCACTGGCTGTGGGAGCACGGCCATCGCTCGCTCGCCCGGGTGCTCTCGCAAATCACCCGCCACATCACCGGCGTCGAGATTCATCCCGCTGCACAGATCGGCAAACATTTCTTTATCGACCACGCCATGGGCGTTGTCATCGGCGAGACCACCATTGTGGGCGACAACTGCGTGCTCTACCAAGGCGTCACGCTCGGCGGTACCGGCAACGAGACCGGCAAACGCCATCCCACCCTGGGCAACAATGTCACGGTGGGCACGGGCGCCAAGGTGCTTGGCAACATCCACATTGGCGACAACGTCAAGATCGGCGGCAACTCGGTCGTCGTCAAGGACGTGCCCGACAACTGCACCGTCGTGGGCGTGCCCGGGCGCATCATCAAGCGCAACGGCTGCCGCGTGTTCGAGGAGAGCTTCGACGCCAAGCGGCATCGCGAGTACATGCCCGACGATGCCGCCGAGCAGAGCGCCCTCAACCGCCAGGGCATCAACGAAAACGCCCGTCGCGTCAAGGAACTCGAGCGAGAGGTGGCCGAGCTCAAAGCCCTCGTCGCCAAGCTCGTGGACGAGCGCTAGGGCCGTGGGCAGCCGCCACAGCATGAACGCCAGCACAAAAGGCGCGCCAGGGAATCCGCCCCCGGCGCGCCTTCTTTTCGATGCGACATGCGGGACTGCCCCTTTGTCACCTTATGCGAACTGGCTTAGGTAGAGGTCGGCGTAAGCGCCCTCGGCAGCCAGCAGCTCCTTGTGCGTACCCTGCTCGATGATATTGCCGTGATCCATGACCAGGATGAGGTCGGCATCGACGATCGTCGACAGACGGTGCGCGATCACAAAGCTGGTGCGCCCGCGCATGAGCGCGTCCATGGCGCGGCCGATGGCGAGCTCGGTGCGCGTGTCTACACTCGACGTCGCCTCGTCCAGGATGAGGATCGCCGGGTTGTTGAGCAGCACGCGCGCGATGGTCAGCAGCTGGCGCTGGCCCTGGCTAATGCTCTCGGCATCGTTGGCCACCCGCGTGTCATAACCCTGCGGCATGGTGCGCACAAAGAAGTCGACCTGCGCGGCGCGCGCAGCCGCCACGATCTCGTCGCGCGTTGCCTCGGGGCAGCCGTAAGCGATGTTTTCGGCAATCGTGCCATCGAACAGCCAAGCGTCCTGCAACACCATGCCAAACTGCTGGCGCAGCTCGCCGCGGTCCATGCGGCTCGTATCCACGCCGTCGAGCGTAATGCGGCCGCCGTCAATCTCGTAGAAGCGCATGAGCAGGTTGATGAGCGTGGTCTTGCCCGCGCCCGTAGTTCCCACCACGGCGATCTTCTGGCCCGGCTCGGCGGCAAACGACACGTCGCGCATGAGCGGCTTGTCGGGCGCATAGCCAAAGCGCACGTGCTCAAAAGCGACACGGCCCTCCACCTTGCCCGGCAGCTTGGCAGCCTCGCCCGGCTGCGGATCGGCCTCCATCTCGGGCTCATCGAGCAGGTCGAACACGCGCTCTGCGCTCGCCAGCGCGCTCTGCAGCGAGTTAAAGGTAAACGACAACTGCGTCATGGGTTCGGACGCCTCGTAGATAAACTGGAAGAACGCCTGGAACACGCCGACGGTCATATGCCCGGCGACCAGCATGCTGCAGCCCACCAGCGCGATCACGATCTGCGCCAAACGGCCGATAAAGCGCACCGCGGGGCCCACGGCGTTAATCATAAAGTCGGCCTTGGTGCTCACGCGCGCCAGCTCCCTCGAGGCCTCATGCACTTCGGCAGAGCTCTGACGCTCGCGGTTAAACGCGCGAATCACAAGACGGCCCGAATAGCCTTCCTCGACCGCACTCGTAATCTTGGATACCCACTCCTGGCGCTCGCCCGTCACATCGTGCGTGCGGCGCGACACGACCTTCGTCACCAGCAGCGAAAGCGCCGTAAAGAACAAAAAGACGAGCGTGAGCGGCACGCTAAACACGAACATCACGCTCACGGCGCCCACCACGGTACCGATCGACACCAGCAACTGCAGCAGTCCGCGCTGCATGCTCTCGGACATCTTGTCCAAGTCGTTGGTCGCGCGGCTGACCACCTCACCGGGGCGATGTGCGTCAAAGTAGGCGAGCGGCAGGCGGCTGAGCTTTTGCGCGATGCGGTTGCGCAGACGCAGGTTGAGTCGCTCGGCCACACTCGACATCAAAAAGCTCTGCAACGCATAGAACGACCCGGCAGCCGTCCAGATCAAGAAGTAGACAAAGATGGTCTTGCCGCATTGGTCCCAGGTGATGCTGAAGGTGGTTCCGCTGGCAAACGCCACCTGTATATGGCCCCACAGCTCGTCGATAACATGGGCGCTATATGCCGGCGCGGCGGTGTTAAAGATGACGTAGAACACGATGCTCGCAAACACGATGTAGAAGCGCCAATGGTCGCCGGCGGCCTCGCCCCACAAGCGGCGCACCGTCGCCCAGGTATCGCGGGGTTTCTCGTCCTCATCCTCGTCGTCCACATCGCGCATGCGCTCTGCTTCCGCGCGGGCACGCTCGTCCTCGGCACGCTCGTTTTCCTCGTACAGCGCTTGGCGGCGAGCCTCACGCTCGGCCGCGGCCTTGGCAACGTCATCCAGCTCGGTCGACGCGGCAGCCTGCTCGACCGCTTCGACCGCGTCCACAACGACGGCATCGATAGCGTCGCTGCGCTTCTTGAGCTCCCCGGTCATGCTACTCACCTCCCTTCATTTGCGATTCCGCGATGGCGCGGTATACCTCACAGGTTTCCATAAGCTCGCCATGCGTGCCCAAGCCCACGACCTCGCCATCCTTGAGCACGACAATCTGGTCGGCGTGCAGAATCGTCGAGATGCGCTGCGCGATGATGAGCACCGCGGCGTCGCGCGTCTCGTCCTGCAGCGCATGGCGCAGGGCCGCATCGGTCTTAAAGTCCAGGGCCGAAAAACTATCGTCGAAGATATATAGATCGGCATGCTTCATGAGCGCGCGAGCAATGGCCAGGCGCTGGCGCTGACCACCCGAGAAGTTCGTACCGCCCTGGGCAACCGGGGTATCGAGCCCCTGCGGTTGATCGAGCACAAAGGTGCTCTGGGCAACCTGCAGCGCATGAAGCATGTCCGCCTCGGTCGCGTCCTCGTTGCCAAAGCGCAGATTGCTTGCCACGGTGCCCGAGAACAGCCACGCCTTCTGCGGCACATAGGCAATGCGCCCGCGAATCTCGTCTTGCGAAAGGTCGCGCAGGTCAACACCGTCCAGGCGAATGGCGCCCTTCGTGGCATCGTGAAAACGCAGCAAGAGCTTTGCCACCGTCGACTTACCCGAACCGGTCGAGCCCACGATCGCGGTCGTCTGCCCGCGACGACAGGCAAAGCTCAGGTCGCACAGCGTGTCCTCGTCGGCGTCGTCAAAGCGAAACGACATATGATCGAACACGGCAACCGCATCAGCCCCGTCCTTTGAGTCGGACGCGGCCGCATCAAGCGTACGCTGGCCATCGACGATGCTCGGCTCAATCTCCAGCACTTGCTGTGCACGGCTTAGACATGCCGCGGCGCGCGGCAGCGTCAGCACTACCATCTGCGCCATCATCACAAAGAACAGGATCAGGAGCGCATATTCCAGCACCGCGGAGATGCTCGCAATCTGCATTGCATGGGCGCCAACGCGGTTGCCGCCCACCCACAGCACCGCCACCTCGGCAATGTTCATCAAAAAGAAGGTAGAGCTATCAAGGCCCACAAACAGGTGGTTGACCTTGATGGCGTTGGCCGCGTAATCGCTAAACACCTCGTCCAGGCGCTGCTCCTCGTGAAGCTCTTTATTAAAAGCGCGGATGACGCGAACGCCCACGATGTTCTCGCGCAGCACCACGTTCATGCGGTCGATAAAGCTCTGCAGGCGCATAAAAATTGGCGCGGCGTTAGCCACGGTAAAGACTGCCGCCACCAGCACGATCGCAACCACCACGCCCAGCAGCGTACCCATGGCGGGATCGATGAGCCACGCAAAAATGATGCCCGCGACGGCCAGGAACGGCACCGGCAGCACCAGCTGAATGGTCTGCAGAATCGCCTGCTGAATCACGTTGATGTCGTTGAGCGAGCGCGTGATCATCGAACCCGTGCCAAAGCGCTCAAAGTCACTGGCAGACAGCTCGAGCGACTTGTCGTACACGGCATTGCGGATATCGCAGGCCACGTTGGCGGCCAAGCGCGCCGAAAGATAGCAACCCAGCACCGCGCCGCCGCTGGCCATGCCGGTCGCGATAAGCATGTAGAGGCCATTGCGCAAAATGTAGTCGACATCACCCGTGGTGATACCGGTGTTGACCATGTTCGCCAGCATCGTGGGAACCAACAGCGTGCCGACGTTATCAACCAGCAGCACCAGCAGCGTCACTGCGATAAGCCCTCGATAGGGCTTCAGAAACCTCATTAACAGTCGCACGACTCCCCCTCACCTTGATTCTCGGCTTGGCTCTCGGCAACGATATGCTGCTTAAATGCCTCGCACTCCTCACCGAGCACCTGAGAGAATTTTCCGATCAAGCGCATAATCTCGCGCTGCTCACACGGCTCAAGCGCGCCAAAGGCTCGCTGCTCGGCCTTGAGTGCCGGCAGCGCATAACGCTCGGCAAACCGCATGCCCGCTTCGGTCAAACGCACAACCTTGTTCTTACGGCTGCCTTCGGCAAACTCCAACGTTGCAAAGTCCCGCGCCGTCAAGGTTTTAATGGCCGAGTTGATGGTCTGCTTGCTGTAGAACCATTCGCTCGTCAGGCGGCTTACGGCAATACTGCCGCCCGCCGTGCTGGTATCGACGAGCATCCAGTAAGCGCAGTCCGAAAGACCGCAGGCGCGCGAGAACTCCGAATAGATATGGTCGAGTCCATTGAGCAACCGGTCGAAGTCGACCAGCGTAACCGCACTATTCATCTATCCCACCATTCGATTGTCCGATTTTTGACCAATTTTGTATCTCTAGATTAGTCCGAGTTTTGACTATCGTCAACAGGCTCTCCGCAAATGCTTGCACTTTTATGGCCTATCGGCAGAAAAAGACCGCCGGCGCGGGGGCAGCGCCAGCGGTCACGTGAAAAGCGGGTTTTATTGCCCGTTAAGCGGCGACGGCCTCATAGACCGTAGCGCCCGAGAAGCTGTCATGCAGGCTCTTGCCGGCAATCCACGGCAGCTCGACGACCTCGCAGACCGTGTTGACCAGCTCGGAGCAGTCAGTAAAGTGGCCCTTGTCGTTGAGGGCCTCGCAATCCTGAACACGCCAATAGCCATCGGTGTGCGTGATGTAGTACTCGTGATCGTCAATCGTCACAAAAGCGCGCGTCTTGGAACGCAGCAGCTTCAGAAATCCTTCGAAGTCGGTCTCGACGACATCTCCAGCCTGGAACATGATGTTACCTCCTGGCCCGGCGCCACCACGGCGCATTGATAAACGTTGGTACTCCTTTAGTAAAACCTTTATCAGAGGTTATGCGTTCGTCATTTAGGCAAGTGGTAAAAAACCGCAGGGTAGACGGGATAAAACGTTTAACCATCCCATTTGTTTGTCACATTCTGAAGGTACTTTTATGCAAACCTACTTTCCCAATTGGAATCTATCCTTTTGGCCGGGCAATTGACCGTCTATCGTTTGAGCCCGACGGGTATGAACGGGGCATCTGCAACGCCACCGCAAGGAGACACCATGGAGACTATCGAAGCACTCATCCATCGCCGCAGCTGCCGCAAATACAGCGATCGTCCCGTCGAGGCCGAAAAGCTTGCACGTATTATCGAAGCCGGCCAATATGCACCGAGCGGCATGGGCCGCCAACCGGTGACGTTTGTCGCCGTCACCGACCCCGCGACCGTCGAGCGTCTCTCACAGCTCAACGCCCAGGTCATGGGCAGCAACAGCGACCCCTTCTATGGCGCCAAGACCGTTGTGGTGGTGCTGGTTGACCGCAGCGTGCCCACGTATCTGGAAGACGGCTCGCTCGCCATGGGCAACTTGCTCAACGCCGCCTATGCACTGGGTGTCGATTCGTGCTGGATTCACCGCGCGCATGAGGTCTTTGACTCGCCCGAGGGCCTGGAGCTGCTGGCCAGCTGGGGCCTGCCCGCCGACGGCAGCCTGCGCGGTGTCGGTCACTGCATTCTGGGCTATGCCGAAGACACGCTACCCGAGCCCAAACCCCGCCGCGACAACGTGGTGTATGTAAAGTAATTAGTCCCGCCGTTCTAACGAACGGCGGACCCGCTCGCAACTTATCTTGCCGGTGGAGTTGTCGTCGTTTCGTTCGTGTGGGTCGTTTCGGCGCCGTCGCCCTGTTCGCCGTCGTCCTTTTGAGCGTCGGCGATGGTGGAGGCTGCCGCAACGATACCGCGCTGGGGCGCGACGCTCGTCTGGGTCTGAGCGCCCTCGACTATTTCTGTGCCTGCATGCGCGAGCTCGGGCGATTTAAACATCGCGTCCAAGTTGGCACCGTCGCCGGCGTAGCCAAGCGCAGCGAGTGCGATGACGATCACTGCAACGACGACCGCGATCGGAACATAACGATGCCAACCAGCCGGATTGAGTCCGCTGCGACGAGCCGCCCCGCGGCTGATGTAGCCGAGCGTGCCGTCGTGCTTGAGCTTTGAGCCCACCACGCGTTTGCGGTCCCACAGCGAGGACTCTGCCTGCATTGCCAAGCGGGCACCTGTCGAAGGATAGCCGTATTTAGTGCGCTTGAACGAGCCGTCAAACCCCGAGGCGTGTTTGCCCCACGTCACCGATGTTGTGCGTCGGTTAACCGGCGCGGCGCTCCGCCTTCTGCGGCTCGGTTTTGTAGTCTCAGCCATATGCCCTCGCACGCCGTAACCAAATCGAAACAATAACGCTTTGGACTGTAGCACACGCGTCGCGCGCGGTCACGGGCGCCTCGCTCAACGGTCACCGTCCTTCAGCAAGCGCCACAGCGTTGTTCGGCTTATGCCCAGTACCTCCGCCGCACGGGTCCGGTTGCCGTGTAGATGATCTACAACCAGATGCGCGATATCTCGCTCGGTATCGGCCAGCGGTCGCAGGATATACAGGTCACTTTCGAGTGTCGGGGCGCCAAAGGTTGCGGTCTTAATCACGTCCTCTTGGGCTAGCACTTCCTCCGCCACAGCGCGATCCACCGTGCCCGTCCCCACCAATATATACAGTCGTTCCGAGACCTCGCGGAGCTGCAGATAGTTGCGCGGCCAGCGGTAAGCATCGAGCGCCTTCGTCGCCGCGGCAGACAGCGTGGGCGCTGCCGTCCCAAATGCACCAGCGAGATATTCCAAATAGCGCGCAACCTTCGTCGACGCGGCTCCCTGCTCGACGATTGCCGGCGCCACGCTCACCGCACAGGCGAAGCGCTCGGTCACAAAGGCGGCTTGATCACTTTCGCTGCCGCCCGGCATGTCATTCGCCGTCAGCACCACATGGCAGCGCGTCGCCAACGCGGTGTCGGCCATCGTGGAAACGAGCTCGCGAAGGCGCTGGGGGCCAACCGCATTCCAGCCCGCAATGCAAAGTGTCAGCCCCGTTTGGAACAACGGCGATTCGGCGCTTTTGAGCACGTGGCGCCAACCGCGATCGGTAAGCTCATCGAGCGCAACGGCAACAAAGGGTTGATCGGCAAAAGGACCGTCCAGATAGAGGCGCTTGGCTATCTCGACCTGACCCGCTCCCAGCTCGCCCTCGAGCATAAGGGGCACACCGCGCGCGTAGCTCTCGGCGACCGGCGCAGCTACCGAGGCCGCCCCCTCAACGATGCCGTACGCGCTCGATTCGTAGCGGGCCTCAACTTCGTCGGCGTTGAGCCACTCGATGCCCGCATGTGCCGCGGCGCCGCGTACCTCGCGGACCACAACGACCCAAAGCCTCCCGCCCTCTTTGTCGGTGGGGCGAACGGTCAGGCTCAGGCGCGCACCCGCACGTCCCATAACCAGACGCGCGCCGTCTCCTATACGGTCGAGGCGCTCAGCGACAAAAGCCGCCACATCCCACTCAAGCGCCGCGTCATTCATGGTCGAAATCGCGACGTCCCCCCGCGCATCGATTGCCAATGCCGAGGCCCCGGCAGCAGCCAGGGCCTCGGTCAAGATGTTCAGCTTGGCAACGCTATCCATGATTTGCCCCTGTCCGCGGCGACATGCAACCGCCGACGGTCGCACGACCGAGTGTTTCAAAATTGAACGATATTGCTCACCAAACACTATAGGGCAGAGAGCGCCGTCCTGCGAGTATAGGTGTTGCCCCGCATCGCCATCCTGGCGGGGCGATAAGAGCTCTTCGGGACTTATAAACCTGCGGACAAGCCATACCCGCAAGAGCTCCTATCGCTCCACCGCAGGCATGCGCTCACCAGCAGCCAACACGCAAACTGGCTACTTCTCTACCAGATTCCCAGCACGTGCTGCATTCCCAAGCTCATGCACGCAATGCCAATCCAACAGCAAAAGCCCAGCGCGATGGGCTTGCCGCCCTTTTTGACCAGCTCGACGATATCGGTATTAAAGCCAATAGCCGCCATGGCCATCACGATAAAGAACTTCGAAAGCTCCTTGATGGGCGCCGTAATGGACGCGGGAAGCTGAAGCACCGTGGTGATTACGCTCGCCAGCACAAAGAACAGCACAAACATGGGAAACGCGCGTTTAAGCGAGAACGTGCTTTTGGCGTCGCCGCCGGCCTTGCGCGCCAGATGCATCTGCCAGCATGCGAGAACCAACGTAATGGGAATAATGGCCAGCGTCCTGGTGAGCTTGACCACCGTGGCGCTCTCGAGCACATTGGCGCCGGGATGCATGCTGTCCCAGGCGCTCGCCGCAGCCGTTACGGACGAAGTGTCGTTGATGGCGGTGCCGGCAAACAGGCCAAAGCCCTCGTTGGTCAGCCCGAGCATGCCGCCGAGCGTCGGAAACACGAGCGCCGCGATAACGTTAAACAGGAAGATGACCGAAATAGCCTGGGCAATCTCGCGATCGTCGGCATCGATGACGGGTGCGGTCGCGGCGATGGCAGAACCGCCGCAAATCGACGAACCCACACCCACAAGCGTCGCGATCTTGCTCGGCACGTTCATGACGTGGCAGAGCACGAAGGCGACAACAAGCGAGGTCGAGATCGTCGCCACGATAATCGGCAGCGACTGGGCGCCCTTGGACAGAATCTGCGAGAGGTTCATGCCAAAGCCAAGCAGGATAACCGCGTATTGCAAGACCTTTTTAGACGTATAGGTAACGCCGGCGGCGAGCTGTTCGCGACGATTCTTGGGAAAGACGAGCGCCAGAACCATGCCAAAGAGGATGGCAAATACCGGCCCGCCGACCACCTCAATTTGTTTGCCGAGCAACGTCGCGGGGATAGCGATGGTCAGGCAGAACAAGACACCCTTCCAGCGCTCGCGTACGATATTCGCCAGTTGCATATGGGATTCCTTCTTTCTCTTTCACGTTTGCGACGGCTTATGATACGGCAACATTGAGCGCAGCCTTGCGCAAACAAAGACTAAGATGCCGCAATCGTTCTTGGGCAACAGCCGAATTACCCACCGCGGAAAGCTGATTCGCGGCATAATTAACAACTGACATATGAGTTTGATAGAACAGTTGCGAGGCGCTATGGAAGAATCGATGCACGTCGGCGAGCAGGAAACGAGCCTACAGGACCAGTCCTACCACACCATTCGACGCAAGATCGTCTATCTGGACTACAAGCCGGGCGAAAAGCTGGGCGTCAAGCAACTTTGCGACGACCTGGACATGGGTCGCACGCCCGTGCGCGAGGCTTTGGTTCGCTTGGCGCAGGAAGGCCTGGTGCGCACCGTGCCCCAGAGCGGCACCTACGTCTCACCCATCAACCTCACCCTTGCCGAGAGTGCCTGCTACATTCGCGAGCACCTGGAAAAGCAGGTAATTGTGGAGTGCTGTGCGCGCGCCACGTCGGCCGGCATCGAGCAGCTCGACCGCGCCATCGCGCTGCAGGAAAAGGCCACGGCCGAAGAGGATCGCATCGGCTTCTTTTTGAGCGACAACCTCATGCATCACATGATTTTTAGCATCGCATGCCGCAGCACTGTGTGGTCGTGGCTCGAGGAGACCAATGCCGACCTGGAGCGCTTCCGCTGGCTGCGCGCCGCCACGCAGGTTCTCGACAATCAGGACATCGTGAACGAGCACAAGCAGATTCGCCGCGCTATCGCCGGTCGCGACCCCATCGAAGCGAGCTTTTTGGTCAGCAAGCACCTGCACATGATGTTCCGCAACCAAACCGAGGTTCTGGACCAGTTCCCCGAGTACTTCGAGACCAGCAAGCTCCGCTAACCTGCCAAAAAGGGACAGGTTTATTTTGGCAGGTTTTATCTGGGCAAACGCAACAAGGCCCGACTCCGCCACAGCGGAGCCGGGCCCTTCTTGTTAGCGCGTTTCGACAACGGAGCACCTGATGTCAGTCACCAACAGCGAGCGAGCCGCATTTGCGCCAAGGTGACGTGAAATGAGAGGGCGCTGACCTTCTGGTCGCGCCCTCGAAATTGAACGTCAGATTGGCGTGAATGCGGCTCGCGCAGCGTCGAGCAGTTCCGGCGTTTGGTAAAACGCCGGAACAACAATTACTCGACGGTCACGCTCTTAGCGAGGTTTCGAGGTTGGTCAACGTCGCAACCGCGCAGGATGGCCACCTCGCGGGCGAGCAGCTGCAGCGGGACGCTCGCCGTGATGGGGCTGAACACATCACGGACGGCCGGCACGCGAATGATGCAGTCGGCGATCTTGTTGATCTCCTCGTCGCCCTCGGTGGCAACGACGATGACCTTGGCGCCGCGCGCCTTGCACTCCATAAGGTTCGACACGGTCTTGTCGTAGGTGGCACTCTTGGTAGCCACAGCGATGACAGGGAAGCCCGGGTCGATCAGGGCAATGGGGCCGTGCTTCATCTCACCGGCGGCGTAGGCCTCGGCGTGCAGGTAGCTGACCTCCTTGAGCTTGAGCGCGCCCTCGTAGGAAATAGCGGCACCCATGCCACGGCCCACGAACAGCGCCGACTGCGCGTCCTTGCACAGCAGGGCGGCCTCATGAACGGCCTCGGTTTGGGTATCCAAAATCCACTGGATCTGCTCGGCCGTATCGGAAAGCTCGCGGAACAGCATGCGCGCCTGCTTGGTGGTCAAGCGGTACTTGACCTGCGCCAGCAGCAGGGCCAAAAGCGTAAGGCTCACGACCTGGCCGATGAAGCTCTTGGTCGAGGCAACCGCGATCTCCTTGTTGGCCTTGGTGTAGATGACGCCGTCGCTCTCACGCGCCACGGGGCTGCCCACCACGTTGGTGATGCCGAAGACCTTGGCACCCTTGATGCGCGCGTCGCGAATGGCGGCAAGGGTATCGGCCGTCTCGCCCGACTGGGACACGGCAACGACGAGCGTCGTCGGCGTAATGATGGGATTGCGGTAACGGAACTCGCTGGCCGCCTCAACCTCGGTGGGGATGCGAGCCCAACCCTCGATAAGGTTCTTGGCGATGAGTCCGGCGTGGTAGCTGGTGCCGCAGGCGATCACGTAGACGCGGTCGATGTCGTTGAGCTCCTCGAGCGAAAGGCCCAGCTCGTCGATGTCGAGCTCGCCGGCCGGCGTCATACGACCGACCAGCGTGTCGCGCACAACGCGAGGCTGCTCGTGGATCTCCTTGAGCATAAAGTCGGGGTAGCCACCCTTTTCGGCCATGTCCAGGTCCCAGTCGATGTGGGTGACCTTGGGCTCGATAACGTTGCCGGCCTCGTCGGTGTACTCGACGCCCGCGGGCGTGAGCTTGGCAAACTGACCGTCTTCGAGCACCACGACATCGCGGGTGGCGTCGATGAGCGCGATGACATCGGAAGCAACATAGGAGCCGGTTTCGCCCACGCCGACTACGATCGGGGAATCCTTGCGGGCCACGGCGATCACGCCGGGCTCGTCAGCGCACACGGCGGCCAGACCATAGGCACCGACCACGTGGGTGCAAGCCTCGCGCACGGAGGCCATCAGGTCGTGCGTCTCGGCATAAGCCTCTTCGATCAGATGCGCGAAGACCTCGGTATCGGTCTCGCTCTTAAAGTGGTGGCCGCGGCCCTCCAGCTCTTCGCGCAGCTCGGCGAAGTTCTCGATGATACCGTTGTGGACGATGGCGATACGACCGTCGCAGCTGGTGTGGGGATGGGCGTTAACGACGGAGGGCTTGCCGTGGGTGGCCCAACGGGTGTGGCCGATACCGCAGGTAGCGTCGCTGTCGATGTTGGAAAGCTCGCTCTCCAGGCCCGCGACCTTGCCCACGCGGCGGATGACGTCGAGGTGCGCCGCGGCGCCCTCACCCACCTCGAGCGCGACGCCCGAGGAGTCATAGCCGCGATACTCCATACGCTTGAGGCCCGTGACCAGGATGTTCTTTGCAATATCAGAGCCGGTGTAGCCGACAATTCCGCACATAGGATAAATCCCTTCGTTCGCGTGACTGCAAGACGTCCACGCACAGGGGGCGCTGAGACGTATAACGTTCGAGTATTGTACTCACGCAAACGCAAGCTGATATACCAGAAGTGGTATCTCAACTTAGATACCACCCGATGCACACATGCCCAGCCGGTCCAAACCGCCACAATGGGGACAGGAACCTTTGTGGTGGTTTGGGCTCCAGCGTTTGCCCAGATAAAACCTACCAAAATAAACCTGTCCCTAATTGGCAGGTTTTGACACCCCAGGGGCGGGCGATGCTACAATCTGGCTTGTACTTGAAACGCATCAAAGGGGCCGCTATGGCAAAGGTTAAAATCAGCGACGTCGCGCGCGAGGCCGGGGTTTCGCTGGGCACGGTTTCCAACGCGCTCAACCATCCCGAGAAGTTGCGCCCCGAGACCCTCAGGCTCATCAACGAGACCATCAATCGCCTGGGCTACCTGCCCAACCAAAGCGCTCGTCAGCTCGCGGGCGGCGCCACCAAGTCCTTTGGCCTGGTGCTCCCCCGTCTCGACCACGGCTTTTCGCTCCAAATCGCCAGCGGCGCCCACAACGAGGCCCGCAAGCACGGCTACGATCTGCTCATCGCCAATGCCGATAACGACGATATTCTCGAGGATCATTACCTGCGCTATTTTATGGGCACGCAGATGTCCGGCGTCATGGTTCAGCCCATGGCGTCCCCCGACTGGCACCCCGCTATGACCAAGATGCCCGTGCCGATCGTCTATCTGGACATCCATTGCTCCGAGCCCGGTTACTACGTGGCCGCCGACAACGAGGCACAAGGGCGTATTATCGCCGAGCTCGCCATCGCCCGCGGCGCACGCCATATCACCGTTGTGGGCCGAGCGGCATTTATGCAGCTCGGCCTGCGCGTCCTTGGCATCCACAAGGCACTTGCCCTGCATCCTGATATCAAAATTGAGGTCATCGATGCCGGGGAGTGGAATACCGCAGCCGACGGCTACAGCATCGGTACCCAGATTGCCGAACGCCCTGCTGACGAGCGCCCCGATTTTGTCATCGGCCTGACCGATGTATTGGCCTCGGGCGTTATCTCGGCGCTGACCGACAAAGGCATCTCCGTCCCCGAGCAGGTCCGCGTGGCCGGCTGCGACGGCAACCCCCTTGCATGGAGCGGGTCGGTTCCCCTTACCACCGTGGCACCGCCGGGCTACGAAATTGGCCGCAAGGGCGTACAGCTCCTCATGGAGCAGATCGGGGACAAGCCCGCCGCCAAAACCAAACGAGTCCGCATCGGCTCCGCCGCGCGTACCGTCACCACGGTCACGACCGCCGAGGACATTAACCGCCAGGAGCTCGTGCGCCCCTTCTTGCTCGAGCGCGTGAGCACCCAAAAGGCCGAGCAGCACCCGACGGGCCCATCCGCGGCCCCAATAACCGACATCAACCTGGGCGCCTACCTGTAACAAAAAACGCCGCAACGGGAACAGTCCCGCTGCGGCGTTTTGCTGGCCCCATGTTCCCTCCCCGTTTAGCCGGACCTGCGGCTACGGATATTTATGGAATGTAATCCATTTTTCATTAACTTTTTTGTTAAAATAGATTCAATTCCATATTTTTAGATATTTCCTATAAGTATTGATTTTGCTCCAGTTTTTTCTCGCCAAGAAAGGGGTTTCATGAATCTGATTGATCGCAAACAGTACCTCGACTGGCTCATTTCGTGGAAAGACTCGCACGTCATCAAGGTCGTTTCGGGCGTCCGAAGGTCCGGCAAATCAAAGCTATTCGAAATCTACCGCAGCTACCTGCGCGATCATGGAATCACAGGCGGCCAGGTTATATCCCTCAACTTTGAAGACCTGGAGTTCGAGTCGCTTACGTCGTATAGAGCACTCTACGACTACATTTCCGCCAGACTCGTCCCCGATAAGATGAACTACGTTTTTCTGGACGAGATACAGCACGTCGAGCATTTCGAAAAAGCCGTCGACAGTCTTTTTATCAAAGACAATGTCGACCTCTACATAACCGGTTCCAACGCCTATCTGCTCTCGAGCGAGCTGGCAACTTTGCTCTCCGGTCGCTACGTAGAGCTCAAGATGCTGCCCCTATCCTTTAAAGAGTTTTGCTCGGCAAAAACCAATGACGGAAAGGCTCCCGCGCAGTTGTTTGACGAGTACATCACCCGGGGCTCTTTTCCCTTTATCGCCGAGACGGGCATTCAGGGACCCCAGGCGCGCGATTATCTTATGAGCCTCTACGATACCATCGTCATACGTGACGTTATCGAACGCCTGAAGGTCTCGGACGTCCCGACCCTGCGCGATATCACCAAGTTCCTACTCCATAGCATTGGAAACCGGATCTCGATTAAAAAAATCTCCGACACGCTCTCGTCCAACGGCAACAAAACCGACCAGAAAACCGTAGCCAAGTACCTCAAAGGCTTAACAGACAGCCTTGTGCTGTACTATGCTCCGCGCTATAACGTGCGCGGCCGGCAGCTTCTTTCAACAAACGGCAAATACTACGCCGTTGACCTTGGACTTAGAGGCGCTCTCGTCAAAACCCAAAGCAGCGATATCGGTCATATCCTCGAAAATGTTGTTTATCTCGAGCTCCTACGCCGTGGATACGACGTCTACGTGGGCGATATCGACGGCGGGGAAATTGATTTTGTTGCCCTAAACTCAGACGAGACAGCCTATTTTCAGGTTTCAGCCACAACGCTCGACGAAACTACCCTCAATCGAGAGTTGGCCCCCTTTAAGAAAGTCCGAGACAACTACCCCAAGACGCTTCTTACGCTCGACACGCTGTTTGCGGACGCGAACTACGAAGGAGTCCGCAAGCGCAACGTGATCGACTGGCTCCTGGAGTAACTTGTAGCGTCATAACCCTCCGCCAGCTCCTTACCAAGGCCGCAGCCCCAGTCGCTTAAAGCACAATGCCCCTCTTATCGGCCAAAACAGCAATCTTGGCGTGATAAGAGGGGCTGACTGCGTCAGCCCCTCCACGCAGGCGCCGTTACCGTCACCGTCCTGCGGGATCGGGCGCGGGGCATGGCGACTCGCGTGCAAACGCTAGCGCACGGCCTTGACCGCGGCCGGCAGATCGAACAACGTATCGAGCACGGCCTCGCAGCCATCCACCACGTCCTGCGGCAGCGACACGATATCGGGGACGGCAAAGACATGGCAGCCGGCCGTAATGCCCGAGACGCAGCCGTTGCGAGAATCCTCGACCACGGCGCACTCCTCGGGAGCAAAGCCCGCGCGCTCGCAGGCAAGCAGATACATCTCGGGGTCGGGCTTGCCGTGCACGACGTCCTCGCCGCAGGTCACCGTTTCAAACTTGTCAAAAAGACCAACCATCTTAAGGTTGCGCTCGGCCGTAACGAGGCGCGACGACGTCGCCAGGCCCACGTGATAGCCCGCAGCCAGCAGCTCGTCTATGCACTCGGCGGCGCCGGCCTTAAGCTCCAGTTCGGTCTTGACCATCTCGTCGCGAATCTCCTTGTGGCGGGCATAGACCGCCTCGGTAGTTTCGTGGCTGCCATAACGCTTATCAAGGATGTCCATGACGTCGGGCAGCGTGCGGCCGATAAACTGATGGATCAGGGCATCATCAATCGCGACCCCCAGCTCGGCAGCGCCCGCTTTCCATGCCTTGATGCCCAAACGCTCGGTATCGACCAGCGTTCCGTCCATGTCAAAAATAACAGCCTTGATCATATCGGTCCCCTCACCGGATTGCATTACTGCCACTCTACCGCACTTTACAAACTTGTATATAACGTATATAGCATATTGCACTTTCGTTACATAGATAGAAGTCTTATGACAAGCGGCTCGGTAGGATTATAGTTTTCGACCGAGTACTCAACGGCAAGGATCGATTCATGCTTTCAGACACCACCGCACCTGCAGAGGGGCTTCAGGACAAACTCGCAGCGCTCGAGCAGCTGCTTTTGGCATACGGACGCGTCGCCATCGGCTTTTCCGGCGGCGTCGACAGCAGCTTTCTGGCCGCGGTCTGCGCCCGCATCATGCCCGCCAGCACGCTTCTCGTTCACCTCACCACGCCGCTCATCGGCACGCCCGAGCAGGCTTCGTTTGAGCAGGCGGTTGACGGGCAGGCCGATGAGGGGCCGCACTTCAAGCTTCCCGTACTCAACCTCTCGGTCGATCAGCTGCAGCTCCCCCAGATAGCCTGCAACGACGCCGACCGCTGCTACCACTGCAAGCGCGCCGGCTTTACCGCCATCGTCAACCACGCCAAGTCGCTGGGCTTTCCCACCGTCATCGACGGCAGCAACGCAAGCGACCGCGGCGACTACCGCCCCGGCATGCGCGCCGCCCAGGAGCTCGGCGTGCGCTCGCCGCTTATGGAGGTCGGCTTTACCAAGGACGAGGAGCGCGAGCTGCTACGCGCCTGGGGCTATCCTGTCTGGAACCTGCCGGCAGGAGCCTGCCTGGCCACGCGCGTCCCCACGGGCGAGGAGCTCACGCGCGAGAAGGTCGATGTAATCCGCACCTGTGAGGACTACCTGCACGACCTTGGCCTGGACCAGGTCCGCGCACGCCTCGTCGGCGGCTGCATGCATATCGAGGCCGCGCCGGCAGACGTCGCCAAGATCGCCGCCCTCGGCAGCACCGCGGTCAACGACGAGGGCAAGGCCCCGCTTCCCGCCGCCATCGAATCTGCCCTGCGCAACCTAGGCTGCGATCATATCTCCCCCGAGGTCACCCCCTACATCCACGGCAACATGAACCTTTAAGTTACGCCGTTTAACCTACCAAAAAGGGACAGGTTTATTTTGGCAGGTTTTATCTGGGGAAATATCGCGGAACCATCGCCTCTCTAGTATCCACCTAACTTCGAGAGACACTAGAGAGGCGACTCGGCTGCATCTACCTCTTCCGATAGCGGCGGTTGCGGCTCGTCGATGAACCCATTACTTCAATGAGTCCTTTATCCGCCATTTTTGGCAGATGGTAACGGACGGACGAAATCTTGACCCCCGATGCAACCGCTATTTCTCGCGCCGTCATATCCATTCCGGCGCTGAGAGCCTCCAGGATCCTATCCGCCGTCGAAGCTGACGATTCTCTGCTCATATCGATAATTTCAAACGTGTCTTTGCCACACTTTGACAGGACATGTTTATCGACAAGGTCCCCGCAGATCAGGCGAATGTCATCCGAATCCCACTTCAAAGCCTCTCGTATTTTTTGAACATCGCATACGCACCCATGCTCCCGCATAAACATGAGCAATGTTTCCTCGCGATGCGTCAGTTCGGTGTCCACATGGCCCTGAATCCACATGCGGTTTTCAGCAAGCTCCGCCCCGTGCCGGGAAAGCAGCACCGTAAACGAATCGGCCTTAACGATAAATTTCGGCCTGCCAAGCGAACGAGACTCCATCTCGCGAATCATAGCCGGGATGCCAGATCCCTGACTTTCCGCAACAGCCCCCTCAGCATGCTCTAACGGCGTCGCCCCCATCAGACTCATGAGCTTTGGGTTTCGACAGCGCGATTCCCCGTCCGCAAGATTGTCCAACGTCTTTCCGCCCCAAAGCCCGCCGGGGTTTTTGATTTCTATTCTGTCTGGGTAGATATCGACGCTCACGGCCTGCCCCACAAACATGGGCGAATACTCTCGATGGATACAGGCATTCGCCAAGGCCTCGCGCAAAACCTCCTGGGGTACTTCCCAATCTTCCCTTCTACCAGCGCCTCGCACTATCGCCGCTTTGCGCAAGTTTCGTCCGATCGCAGCGAGGGCATCTTCGATGCAAGCCGGAATCGGGCCATCGCACAACTGGCGGTCAATAAACCGGGGTTGCCCAGGAGCAGATTTTTCCACATCGGAATGAACGGCGACATCGATCATCAGCTTAGGATAGAACTGCTGGGGGTAAATTCCCGCCGACAGCAGCCCCGCGAGCTTCACAGCTCCATCCTTTGTAGTGATATTGAGTCTGGCCAGCTGCTTTTCCAGCGTATCGGCCCCGCGCAAAACGCGCGGGGTCTGCAGCCGGCGATTTGCGATAATGGACCGCACGACATCTGGATCCAAATCCTCGACTGTTGCCTCCGAAACCACCGTACCGTCTGCATCACTCGGAAGCAGCGCGCTCTGTAGCTCATATAGCTCAGCGGGCGACATCTTGATATCTTTATCATCCACGCGCTTGTAGCTACCGTTCTGCACGCCGCGCGCGCCGATATAGCATGGCTTCGCTTTGAGCTCAAGTTCAAAGATGCGCACCAGAAGTACCTGGAGCCCGTCGACCTCGCCTCGATCAAGCTCATACCGCGGCGCATGGGTCACCACCGCCGCTGAGCCTCCGTCTCCGATACCCGAAACAAACTGGTCGCGCACCCTGTCGATAGCAAAGTTGGCAGAAGGAACAAATCCTTCGGCTTCGTTCAGGCCCAAAATAATGAGCCCGCCCGCAGTGTTCGCAAAAGCACTCACTGTCTCCCATACGTCTGCACTCAATTTATTCGTGCAGGCTTTAACTTCTACCGATGCGTCATCGGTCCCCCGCCTGCGAAGGCGCTCAACGATGAGGCCAAGAGGTTCATCCAGCAGCATTGGCATTCCGTCTCTCTAAAACAATAGATTTATCTCTCTAGAGTTTAGTATATCTCTCTAACTTTAGAGAGATAAGCGCCTAATTTTAGAGAGTTATTTAGAGAGATGTATCAAATTCACTGCTAGATTATCTAAGGCCATCTCTCTAACCGACTTTCTCTTTAGAGAGACGTTTAGAGAGACGAGCGCATCTCTCTAACCATGTGCTCCGCTCTTTAAAGCGTACACATCCCAACCGTGCCATAAGTTGCGGCGGGCATTACCCCGCCAACCCGCCAAAAGAGGACGGGTTTATTTTGGCAGGTTTTATCTGGGAAAACGCAAGCGAGGCCACGCCGAAGCCACCGTCATCAGCCTCGGCGCATACCTTTAGCGCACGGCCCTGACCGCCGCCGTCAGATCGAACAGCGTATCGAGCACGGCCTCGCAGTCATCTACCACGTCCTGCGGCAGCGGCAAGATATCAGGCACAGCAAAGACATGGCAGCCGGCCGCGATGCCAGAGACGCAGCCGTTGCGTGAGTCCTCGACCACGGCACGTTCCTCGGGAGCAAAGCCCGCGCGCTCGCAGGCGAGCAGGTAGATCTCGGGATCGGGCTTGCCGTTCAGGGTATCCTCGTTGCAGGTCACCGTTTCAAACTTGTCAAAGAGGCCGACCGTCTTAAGGTTGCGCTCGGCCGCAACGCGGCGCGACGACGTCGCAAGACCCACGTGATAGCCCGCGCCAGCAGCTCGTCCAGGCACTCGGCAGCGCCGGCCTTAAGCTCCAGATCGGTCTTGACCATCTCGTCGAGAGCATTCCTGTAGCGAGCTTCGACCGTCTCGACGATTTCGCGGCTGCCGTAATGCTCCTCAAGGATGTCCCTGACATCGGGCATCGAGCGACCGATAAACTGATGGACCAGCGCATTGTCAATCGCAATCCCCAGCTCGGCAGCGCCCACCTTCCATGCCCTCATGTCCAAACGCTCGGTATCGACCAGCGTGCCGTCCATGTCAAAAATGACAGCCTTGATCATATCGGTCCCCTTCGCCGGCTTGTATTGCCGCCACTCTACCACGCTTTCCAACTTGTATATAACGTATATAGCATATTGGGCTTTTGTTACATGAATCAATAACCCACCAAAAAGGGACAGGTTTATTTTGGCAGGTTTTATCTGGGAAAACGGTCTGCGGCGTCTCCTGCTAGACTGGTAGATTCGCAACCGATTACCCAGGAGCCCCCATGTCACGCAAGTCCGCCTACAAGCAAGTACTTTCCATCGGCACCGCCGTGGTGCTGGGATTTGCGCTGTTTACGGGATCGCTCGACGGGGCGCCCAAGCTGCTGTCGCCGCAAAGCGATGAGCAGGCGGCGGCCCTGGCCGAGAAGCAAAACGAGAGCCCCAGCCGCACCGATGACGAGGCGGACTTGGTCGCCCGGCTCGAATCGGGAACAGCGAGCTCCACGGATTCCGAAGGCGGCCAAGACGCCGGCGATGGCTCCGAATCGAATGCGGCGGGCAACGGTGATAGCGCCCCCGCCGACAGCGCCGCCACCCCCATCGACGAGGTCGAAAATCCCGATCTCGGCCGCGCGCGCGGCGTATACCTCACCAGCATTCCCGACTATGCCGGTAACCCCTACGTCGCCCTTCGCGCTGATGGCACGCACCCGCTCGGCACACCGTCGTTCACGCTCGATGAATACGAACGCGCCACCGAAGAGGGCTGCTTCAAGAAGTTCTCCAAGCTCGACAGCCTGGGCCGTACCCGCAAAGCACTCGCCTGCATAGGACCCGAATCGCTCGGTCAGGGTAAGCGCGGCGATATCTCACGTATCCATCCTGCCGGTTGGCACCAGCAGCGCTACGACTTTATTCCGGGTCAAAGCCTCTACAACCGCTGCCACCTCATCGCCTGGTCGCTCTGCGGCGAGAACGCCAATCGCAAGAATCTCCTCACCGGCACGCGCTATCTCAACGAAACGGGCATGCTGCCGTTTGAAGAGCAGATCCTCGGCTACATCCGCGACACTGGCAACCATGTGCTCTACCGCGTCACGCCCATGTACAACGAAGAGGAACTCGTCTGCCGCGGTGTCCGCCTCGAGGCGCAATCGGTCGAGGACCACGGCAAGACACTGTGCTTCCACGTGTACTGCTACAACCTGCAGCCGCATGTGCAGATTGACTACGCCACCGGCAAAAACCAAGCCAACGGGGACTAACCACAATCCATAACCCAAGGCAAAACCACCACCGAGGGACGGCCCCTTGGTGCTTTTTTCGACAACGGCAATGCCGCATCCTGAACCGAATAGACTCCGCACGGCCTCTATCCCCTACAGCATCGCGCCAAAGTCGCTGATTTCGAACAGGCGCCCAAGGCAGCAGAAGCCGCACACTAAATACGTAATTTATTCTTTGCAATTACAATCTCAATAAGTTAACGCTGCAGAACAACGTAAAATAAAGGCAATTTTGCTTCAAAGTAATCAGGAGATACTGTGACCAATCGCGTCAACGACTCATTTATTAAAAAGGACTGTGCCACCCCCATCTATATGCAAGTGGTCGAATATCTGCGCGAGAACATCGCCTCGGGAGCTTGGGAGCAAGCATCCAAAATCCCGTCGGAGGTCGACCTTATGAGCACGCTCGGCGTTAGCCGCGGCAGCATCAAAAAGGCCATTTCAAAGCTTGTTGATGAGGGTCTACTTGAGCAAATTCAGGGAAAGGGAACTTACGTTAAGTCCAAAGACATCTCTTTCCCCCTTACTGAAGGCCTTATCTCTTTCTCCGAGTCTTTAAGCGAGCAGGGCCTTTCTTTCGAAACCAGCATTCTCGATTGCAAAGTTTGCAAATGCGATGAAGACATCTCCAAGCACCTCGGCATTGCCGAAGGCTCCAATTATCTCCATCTTGAGCGCGTACGCAGCGTTGAGGGCGAGCCCGTCATGTTTATCGAGAATAACATCAACATGGCGCTTGTCCCAGGCATAGAGACGGCCGACTTTGTCAACGAGGGCCTTTTTGCGATTATCGAGCGGCTCTCTGGCCACCAGATCGAATACTCGAAGACCTCCTTTGTGGCAAAGCTCGCAGACACCCAACGCGCGAATGCGCTCGGTCTCTCTACGCAATCCCCACTTCTTCAGCAGCTTCAAACAGTCTACCTGGACAATGACTCCGCAATTGAATATGCGCGCGTGTGGCTTAAATCCAGCAGATTTCAACTTGGCACCGTTTTTCAGCGCCGCCATTAAACCTCTTGGGCGCGACAGCGTTGCTCCCAACAAGATTCCAAAACGCAAGAAGGCGAACCCGTGGGTTCGCCTTCTTAGTAAGCGGATTTAGTCCAGCGCGTCAAACAGCTCTGTAAGCAACGCCGTCCTGTCATCCGTAATCGCCAGGGCGCTCGAAATGCCGGTACCCTGCGCGCCAAGCCCGATCAGGCGACGAACATCGTCTCCACACCTGATTCCCGCCCCCTCCATGATAACGATGTCGGGATTAATGGACCGAACGGCGGCAATGGTCTCTGCGATGTAATCATCACCGCTTGTATGACCCGTACCCACCAGGCTGCTCGGCTCGCAAAGAATCACATCCGGGTTCATTGCTGCAACCGCCTTGGATTCGGTGACACTATCGGCCGCAACAATGGTTAGAATCTCAAGCTCACGAGCGCGATCAATCGTTGCCGCCAGCTTGTCAACGGCCAGGGGGTGTGCCGTGTGATTAAGAAAGACAGCTCGAACTCCCGCGCTCTTAAGCGACTCAAGAGGCGTCAGTCCCATTCCCTTTCCATCGCCGATGAGATCGGCGTGCTGCGCCGTTGGAATTGCAAATTTCAGATCCTTTGCAACCGCGCAGAGCTCAGGAACGGGGGCGGTCCAGAAAATCGAATGATTTCGCCCTTTTGCAATCTCATCCGTAAGGTGGGCCGCTGCGATCGAATCGTCGCCAAGCAGATAGGTCTTAGGACTGACCGTAAAAAGTGGCAGTTTTAAATCGGAACGTTTCAAGGGAACACGTCCTTTCCGACTAATACATGGCCTGCCAAACCGAGCGAGTTAGCTATTAAAGCTGATCTCAATGCCGGCCTCCAGTTTGGGAAGCGTGCTAGGCGCCACGAGAACAGTTCCGGGAAGCAGCTCTCGCTCACCATCGAACGCAATGGTCAGATGACCGAGTCCTCCCATGTTCTCATTTGCGGCCTCACCAAACTCCTTAATCGTGTAGACCTGGTCGCCGATAGAGATAGTGCCGCCCTCGACGAGCACGCTATTCTCCGTGGGGACCCCATCGTGAACGACGCAAATGTCACGCAACTCCGCAGGAGCAGTCGGGCCAAACAAGACCACCATCTTCTCGTTGAGAAGTTCCTCAACAAACGAGCCAATCTCAGTGACCGTAACCTTGTACATTTGATTTCTCCTATCTTAGTTACGCTGCAGACGCAGTCATCGACCTGTCAATAACACGAATAGCCTGGGCAAAAGCATCGTGATAGCTTTCGTTGGCCAAATGGTCCAGAGCCGTTTCGATATTCAGCCCCAGCATCTCGCCCATCTCCGAAAACTCCGGTTTGAGGGAGAGGCCCTTGAGCTCATAGCAACCGGTAATCACGCCGTCATGATCCGTCAGAATCATCACAAACGCTTTTCGGCTAAAGCTAACCTTGCACATACCCGTGCCCAAGTATCCCTCATGATCACGAGCGTGCTCATGGATAAGGATGCGAACCTTCCTCCAATAGCGATACTGGGTAAATGTCCCAGCAAGCCACACAAGGATAAAGAAGGCTATTGTAATGAGCGCGTTGAGCATAGCAGGCCTTTCCCTCTCAAAGCATTCAGTTTACAGGCCGAAGGACAGTACGTAGGCAAGAACAATCTGGATCGGGGTAGTGATCAGCTTACCAAACAGGAACGCAGGGTAACCGATCTCGATCGTCTCGGGCTTTGCCTCCATGAGGGTCATGCCAACGGGGGCAAAATCGGAACCAACCTGGCAATTGACAGCAAAGAAGCCGGGAAGGGCAAAGTTGGCAGGAATCGTGCCGTTGGCGATCTGGTTGCCAACGAGGACGGAAAGCACGGAGGCGATGATTGCGCCCGGGCAGATCAACGGCGAGAGGAACGGAATCGAGCAGAACATGCCGATCGCCAGCATGCCGGGCAGCGAGCCCGCGAGAGGCGTAAGGACGCCAGCGAGAACATTTGCGAAGCCGGTATAGTTGATGATGCCGATCAGAACCGAGACGAACGCCATGAAGGGGATGATGTTGCGGATAACATCGTTCACGGTATCGCGCGCAGCCTGGTAGATGATGCTGATAACGCGGCCGACACCGGTGCCGATCTTGGAGACAACGTCCATGAAGCCGTTAGACTCCTTGGATGCGAGCTCGGCACGTCCCTCAGCGATCTTGGCGTGGACGTTTTCCTTCGTCGTCTCCTCGTGTGCCTTCTCGGCCTTTACCGGCTCAGCGGGAACATCGGCCGCATCGGCAAGGACGATGCAATCGGGATTGACGTCAGATGCAAAGAGATCCTCGGTGATGAACTGGGCCAGAGGACCAGACGGAGAACCGGGCTTGATGTTCAGCGTCTTAAGGCCCATCTTGGGATAGGTGCCGCAGCGAGCCACGCCGGCGCAGTCGATGACAACGGCGCATGCCTGATCGGTCTCGATCGGGTCCTTAAACTGGTCGTGCGCCTCGGCGCCGGTAAGCTCCGCAATGCGAAGGGCGACCGGGCTGATGCCACCCAGGGTCACGCTCAGAACATAAGGCTTCTCGGCCGTGGGGGTAATGATGAGGGGACCGCCCCAACCGTTGCCGCCGTGGGACGCCTTTACGCTTTTGAATTCACTCATGATTTAGACTCTCCTTTTGCGCTGAACTACTAGGCGGCAAGCTTAGCTTCGTTGCGCTTCTTCATGATGAGGTACAGCTTCTCGGTGACAATGCCCTTGATCAGGCAGACGATTAGACCAACAATGAGGAAGCGGATAGCAAGCTCGGAGGAGTTCTTTCCCAGTGCCTCGTAGCCGGCCGAGATACCAAGCCAAACAAAGAGCTCGGAAGAGTTAGCGTGCGGGAAAAGACCAACGATGGGGTGCATCATGGACACGACCGCATCGTAGAATGCGGGCTTGTAGTCCTCCTCGACAAACACACCAAAGGTGTATGCCATCGGATTGCAGAGGAAGAAAGTGCAAAGGAACGGGATGAGGGTATAGCGGAGAACTGCATACTTGGTGCACTTCTTCATGAACCCATAGACACGCTCCTCGCCGATCAGCTGGATGACTGCCTTGATCGTAAGGATCAGGCAGATCAGCATGGGGATCATGCCCGTAATAAACGAGGCAAACTGATCACCAGCCGCATTAAACAGGCCGGTAAAGCCCTCCGCAAGGAAGATAAGGAAATCGTTTACTGCTCCCATTTTCATTCTCCTTAGTTAATGTTCGTTACTTCTATCGTTCTACCTGAGCGCCCCCTCCTCCTTTTCAATCGGCCATATACGCTCATGGTTGTCTACGGTTGTCTATATCTTACAAAGGGACCGCTCTTCGAGTTGCCTTCTCGCATTCCTTTCGGTGAACGGTAGATTTTACAAGACAAACGGCTACGCGCTATTTAGCTCATAGATAATTTGGAGTGCCTCGAATATACGCATATACCTGCTAAAACGCGCGTCGTAGAGCTCATGGGCCCTGTCGTTTTTTTCAATGGAATCGAGTTTTCTGCAGACCCCTGCGGCAACCGCCGTCAAGTCTTGGCCGCAAGAAGCCGAGAGAGCCAGCAGCGCCGCGCCCTGACCGGCACCGGAGGATTCCATCCGCACCATATCGACCCCCAACACGTTGGAGAGCGTTTGCGCCCAAAAATCGTTCTTGGCCCCTCCTCCAACGAGCCTGATGCTGCGCCACTCTTCCGAATGGTCCACGGACTCCTTGAGCTCCCTTAAGGCATACGCCGTGCCCTCCATCAGAGCCCTTTCGAGCTCGGAACGAGTCGTGTCAAGATCAAGCCCCAGAAAGGCACCGCGTACCGACGGGCAACCGTGCAGGACTTTTTCTCCCGATAGATGGGGGTAGAACATGAGATCCCTCATGTCGTAGAAGGGGTCCTCGACGGCCTTGTCCTCCAAATCGTAGGACTCACTGCTTAGAATCTGCCCGTACCACCATTCCTTGGCACCGCCGCACGATCTGATACTCAGCTGAATTTGGGTCTTAAGGGTATTTCCCCACTTGAACAACACGGGCTTGCCAACAGCCGGAAGGTCAACTCCCTCAGATGAATACATCAGCACGCCGCTTGTTCCAAGTGAGATGGTGGGGACGCCCTCCAAAAGGCATCCCGTGCAGATCGCTGCCGCGGGATTGTCGCCCGTTCCCCTCACGATCATGGCACCTGCGGGAATTCCCGTCTCGCTTGAAGCTCTCTCAACCACGGCCCCAATTACGGCATCAGAAGGCTCGACAACGGGAAGCAACGACTCGGGGATTCCAAAATGCTCGCAGACCTCACCGATCCAAGCTTGCCTCTCGTTATCGTAGAGCCCTGTTGTCGAAGCCCCGCAATAGTCCGTACCAGCACGCCCGCCAAACTTGAGAGCAATCCAATCTGAAACCGAAAGAAACACTTCGCTCTTTGAAAGGCCCTCAGGATTATTCTTAGCTATCCATGCAAGGTTAATCGCCGGAACCCCAGTCGAAAGAAAGCTGGCGACCCTAGGATGGCCCGCAGACAGAGCCCACTGCTTCTCGGTAAAGACAGCGTCAATCGTGCGCTGGTCGTTCCACATTATGGCGGGACACGTTGGCACCCCATCGGCATCGATCAAGACCGTCGTGTGCATCTGCCCGGTAGCACCAACGCCTTTTATTAGAGACAGGTCAACTTTCTCTCCAAGCAGGGAGCATGCAGAGCAAATGGCGATCCACCATGTCTCCGGATTGATCTCCCGCCAACCGGGATGAGGCTCAGAGCACTCGTAAGCCTCGCTCGCAGTCGCGACAACTTTTCCGCCTTCATCAATGCACGTGAGCTTCACCGATGACGTGCCCACATCGACACCAAGGTAGAGCGCACCCATTATCGCCTCATCCATGTTCGTAATTCCGCGCTACTCAGCGATGCCGTTGATGGCGTGCGTCGTCTTGTAAGCAACGTCCGCAACTGCCTTACGTGTATCAATCAGTACCTTGGCGAGATTATGCTCGTTGTTGTTTGCCTCGTACGCCTTGCCAACCGTCGTGATGTAGGCCTTGCGCAGGTCGCTTGCGATGTTGATCTTGGACATCTTGTGTGGCTGCATAGCGTGGATGGTCTCATAGGGAATGCCCGAGCCACCATGAAGAACGAGGGGACACGGAGACACCTCGGCAAGCTTCTCAAGCAGCGGCAAATCGATGCGCGGCGTATCCTCAAGGCCGTGAACGTTGCCGATAGACACGGCCAACAGGTCGCAGCCCGTGCGCTCCACAAACTCGCAAACCTGATCGGGGTCGGTCTTAAGATCCGCCTCGGAAACATGATCGTCTTCTTTGCCCTTGATGGCACCGAGCTCAGCCTCAACGGGCACGCCGTAGCAATGGCAGTAGTCAACTGCCTGGCGCGAGAAGCGAATGTTCTCCTCAAAGGGCAACGCGGCACCGTCGATCATAACGGAGGTAAAGCCGGCCTGAACCGCCTGTCGAACATCCTCGAGCGTCTTGCCGTGGTCAAGATGCAGACACGTGGGAACGATATAGTCCTCCGCCGCGCGTTTAACGATAGAGGCGATCATGCCGTAATCGGAAAGCTTAACGTTGGTAGGGGCGATCTGGAGGATGCCCGGCATGCCGGCCTTCTGCAATCCGTCCAAGATACCCAGGGTCATCTCCATATTGGTCGTGTTATATGCGGGAAGGAGCCATCCGTTCTTGCGTGCAATCTGGATCAGCTCAGTCGAAGTTACAACTGCCATGATTCCTCCAACCGGGTTACGGCAATTCGAGTTGAGTTTACGTTCCAGATACTTATATAGACGTCTATGTACCTGTTTATAGACGACTATATACCTTTTTGATTCTTGCGCATAGCATTAAATGTCTCGAATTAGAAAAAGGGCTGCCGAGAAACAGTCGACAGCCCATCGTTCAACCTGTTTACCCCAATGTTCCGCTTGCCAGCATGTCGACAACATCATTAAGGTTCAGGACAATCGCCGTGGCTAATCTTTCCATCTCTTCTGTTGGCTCGGAGAGATCAGGAACCATGACGGTGTGAAAACCTCCTGCAAAGCCCGCGCGCACCCCGTTATAGGAATCCTCCAAGACGAGGGATTTTTGCGGCGGCACCCCTAGCTCGTCCGCCGCTTTTAAAAAGACGTCAGGATAGGGCTTGGCATGCTCGACCTCGATACCAGAAACGATCGAATCAAAATATGGAAGTATTCCTCCCCTTATCAGGTTGGCCTTGATCATCTCCCTGCTCGACGAGGAGGCAACCGCCATCGGAATCCCTTCAATCTTGAGATACTCGAGAAGCCTATCCAATCCAGGTTTTTTCTCTGCGCCATGGGCCAATGCTTCATGGGCTATTTCGTAAAAACGATCAACAAATGCCTTGGGGTCGACTTCGTCACCATACCATTCGCGAATAATGGATACGGCCTCGGCTCCATTGGTTCCGCGCATGGCGTCCGCAAGGCCCTCCATGCACTCAACCCCAAACTCGATTGCGGTCTTAGGCCAACAAGAAGCCCAGATAGGCTCGGTGTCAAACATAAGCCCATCCATATCGAAGATAACCGCCTCGTACATATTGCCTCCCTGTTCAAGTAGACGTCTATATACGTTTATTCTAGCAAAGGAGGACTTTTCTCTACTGCAACGGCACAAAAAGGTGCCCGCCCCACAGATGCTGGGGCGGGCACCTCGCCCGCCAAAAAAGCCGCCACAACGGAACTACCCCATCGCGGCGGTTTTTTATCGTCTAGTTACTTAGCGCGGCCCTCCTCATAGCGCTCGACCAGCTTGGCCTGAACGTCATAGGGCACCTGCTCATAGCCCGCGGGCTTCATGGTAAAGTCGCCCGTGCCGCGCGTGATGGAGCGCAGGCGCGTCGAGTAATCCGTCAGCTCGGCCAGCGGCGCCTGGGCAATGACCACGGTGTCTCCGCGCTCATCGGTCTCCATGCCCGTCACGCGACCGCGCGAGGCCGAGATGTCGCCCATCACGGCGCCGGCGTAGCTCTCGGGGATCGTCACCGTGATTTCCTCGATAGGCTCCAGCACCACTGGATCGGCATCGGTGCATGCCTTGCGCAGGCCGATGCGAGCCGCCGCGCGGAACGCCATCTCGTTGGAGTCGACGCTGTGATACGAACCGTCGTACACAGCCACGCGAATGCCCGTGAGCGGGTAGCCGGCAATAATACCGTCCTTCATGGTCTCCTGGACGCCCTTGTCCACGGCGGGAATCAGCGAGCGCGGAATGCGACCGCCCACGACCTCGTCCACGAACTCATAGCCGTCGCTCGTGCCGTCGGACCCAATGAGCGGCTCGACGCGCAGCCAGCAGTCGCCGTACTGACCGGCACCGCCGGTCTGCTTCTTGTGGCGACCCTGGGCGCTCGCCGTGCGGCGGATGGTCTCGCGATACGGAATGCGGATCGGCACGCTCTTGGCGGCGACCTTGGTGCGGTCCTCCAGACGGTTGAGCAGCACCGAAACCTGTGCCTCACCAACGGCAGAGATAATGGTCTGGCCAGTCTCCTCGTCGCGGTCGATGCTCATGGTCGGGTCTGCCTTGCAGGCCTTCTCGATAAACGTGTAGAGCTTCTCTTCGTCGCCGCGATTCTCGGCCTCGATGGCGATGCGGTACTGAGAGTTGGGGAACTTAAACGCCGCAGCCTCGACCTTACCGGTAATGGAGAGCGTATCGCCCGTCTCGGCCGCCAGCTTGGGCGCCACGATGATGTCGCCGGCATAGGCGTGACCGACCTCGGTCATGTCGCGACCGCACATCACATACAGGTGAGCCAGACGGTCGCCCTTGCGCGTACGCGCGTTGATCAGCTCAAGACCCGGCTCAAGCGTACCCGTCAGCACCTTGATAAAGCTGATGCGACCTTGTTGCGGATCGGCCAGCGTCTTAAACACAAACGCCACCGGACGGTCATCGTCACTCGAGATCTTAAGCGAATCGCCGTCGATGAGCGGCATCTCGCCGTAGTCGGTCGGCGCCGGGAAGTACGTCGCGATGTCGTCCATCAGCGAGTTGACGCCCTGCTCCTTAATGCAATCGCCCGCAAAGACCGGCACAAAGATGCGCTCGGCAATCGCCTTCGACAGCAGGCCTTCAAGCTCCTCCTGCGTCAGCGTCTCCTCGCCTTCCAAGTACTTCATCATCAGTTCGTCGTCGGCCTCGGCCACCAGCTCGCACAGATGGTCATGGGCCTCCTCGGCCTGGGCACGATACTCCTCGGGAATCTCCGACTCAACGGCCTCGGCGCCGTTGCAGTGGCGCGCCTTCATGCGCACCAGGTCGATGATGCCGTCAAAGTCCTCGCCCTCGCCCCAGGGAAGAGTCACGGCGCCCAGGCGCGTACCAAAGCGCTCCTGCAGTAGGTCCATTGTGGTCGCAAAGCTGGCCTCGGAGCGCGACAGGCGGTTTACGAACACCGCACGCGCCAGGCGCAGGTCCTCGGCGGCATACCAGAGCTTAACCGTCGTAGGCTGCGGGCCGGCCTCGGCGTCGACCACAAACAGGGCCGTCTCGCAGACGCTCATCGCGGCAAAGGCGTCGCCGATAAAATCGGGGTAGCACGGGGCATCGAGCACATTGATGCGCGCGCCCTTCCAGTCGATCGGCGCAATGGTCGTCGAGATGGAAAATGCACGCTTAACCTCTTCGGGGTCATAGTCGAGCGTGGGCTTGGTGCCGTCGTGGCCGCCAAGGCGGGCGGTCTTGCCGGAAAGGTGGAGCATGGCTTCGGCGAGTGAAGTCTTGCCCACCCCGCCTTGGCCTACGAGCACCACGTTCCTTACGTTACCGGTCTTGGGAGCACCCATGATGACCTCCTTGCAGGGCCGCGCGCAATGCGCGACGCCAACGGGGAGAGTTCGCGGTCGGTGCCATCCCGGGAGCAGCATGGTCGGCAGCCGAGCCGACTCACCCTCCAAATGTCCTATGCCACCACCCTACCCTCACGGGCGACCGTCCATGCACACCTTTCGGCACGCGTATGAATACAGACGGCGAGAGGATGGGGCGAGCAGGCGAGAGGATTATTAAACCCCATCGATACAAATAAAAGCCGCCGCAGACCATAAGACCTGCGACGGCTTCATCTCAATATATAGTTGAGTCTAGCTCTCGATACGGCTCAAGAACTCACGGGTGCGCTGCTCACGCGGATGGTCGATAACCTGCTCGGCAGGACCCTCCTCGACAATGCGGCCGCCGTCCATAAAGACCACGCGGTCGGCAACATCGCGCGCAAACTGCATCGCATGGGTCACGATCACCATCGTCATATTCTGCGCGGCGAGGTCTTTAATGACGCGCAGCACCTCGGCCGTCAACTCTGGATCGAGCGCCGAGGTCGGCTCATCAAAGAACAAGATTTCCGGGTCGAGCGCCAGGGCGCGGGCAATACTCACGCGCTGCTGCTGGCCGCCCGAAAGCTCACATGGCACCTTGTTCTCATTGCCCGTAAGCCCCATCTGCGCGATCAACTCATGCGCACGCGCCTCCGCCTGCTCACGCGGGCGCTTAAGCACGCGGATCGGCGCGTCGATGATGTTTTTCATCACGGTATAGTGCGGGAACAGGTTGTAATTTTGGAACACCAGGCCGAATCGCGAGCGTGCCCGCTTGGGCACATCGCCCTTCGCATAGACCGCGCCCGAACCCGCATCCGTCGCAACGGCAAGGTCACCAAACGAGAGTGAGCCTCCGTCGAGTGTCTCGAGCAGCGTGGCACACCGCAGCAGCGTGGACTTGCCGCCACCCGAAGGCCCGATAATCGCCACGACCTCGCCACGCTTCACCTCAAGCGAGATATCCTTGAGCACCTCATTGCCGCCAAACGCCTTACGCGCGTTCGTTATCATCATTACCGTTCCGGACACGGGAACCTCCATGTGTTTGAGAAGTCAGCGAGCGTGTGGCTGACGAGACAATGTGCTTCGAAAGAGGAGCGCCGCGTACTTCTGTACGCAAGCGACGGTTTGAGGAGCAGATTGGCCGTCAGGCACGCGCGCAGCGTCGAGCAGTCCGCCGTTCGCTAGAACGGCGGAACGATCTAGTCATGATAATAGTCCAGCTTCTTTTCGGCGGCGCCCAGCAGCATCTCGACCACAAAGTTAAAGACCCAGTAGATCAACGCCGCGATCGCAAACGGCACCATGCTCACCTGCGAGGCGACCAGTGCCTTGGCCGTCGAGAACATCTCACCCACGCCAATGGCAAACGCCAGCGACGTGTCCTTGACCAGCGTGATGATCTCGTTGCCCATCGCAGGCAGAATACGCTTGGCGACCTGCGGCATCACGATATACAGAAACGTCTGCATGCGCGAATAGCCCAGCACCTCGGCTGCCTCGTATTGACCGCGCGGAATCGACTGCAAGCCCGAGCGATAGATCTCGGCAAAGTAGCCGGCGTAGTTGATGATGAACGCCACGACGCACGCCGTCCACTTGGAATCGGGCGTGAGCGAAATGCCAAACACGTAGTACGGGGCAAAGTAGATGGCAAACATCTGCAGCATGAGCGGCGTACCGCGCATGACCGAAATGTAGATGCGCGCAATCCAGCGGAGCGGCGCAATTTTGCTCATGCGCATAAACGTCACGGGGATTCCCAGCGGAATCGACCCGAGTAACGTCAGCACAAACAACTGCAAGCTGACCAAGAATCCCTGGCCAAGCATCTGCATCATGACCTGAATAGACAACCTAAGCTCTCTTTCACAGCAACGGAACAGCGGTTTTTACTCTCAAATAGGCACAGTGCCCAAGATTGCGAGCGACAAGCCCGACGAAGCGTACTTTGGTACGCGAGGAGGGTTGGAGCCGCAAGGTTGGGTGCTGCGGCTATTTGAGAACCCAGTTGTCGAAGGACAGACCGTATTCTGCATACTTGTCGCACAGGTCCTTGACCGTGCCGTCCTCGTAGAGCGCCTTGAGCGACTCGGTCACGGCATCGGCGGACTTGGTGTCGCCCTTCTTAAAGCCGACGGCGTAGTGCTCGCTGGACAGCGGCTTGTCGAGCTGCGTATAGGCATCGGGCTTGGCGGCAAGCTGATACTGGGCAATCGAAAGGTCGCAAGCCACGGCATCGACCGCGCCGCTCTCGAGCTGCATAAAGGCCGTGTTGTACTCGCCGATGGTATCGAGCGTGGCAAACGTCGCGGCCAGATCCTTCTGGTCGCCCTCGAGCACATCCTGCGCAGCGGAATCGGTCTGAGTGATCACGGTCTTGCCAGCGAGATCGTCCCAGCTCTTGATACCCGCATCCTTCTTGACCACGAGCACCTGTTCGTTGAGCATGTACGGCTCGGAGAACGTGTAGTCGTCCTCGCGGCCCTCCATGGTAAAGCCGTTCCAGATGCAGTTGATAGCACCCGAGTTGAGCAGCGTGTCCTTGGCATCCCAGTCGATAGCCTCGTATTTGACCTCCCAGCCCTGCTTATCGGCAACGGCCTTGGCAAGGTCGAGGTCAAAGCCGGTGTACTCGCCATCGTCGCCTACAAAGCCATACGGAGGATAGGACTTGTCAAAGCCCACGACGAGCTTCTTGGACTCCGCAGCACCCTTCACGTCCCTGGCTGCGGCAGAACCGGCAGCGGAGCCCTTGCCGGCACCACCGCCGCAGCCGACAAGACCAAGGCCGAGCACCGTGGCAAGCGAACCGGCTAGACCAACAAACTGACGGCGAGACATATCGGTATTCATGGTATTCCCCCTTGATAGCACTTTAGTTAGGTAAAGTGAGTCATGTAACGTCCAGAATCATACACTTTACCTTGATAGAGTACAAGGGAGGGGTTGCCCGGCGCGGGCGGAGAGCGGCGCGTAATTAAGTTTCCTGCTCTACAGTCCTGCGCAAGCCGGAAAGCACATTAAGTGCTTTCCTTTGCGTGCGGAACTCGCGATAAACTTAATTACGCGCCGCTCTCCGCCCGCGCCGGGCAAACATCGTTGGGCTTATCACTGACAGGAAATGGGCGCCTGCATATCGCCCGCCGGCTTGGCACGGTACAATGCTTGCAGCTTTTAATTCATGAATTAGTGGAGTTATTGATGGCAGAATCTCGTGCGGAGCGTAAGGCTCGTCGTGCTTTGATCGAGTCGGCTGAGGGGTCTCAGGAGAAAAAATCTTCTAAGAAATCCAAGTCTTCTCGGGATGCGAAGGGTAAGTCGACCAAGGGTAAGGCTAAGGCCAAGCGTTCTGACTCTCGTCGGGATGGGGATAAAGCGCCTCAGACTCGCTCCAAGCGCCCGCATAACGATTCGGTTCCGTCCTCGCATAAGGCCGTGGATCCCAAGTCTCCTTGTTCCATCATGAAGGCCTGCGGTGGGTGCACGGCACTCAATCGTCCTTATAAGAAGCAGCTCGCCGCCAAGCAGGCTGCTATGGAGGAGCTTTTTGCCGCCCTTTGTGAGCGCGAGGGTATTGCCGTTGATCCCATTCGCGGTATGGGTGTTACCCTGGGCGACCCGGGCAAGTATCCTGCACCGCGTGGTTTTCGTCATAAGGCTGCCACTCCGTTTGCTCCCGGTAAGGAGGGCACTGTCCGTTGCGGTTTCTTTGAGCGCGGCACGCACAAGATCGTTGCCGTACCCGAGTGTCCTGTCGAGGCGCCGGGCGCTCGTCAAATTCTCAACGGCATCGCGCGCGAGGCCGAACGTCTGCATATTCCCGCCTTTAATGAGGACAAGCATCTTGGTTTGCTTCGTTATGCCGTCGTCCGCTGCGGTTGGCGTACCGACCAGGTCATGGTTACACTCGTGACCGCCCAGCGTGACTTACCGCATGCGCAGGAGTTCTTTGAGGCCGTCGCGGCGCTCGATCCGCATATCGTCACCGTTGCCCAAAATATCAATGGCCGACCCGGTAACGCCATCTTGGGTGAGGAGACTCGTATCGTCTATGGCGCCGAGTGCATGCGCGACCAGCTGCTCGGTTGCGAATTCGATATCTCCCCCACCGCGTTCTATCAGACCAATCCGCAGCAGACCGAGCTGCTCTATCAGCTCGCGATTGACGGCATGGACCTGCAGCAGGGCGACATTCTCATGGACGCTTACTGCGGCAGCGGCACCATCGGTCTGTGTGCCGCGAAGGATGCCCAGAACAGGGGTGTCGGCATTATGCTGCTCGGCGTGGAGCGCAACCCGGCGGGCATTGCCGACGCACGTCGCAATGCCGAGCTCAACGGCCTCACCCGCAGCGCTTGGTTTATGGCCGACGACGCCACCGATTACATCCTGGACGCCGCCGATAACAACGAGCGCGTTGACGTTCTCTCCATCGACCCGCCGCGCGCCGGCTCCACGCCCGAGTTTCTTGAGGCCGCCTGCACACTTAAGCCGCGCCGCATCACCTACATCAGTTGCAATCCCGTCACCCAAGAGCGCGACCTACACCAGCTCCTCGACGGAGGTTATCGCCTGCTCAAGATCACGCCGGTCGACATGTTCCCCCACACCGACCACACCGAAACCGTAGCGGTCCTTGAGCGCCGCTAACCAACCCCGGTAGATTTTTGGGACAAGAAGGGGGCGTCCCGTCTGGACCGCCCCCCTTTCGTTGGGTATATGAGTCTCGTTACATCCCCTTGCGCAGGTCGCACACGCCGGCTGCCGCCATCTCGCGCAGCAGCGTCTCGCGGTCGCGCGTCACGATCAAGTCCAGTGGGAAGTGAATCTCGTCGAGCATCTTGCGCGCCTGATCGAGCTTGCCAATTGCCATGCCAATGTGCGCATCGGTCGAAACGCCAATACCCACACCCAACTCGGCGCAACGCTCGGCGATCTTGCGGCACACATTCCAATGCTCGGCATCCGCGCCATGCTCAAGACTGTGGTTGTTGATCTCGATAATCTTGTGCTTGGCCTTGGCCGCCAGCAGCACCTCATCGATATCGAACGGCACGCCCGAACGACCCGCATGCCCAAGCATGAACACCTTGGGATGCTCCAGGGCATTGATGTACATCTCGGTCGTCTGGGCGAGCGTCGCGCCTTCAGCGAACTGCGGATTATGCACGCTCGCAACCAAATAATCCAAATTGCGCGTAACCAAATCGAACAGCGAATGCTGGTGACTGTACGAATCGCCGGCAATATCGAGCGAAACGGGAATGCCCTCGCCAAACAGGCTTCCGTCCAGCGAAGCGATATCGGCCTCGGCACCACGCAGCACCAGCACGCCGCTCCAAATGCGCGGCCAGATATCCTGGTTGATAAAGAACTGGTAACTGCGCAGGTCATTAGGGCAAGCCGTAACCATAGAGCTCAAATGGTCGGCGGAACCGAGCACCTGAAGGCCGCGCTCTGCCGCCCAATATATGTTCTCCTCGATGGTTGAATACGCATGCGCAGAGAACATCGTATGAGTATGAATATCACAAGAAAGCAGGTAGGGCATCAGGTCTCCTTGTCCAGTATGGCCGTCGCGTATATTCATTGTACGCATAGCTTTCGGCAGTCGTAAAACTGCTTCATCCCAATCACACAACGGCATAGACAACGGGGTCTGGCTTAGCACCAAACCCCGTTTCACGTAAAACATTGTAAGTAGAGCGCTTTACTTTCGACGATATTCGTCGGCCAGTTGCTTCCAAGCGGGTAGCGAGTTGACGATGGTCTCGTAGCTCACACAGTAGCCAAGGCGGAACCAGCCCGGCATGCCAAAGCTATCCGAAGGCACCGCGAGCAGCTCATACTTCTTTGCGCGCTCGCAGAAGGCGTTCGCATCGGGCTCCAGCGCCTTCACCCACAGGTAAAATGCACCATTCGGCTCAACATAGGTGTAGCCGTACTCCGCTAGTGCATCGGTAAGCGCGGTGCGGTTGCGCGCATAGGCCTCAACGTCACTCGGCTCATCGATGCAATCGATAATCACGCGCTGGAAGAGCGCCGGCGCGCACACGAAGCCCAGCGTACGGGCGGCACCGGCAACGGCGGGCATTAGACGAGCTGCCTGAGGATTCGTATTGGGAACCAGGATCCACCCCACGCGCTCGCCCGGTAGAGAAAGCGACTTGGAATACGAGTAGCACACGATGGCGTGCTCGTAGATCGAAGGCACCCAAGGCACCTCGGCGCCATAGACAATCTCGCGATACGGCTCATCCGAGATAAGCATAATCGGGTTCTCGGGATCGCGCTTGGCGTTGACCTCGCACAAAACATCAGCCAGTCGCGTCAGGGTATCGCGCGTATACACGGCGCCGGTCGGGTTATTCGGCGAGTCGATGATGACAGCTGCCGTCTTATCGGTAATCGCCTTGAGCACGTTGTCCACGCTCAGCTGGAACGTATCTTCTTCGGCAAGCGCCTCGACACACGTACAGCCGGCCTTCTCAATCCACACGCGATACTCCGGGAAGTACGGGGCGATAACAATGACCTCGTCACCCGGGTTCGTAACGGCATTGAGCGTGCAGGTGAGCGAAGCCGCCGCGCCCACGGTCATAAAGACGTCCTTGCCCTCATAGCTCGTACCGAAGCGACGGTTAAGAGACTCAGCCACGGCGGTACGGCACTGCGGCAGGCCCGGAGCGGGCGTATAACCGTGCAGCTGGTCACTCGGCAGTTCAAGCGCCTTTTTGATGGACTCCGCGACGGCGGCGGGAGCAGGAACGCTCGGGTTGCCCAGCGAGAAATCGAACACGTTTTCCGCGCCGATTTGCGCCTTGCGCTCAAGGCCGTAGCTAAAAATCTCGCGGATAATGGAGCTTTCCGCACCGCGGGCATACATAGTTTCGTTGATCATCTGTTCCCCTTTCGCATAGGCGGTATTGTACGCTTTAGTCGGGCAAAGCACCGTAGCAATGTTGATTGGGGACAGACTTAAATGCGTGAAAACGCTCATTTAAGTCTGTCCCCAATCAACAAAGGAAAAAGCCTCCGCAGGTTTCCCCGCGGAGGCTTTCGCCACAAAGACTATTTGTCGTCGTCGGTGTCGACACCGGCATTGACGGCATGGTCATCGCCAGCATCGCCGGATGCGACGTCGGCATCCTCCTGCATAGCCGCCTGCGCAAAGGCCGCGGCATCGGCCGCCAGCTCCTCCTCACTCATGCGAGGCGCACGCTTCTTGGGCGGCATACCGGCTGCCTTGGCGTTGCGCTCCTCCTTGGCCGCCAGGATATCGCCCTCGCGCTCAAGGTAGGCGTCCCACTCGTTATCGAGCAGGGCATTCACGGCATCGCCCTCGACGGTCTCGCGCTCAAGCAGCACCTTGGCCATCAGATCGAGCTGATCGCGACGGGCATCCAGGATCTCGACCGCACGGCGATGGGCTTCGCGCATAATGCGCTGGACCTCGATGTCGATACGGCGCGCCGTTTCCTCGGAGTAATCCTGATGATCGGCATAGTCGCGGCCCAGGAACACCTGATGCTGCGCCTCACCAAACACCTGCGTTCCAAGCTCCTCGCTCATGCCCAGGCGCGTGACCATCTCGCGCGCCATCTTGGTCGCACGCTCCAGATCGTTGCTCGCGCCCGACGTGATGTCGTCGCACATGAGCTCCTCGGCAACGCGACCGCCCAAGAACACGGCAAGCTCGTCGAGCATCTCATTCTTGGTCTTAAGGAAGTGGTCCTCCTGCGGAAGCTGCAGCGTGTAGCCCAGCGCCTGGCCGCGGCTGACAATCGAGATCTTGTGAACCGGATCGGAATGCTCCAGGATGTGGCCCACCAGGGCGTGACCGCTTTCGTGGTAGGCAATCGTGGTGCGCTCTGCTTCGGTCATCACACGACCCTTGCGCTGCGGACCGGCAATCACACGCTCCATCGACTCCTCGACCTCGTCCATCGAAATCACGGAACGATGGCGACGGGCAGCCAGCAGTGCAGACTCGTTGAGCAGATTTGCCAGATCGGCGCCGGTGAAGCCAACGGTCATCTGGGCGAGCTTCTCAAACTTCACGTCCTCGTCCATCGGCTTGTTCTCGGCATGCACGCGCAAGATCTGCTCGCGGCCCTTCACATCCGGACGGTCGACCGTAACCTGACGGTCAAAACGACCGGGACGTAGCAATGCCGGATCCAGAATATCGGGGCGGTTGGTCGCGGCGATCAGGATGACCGACTCGCTCTCCTCAAAACCGTCCATCTCGACCAGCAGCTGGTTGAGCGTCTGCTCGCGCTCGTCGTGACCACCGCCCAAGCCAGCTCCGCGCTGACGTCCCACGGCATCAATCTCATCGATGAAGATGATCGACGGGGCCTGGGACTTGGCCTCCTTAAAGAGGTCACGCACACGGCTGGCGCCGACACCCACGAACATCTCGACAAAGTCAGAGCCCGAGATGCTAAAGAGCGGCACGCCCGCCTCGCCGGCAACAGCCTTGGCCAGCAGCGTTTTACCGGTGCCCGGAGGGCCCACCAGCAATACGCCACGCGGGATCTTGGCGCCCAGCTTGCGATAGCGATCCGGATCGCTCAAGAAGTCACGGATCTCCTCGAGTTCCTCGACGGCCTCGTCCACGCCGGCAACGTCCTCGAACTTGACCTTGGGGCGCGTGGCCTCGTTGGTCTTGGCGTTGGTCTTGCCAAACTGCATGTTCCTGTTGTTGGCGCCCATCATCTGGCGCATAAAGTAGAACATGATGGCAATCAGGGCGATCGTCGGAAGCACCCTCATCGCCAGGTCGCCCCAAAAATCGGGGTCATTGGTGTTGACAATGTACTTGGTATCGGGGTGCTCCGCCATAAGCTCGGCAAGCGAATCGGAGCCGACATAGGTCGAGGAAAAGCTCTTGAGCTCGCTCGTATCGCCCTTGTCCTTTTTTGTCTTCCAGTAATGACCCGCCACGCTTCCGTCTTGAACCGTATAGGTCAAATCTTCGACGCGATCCTGCTTAATGGCGTTGACCATCTCGCTCGTCGCGAGCTTTACGGTATTGCTGGAATTGGCAAAGCCGGAGCCCATGTTAAAGAAGGCGTAGCCCAGAAGCGCGCAAGCCAAAATAAAATACAGCCAGCCCGTACGCGTGGGCTTCTTGCCTCCGGGCATCCCCGGGATCTTAGGCTCCCGGGGAGTCTGGGAATTGTTATCGTTACGGTCGTCGGGCATCTTACGAATAAACCTCCGGTTTCAAAATGCCCAGATACGGAAGGTTACGATAGCGCTCGGCATAGTCGAGGCCGTAGCCCACCACAAAGGCATCGGGGCAATGGGTTCCAACATACTTGGGCGTGACGGCCGAGGTACGGTCCTCAACGTCCTTCCACAGGAAGGCGGCAACCTCCAGAGAAGCGGGCTTGCGGCTCTCGAGGTTCTTCATCAGGTACTTGAGCGTCAGACCCGAGTCCAGAATGTCCTCGACGATCAGCACGTCGCGACCGCGGATGTCGATATCCAGGTCCTTAATGATACGCACGATACCCGAGGACTTCACACCGTCGCCATAGCTCGAAACAGCCATGAAATCGATGTTGGTCGGCAGCTCGATCTTGCGCATCAGGTCGCCCATAAAGACCACGGCGCCGCGCAGGACCGCAATCAGCACCAGATCCTTACCCGCGTAGTCGCGAGTAATCTGCTCGCCTAGGCGAGAGACGATACCGTCGATATCCTCCTGCGTAAACAGAACCTTCTCGATATCCGGATGTTGAGAAGCCATGACAACCCTTTCTTGTGCTTATCGCCCACACACCGCCGTATGGACGCGAACTACACATTCTAGCAGCGCACGGGGTATATTTTCCAGCCCGTACGCCATCAGCGCGGGAATACCGTCAACGTCGCACAGAATAGCTGGCATGGGACGCTATTCCGCATCGACCACACGAAGCAGATATGCCACGCGCGTTGCGGCCGTGCATTTAAAACGCTCGTCCGTGCGAACGCCTGCAACCCACACCACGGCACCTCCCGGAGCCGTTCTCACCACGGGTACGCCAGAGCGGTCTGAAACAGGAATGCGCGCCTCGTTCAACAGGTCTGACACTTTCTTGCTTCGGCCGTTCATCCCCAACGGGCACATCACGTCTCCCGGCACAGGGCTATCCACCCACAGGCGCGCCGATCGTGCCTCGGTGGGAATCTCCCCGCGCGAGCCGGCTAACATCCGCTCGCCATCGCAGTCGGCAAACCCCAGGGCCGCCGCATCCACCAAGGCCGCAACCTTTCCGGCAGCAGCAAGCTCGCGGGCACGGTGCACGATATCGCACCCCGGCTCCACAGCCATCGGCTCCGCTGTCAGCATATGCCCCGCCCCCAGCGGCAGACGACCGGGAACGGAGATCCAATCGGCCACTAAACCCTCGCGCGCCGCCGGAGCCTTGAATGACAGCATGCCAAACTCCACGCGCGCATCGATTCCCGCCGGCAGCGTGACCGAACCCGAGCCTTCGGCGACACAGGCGAGCACGCGCTCCACATGCCGCATCTCCGGGCGAGCGTCGGGGTCGATACGCTTAATTGCCAGTCGCACCATGCGCCGAGCAATCACCACCTCGGCCGCGGCCAGTCGGCGAGCGTCAAGAACCAGTGCACCCGCCGCCTCCTTACGCAGGCAGCTTCGAAACGCCTGTGCGGAAAGCTGGGAAAGAAAGGCGTCCTCATCGCCCAAGATCTCGCAGGCGGCGCCAATCGTCTTACAGACACTCGCGTTGCGCTGCGCCACCACCGGCATCACTCGATGGCGCACATAGTTACGCAAGTATGACACGTCCTCGTTGCTCTCGTCCTCTCGCCACGGCTGACCATGCACCTGCAAATAGCCCACGAGCTCATCATGAGTCAGGTCGAGCAGGGGACGCACCACGATATTCCTCCGGCGAGGAATGCTCGATAGGCCAGCGGACCCCGAACCCTTAATCGCGTTCATCAAAAACGTTTCCGCGCGATCCGAAGACGTGTGCGCAGTGCAGATACGAGCCGCCGTTCGCGGTGCCCCCGTCTGGACGCAGAGCTCGCGAACATACCTCCGCGCCGCGGCATAGCGCACCTCGCGGGCGGCCGCCTCGATATTGCCCGATTCATCATCAAAATAGGCATGCTCAACACACAGCGGCAAGCCATATTGTGCGCATAGGCCGCGCACGAAGGCCTCGTCGCCATCGGATGCCTCGCCGCGCAGATGATGGTTCACATGCAGCACGTGTAGTCGCTCGCGCGCGATGGGGGCTACACCACGCCCATCCAGAATATCCAACTTTGATGTGCATGCCATAAGGAGCAAAGCCGTCGAGTCCGCACCACCTGATACCATGAGCACCACGGGGGCAGCCGTCTGCCGCGTTGCCAGGGCCCTATCATCGGCCCACGATGCAGCATGGTGTCCATAATGTTGAGATACCGTTGGCATTTGCTTCCTCCTCTATTCGTTCGCACCCATTGTATCCTTTGGAATATTATGTCTCGTCTGCACCTTCATATCCTTGGCAGCGGCTCAAAAGGCAACTGCGCGCTCATCGAAGGCCCCCGAGGGCTCATCATGATTGACGACGGTCTTTCTCGCCGCGAGACATTAAAGCGCATGGCAGAACTGGGGCTCTCGGCAGATAACGTCTCGGCTCTTCTCATCACTCATGAGCACAGCGACCACATCAAAGGTCTCGATGTCTGGTGCAAGCACTGGCACGGCCCCCTCTATGCCAGTAGGGGCACACTTTCGAGCAAAGAAAATCTTTCGTATCTGTCTGTCGAGGAGTTCGATCCCGGTGACACCCTATCCATTGCCGGCATCCACGTGCAAACCTACTCAACATCACACGATGTCATCAATCCTGTCGGCTATCGATTTAATGCTCTCGATGATTCCATTGGGTTTGCCACCGACACCGGAGAGTTATCGAGCAAGGCCGTAGGCATCCTCAAAGACTGTCGAGTTCTCGCGCTCGAAAGTAACCACGATGTAACTATGTTGCGCGAAGGACCGTACCCACGCTTTCTTCAGGAGCGCATCCTGTCCACAAAGGGGCACCTCTCCAACAACCAGGCCGCCGAAGCCGCGCGAGAACTTGTTACCGATCGCACCGAACAGCTCATCGCCATGCATATCAGCCAGGACAATAATCGTCCAAGCCTTACCGTCAAAAGCTATGCCAACGCGCTTGATGCAAGTCTCGATGATGAACTCGGCAGCTCAGCCACCTGTTTTCAAGGGCCACGGAAGCTCTCGATACGCCCTGCAAGTCAGTATCAACCGACAACTATTCAATAGCCCACTCAAGACAACAAAAGGGGGCTGGGAATCACTTCCCAGCCCCCTTAATTAATACTCTCGATTGAAGCAGAGCCATCGTTAGTCGATAGAAATCTTCGTGACGTTCTTCTTCTCGACAATCTTAGGAACCGTAACGGTCAGGATGCCGTCAGCATACTTAGCCGAAAGGCCCTCGCTCGAAGCGTCCTTCAGATACACGCCGCGCGTCGCGCTGTACGAGCCGAACTCCTTCTGGAGGAAGTTCTTGCCCTCGTTTTCGGCGCTCTCCTCGACGTTCACACTGATCGACAGGCGACCCTCATTGAGCTCGACGTCGATGTCATCCTTGGCGACACCGGTAAGATACGCCTTGACCTCGTAGCCATCGCCCTTGTCCTCAACGTCAACGGGGAACGCCTTGGAGGCAATCGAGCTATTCGCCAGGTCGGTCATGTCATCAAACAAATCGAACAGCGAACTTGCAGAAGGACGGACGCCAAAAACCGAACGATAAGGAACCATGCTTGCCATGTTTACCACTCCTTGTAAGGACTGCCGAGTCATCTTCTAGGTGACTGGGACTTCTTTTGACGCTGTTATATATGCCCAGCCGCTTCTTATATATACATCGACTATAAAGTTTTTTTAGTCTATTTATATAAGCATATCTAAGTCTGGTTGACTAAGGTTTTGTCTAATAAACGGAATTTGAACGTAGGCTTAAATAATGTATGCAATCCCATCAAAACTAGACGGCTGGCTTACAATGGGCGCATACACGATATTGATGACGAACTAAGGGCATCATGGACGATCAAAAACAGGACAACACGTTTATGCCGGAGCAGGACGAAGCATCCAGCCCGCAACCGATTCGATTCCATCGCCCCCACATCTCGCAAGAGCCTATCAATGACCCAGAGCCCAAATATGTGACAAGAAACCGATATCAAACACTCGAAGAAGCGCAAACGGGGCGCAAACATATGGGCGTCGCCTCGGGAGACCCTGTATATCTGAAAGACGCACCATTATCTAAAAACAGCGCAGCTAGTGATGAGCCGATGAAAGCATCCGCCGCTCATCAACAAAGAGGGCCTCGACCCAAGCAAACCTTGACGCATTCGGCTCGCTATCTCGAAACGCCAAAACAGGGAAAGTCAATCTTCGTTTCGTCAAGTAAACGACGCAAGCAGCATCAACTGACAATCCTGCTTATGATCATTGCGGCCATAGCAGTTGCCCTTGTTATACGATTTATTTTCTTTAAATAAAGGCTCAATACCGAAAACAACAAGATCGTCTGGTGTAATTGAGTCATTTACACCCCGTAAACGCAAAAAAAGGGGGAGGCCGCGAGGCCTCCCCCTTCTTCAAGTCTTGCGACGGCTCGGTGCCGTCCACCGGTCAGCGGCGCCCTGGCCTCCCACGGGCTGG
>NZ_QRWD01000017.1 GCF_003459505.1 Collinsella sp. AF20-14LB
CCGTGGCGGCCCGCGCTGCATGAGCATGCCCTTCTGGCGCGAGGACCTCTAAGTCTTTCCGTTTCCGGTGCGGTCCCCCTACAACCGCACCGGTTTCGCCCGTCAAACGGGCAACACTAATACTTACGTAATTCATTTCTTCGAAAGGAAACGAACCATGGGTGTTAACCTCTCCGGCCGTAGCTTCCTCAAGCTCCTCGACCTCACCACCGAGGAGATCGAGTACCTGCTCAAGCTCTCCAAGAACTTCAAGGACATGAAGCGCGCTGGCGTTCCGCACCGTTATCTCGAGGGCAAGAACATCGTTCTGCTCTTCCAGAAGACCTCCACTCGTACCCGCTGCGCCTTCGAGGTCGGCGGCATGGATCTGGGCATGGGCGTCACCTACCTCGATCCGGGTTCGTCGCAGATGGGCAAGAAGGAGTCCATCGAGGACACCGCCCGCGTTCTCGGCCGCATGTATGACGGCATCGAGTTCCGTGGCTTTGCCCAGGACGACGTCGAGGAGCTTGCCGCTAAGTCCGGCGTGCCCGTGTGGAACGGTCTGACCACCGAGTGGCACCCCACCCAGATGCTCGCCGACATCCTGACCGTCCAGGAGAACTTCAACTACGACATCAAGGGCAAGACCCTCGTCTTCATGGGCGACTGCAAGAACAACGTCGCTCGCTCCCTCATGGTCGTCTGCTCCAAGCTCGGCATGAACTTCGTGGCCTGCGGCCCCGAGGAGTGCATGCCCGCTGACGACGTCATCGAGGCCTGCAAGCCTATCGCTGAGGCCAACGGCTGCACCATCAAGCTGACCACCGACGTCAAGGACGGCGTCACCGGTGCCGACGTTCTCTACACCGACGTGTGGGTCTCCATGGGCGAGCCCGACGAGGTCTGGGCCGAGCGCATCGCTCAGCTCACCCCGTATCGCGTTACCTCCGAGGTCATGGCTATGGCCAACCCGGGTGCCATCTTCCTGCACTGCCTGCCCAGCTTCCACGACACCAACACCACGATTGGCGCCGAGAAGTGCGAGCAGTTCGGCATCACCGAGCAGGAGGTCACCGACGAGGTCTTCGAGAGCCCCGCTTCCAAGGTCTTCGACGAGGCCGAGAACCGCATGCACACCATCAAGGCTGTCATGTACGCTACGCTCAAGTAAGAGCATCTAGCATCTCGCTCGGGGTGCATTGCTGCGCACCCCGAGCGCTTTTGTCTGGTAAAAATCTCGCATCGAGCGACATGCACGGCACGGAAGAGCCGCTTCGGGCGAGATCAGTAATTGATTTATGAAGGGGGGATGAGAACTATGACTGAGACCGCTAAGAAAAAGCGCGGTATGCCTTCATCGTTCACCATTCTTCTTGCTCTGCTGGCAATCGTCGCGGTTGTTACCGTTATCGTCTCCGGTACGTCCGGTGGCGCGGTTACCGCTGCCCGCTTGAGCGATTTCTGCACCGCCCCGGTCAAGGGCTTCGCTGACGCTCTGCCCGTCTGCCTCTTCGTTATGATCCTCGGTGGCTTCCTCGGCATGATGACCGAGACCGGCGCCCTGGACAACGGCATTGCCGTTCTGGTGCAGAAGCTTAAGGGCAATGAGATCATGCTCATTCCCGTGCTGATGCTCATCTTCTCCCTCGGTGGTACCACCTATGGTATGTGCGAGGAGACCGTTCCCTTCTACGCCCTGCTCGCCGCCACCATGATGGCTGCTGGCTTCGACCCCATGGTCGGCGCTGCTACCGTCCTGCTCGGCGCTGGCTGCGGCTGCCTCGGCTCCACGGTTAACCCGTTTGCCGTCGGTGCTGCCGTTGACGCTCTGACTGGCGTTGGCATTGAGGTCAACCAGTCCATCATCATCGGCCTCGGTGCCGTCCTGTGGATTGTTACCACCGCTATGTCCATCTTCTTCGTCATGAGCTATGCCAAGAAGGTCAAGGCTGACAAGGGTTCCACCATTCTTTCGATGCAGGAGCTCAAGGACGCCGAAGAGGCTCACGGCAAGGCTGCTTCCGAGGTTAACAAGGAGGTCAAGCTCACCGGTCGTCAGAAGGGTGTTCTGATCGCCTTTGCCTTCACCTTCGTCGTCATGATCGTCGGCTTCATCCCGCTGGCCGATCTCAACGAGGGCGTCGCCAACTTCTTCGATGCTGGCGCCGTCTATGACGCCGACGGTAACGCCATCGTTCAGGGCTGGTCTGCCCTGATCACCGGCCTGCCCATTGGCCAGTGGTACTTCGATGAGGCTTCCACCTGGTTCTTCCTCATGGCTGTCCTGATCGGTATCATCGGTGGCCTGTCCGAGAAGCAGATCGTCAACACCTTCATCACCGGCGCTGCCGACATGATGTCCGTTGTCCTCGTCATCGCTCTCGCCCGTGGTATCTCCGTCCTCATGGCTAGCACCGGCCTCGACGTCTACGTCCTCGACGCTGCCGCCAATGCTCTGGCTGGCCTGTCCGGCGTGATCTTCGCTCCCATGAGCTTCCTGGTCTACTTCGGCCTGTCCTTCCTGATCCCCTCGACCTCCGGTATGGCTACTGTCTCCATGCCCATCATGGGACCGCTGGCTGTTAAGCTCGGCTTCTCGCCCGAGGTCATGGTCATGATCTTCTCCGCCGCCATCGGCGTCGTGAACCTGTTCACCCCGACCTCTGGTGCCATCATGGGCGGTCTCGCTCTGGCTAAGATCGAGTGGACGACCTGGCTCAAGTTTGCCCTTAAGCTCATCGTCGCTCTCTCCGTCGTCTGCGCCATCATTCTGACCGTCGCCTGCGTGATGCTCTAAGTACCCCTTGGGTACCCCACGGAAACCTTGACGATCCTATAACGGATCACCTGGTCATCGTCTTTCCGGTGGGGTAAACCCACCGGTAGACTCCTACCTTTAGCCCCCTCCCGTTCCGTGCGCGGGAGGGGGCGCACTTATGTTCCGCGGTTTTACCAAACCGCGGAACCACTCGACGCTGTGCGCCGCCCAGAACTACAATTTGTCATTCAAAAGGCAAGGCATGACCAAAAGGTCTATGCCTTGCCTTTTTCATGCCAACTTGTACGTTCTGGACGGCGCTCGCTGACTTATGCTCAACCTGCGACGCTGTTATTGTTGGTGCAGGGGAACAGCTTGCCCGCTCTGGTGCCCGTTCGTTGACTTTGGCTCTGCCTGTGACGTTTCCATTGTTGGTGCGGAGTGACTTGGTTCCTGCTTCAAATTAGCTATCCCGGGTCCCCGGTGGTTGCGGTGGCGTGTTTGGTTGGTGCCTGTTGGTGGCCAGGCCCTTGCGAGGGGCGGGCTCCGTTATAATCGCCTAGAACGTTAAATGGAAACGGGACGGGAGCCATACATGCGCCAGGGTTTCGACAACGCGAAGTATATCGAGCTGCAGGCTGCTCACATTAAGGAGCGCATCTCGCAGTTTGGTGGCAAGCTCTATTTGGAGTTTGGCGGTAAGCTGTTCGATGACTATCATGCGAGCCGCGTGCTGCCGGGTTTTGAACCGGACAGCAAGTTCCGCATGCTCAAGAGCATCGCCGACGATGTTGAGGTTATCATCGCGATCAACGCGAACCACATCGAGAAAAACAAGGCTCGTGGTGACCTTGGCATTACCTATGACGAGGATGTGCTGCGCCTGGTTGACCTGTTCCGCGGCAACGGCTTTGCCGTCGCGGCTGTGGTCATCACCCAGTACGCCGGCCAGCCTGCTGCCGATGTGTTCCGCAACCGCCTGAACGCGCTCGGTATTCCCGCTAAGCTGCACTATCCCATCGAGGGGTATCCGCACGATGTCGATCTGATCGTGTCCGACGATGGCTACGGCAAGAACGAGTTTGTCGAGACCACTCGTCCGCTCGTCGTCGTGACGGCGCCCGGCCCCGGCTCGGGCAAGCTCGCCACTTGCCTCTCGCAGCTGTATCACGAGCATAAGCACGGTACCGCCGCCGGCTATGCCAAGTTTGAGACCTTCCCGGTCTGGAATCTTCCTCTGACGCATCCGGTCAATATTGCCTACGAGGCCGCCACGGCTGACCTCGACGACGCCAATATCATCGATTCGTTCCACCTTGAGGCCTACAACAAGACCACGGTCAACTACAACCGCGACGTCGAGGCCTTCCCGGTAGTCCGTGCCCTGATGGAAAAGATCCTGGGCAAGAGCCCCTACCAGAGCCCTACGGACATGGGCGTCAATATGGTCGGCTTTGCCATCACCGATGACGATGCCTGCCGCGACGCTTCCAAGATGGAGATCGTCCGCCGCTACTTTACCGCGGTCGAAAATGTGCGCCGTACCGGCGTGGGCGATGAGCAAGTCGACCGTCTCAAGATTATTATGAAGAAAGCCGGCATCGATAAGAACTACTCACCGGCACGCTCGGCGGCCCTCACCAGGGAGCAGCTGACGGGTGGTCCCGTGGGTGCCATGGTCATGCCCGATGGCTCCGTGGTGACCGGTAAGACCTCCACGCGCCTGGGCGCCGCAAGTTCGCTCATTATGAACGCCCTCAAGCATGTCTCGGGCGTCGACCTTGAGCTCGAGGTCATTAGCGATGAGGCGATCGAGCCCATCAGCAAGCTCAAGACGCATTTCCTGGGCAGCAAAAACCCGCGCCTCCACACCGACGAGACGCTTATGGCGCTGTCGATCACCTCGGCCACGAGTGAGACGGCCGCCCGTGTCCTTTCGGGCCTGGAGCAGCTGCGCGGTTGCGATGCCTTCTTTAGCGTGATTATCTCGCCGACGGACGAGACGGTACTGCGCAAACTGGGCATCAACGTGTGCTGCGAGCCCAAGTTTGAACGCCGTGGTTTCTTCCATCGCTAAGTTTGAAGCGCCGCGGTAATTGCATTGCATTTTGGCCGTATCGGGTTAGCGCCCGGTACGGCTTTTTGATCAATAAAGCGCCTATTTCCGCGAAAAATAGCCGTTTACCTGCCTAGAAACAATTTGAGCGGTATACAATAATCGTAACTGTTTCATCCTTAGCGGGATGCCGCATGATGGATATTACCTGCCATCGTGAGGTGTGTCGGTCGCGCACGGCGCGTTAGATGCTCGTGCTCGGTTTGAGGAGGCTGCTATGGCGGGCAAGGGTCGTGCGAGTGTCAACGATATGAAGCGTGTCGAGGTGCTGGTGTTGATGGAGATCGACCAGCAAACCGAAGACAATGGCGGGCCGTATGGTTTCTCGCGCAAAACGCTTGCCGAGCGCGTGGGGGTTTCGCCGTATCGTGCCCGCGCCGCAATCGATCGCTTGGATTCCGAAGGCATGATTGATGTCGTCTCGCGTTATAGCGACGATGGCGGTCAGCTTGCAAATGGTATTTGCCTCACCGAACGTGGCGAGTGGTATCTTGAGGGCGTCCGGACCGGCATGCTCGTTCAGGAAATGCTCGAGGACGAGGTTGCTGATCGATAGCAGCATGTAACCCTTGCCATAGCGACGCCGTCCGGGAAACCGGGCGGCGTTTTGTTTCAAGATTGAGAAATGCAATCGCACGCGAGAAAAATTGCGAACGGTCCGCGGCACGAGTATTACAATGAAGACCCGTAAGATGTGGATAAACAACTTCTACGGGAAGCGCAGGTAACTCAATATGACCAAGCATGTGTTCGTAACCGGTGGCGTGGTTTCGTCCCTGGGCAAGGGTATTACCGCGGCCTCGCTGGGCCGTCTGCTCAAGTCGCGTGGCTACAAAGTAACGATGCAGAAGGCCGACCCGTATCTGAACGTCGACCCCGGTACCATGAGCCCCTTCCAGCATGGTGAGGTCTTTGTAACCGAGGATGGTTACGAGTCCGACCTGGACCTGGGTCATTACGAGCGTTTTATTGATGAGAACCTGACCCGCGATTCCAACTTTACGACCGGTGCCATCTACAAAAGCCTAATCGCCCGCGAGCGTCGCGGCGACTTTTTGGGCGGTACCGTGCAGGTGATTCCTCACGTCACCAATGCCATTAAGGACAAGTTTCGCCGCATCGAGGAGCAGACCGGCTCCGATGTAGTCATCACCGAGCTGGGCGGCACGATCGGCGACATCGAGTCCCAACCGTTTGTCGAGGCCATCCGTCAGTACCGCAAGGAGGCCGGCCCCGAGAACGTCTGCTACATCCACGTGTCGCTCGTTCCCTATATTGCCGCCGCCCACGAGGTCAAGACCAAGCCCACGCAGCATTCCGTCAAGGAGCTCCGCAGCTTTGGCATCCAGCCCGATATCATCGTGCTGCGCTCCGACCACCATATCGATGACGCTATCCGCGGAAAGATCGCAAGCTTCTGCGACGTCGACACCGATTGCGTCTTTACCAATGAGGACTGCGCGAGCATCTACGACGTGCCGCAGCTGCTTGCCGAGCAGGACTTTGACCTGCGTATTTGCGAGCGCCTGGGCCTGGACCCGCGTGAGCGCGACATGAGCGAGTGGAATGAGTTCCTGCGTAAGCAGAACCATGCCAACCATCACGCCGATAAGGTTAAGATTGCCGTCGTGGGTAAGTACACGCAGCTGCCCGATGCGTACCTGTCGGTTATCGAGGCCCTGCACCATGCGGGCGTCTTCTACGATCGCCATGTGGACGTCCAGCTGGTCGACGGCGAGAGCCTCGACGAGCAGAATGTCTCCGAGGTTCTGGGCGACGCCTCGGGCATCCTGGTCCCCGGCGGCTTTGGCAAGCGCGCCCTGGAGGGCAAGATCCTCGCGGCCGAGTTTGCCCGTGAGCACAAGATTCCGTATCTGGGCATTTGCCTGGGTATGCAGGTCGCCGTGTGCGAGTTCGCCCGCAACGTCGTCGGCCTTGCCGGCGCCAGCTCCTCTGAGTTCGATCCGGACGGCCCGTTTAGCGTCATCGATCTGATGAGCTCGCAGGAGGACGTGACCGAGAAGGGCGGCACCATGCGCCTGGGCGCCTATCCGTGCAAGCTCGCCGCCGATACCCTTGCTCGCGAGGCATATGGCGAGGAACTCGTCTACGAGCGTCACCGTCACCGCTTTGAGTTCAACAACGCCTTCCGCGACCAGCTCGAGGATGCCGGCTTGGTTATCTCTGGCCTCTCGCCCGACGAGCGCCTGGTCGAGATGGTCGAGCTGCCGCGCGACGTGCATCCGTGGTATGTGGCAACCCAGGCTCACCCCGAGTTCAAGAGCCGTCCGACTAATCCGCAGCCGCTGTTCCGAGAGTTCGTGCGCGCTTCGATCGGCCAGCACGAGGGTGTCGACCGTCTGCAGGTGACGCCCATGAACCTCGCTACGGACTAAGGGTGCCGGCGAATAAGGAACATACCGAAGCTACTCCCTCGTCGCTCGCCGTGGCGGCGGGGGAGTATCTCGATTACCTCGCGGTCGAGCGGGGCTTGGCGCGCAACACGATTGTGGCCTATCGTCGTGACCTGACGACGTACTGCGCCTATCTGGAGCGGGCGGGTATTGTGTCTTTTGAAGAGGTGACCCGTCAGGTCGTGGAGGGCTTTGTCGCCGATCGCCGCGGCGGAGGCTATTCCGACGCCTCGGTGGAGCGCGCGCTTGCTGCCGTGAAGGGCCTGCATGCCTTTTTGGTGCGCGATGGGGCCGTGGCCCAAAACCCGACGGCGGCGTTGCGCCTGCCTAAAAAGGCTGAGCGTTTGCCGGAGTATCTATCGGTGGAGGATGTCTCGGCGCTGCTCGATCAAGACTTTCCCGAGGGCGAGATGGGACTGCGCGACCATGCCATCTTGGAAGTGCTCTACGGATGCGGTTTGCGTGTGAGTGAGCTGGTTGGGCTCGATGTGGGCGATATCCATATTGACGATGGCTTTGTACTCGTTCGCGGTAAGGGCTCAAAGGAACGCCTGTCCCCACTGGTGGGAAGCGCGGCGCGAGCTCTGACGCTCTATGTAACTGAGGGACGTTCTCGCTTGGCGGCCCATGCCCGCGGAACCGAGACCTCGGCGGTCTTTTTAAATAAGAACGGACGTCGCCTGTCGCGCCAGGCCGTGCATGCGATATGCGAGCGGTATGGGCGTCAGGTGGGGCTGGTGGGGCTCCATCCCCATACCTTGCGCCACTCCTTTGCCACCCACATGCTCGCGGGCGGTGCCGACCTGCGTGTGCTGCAGGAGATTTTGGGCCATGCCGATATTTCGACCACGCAGGTCTACACGCATGTCGACCGAACGCAACTGACCGAGGTCTATCTGGCGGCGCATCCGCTAGCACATCGCTAGCACCTCGCTGACCTGCATATTTATAAATACTAAAGGGGATGGGCTCCAGATTGCCGAGACGCACTTTTGCGCGCATGGGCAATCTGGGGCCCGTCCCATTTTTCGCTAGACACCGACGCGGCGGTGGGCCGTGTGTACCGTGGGTGGGGGAGTTTGGGGGCGATGTGAACGGCGTGTAAAGGGACGTAAAAATCGCCTCAAGGTCAACTTGAAGGTTGAGGTTCGCGGGCGTGGTTCTACAGGTGGCATCCCGCCTTTGCTGCAAACACAACATATTGTGTTTTCGAACATATGCTCGGGGGTGTTTTACAACATATTGGGGGTGGAATGGTGGGGAGGGGTGGGGGAAGGGGTGGGGAAAGGTGTTGAAAAATGGGGCGGTTCCCCATATTATTGATGACGTCGACAGGCGGGGTGGTTCCCCGCGTACGTGCCATCTGAGTAACCGAGGGGAGGGCGCACATGGGAATGACTGGTGCATACGAGCGCAATCTCGATGCAAAAGGTCGTCTGTCCCTGCCTGCACCCCTTCGCGAGGAGCTTGGAGAGCACGTTCGCGTGTTCAAAGCCCTGGATGTCGATGCTCTGTACGTGTTCTCTGCCGAGGCCTTCGATAAGTGGGTCGAAGGACTCTTCGCGGGTCGTGAGGGCCACGAGGGTTTTAACCCGCGTGACATTAACGACCAGAAGCTCATGAGGGCGATCAACAAGCGCACCACGTCGATGGATGTGGACAGCGCCGGTCGTATCGGTCTTTCCGAGTCTCTCCGCAAGCAGGCGAACCTCGACCGCGAGGTCACGGTTGTGGGCAACTACGACCACCTTGAGGTTTGGGATCGCGCCGCGGCCGATGAGGACGATGACGATGAGGCCCTGCTGGACCTCTTCTTCTCGTAAGGGCAAGGCACGGGTAACGGATGGAGCGTGGGATCTTGACACAAGAATATCGGCATGAACCTGTCATGCTCGGCGAAGTGCTTGAGTCGCTGCAGCTAAAGAGCGGCTCCGTTGTCTGCGATTGCACCCTTGGCGGTGCCGGCCATTCGGTAAAGATGGCCGCGCAGGTGGGGGAGACGGGCCTTTTGCTCGGCGTCGATCAGGACGACATGGCCCTCGAGGCCGCTGGCGCCCGTCTGGACCGCGAGGTTCCCGGCGTTCCGCACCAGCTGCTGAAGGGCAACTTCGGCGACTTGGACGAGCTGCTTTGCTCGGCCGAGGTGCCCGGGGTCGATGGCTTCCTGTTCGATTTGGGCGTTTCGTCACCGCAACTCGATATCCCTGGCAGGGGCTTTTCGTATAACGAGGACGCCCCATTGGACATGCGGATGGATCCGGGTAATAACACCTTAAACGCAGCTGAGGTCATCAACACCTATAACGAACACGACCTCGCCCGGATTCTACGCGTCTACGGCGAAGAGAAGTTCGCCGCGCAGATCGCGCGCGAGATCGTGCGCCGCCGCGAGCAAGAACCGATCGAAACCACCGGCCAATTTGTCGAGATCATCAAGGCGGGTATCCCGGCGGCCGCTCGTCGGCATGGCGGACACCCGGCCAAGAAAAGTTTCCAGGCCATTCGCATCGAGGTCAATCACGAGCTCGATGTGCTCGAACGAGGGCTTGATACCGCCACCAGGTGGCTCAACCCGGGCGGACGTATCTGCGTCATCTCGTATCACTCGCTCGAGGACCGTATCGTAAAGAATCACTTTAAGGAGATGAGCCAGGGGTGCACGTGTCCGCCGGAGATTCCGGTGTGCGTGTGCGGCAACGTGCCGATACTCAAGGTCATCACTCGCAAACCCTTGGTTGCCCAGCCTGATGAGGTTGAGCGCAACCCTCGGGCGAGATCAGCCAAAATCCGCGTGGCGCAGCGTCTGTAGGCGCGACCGCGCGATATTGGACCTCCCGCTCGCACCATAAACGAAGCTTAAACACACTACCAACGTACTCGGGATGGGAGGCGGCATATCATGGGCTACAACACTTCAAGCGCAGCACTCGCCTATGATATGAACGCCATGCCCGCCTATCGTGAGACGCCGCAGGCCCCCGTTGCTCCCCGTGAGCAGCGCACGCCGCGCTTTGATGTCTACACGGGCGCGGGCCGTCAGGCAAACCAGGCGGTAAGCCCGGTTTTCATGAGCGTTCTTAAAACGTTTTGCATCATTGCGGCCATCTTCATGACGATCGGCGTCGCCCGCGTGGCGCTCGCCGGCGTTACGGCCCAGGTGCTCAACAGCAACGCCGAGCTTACCAACACGCTCGAAAAGGCGACCGATGAGAGCTCCGACCTGGAGGTCATGCATTCGGTCTATGGCGCCGACACGCGTATTCGCGACCTTGCGGGCGCTTATGGCATGGTGGAGCCCAGCGAGAGCGTTACACTTGACTTTTCGCAGGATGCAGCCGCGGGCGCCAACGCGACCGCGACCGCTCAGTAGCAAGACGGTAGCTGAGTATGACAAATGACTATCGCCGCGGTTCCGATGGGGGCCGCGGTTCTGGACGTCCCTCGTCGCGGGGACGTTCTGGTTATCAAGGAACGGGTCGGCAATCTTACAACGCCGGGCAGTCCCGTGGCAACGACCCGGCGTCGCGACTTCGCGGCCCGGGCGGCCCTCAAGTGCATAACACCAGGTCGCGCAAGAGTTCGTCGACCGAATGGCTCACAGGCACGCCTCTGCCTCGCCGCAAAGCCGTCATGGGCTTCATTGGGCTTGGCTTGGGCTTGGGCGTCTTTCGCCTTGCCGACTATCAAATTGTCGAAGCCGATAAACTGCGCGAGCGTGCCGATGCGCGCCGCCTGCTTGCGCAGACCCTCTATGCCAAACGTGGCACCATCTACGACCGCAACGGTAACGTGCTGGCGTCGTCGGTCGAATGTCGCAACATCGCCGTGAACCCCCAGCTTGTCGAGGATGTTGACAAGACGGTGTCGGCGCTGGTCAAGGCAACTGGAATCGATAAAAAGACCTGCCGCAAGCTCGTTGAGTCCGATGGAACCTGGGTGTATATCAAGCGCCAGGTGGACGAAGACGACGCTGCGGCGCTGGAGAAGAAGAACCTGCCCGGCGTGCTTTTTGAGCAGGCCATGAAGCGCGTATATCCATACGGCAATCTGGCATCGCAGGTGCTGGGTGTAGTGAATGTAGACAACGACGGCTTGACGGGTCTCGAAAAGCAATACAACAAGCTTCTGACCGGCACGAACGGTTCTCTCGTACGCGAGCGCGCGAGGGACGGCAGCTATATCGCGGGCGGTGCCTATAAAAAGGTGGCTGCGGTCGACGGCGTTGATATCGTGACGACGCTCGACGTCAATATCCAGCGTGCGGCCGAGGATGCCCTGGCAGAGGCTGTCGAGAAGACAAAGGCCAAGAACGGCTCGGCGCTGGTCACCGATCCTACGACAGGCGAGATCTTGGCAGCCTGCTCGTATCCGACCTACGACCAGACCAATTTGGAAAACGCCAAGACCGAGGATATGAACCTGCGCCTGGTCACCGACGCCTACGAGCCCGGCTCGGTCTTTAAGACGCTCGTGGCGGGCGCCGGCTTCGACTTGGGTGTCGTGCGGTCGAGTACGTCGTTTGAGGTGCCGGCGAGCATCAAGGTGGGCGACGATACCGTCACCGATGCCGACAAGCGCGACTATGCCATGACCATGGATGTGCGCGAGATGATGCGCCGTTCGTCCAACGTAGGCTTTGTCCTGGTGGGGCGCAAGATCGGTGCCGATGACTTTGCCGCCTATGTGGACAAGTGGGGCATCGGTCACAGCTCTGGTGTCGATTTTCCGGGCGAGAGCCTGGGCATCGTCAAGGAGCGTGACCAGTATGACGGCGCCACGCTGGGCTCGATGAGCTTTGGACAGGCGCTGTCTGTCTCGCCGATTGAGATCGCACGTGCCGTGGGCGGCATCGCCAACGGCGGCGTGATGATGACCCCGCACTTCTATAAGTCCAGCAAAGGTGACGAGAAGGACTGGGGCGAAGGCGAGCGCGCGATTTCGGAGGATGCCGCATCCCAGGTGACATCGTGCATGCAGACGGTCGTGTCGGAGGGAACGGGCGTTGGCGGCGCGGTTGACGGCTATGACGTGGCGGGTAAGACCGGTACGGCCGAACGTGCCGACGAGAACGGCGGCTACCTCAAGGAGAACTACATGTCGTCCTTTATGGGCTTTGCACCGGCACAATCGCCCAAGGTGCTGTGCTATATCACGCTCGACGGAACGCCGAGCGGCTCAGATGCCGCTGCGGTTCCGTTCCAGTTCATTATGGCCAACGCGCTCGACGTGCTGGGTATCCCGCACACGAAGTAGGGGGTTACAATCTTTGGGGCGTGGTTTGTTGTCCCATATGAGGGGTGTTCACATGCCCTGCACCACGCATACGCGGCGCTGGGATACAATACGCCGATAGCATTATTAGGTTTACAGGGGAGCTGCAATGATAGAGATCGCCGTCAACAACCTCGCGGCCGCAACAGGGGCCCGAACCGTGACGGGAGAAGCCGATCGGGTATGCCGCGGGTGCGTTATCGACTCGCGCCAGGTCGAGGAAGGGACGATTTTCGTCGCCTTTCCCGGTGAAAACGTCGACGGCAATGATTTTGCTTCCCGTGCCGTCCAGTCGGGTGCCGGCGCCGTCGTGATGACGCGTGAGCCCGAGGCCGAGCTGGTCTCGCTGGCGCAGGACAAGGGCTGTGCCATCTTGCTGACCGATGATCCCGAGGAGTTTCTGCTGCGTTTGGCGCATGCGTATCGCCTGGAGCTTGGCTGCCTGGTCGTTGGCATTACCGGTTCCATCGGCAAGACGACGACCAAGGACGTGCTCGCCGCTGTGCTCGCCAAGCGCTATCGCGTCTGGGCCACCAAGGGCAATTTCAATAACCTGATCGGCATGCCGCTCACGGTGCTTTCCGCTCCGGCCGATACCGAGGTCCTGGTGCTCGAGATGGGCATGAACCATTTCCACGAGATTGAGCGCCTGTCCCAGTCCGCCAATCCCAACCTTGCCATCGTGAGCAAGATCGGCACCTCTCACATCGGCATTTTGGGCAGCCGCGAGAACATCGCCCGCGCTAAGGCCGAGATTGTCCAGGGTATGTGCGCCGCCGGCGACTTCTTGCCGCTGCTGGTTTTGGGCGGTGAGGACGACTTTACGCCGTTCATTCGCGATACGTTCGCCCAGCCTGCTGGTATCGATGTGATGCTGGCCGGCGTCTCGGACGATGATGAGGTCCGTGCCCGCGACGTTCGAGCTGATGACGAGGGCCGTCCGGTCTTTACGCTCGATTTTGGTCAGGGCGAGACAATCGATACCATGCTTGCCATCCCCGGCGTGCAGTCCGTTCCGAATGCCGTTAAGGCCGCCGCGGTTGCCTATCGCCTGGGCGTGACGCCCGAGCAGATCGATGCTGCCTTTAGGGGCCTCACGATCACCGGTCACCGCCAGGAGATCAAACGCGCCAAGAGCGGTGCACGCATCATCGATGACTCCTATAACGCCAGCGCCGAATCGATGGCAGCCGGTCTCGACCTGCTGTGCTCGCTTTCGTGCACGGGGTCTCGCATGGCGATCTTGGGCGAGATGGGCGAGATGGGCGATGAGGCTCCTCGCATGCATGAACTCGTGGGTGCCTATGCCGCCGCCAAGAAGCTCGACATGCTGGCGTGCGTCGGCGGCGAGCTGGCCCAGCTTATGGCCGATGCCGCGCGCATGATGGGCATGGACGAGGACCGCATCCAGGTGTTCTCCGATTATCAGCAGGTGCTCGACCGCATGGGCGGCGCGCTTGAAAAACATGATGTTGTACTGGTCAAGGGTTCCCGCTTTGTTGAGCTCGACCGCTTTGTGGAAGGTGTGTGCTAGCCCATGTTCGGCAATCCCTCGTATCCAACGTATCAGGCTTTTTTGGGGCTTGGCATCGCCGCTGCCATTGCGCTGCTGCTCATGCCGTGGTGGATCAAGCTACTCAAGGTCGAGGGTATCGGCCAGCAGGTTCGTGCCGACGGCCCCAAGCGTCATTTGGTTAAGCAGGGAACGCCCACCATGGGTGGTGTTGTCATCCTCGTCGCGATCTCGCTGACCTGCCTGCTGATGGGCAAGCTCACCACCGAGCTCGTGCTCGTGCTCCTCGCCACGCTGGCGACCGGCGTGCTGGGCCTGATCGACGACCTGACCTCCGTTACGCATGGGCGCTCGCTCGGTCTGACGCCTCATGCCAAGATGATCGGCCTCACCATTATCTGTGTCACCTTTACGGTACTTGCCGTCAACTGGTGCGGCGTCGCCCCCGAGATTCGTTTTCCCGGTGGGTTGACGATCGACCTTGGCGTGCTTTCGACTACCATCTGCGGCTATTCGTTCCCGTGGCTCTATATTGTCTTTTGCTGGCTGATGATTGCCGGTCTTTCTAATGCCGTGAACCTGACCGATGGCCTTGACGGTCTTGCTGGTGGCACCTCCATGATCGCCATGCTCGCCATGGCTGCCATGGCGTTTTTGCACGGAGACGTGAACCTGTCCATCTTCTGCACCGCGTGTGCCGGTGCCTGCTTGGGCTTTCTGTGGTTCAACTGCTATCCGGCGAGCATCTTTATGGGCGATACCGGCTCGCTTGCCCTGGGCGCCGCGTTTGCCTGCACCTCCATCATGACCAACACCGAAGTCGTTTCCCTCATCATCGGCGGTCTGTTTATCGTCGAGACTCTGTCGGTCATGATCCAGGTCGTCTACTTCCACTTTACGCACAAGCGCGTCTTCCTTATGGCGCCCATCCATCATCATTTCGAAAAGAAGGGTTGGGCCGAGACCAAGGTCGTCATCCGTTTTTGGATTATCGCTGCGGCCTTTGGTGCCGTTGGCCTTGCTTTGTTCTTCCAGTTGGGATAGTGGTCTTTCATGCCTCTTGCTGATGTCTTTAGCCTGCTCGTTTTGGGTCAGGGCAAATCCGGTCTCGATGTCGCCCGCTGGGCGCTGGCACATCCCGAGCGCGTAAGTGCCGTTACCGTGTATGGCGGCGGCACCTCTGAGCCCAATGACGCCACGCGAGCGCTCGAGGCTGCTGGTGCGTCGTTTGTCTATGGCACCGAACAGGTCGAGGGTGCCTATGACGTATGCGTGACGTGCCCGGGCATCTCGGAGTTCTCGGGCTTCTTTAAGGCCGGGCGCGAGCATGCCGCCCAGATTATGGGTGAGCCCGAGTTTGCCTATCGCCTGTCGCCCGATAACTGGATTGCCATCACGGGCACCAACGGCAAGACGACCACCACGTCGCTGACTGATTATCTGCTCAAGGCTGCCGGCGAGGCCAGCGTAGCTGTCGGCAACATCGGCGAGCCGCCGGTCAACGAGATTGACGGGCGAGCCCGCAACGAGTGGTTTGTGGCTGAGCTCTCGAGCTATCAGATTGCTACGACCACCGAGCTCCACCCCCGCGTGGCGGTGCTGCTCAACATCACTCCCGACCACTTGGGCTGGCATAAGAGCCATAAGAACTACGCGCTTGCCAAGGTCAAACTGTTTGACAATATGGTCGATGACGATCTGGCGGTTGTCGACGTCGAAGACGCCGGCATTCACGAGTTCGATGAGTACATCTACACGCCGGGTCGTCGCATCTGCAGGGTCGCTTTTGACGAGCCCGAGGGCGAGGATGCCGCCTTTGTGCGCGACGGCAAGATGGTCGTGCGCCTGAAGGGCGTCGAGACCCCGCTCATCGCTGCATCCGAGCTCAAGATCTCGGGCCATCACAATGTTATCAATGCCCTGTGCGCTGCCACGGCTGCCCTGGCAGTCGGTGCCGATGTCGATGGCGTCTGCCGCGGTCTGGCCTCGTTCCAGCCGCTCGAGCACCGCGTGGAGCCGTGTGGCGAGATTGACGGCGTGCGCTACGTCAACGATTCCAAGGCGACCAACACCGATGCGGTCGAGAAGGCGCTGACGGCATTTCCCGATGACGATGTGATCTTGCTGCTCGGCGGCCACGATAAGGGCACGCCGCTCACGGACTTCGCGCGCGTCGTTATGGATAACGTACGCTCGGTCGTCTGCTTTGGCGATGCACGCGAGCGCTTCACCGCCGCTATGGACGAGGCCGATGTCGATGGCGATGTGGATATCGCCCAGGCGGATGACCTACGCGACGCCGTGGACGTCGCCCGTTCGCTGTCGAGCCGTGGCGACGTGATCTTACTTTCTCCTGCCTGCTCTTCGTTCGATGAGTTCTCGGGCTATGAGGAGCGCGGCCGCGTGTTTAAGGACTATGTGGCGCAGCTTGCCGCTGCGGCGAAATCGCAAATGGAATAGGGGTTGCCGGTGAGAGAGGAGAGCCCCCGACAAGGTATGAGGAGGCCCGACTCGGACCGTGCTTCCTCGCGGCGCAGCACACCGCGTTCCGGTCGCGGCGGGCAGACGTTTAGCGAACGCTATATTGCCGGCGTTCCCGCCCGTATCATGCGCCCCCGTCTGATATTCATGGCCTGCCTGTTTACCTTGGTGTGCTTTGGCCTGCTGATGGTGTACTCGGCGTCTTCGGTCGAGGCGCTGCACGAGAATGGCTCGGCGACGTTTTTTCTGGGTCGACAGGCCGCGTTTGCCGTGGTCGGTGTTCTGGCGCTGATTGCCATCGTGCGCGTTTTGCCGGACAGCTGGTTTGGGGAGGATGTGCTCAGGATCTTCCTTATCGGCATGATAGGGCTACTGCTTCTGGTGTTCTTGGTGGGCAGCGGCAGCCGTGGCGCCACGCGCTGGCTCAACATCGCCGGTATTCAGTTCCAGCCTTCCGAGTTTTTAAAGCCATTTGCCATTGCGTATTCGGCCATCATGCTTGATCGCTTCTTTTCGCCCGGTGGCAACATCAACGAATTCCTTCGCAAGATGGGCATCTACCTGGGTATTTCGCTCTTTCTGATCTTTATCCAGCCCGATTTCGGTACTGTCCTGATCATCCTGTTGACCCTTATGTGCATGGCGTTGTTTGCGGGTCTCGACCCCAGATTTATCATCGGCGTGCTAATCTTCGGCATTCTCGTGATCGTGATTGCGCTTGTCGCAGAGCCGTACCGTATGGTGCGTATTCAGGTTGCCTTGAACCCTTGGGCCGACGAGTATGGTGACGGCTATCAGGCCACGCTTGCCATCATGGCCTTTGCCTCGGGCGGTCTGTTCGGCCGTGGCATCGGCAACTCAACCATGAAGTACTCGTATCTGCCCGAGGCGCACAATGACTACATCCTGGCCATCATTGGCGAGGAAGTCGGTTTTGTCGGAACCGTGCTGTTCTTCTTGGTGTTTGCGATGCTGATCTACTCGGCGTTTCGCATTGCCGAGCAGGCGACCGATCGTCGGGGCGCGCTTATGGCGTCTGGCTCCGCGGTCATTCTCGCTGTGCAGTTTTTGATTAACGCGTTGGGCATCCTCAACGTGTTTCCCATGACGGGCAAACCGTTGCCGTTTATTAGCTACGGCGGTTCGTCGATTATTGTGTCGCTTATGCTTGCCGGGTTGGTCCTGCGCGTTTCGTACGAGAGCGCCCGTCGCGATGAGTACGACCGTCGCCGCGAGAGCTTTGCCGTTATGGATGAGAGTACCGCCGGCGTGCCCCACGTGCGCGGTGAGCGATCTTCGCGTAACGGTTTTACCGTCCTGGATGGCTCTGCGACCGAGCCGGCAGCCCGCCCGCGTCAGCGAACGGCGCCGCAAGGTCGTCCTCAGCGCCCCAGCCCTCGCAACGAGGGCGGCGGATATAATCGAATCGATTTGAACTCGGACCCGTCGGCGCGTCTGCGCACCGACGACCAGGGACCGCGTGTACGAAGGGACTACCATGACCGATAAGATGACCGTTGCTATTGCAGCCGGCGGCACGGCAGGACACATCAACCCCGCGCTCGCCTTGGCCGAAGAGCTGCGTGATCGTGGCCACCACGTTGTGTTCGTGGGCCAGTCGCGCAAGCTCGAGGGTCGTCTGGTCCCCGAGGCTGGGTTTGATTTTGTGCCCATTACGGTCACGGGCTTCGACCGCTCCCGTCCTTGGACGGCGCTGACCTCGCTGTGGCGTGTCAACAAGGCCAAGCGTGCGCTCGCCAGTCATTTCTCAAAGGTCGGCAAGCCCGATGCCGCCATCGGTTTTGGTGCCTATGTCGAGGTTCCGCTGCTGGGGTGGTGCAAGGGCGCAGGCGTTCCGTATCTGCTGCACGAGCAGAACTCTGTTCCGGGCCTGGCCAACAAGATGATGAACTCCCACGCCGCCCGCGTGTGCATCTCGGTGCCGGCAGCGCGCTCGGTCTTTGAGCGCGAAGGTGACCCTGACCACGTGCTCATGACCGGCAACCCTGTACGTCGCTCGGTGATCGAGGGCGATCGCGCTCGCGGCCGCAAGGCACTTGGCGTTCCCGAGGACGCGACGCTGCTGCTCGTCTTTGGCGGTTCACTTGGCGCCCAGCACCTCAACGAGCGCGTGGTTTCGCTCAAAAACGAGCTGCTTTCGCGCAAGAACCTCTATGTGTTGCATTCGACGGGTGCCGACGGCTTTGAGGAGACCGAGCGCGCTTTGGCGCTGACGCCCGAGGAGGCGAAGCGTTACCGCGTCCTGCCTTACATCGACAACATGGGCGATATGCTGGCTGCTGCCGATTTGGTGCTCTCGCGTTCGGGCGCATCGAGCGTGGCCGAGATCGCTGCGCTCGCCGTACCCTCGGTGCTCGTGCCGTATCCGCATGCGACGGCCGACCACCAAACCACCAATGCCCGTTATCTGGTCGACGCCGGGGCCGGTGTGCTCTGCGCCGATGCCGATATCGACGGTTCTGCCTTTGCCGATGAGCTGCTGCACCTGGTCGATGACGCGGCAGAGCGCGACGTCATGCGTCAGGCGGCGCGCGGTCTGGCTCAGGATAGGGCCGCCGCTCTTCTGGCCGATGCGGTAGAGGGTTTGCGTTAGTTAGACGGGATATCGTCGGTCGCCCTCGCGCTGATGCGGTAGGTGCGGTACAGTTAACGGGTTACAGGCAGTGTTTACGCAAGGAGTACACGAGCACATGGCTGATTCCCAGACTGCAACCTCCGCGCCCGAGTTTAAGAGCGCCCACTTTATCGGTATCGGCGGCGCCGGCATGAGCGGCATCGCCCTCGTTCTGCACGAGCGCGGTTATGCCGTTACCGGCTCCGACCTTAAGACGTCACGTTATATCCGCCAGCTTACCCGCGCTGGTGTGAAGGTGCATGTGGGCCATGAGGCAGCCACGATCGACGAGGTCAAGCCCGACGTGGTTGTTGTCTCTACCGCTATTCCGGAGTCCAACCCTGAACTCGTGCGCGCTCGCGAGCTTGGTATTCCCGTGTGGCCCCGTGCCAAGATGCTCTCTGCTTTGGGCCACGGCTACACCACCGTCGCTGTTGCCGGCACGCATGGCAAGACCACCACGTCTTCGATGTGCGCCACCATGCTCGACCGCATGGGTCTGGATCCGAGCTTCCTGATCGGTGGCATCGTCGAGGGCTATGACACGAACGGCAAGAACGGCTCGGGCGACTACTTTGTCGCCGAGGCTGACGAGTCCGACAGCTCCTTCCTGTTCCTGAACCCCAACGTAGTCATTGTGACCAACGTCGAGGCCGACCACCTCGATCACTACTCGGGTATCGAGGAGATCGAGGCAACTTTCGCCAAATTCATGAGCCTGGTGGGCGAGGAGGGCACCGTCATCGTTTGCGGCGAGGACCCGCATCTGGTCGAGCTTGCCAAGTCGACGGGCCGTCATGTGCTTTCCTATGGCTTTGCCGAGAACAACGACATCGTCTGCGTACATCCGGATGTCAAGGGCATCCAGAGCGACTTTATCGTTCGCTTTGAGGACGGCACCGAGCACGCTGTCGAGATTAAGAGCAACCCCGGTCGTCACAACATGCTCAACGCCACTGCCGTCTTGACCGTCGCCCATGTCCTGGGCCTCGATATCGACGCCGCCGCTAAGGCACTTTCGAGTTTTGAGGGCGTCCGCCGCCGCTTTACCCACGTGGGCGATATCGACGGCATCACGGTGGTTGACGATTACGGCCATCATCCCACCGAGATCAAGGCGACGCTCGCTGCTGCCTCTTCGCTGGGCTACAAGCATGTCGACGTCGTGTTCCAGCCGCACCGCTATTCGCGCCTGCAGGCCCTGTGCGATGACTTTGCCGATGCCTTTGCCAACGCCGACAAGCTGCTGCTGATCGATGTGTTCTCCGCCGGCGAGATGCCGATTCCGGGCGTTACCTCCAAGATGCTCGCAGATACCGTTCGCGCCAAGCACCCCGGCAAAGAGGTCGTGTACTGCTCCAGCCGTCTTGAGCTCAACCAGGAGCTTGAGAAGCTCGTGGGCGAGGGCGACCTGCTGCTCACCATGGGTGCCGGCGACGTTACGACCGTCGGCCCCGAGTTCATCGAGTATCTGACTGCCAAGAAAGACGCTTAACCCCCATGGGTCTGTTTAACGCCGTCATGGCGCTTTCGGGCATGATCGACACGGACGTGGTCGAGGACGAACGTCTTGCGCGCCATACAAGCTATCGAATCGGCGGCAAGGCCGACCTCTTTGTGACGTGCCATAGTTACCATGCCCTGCGTCGCGCCGTGGCGGTGCTTGACCGCGAGCAGGTGCCGTGGGTGATTATCGGCAAGGGGTCCAACCTGTTGGTTGCCGATGCCGGCTATCGCGGCGCCGTTATTTCGCTGGGACGTGAGTTTCAGCGCACGGTTGTTGCCGAGGACGGCTGTACGCTGACCGTTGGTGCGGGCGTGATGTTCGCGCGTTTGGTCAACGACGCCTTGTCGCGCGGGCTTTCGGGCCTTGAGTTCGCGGTCGGTATTCCCGGTTCGGTCGGCGGCGCCGTGTCCATGAACGCAGGTACGCGGACCGAGTGGATCGGCTCCCTTATCGAGGACGTGGTCACGTTTGATCCGGCGTCCGGTATTAAGCACTATGCAGGGTCCGAGATCGCTTGGGGGTATCGCGAGTGCAGCCTGCCGCGTAACGAGATCATTCTCGAGTGCGTGCTTAAACTCAAGCCCGCGCCCAAGGCAGACATTCGCGAGCGCATGGAGCGGTACCTGACGCGCCGCAAGCGCACGCAGCCCATGGGCCGTGCATCCTGCGGATCGGTCTTTCGCAACCCGCCCGACGCAAGCGTGGGCAAGTTGATTGAGGATTGTGGATTAAAGGGTTTTTCGGTTGGCGGTGCGGAAGTTTCGCCCGTACACGCTAATTTTATCGTTAATAACGGAACCGCCTCGGCCGATGACGTGGCCGCGGTTATCAGGCATGTGCACGGAAAGGTGAGGGAGGCGTATGGCATCGAGCTCAGACCGGAAGTTAAATTCCTCGGCTTCTAGAGCATCGAAACCAACCTTCCGCCGCGCCGGAGGGCGTTCCGGCGCACCTGCCCAGCCTCAACATAAGCCCGCCATGCCTTCCAAATCTGTTGGGCCCGTTCGTCCTGCCAAGCGCCCGGTCGTCGGCTCGCAGCTGGGAGGACGCCCCGCCTCTAAAAAGACGAGTCGTCCGGCTCCGCGTCCTTCGGTGACACCCAAACCGGCGATGGGCACCAAGACCTCTCGGCCCATGGCGACGCCCAAGCCTTCGCTGGGAGCCCGTGCGCCGCATGCCGGCCGTGCGTTGGCTGGCGCTAAGCCGCGTTCACTGACATCGGTGCCCGCCGCCAAGGCGTCTTCGGCAAAAAAGGGCATCAATCCTCTGTCATCGCTGGGTGCCATGGCAAGTAAGACGTCCGACGCTGCTTCTGCCATTAAGGGTAAGGGCAAGATCGCGGGCGGCATCCTGGCTGCCGTGGCCGTACTTGCCATTATTGCCATCGTCGTCATCAACTCTGGCCTGTTCGCCGCCACCGATATTCAGATTCATGGCAGCGAGCATGTGACCAAGCACGATGCCATGCAGCTCATCAATCTTCCCGAGAACACGTCGCTTTTTAACGTGGATCCCGATCAGATCACCGAGGGCCTCAAGCAAAACCCGTGGGTCTCGGGCGTGGATGTCCAGCGCCAGTTTCCCCATACGCTTATCATCACGCCGACGGAGCGTAAAGTTATCGCCATTGCGTATATCAGCTCCGACGACCTTGCCTGGGCTATCGGAGACGATGACACCTGGATCGCTCCGCTGTCTACGTCTGTCGAGGTGGACGACCAGGGGAACGTCATTACATCGGGGGAGGGCGCCAACACCCTGACCGGCATCGATGCGGCCCTGACGCTTGCCAAGCACTACGGCGCCGTGCTGTTGACTGATGTCTCGGCCGATGTCGCACCGGTTTCGGGTCAGGCGGTGAGCTCCAAGGCCGTCAAGGCCGGCCTGGATTACGCACGCGGTTTTTCGAGCGAGTTCCTGGACCAGGTGAAGGATATTTCCACGCCTTCCGTTGAGGCTATCTCGGCAAATTTCGACAACGGCGTCGAGGTGTCGCTGGGCGATTCGGGCGATATCGCCAAGAAGGAACGCGTAGTCACCAAGTTGCTTTCGCAGGTAGAGGGCGTAACGTATATCAATGTGCGCTCTCCGGGCAACTACACATTTAGGAATGCTCCGACCTCGTAGCGCTGGTTGATGCTTTGTTGAGGGGCCATACCACGCCGTTTATCTGGTTTGTTTGGTTTTCACGGTCAATTATTTGACTGATACGTTCATAATGTGCAAACATAATACGGTTTACCTTTGCATTTACTTTCAACCTGAAGGTTAATGTGCGCAGGGGTCGACCCATGCTATGGCTATAACCTTTGTTCGGAGGACCGACATGCACGAGACAGAGATCAACAACTACCTTGCCGTCATTAAGGTGGTCGGCGTCGGCGGCGGCGGTACCAACGCGGTCAATCGAATGATCGAAGAGGGCATCCGCGGCGTCGAGTTTGTTGCCATCAACACCGATGCTCAGGCACTCGCGATCTCTGATGCCGATATCAAGGTGCACATCGGCACCGACCTTACCCGCGGCCTGGGCGCCGGCGCCAATCCCGAGGTTGGCCGCAAGGCTGCCGATGAGTCCCGCGACGACATCGCCGAGGCGCTCGCTGGCGCCGACATGGTGTTTATCACCTGCGGCGAGGGCGGCGGCACCGGTACCGGCGCTGCTCCCATTGTTGCGGATATCGCGATGAACGAGGTCGGCGCACTGACCGTCGCCGTCGTGACCAAGCCCTTCACCTTCGAGGGCCGCAAGCGTAAGAAGAGCGCCGAGGAGGGCATCAAGACCCTCTCCGATTGCGTCGACACCATGATCGTCATTCCTAACGATAAGCTGCTCGACATCGCCGAGAAGAAGACCACCATGCTCGAGGCCTTCGCGATTGCCGATGGCGTCCTTTCCCAGGGCACCCAGGGCATCACCGACCTCATCACCGTCCCCGGTATCATCAACCTGGACTTCGCCGATGTTAAGACCATCATGAAGCAGGCCGGTACCGCCATGATGGGTATCGGTACCTCTTCTGGGGATACTCGTGCCGTCGACGCTGCCCAGCAGGCCATCTCCAGCCCGCTGCTCGAGAGCTCCATCGATGGTGCCACGCGCGTGCTGCTCTCCATCGCCGGTTCCAAGGACCTGGGCATCCAGGAGATCAGCGACGCCGCCGACGTTGTCGCCAACGCCGTCGACCCCGAGGCCAACATCATCTTCGGTACCGTTGTCGACGAGTCCCTGGGCGATCAGGTGCGTATCACCGTCATCGCTACGGGCTTCTCCGACTCCAACGTCAACCGTCAGGATGAGCTCTTTGCTGCTCAGCAGTCTCAGAGCAAGGCCGCTGCCTCCGCTGAGCCGCAGCGCACCGCTCCGGCTGCCAGCCCGGCTCAGGCCGCTCCGACCCGCAACGTCGGTGGTACCGAGCTGCCCAACTTTGGCAACGACCAGTTCGAGCTTCCCGACTTCCTGAAGCGCGGTAGCTTCTAGTTCGTTTTTCTCAACGACCTGCACGGGGTGTGTCCATTTGGATGCACCCCGTTTTGTTTCTCGTTTGTAAACGAAAGCCTCCAATCTCCTTACGTTCCCTTTACGTTTGGTCCCTACCGCTGCGGGTATCCTTTTAAGGAAGTATGACAGCCGTATAAACGCGGACTGCGCGGCGACGCCGCGGTACTTGTGTTATTAGGAGGCTTTAGTATGGCAGCACGTGCGGACAACGTTTCGCGTGTCGACCATGATGGAGTTACGTTGGTGGAGGGCGCGACATCCGATGTCCGCTTTGCCTTTACCGAGCGCACCGGTGGCGTTTCTGAAGATGCGTACTCCTCGCTCAACCTGGGCTCGCATGTAGGCGATGACCCCTTTGCTGTTCAAGAAAATCGTCGTCGAGCGCTCGAAGCTATGGGCGCCACTGAGTGCGAGCATAATCTGCTCGTGCCCAATCAGGTACATGGTGACCATATCGTTACGGTGACTTCGAACGGCGCCGACGATCTTGAGGCTGTTCGCGAGCAGATTGCCGAGGGCTGCGATGCCATCGTCTGTACGGCCCATGACGTGCCCGTGCTGCTCAGCTTTGCCGACTGCGCTCCCGTGGTGCTGGTGGCCCCTGGCGGATTTGCCGTGGTGCACTCCGGTTGGAAGGGCACGATTGCGCGCATTTCCGCCAAGGCGTGCCAGGCGCTCTGCGAGGCGGCTGGTTGCAATGCGAGCGATGTTTCTGCCTATATCGGTCCCCATATCCTGGGTGACGAGTACGAGGTTTCCCAGGAGCTCATGGACCGCTTTGCTGCCGAGTTCTCGTGCGTCGATGCGGGCGCTTCTCGCATGCTCGATCTATCTGCCGCCATTCGTGAGGCGCTGGTAGATGTCGGTGTCGATGCGGATGGGATTGTGGATACCCAGCTTTCGACCGTGCGTCAGAACGACCGCTTTTATTCCTACCGCAACGAGGGCGGCACCTGCGGGCGCCATGCTGCGATCGGCGTGATGCTATGAGAAAGATTGTATCGGTCCTGAGCGCCGCGGTGCTCACGCTCACGCTGTGTGCCTGCTCCTCGGGCTCTTCCACGTCTTCTATCACCGTGGCCGGCTCGACCACCTGCCTTCCCATTGCCGAGATCGCGGCCGAGGGCTTTAAGGAGGAGACCGGCACCGACGTGCTGGTTTCTGGCCTGGGCTCATCTGCTGGCATCGAAGCCGTTAGCGCCGGCACCGCCGATATCGCCAGCTCCTCTCGTGGCCTCAACGCCGATGAGCAAGACCTGGGCCTGACGCCTATCGTTATCGCACACGACGGCATCGCGGTCATCGTGAACGACGACAACCCGGTCGATAACCTCTCGACTGAACAGCTCCGCGATATCTATGCGGGCAAGATCACCAACTGGAAAGAGGTTGGTGGCGAGGACTTGAAGATTCAGGTTATTAACCGCGATGAGGCTTCCGGTACGCGTGAGGCTTTCCGCACCATCGTGATGGACGGCGCGCCGTTCGATCGCCGCTCGGCTGTTCTTTCGGGTACGGGCCAAGTGCGCGATGTCGTGTCTCGCTCTCGCGGTGCTATTGGCTACATCTCGCTGGGTTTTGTCGAGAGCCTCAACGCCAAGACTTCGGTCAAGGCCGTCTCGGTCAATCATGTTGAGGCGTCCGAGAAGACGGTCGCGAGCGGCGGCTATCCCATCTCACGCGACCTTTACTTCTTTGTGAAGGGTGCGCCTTCGCAGCAGGCGCAGGATTACATCGACTATGTGACGTCCGAAAAGATGGACAAGCAGATTCGCGAGGCGGGCTTTATCCCCGTCACCAACGACGAGAAGGGGAGTGAATAGCATGGAAGCACAGGAAAACTCCCAGACTGAGCAGAATGGTCAGGCGCCCAAGAAGCGCGAGCTGGCGCTCGTATCGCGCAGCACCTATATCAAGGAGAAGGCGCTGCAGTGGATCTTCTTTGCCTGCGCGTTCTTGGCGGTTGTTACCGTCATCCTGATTTTTGTCTTTACCACGTACTCGGCGCTGCCCGTCTTTACCGACATCGGTCTGGCGGACTTCTTTAGCTTTACGTGGGCGCCCTCTGAGGGTCACTACGGCATCGTGTCGCTGCTTGCCGGCTCGGGTCTGGTGACCGTCGGCGCGCTCGCCATGGGTGTGCCCCTAGGCGTGGGCACGGCCGTGTATCTGGTCGAGATCGCCAGCAAGCGCGTGCGCAAGCTCATCAGCCCTGCCGTTGACCTGTTGGCCGGCATCCCTTCTATCATCTATGGCTTCTTTGGCATGATCATCATCCGCCCGTTTATTGCGCAGCTGACCGGTGGCCTTGGGTTTGGTGCCCTGACGGCGTGGTTCGTGCTTGCCATCATGATTGTCCCCACGATCACGACACTCACCATCGATGCCCTTAACTCCATCCCCATGGGCATCCGCGAGGCATCCTATGCCATGGGTGCCACCAAATGGCAGACCATCTATAAGGTCGTGCTGCCCGCAGCCAAGCTGGGTATCGTGGACGCCATCGTGCTGGGTATGGGCCGTGCCATCGGCGAGACCATGGCCGTGCTCATGGTCGTGGGTAACGCCCCGGTTATTCCCGACAGCATTGCGAGCCCCATCTCGACGCTCACGAGCCAGATTGCGCTCGACATGAGCTATTCCTCGGGTCTGCATCGCTCGGCGCTGTTCGGCATGGGCGTGGTCCTGTTTATCATTTCCGCCACGCTGGTGGGCATCGTCCGCCTGGTTTCCAAGAAGAAGAGGGGGTAGGCTATGTCCGATTCCGTTGACACGACGGTCGATACGACCTCGTCGCGCGAGCGCATCAAGCGTGCCCTTTCCCACGGCAAGAAGGGCCGCATCAACAAGGACCTGTCCAACAAGATCATGCTTGGCGTGTTCCGTGCCGCGGCATACATCACCACGCTGGTGCTGGTCGCTATCATCGCCTACGTGGTCATCAACGGCCTGCCACACATCTCGCTCGACTTTATCTTCGGTTGGCCCCAGGGCGTCAACGCCGAGGGCGGTATTTGGCCCACGATCGTCTCGACCGTCTATGTGACGGCGCTCGCCATGCTTATCTGCACGCCGATCGCTGTGCTGGCAGCCGTCTATCTGGCCGAGTACGCCAAGCAGGGCAAGATCGTCGAGCTCATTCGCTACGCTGCTGACGCTTTGGCCTCGGTGCCCTCCATCGTTATGGGCCTGTTTGGCTACGCCTTGTTTGTCGAGGCCATGGGCCTGGGCCTTTCGATGGTCTCGGCCGCTCTGGCGCTCGCGCTCTTGATGCTTCCCATCGTCATGCGCACCACCGAAGAGGCCATTCGCGCCGTCCCGCGCTATATCCGTTGGGGCGCGTACGGCCTGGGCGCCACCAAGTGGCAGGTTGTCTCCAAGATTGTGCTTCCTTCTGCCTTTGGCCGTATTGCCACGGGCATTGTCCTTGCCATCGGCCGTGCCATTGGCGAGACCGCCGTGGTGCTCTACACCATGGGCCAGGCCATCAATCTACCTATCTCGCCGCTCGATTCCGGCCGCCCCATGACCGTTCACCTGTACCTGCTTGCCAACGACGGCATCAACATGAACGCAGCCTACGGCACCGCGCTCTTGCTGATGGTGATCATTCTGGCCTTCAACCTGTTTGCGCGCTTCCTGTCGCGCAAGCGTCGCTAGTTAAGGAGTCCCATGTCCGTTTATCAGTCCGCTCCCACGCTGGAGCAAGCGGCCATTACGGCCAAGGATTTCAACTTTTGGTACGGTGACTTTCATGCGCTGACGGGGCTCGACCTCAACATCGCCAAAAACGCCATCACCTCCTTCATTGGCCCTTCGGGCTGCGGCAAGTCGACGTTTTTGCGCTGCATCAACCGCATGAATGACCTGATCGAGGGTACGCGCGTCGAGGGCACCATGACGCTCGACGGCAACGATATCTATGCCGAGGGCGTCGACCCGGTCGACCTCCGTCGCCGCGTGGGCATGATTTTTCAGCAGCCCAACCCGTTTCCCAAATCCATCTACGAGAATGTCGCCTTTGGCCCTCGTCTGCAGGGCGTGACTAGCAAAAGCGACCTCGATGACATTGTGGAAGAATCGCTCAAGCGCGCCAACCTCTGGAAAGAGGTATCCAATCAGCTCAACAAGGATGGTTTGGCGCTCTCGGGCGGTCAGCAGCAGCGTCTGTGCATCGCGCGCGTGCTTGCGGTGCAACCCGATGTCCTCCTGATGGACGAGCCCTGCTCCGCCATCGACCCCACGTCCGTCTCTAAGGTCGAGGATTTGATGGCCGAGCTGGCGCCCGAGATGACGATCATCATCGTCACGCATTCAATGCAGCAGGCAGCTCGTATCAGCGACTACACCGCATTCTTCTTGCAGGAAGTTGCCGGTGAGCCTGCCACGCTCATCGAGTATGGTCAAACCGACGCGATCTTCACCAGCCCGGTGGACTCGCGGACGGAAGACTATATCACCGGCCGCTTTGGCTGATCGGTGCGACTAGTCCCAAGCCGATCGGACCTGGTCCGGTGCGTATTCACTGTGCGGGCGGCATGACCGCACCCAACTGATTGGAGTGAACCATGCGTAAACTGTTTTCCCGTCAGCTCATCGAGGCCCGCCACGAGATGCTGAGCATCTACGAGGCCGTCGATCTGGCCCTCCACGATGCCGTTAAGGCCTATGTGACCGACGACCGCAAGCTCGCCACCAAGACCAAGAAGCGCACGCTTTCGATTGACGCGCGCTGCGCCAACTTGGAGGCCGTGTGCTACAACCTGATCGCCACGCAGTCGCCGGTCGCCTCCGACTTCCGCTTGCTGCAGACGATTATCTACGTCGACTTTAACCTGCAGCGCATGACCGATAAGGTTCGCCAGATCTGCCGCGCCACGCGTCACATGGTCAAGGCCGACATCTCGCTGCCCCAGGAGCTCGTCGGTACGGTTGAGGCCGAGGCCGAAGCTGTTTACCAGGTGCTGGGCTCTTCGCTTTCTGCGCTCGTCACCAATGACATGTCCATCATCTGCAACTTGGCCGTCGAGGACGAGCCGGTGCACGCCGCCTACGAGAAGTTCTTCCGCACCTTTAACCGTATGGATACGGGCGACTTTATGGACGACGACAGCAACTATGACGACCTGCGCCGCGCTATCATGGTTTCGCGCTACCTCGATCGCATCGCTTCGATTTCCATCGATGCCGCTTGCCGTCTGACCTTCCTGTTGACTGGTCAGCGTATGAACGCCGGCGATATCGCCCGTGTGGACGAGGATGAGCTCGAGAGCATGCGCGTGCCTTCGGGCGAGGGTGTTATCATGAGGCCCGCCGTCGACGCTCGCTACGTTGCCAAGGTGCCCGCTAACGAGGTCAGCGAGGGTCTTCGCTACCTGCTCGATCATCTTGAGGACGAGGACGATGGCGATGACGACGAGGAGTAAGTGACCCCGTTCGTCGAAAGATTGTAAATACCTAAGTGAGCGCGGCCTTGCACATGCGGGGCCGCGCTCTTGCGTTAGCATGGGACTACTTGTTTGGCTGTCAGCGGAGGCGATTAGCAATGGATAACTATTTGGACTTGATGCGCGCTCGCCGCGAGCAGATTCTGGAACGTTTTTATGCGGCGCTCGATCGCGCGGGCCGCCCCCACGACGCCGCGCGCCTCATTGCCGTGTCCAAGACCGTTGGTGTCGATGAGACCGTTGCCGCCATCCAGACGGGGTATCGCAATTTTGCCGAGAACCGCCCGCAGGAGCTGGTTCGCAAGCTCACGGGTCTGGCGGAGCATCCGGAGCTGCCCGAGGTGCGCTTCGATATGATCGGCAACCTGCAGACCAATAAGATCAATGCGGTGCTGGGCTCAGCCGAGCTGATTCACTCGGTGGGTTCGCTGCATCTGGCGCAGGCGATCTCGAGCCGTGCTGTCCGCAAGATTGAGGCAGGCGAGCTCGCCGGCCCCCAGTGTGTGCTCATCGAGGTCAATGTGAGTGGTGAGGAGTCGAAGGGAGGCTTTTCGCCCGATGAGATTCGCGCCGCCGCGGGTGAGCTTGCGGAACTTGAGGGAATTTGCGTACAGGGGCTTATGACTATGGCGCCCCGGGGGAATAAGGATGTGGCACGCCGCACCTTTGCGGGGCTTCGTGAGCTGAGGGATGAGCTGGAGGCGGCGCATCCCGATTTGAACCTGCCTGAGCTTTCCTGCGGCATGAGCGAGGACTTTGAGCCTGCCCTTGAGGAGGGCTCTACGCTCGTTCGCCTGGGCAGGGTAGTATTTAGCCCGGAGTTTGCAGTAAAATAAGGCTCTGAAGTGCGCACTGATTATCGGGGTGCCTGCACTAAACCGCGAGAGGACACAACCATGGGCTTCCTTGACGAGATTAAAAATAAGATGCACCTGGGCGGCCAGCAGGGTTACGACCAGGGTTATGGCCAGGACGACGACTACGGCTACGATGACGGCTATGACGATAGTTATCAGGGCAACGGCTACAGCGGTGCTTCGGGCGAGGGCTTCTACACCCAAGACGAGCCGAGCAACGGCCTGCTTGGCCAGACGCGCCGCGGTGAAGCTGAGTCGGTTGCCGTGTATACGCGCTCCGGTCAGCTTGTCGGCGATGACTCCCGTCATGCCACGACGTATAACCCGCCTTCGCGCTCGCAGGACAGCGTTGCGAGCGGTTATCGTCCTGGTGCCTATGACACGCCGTCGAGCTACGCCGAGAACACCCGCGCCCGTGCCGCCGCTGCGCCCGCGCCTGCACCGAGCGATGCCTCGGCCTATGCGAGCAATATCATCAACGCCACGCCGCAGCTGCCGGCCTATGTCCTGCGCCCCGAGAGCTATGACGACGTGGAGACCGTAGTGCGCCGCGTTCGCACCAAGCAGCCTGTCGCACTGATTTTTGTGGGCGTACGCACCGAAGTTGCCAAGCGCGTCTTGGACTTCTCTTACGGCTTTGCCTGCGGTCTGGGTGCCACGGTCAAGGAGGTGGGCGACCGCGTGTTCATGGTGCTGCCCGCCGGCTGCGAGGTCAAAGATTCCGATCTCAAGAAGCTTCGTGCCGACGGCTACCTTAAGTAAAGACAAGACGAGGAGATTCCCATCAACATCTACACTATCGTCCAGCTGGTCAACACGCTGTTCAACTTCTATTCCACGCTCATTGTCGTCTACTGCTTTATGACGTGGATTCCCATGAAGCAGGGTGGTTTGCTTCAGGATATTGCTGCGGTGCTCGATAGCGTGTGCGGTCCGTGGCTCAACCTGTTCCGTCGTTTCATCCCGCCGATGGGCGGTATCGATTTTTCGCCGGTCGTTGCGATTATTGCGTTGCAGTTGGTGCAGAGGCTGGTTCTGCAGCTTCTTATAGGTATACTCGTGTAGAACTGACTTAGTAACTTACGTCGGGCGTGTAGCGCCGAGGCGATGAAAAAGGAGACTTGTTATGGCTATTACCCCTGCAGACATCCAGGCTCAGACTTTCTCTGAGGCCAAGCGTGGCTACGATCCTGCCGAGGTCGACGTCTTCTTGGAGACACTGTCCTCCGAGGTTGACGCTATGCTCGCTAAGATCGTCGACCTTAAGGGTCGTCTGACTGCTACCGAGCAGCAGCTTGCCGATGCGCAGGCTCAGCTTGCCCAGGCTCAGGATGCCACCGCCCAAGCCGTTCCTGCCGCCCCCGTGGCTGCTCCCGCCCCTGACTTCTCCGCTCAGGAGCGCCAGATTTCCGCTGCCCTGATCGCTGCCCAGCAGACCGCTGAGACCATCGTCAACGATGCCAACGAGAATGCTGAGCGTATCCGCAACGAGGCTGACGCCAAGGCCCGCGAGGTCATCCGCCAGGCTCTGACCGAAAAGCAGGCCGAGCTCGAGGAAATCGACCGTCTCAAGGCTTCCCGTGAGGAGTTCAAGGCCGAGTATCTCAAGCTCATCCAGCACTTCATGGACGATGCCCAGAACTCCTTCCCGGCCGACCTCATGGCCTCCACGCCGGTCGGTTCTGCCGCTTCTCCTGCGGTGACTGTTCCCGCCGAGCCGCTGCCCGTCGCTGACCCGGTTGTCCCCGTGGCCGATCCCTTTGCCCCGATCGACAACTTTGCTGCCGACGACCTGGACTAACATTCGGCCTACAATTTAGTGCCTAGAAAGGACCCGCAGCTTGCGGGTCCTTTTTTATGACTGTGCCGGGGTGCGTAACATAAAAAACCGAGCCCTGCACATAGTGGCGCAGAACTCGGCGAACGGGTGAGCGGTCAAGGGTAGGTTTTAAGGCATGTCCCAAAAATCTACTTGAGGAGGAAGTCGGAGAGGGGAATGGTGCGGGCCTCGCGATGCTCGGGGTCTGCGATGTGGTCGGCGGGATAGCCACAGACGAGCATGTGATAGGGATAGACGCCCTTGGGCAGATTGAACTGCTCCTGTGCCACCTCAGGCTTAAAATGGCATACCCAGCACGTTCCCAGGCCCTGCTCGGTGGCCTCCATCATCATCTGGTCGCACACGATGGACGTATCGATTTCACTGGAATTCATCTGGTCATACGGGCGCACCCAAGCATCATCGGTAACGCTGCAAATAAGGAAGACAAGCGGAGCTCCAAAGATAGACCCATCACGAGCAAACCGAGGCTGACAAGCAGCAGCCTTCTCCAACAGCTCAGGCGTATCCAGCACCATCACACGGGCTGGATGATTATTACAAGCAGAAGGAGCAATACGCCCAGCCTCAACAATGGCATCCACCACAGCCTGCTCAACAGAACGGTCCTCAAAAGAACGACAAGAATACCGACCACGAGCCAGATCCAAATAAGACATACAAGCCCTCCTAAAATTAAAAATCAAACAAACCAAAAGTAACCCAAAGAGTACCCAAAGCAGCAATCAGCCAAACGCTCATCAAGGGCCAAAGTGTCCGAACGGATACCAAAGGTCCCTTCAGCCAAACCCCCATCGCGCTAAATCTATCAGCCAAAGTTCCCAATGGTGGTACGTAAGGCGAAGGGCCGGCCACGGTTTACTTTCGAACGACTCTGCAAAGCAGCCGGAGTGAGAAAGCAAACCGTGGCCGGCCCTTCGCCGCCGGGACACGTACCCCCAATTAACTGTTCTTCATGACAATCGAATCCACGACATCGGCCACATTCTCGCAGCAGTCGGCGCAGTACTCCAGGAAGGCGTACACGTCACGCCAGGCGATGACCTCGAGCGGGTCCTTGCCGTTAACGTGCAGGTTACGCATGGCGTTGATATAGAGCTCGTCAGCCTCGGACTCGATGGTGTTGATCTGGATGACGAGTTCGCGCAGAGTCTTGGACTTGCGGTAGTTGGGAAGCTCGACCATAAGGTCCTTCATGGCGCAGCAGGCGTCGGTCACCTTGTGGGCGATCACGATGGCATCGGGATGGATGCTCTGGATGTTGGTGAAGTAGACGCGCTGCACGACGCCCTCGATGCGGTCGAGCACGGTGTCGAGCGAGCAGCTCATCAGGTCCAGATCCTCGCGCTCAAGCGGGGTGATAAAGGCGGTGAGCAGGGCGTCCTCAAGCTCATGGTGCTTCTTGTCGGCCGCATGCTCGATCGCATGCATCTTGTCGAGCATATCGTGAATCTTTGCGGGATCGAAGTTCTCGAAAATCTTGGTAAGCAGCTCGGCGGCCTGGACGGCGAGGTCGGCGCAGGCGACGTAGTTGTCAAAGTAGAACGAATCGGGTTTCTTTGCCATGAGTGGGTCCTTTCGAGGCGAAGACGGGTGGGCGAGGTGTTACGGTCCGGATGGACGTTCGGTTTGACTAGATGAACATCATGAACAGCTTGGCCATGACAAAGCTGATGAGTCCGCAGGCGGGGAAGGTGAAGAACCAGGTGAACATCATGTCCTTGACGACGCCGAAGTTGATGGCCGAGAGGCGTTTGACGGCACCGACGCCCATGATGGCGCAGGTCTTGATGTGCGTGGAGGACACGGGGATGCCGGTAAGGGTGGCAAGCAGCAGGTTCGCGGCGCCCGCCAGGTCGGCGGAGAAGCCCTGGTACTTTTCGAGCTTGACCATGCTCTGGCCAACGGACTTGATGATGCGCTCGCCGCCCACGCTGGTGCCGATGCCCATGGTGGCCGAGCATAGCAGCATAATCCAGATGGGGATGCCGGCATCGCCGACGCTCGTCTGGCCGCTGGCAAAGGCCACGCCTAAAAAGAGCACGCCGATGAACTTCTGTCCATCCTGCGCGCCGTGCATGAAGCTCATGGCCGCGGCACTCGCGATCTGAGCGTATTTAAAGAAGACGTTGGCACGTCGCCTGTTGGCGGCGGCGAAAAGAATCGAGACGAGCTTGCACAGGACCCAGCCCATGACAAAGCCCAGGCCGATGGAGAGCGCCAGGCCGTAGATGACCTTCATCCACTCGTGGACGTTGACGCTGCTCGCGCCGCCGAGGGCGATAGCGGCACCGGTCAGGCCGGCGATAAGGCTGTGGCTTTGCGAGGTGGGGATGCCAAAACGCGATGCCGTGGCGCCGTAGACGACGATGGAGAAGAGCGCCGCGCACAGGCAGGCGAGCGCCATGGTGCTGTTTCCGCCAAAGTCAACGATATGCGAGATGGTGTTGGCGACGCTCGCGTTAAAGTGCGTCATGATGAGCACGCCGAGGAAGTTGAATGCGGCGCTCATGAGAATGGCGGCGCGGGCGGGCATGCAACGCGTAGTGACGCAGGTCGCGATGGCGTTGGGCGCGTCGGTCCATCCGTTGACGAAGATGGCGCCCAACGCGAGGATCACGGTGACGGCAAGGACTGGGTTCGACACAATTTGGCCGAGGAAGGTTGAGAACGTTACGTCCATATATGGGCTTTCTCGAAGTTTGCAGACACGTTACAAAAACATGATAAATCGTATCACCTCCTGCGGGTTTCTTTGCCGAGTTCTGATGGGAGAAGTAATTTTTTGGCACTAAAATTGAATATTAGCCCTGTTGACCGTGGGTGTTCTTTTTGCTATCACGCCATGCGGACACGCGCGATTGCTACGACACTCCAAAAACCACAGTCTGTTCGCTTTACAACATGCAAACATGCGTTCGATAATAGGGGGCATGGAATATCGACAGACAGATGGCAAAACTCGACGCGTGCACAAGCAGTATGTGGACGTCGTGGCTCGCATCCTCGCGGGCGGACAGGTTGTGCCGGTCACCGTCTGCTGGGTCGACGGTCGTTGCTTTACGATTGACGAGATTGTCTCGACCACTGGGTTTGGCCTGACGGTTCACGGCGTTCGTACGGCAACCTATAAGGTACGTTTTGGCGGACATGCGACCGAGTTGTATCTGGAGGACCAGGCGCGCGAGCGGGCGGATGGCTCGCAGGCGCACGTGATGCGTTGGTGGGTATGGGCGTTTGACCGTACGCTTGAGGGCGAGCGCCGCAGGTAAGAGCGCACGGCATTCGGGTACAATGGCAGGGATATTGTCGCCTACGGCGCCGTTATTTGTGGCGCTTTTTGAAAGGACGAAGTATATGAACGATATCCAGGGCTATCAGAACGGCCCCGTCGAGACCGGCGCAAGCCGCGCCAAGGAGATGTCGCCGCGCGCGTACAATCTCGCCATGTCTGCCCTGATCTTCTTGGGCTTTTGCGCCATGGGCGCCGGCGCCTACTTTACGAGCACCATGTCGTTTGCGCGCATGATGATGAGCGGCGCCGCCCTACCGCTGGTCTTTGGCTCGTTTATTTTGACCATCGTCGGCATGGTCATGATGTCGGCTGCTGCGGGCAAGCAGTCCGTGGGCCTGTCCCTTGTGGGCTACGTAATCTTTGCGAGTACCTTTGGCCTGACCGCGTCGTTTGGTCTCGCCAACTACGACCTGCCTACCATTAACACCGCCTTTATCGCCACGGCCGCCATCACCTTTGTCTTTGGTGCGCTGGGCGTGACCTTCCCCAAGTTTTTCCAGCGTGTGTATGGCATTGGTTTTGGCATCCTGCTTGCCACGATTCTGGTCGAGATCGCGCTGATGTTCATGGGCGTTTCGCAGTCCATCACCGACCTGATCGTGATCGTGGTGTTCGCCGGCTTTATTGGCTACGACACCTATGTTGCCACGACGGTGCCGCCCACGCTTCCCAATGCGGTGCTCATGGCATCCAACCTGTTCGTGGACATCATCAACGTGTTCCTGCGCATTCTGAACATCCTCGGCCGCCGCGATTAAAGCGCGGCATTGCGATGCTTCCTGCCGGACGCGGTAAAACGATGTGAAAGGCGGTCCTGCGGGGCCGTCTTTTTTGTGCACGGCGGGGTATCATGGATGGGAAAAAGCCGACACCGGCAGCGACAGGAAAGGTGACCACTTATGGCAGACGTCGACAACAGGAACCGTAACCGCAGGCCCAACCGCGCGGGACAGCCCAACCCCAAGCGTGAGGCGCGTGCCAAGGCCGCCGAGCGCCATGTGGCGGCTGTGTCCGAGGCCTGCGCCAAGGATATCGAGCGCTCGCTTGTCGGCGTTCGCGAATTCGACGGTATGCCTGCCGGCTTTGTCGCGGCGATGAAGGCCAAGGCCCAGGCGGCTGCGGCTGCCGAGGAGCCGGTTGCCGAGGTTGTGGAGGCCGACGCTGCCGTGGTTGAGGCTGCCGAGGTGGAGACTACGGTCGAGTCCGAGGTGGCACCCGAGTCCTTCGAGTCGGCTGACGAAGCCGAGTCCGCGCCCGCGGAGGAGGCTGCTCCGGTCCTGCCTGAGGTCACTGTGCTTGATGCCTCCGCCACGCAGGCAATCCTCGATAACGGTCGCGGCTATGCGCAGTTCTGCGATATGGCCGTGCTTGCCTTTGCCTCGTTTACCAATCCGGGTGGCGGCTATATCCAGGGCTACCAGGGCCAGGAGGCCACGCTGTGCGCTGATTCGTATCTGTACAACGTCCTCGATAAGCAGCGTAAATGGTACGGCGAGAACCGTCGCCGCAACATCAACTGTGAGCTGTACCGCAACCGTGCGCTGGTGGTGCCCGCGGTGCGCTTCGACCGCAACCATGTGCACGCCTATGCCGACGTAATCGTCGCCGCTGCGCCCAACGTCAAGCGTGCCCGCCAGGAGTACCGCGTGAGCGAAGACGCCCTGTTGGATGCCCTGCGCGACCGTATCCGCTTTGTCCTTGCCATCTGCGATGAGCTGGGTCGCGAGAAGCTCGTGCTGGGTGCTTGGGGCTGCGACAATAACGGCTTTGATGCCGAGGTCGTAGCCGAGCTCTTCCGTAAGGAGCTCGCGTCGGGCGACTTTAAGGTCAAGCAGGTGTTCTTTGCCGTGCCTTCTACGCGCTGGGATGAGGACTTTGCCAAGTTCGAGCACGTATTGGCAAGCTTCCCCGAGCGTAACGAGGAGTCCTATGCTCAGGTTGCCGCTCGCGCCGCGGCCGCCCGTGCCGCCGAGCAGGCTCAGGCCGCTGCCGAGGACGACGAGGATGACGACGACTGGCGCAAGTACCTGTAATCGGTGTGCGTGATGTGACATGCCGAGCCGACGGGGGCTGCTACCGTCGGCTTTTTATTGAGTGGGGAGCTTACGATGAAAAACGTTCTGTGCTTTGGTGACAGCAACACCTATGGCTATGATCCGGCTGGTATGCGCGATGGCACCGCGGTGCGCTATGCGCAGGATGTGCGCTGGTGCGGCGTGGCGCAGCGTGACCTGGGCGAGGGCTGGCATGTGATTGAGGAGGGGCTCAACGGCCGCACGACGGTGCGCGACGATATGTGCCATCTGGACACCAACCTCAACGGCATTCGCGCGCTTCCGATGCTGCTCGAGGCCCATAAGCCGCTGGACGCCATTGTGATCATGCTGGGCACCAACGACTGTAAGACGGTCTTTAACGTGACAGCTTCCGATATCGCCCGTGGCGCCATGGCGCTGATTCGCGCCGTCCGCGCGTTTCCCTGGACCGACGCTGCACCTTGTCCGCGCATTCTGCTGATGGCTCCTATCAAGATTAAGCCGCAGATCGCCGATGTGTATATGACCGACTTTGACGAGCATTCCGTAGAAGCCTCGGAGCATTTTGGCGAGTACTATGCACATGTCGCCGAGCAGTTTGGCTGCGACTTTTTGAATGCTGCCGATTTTGCCGAGCCGGGCGATATCGATTATCTGCACATGATGCCCGAAAGTCACGAGAGCCTGGGACATGCCGTGGCAGCCAAGCTCCAAGAGATGCTCGGTGAGTAGCGCGACCCCAAACCACCACAAAGGGGACAGGCACCTTTGTGGTGGTTTTGCCCGGGTAAACGAACGACTTGGCTGTCATATGGGCATGGACGAGCTCCTCGACCTGTTTGCCGAGGGCGATGAGCTCGTCTCCAATACTGCTTTTGAGGACCTGGAACTTGTCTATGACGTGGCGAACGGCGCGACCTTTGACGGCGTCGTGTTCCGGTCCTGCGTGTTCGATGGCGTTGACTGGAGCGGTTCGACGTTTCGCGACGTCGTGTTTCGCGGTTGCCGCTTTATCCGCTGCAATATGGAAGGCTGCTGGCTCAACCGCTGCGACTTTGTCGATTGCTCGGCGCCGGGGCTCAACTTGCTCAGGGCGCGTCTGTCGAGTGTGTCGTTTACATTGTGCGATTTGAGCTATGCGAACCTTTCGGAGGGAAGCATTGGCCCCATGGCTGCGCGTGACACGCGTTTGACCGAGGCCGCACTCCAGGGGGCAAAGCTGGGGCAATTGCGCTTGGACGGCTGCGACCTGACGCGAATCGATGTGTTCAAGACGCCGCTTTCCGGCGTGGATGTATCGTGTTGTACGTTCGCGGCTCCTGTCGTCTCGGGCGACTACCATGAGCTGCGTGGCCTGACGGTAAATGCCGAGCAGGCGTTGGCACTCTCGGGCCTGCTCGGCATCCAGCTCGCCGACGAATAGGCGCCCCGGTCCTTTGCTCGACCGCTATCTAAAATTAAACCGTCGCAACATTCGATGTTTTTTCGCGTTTGCGCGATTTTCATCGAATGTTGCGACGGTTTTTGGTGCAAGGTAGCCTGTCTCTTTTTGGCAGGTTGCTGGCTATTTAGTACTGCCACATATGGTTGACGGGACCGGAGCCTTTGCCCATGTCAAAGCCGGCGGCGAGAGCGCCGGTTAGGTAGGCCTTGCCGGCGTTGATGGCGTCGGCAAGTTCCATGCCCTGGGCCAGCGCGCAGGCGATGGCGGACGAGAGCGTGCAGCCAGTGCCGTGCGTGTTATTGGTGTCGATACGCTTGTGGCGAAACCACGTGGTGAGCGGATCGCCCAGGTGGTTGCCCTCGTCATCGAGGGGCGCAGGCTCGGCCAGTACGTCGTTGGCCTCGTTGACAAAATGACCGCCCTTAACCAAGGCTGCGCAGCCAAAGCGGCGGGTGAGGAGCATAGCGGCATTTTGTTGTGTGCGCTCGGAATCGACCTCGTAGTCGAGCAGCGCCATAGCCTCGGGAATGTTGGGGGTGATGACCGTTGCCAACGGGAACAGGCGGCGGGTGAGTGCCTCGGAGGCATCCTCGGCAATCAAGCGCGCGCCCGAGGTGGCGACCATGACGGGGTCGACGACCACGTTCGTTGCGTTCCAGGCGCTCAAGCGGTCGGCGATGACTTCGATAATCTCGACAGAAGAAACCATGCCGATCTTGACGGCGCTCGGGCGGATATCGTCAAAGACGGCGTCAATTTGCGCGGCTACGATATCTGGCGAGATATCCTGCACGGCGGTGACGCCCAGTGTGTTTTGCGCCGTGATGGCGGTGATGACCGTCTCGGCATACAGGCGGTGCGCCGTGATGGTCTTGATGTCGGCCTGAATGCCGGCACCGCCGCTGGAATCGGATCCCGCGATGGACAGAACGGCGGGTACCTTACTGCGATCCATGCTCACTCCCTTGTCCGGTCGGATTCAAATGGGTCTTTAAGTCTGCATTATAAAGATGCCCGGGCCGGCTGTATTCCGAACCCGGGCGGGCGATGCAATCTTTACGCAAATGTAAGCAAATGTTCACACGTCAACAATTGACGAACACCATGTTACCGATTGTGGCTCCGGTGACGCGTTAATCCTCCATGCCGAGGTCGATCGTTGTGCCTTCGAACACCTTGTTAACGGTACGGACGGCGCACATCTTGCCACACATGGTGCAAGTGCCCTCGGTGGCGGCGGGAGACTCCTCGTAGCGCTTCTTGCCCGTAACTGGGTCGAGCGCGCACTTCCACATGGCGTCCCAGTCGAGCTTGCGGCGTGCCTGGCCCATCTTGTCGTCCATGTCGCGGGCGTGCGGCACCTTCTTGGCGATATCGGCGGCGTGTGCGGCGATCTTGGTAGCCATGAGGCCATCGAGCACGTCCTGGGCGTTGGGCAGGCACAAGTGCTCGGCCGGCGTCACGTAGCACAGGAAGTCGGCGCCGGAGCTGGCGGAGATGGCGCCGCCGATGGCGGCGGTGATGTGGTCGTATCCCACACCGATATCGGTCACCAGCGGCCCGAGCACATAGAACGGGGCGTTGTGGCACAGGCGCTTCTGCAGTTTCATATTGGCGGCGATTTCGTCGAGCGCCATGTGGCCCGGACCCTCGACCATGACCTGGACGCCGGCGGCCCATGCGCGCTTGCACAGCTTGCCCAGCTCGATCATCTCGGCGGTCTCGGTGGCATCGTTGGAGTCGTAGAGGCAGCCCGGGCGGCAGGAGTCGCCGAGCGAAATCGTCACGTCGTACTCGTGGCAAATCTCGAGCAGCTCGTCAAAGTACTCGTAGAAGGGGTTTTCGTTGCCGGTGACCTCCATCCAGCCAAACAGCAGCGAACCGCCGCGGCTGACGATGTTCATCAGGCGGCCGGTCTCCTTAAAGGTCTTGGTGACCGACTTGTTGATGCCGCAGTGGATGGTCATAAAGTCCACGCCGTCCTCGGCATGCGCGCGCACGACCTCGAACAGGTCGTCCTTGGTCAGCTTGACCAGCGGCTTTTCCATGTAGCCGATGGCGTCGTACATGGGGACGGTGCCCACCATGAGCGGCGTTTCGTCGATGAGCTGCTGGCGGAACTGGCGCGTCTTGCCCGAGTTGGAGAGGTCCATGATGGCGTCGGCGCCAAAGTCCTCGGCGATCTTGACCTTCTTCCACTCCTCGGCGGCATCGGCCTTGTCGCCCGAGATGCCCAGGTTGACGTTGACCTTAGTGGACAGGCCCTCGCCGACACCAAAGGCGCGCATGCCCTTTTTGATATGCACGATGTTGGCGGGAATGGCGATGCGGCCGTCGGCCACACGCTCGCGGATGTACTCGGGGTCGCGATGCTCGCGCTCGGCAACCTCCTTCATCTGCGGTGTGATCTGCCCGGCGCGGGCGAAGTCGATTTGCGTGACGAGCTTGGGCTCGGTCTGTGTGCTCATTGGCACGGCTCCCTTCGTTGGCATTACCCATATCAGGTTTGCGGGTCAGGGCGGGCGCGCCCAATCTCAGCCTGCCGTCTTGTCCTGCAAGCTCCCCGTTATGTCATGGGCTCAAGTATAGCCTGAATGGGTACGATTGGGCCAACGAGCGTGCCTGTGGGGAGGCGAACATGGAAGACAAGCATCTATATCGAGAGACGCAATGGGATGTATCGGCCGAGGAAAGCCGTGCGCACCATGGCCTTGTCGCGATTGGCTTTGCGGTGCTTGCCGTGCTGGTGATTGCCTTTTGTATCTGGACGTTTGGCGGTCGCGGCGGCGCTGCCTGGGAGTTTGAGGCCGATGATGCCCTGCCGATCATGACGGTGAAGGTCTCTGGCGGCAACACGGTGGCAGCTCCCGGCGACTATTGGTATCCGTGCGATGGATTTGTCCAGCTGCAGCTGAGCGGTGGGTCCATTCCAGGTGAAGAAATCGAACGCGTGACGTTTGACGCGGCGCTCAAAACGCTCACGGTGAAGCTCAAAGATCAAGGAGATGTCCCCACGACCATGGATATCGCCCTGACGGAATGGCGCCTGGAGCCCCCGACGGGTGTCGCGGTGTCCGAGGTGGAGCATGTCAAGATTACCTATCAGGACGGCTCGACAAACGAAGTTGCCAAAGCCGACGGCTTGGCGGAATAGGCGCTGTGCCTAGGCAGCACATTCAAAAGTAGCGGTGGTCCTACAAGGGCTGTTCGTTCAGGAAGACCAAAGTGCTCTTATTTGAAAGCTCGGGAAAGTGGCGATAACCAACGTCGAACGCGGTGAGCCCGCTTACATCCTCGAGCTTGTTTTCTGCCATCCAGCGCACCATGGAGCCGCGTGCCTTTTTGCTGGCGGTCGAGCGCTGGATGGGCTTGCCGTTGCGGATGCCTTCGCCAAAGAGGCACGTGACGACCGTGGCATCGGTGGTGAGGCGGGGCAGAACGGCTTTGGCGTATTCCGCGCTCGCGAGGTTGACGATCGTAGCGTTGGAGCCCGCCGGAGCGATGGCCCGTGCGAGCTTGTCGCCCCAAAACGCATAGAGGTCTGGGGCATCGTCGACGGCAAGCTTCGCGCCCATCTCCAGCCGATACGGTTCGACGGCATGAAAGGGACGAACGCACCCGTAGAGGCCAGAGAGGATCCACAGGTGGCTTTGCAGCCATGCGAGCTGCGCGGAATCCATCACCTCGGGCGCCATGCTCTGGTATTGAATGCCGTGGTAGGACATGACGGCAGGGGAGAGGTGACGGGCGAGTGCGGGATTGTCGAGATCGCCGTTTTTCAGGATGGGCCCAAATTCATGCAGGGTGTTGAGGCAAGGCCCCAGCAGTTTGTCACTCACGTTCCATAGCGCCTGCAGGCCGCCGCTGCCTTCATTTCGTTCGATATCTAGCAGTGCGCGGTGGAGGCGAGTCGTCTCGCGCGCAAAAGGTGGAATGCCCAGGACTTCAAAAGCATCTTGGGCCGCACGCATCTGCTTGGCGGGCGAAATGATGACCTGCAGCATGGACTCTCCTCTGCCAAAAAAGAAGTTGCGGTGGAATACGGTCTGTTTTGGCCGTTTAGGGGCCAGTTTAGTCCGTATTTCACCGCAACTGATGAAGGGTTGGTTACGCGCGCTCGATGAAGGCCTTGTAGCCGCGATAGGCCTCGTAGATATCGGCCTTGTTAGCGACCTCCCACAGGGCATGCATGGACAGGACGGCAACGCCAGAGTCGATGACGTTCATGCCGTACTTGGCCATGATGTAGGCGATGGTGCCGCCGCCACCTGCGTTGACGCGGCCGAGCTCGCAGGTCTGGAAGTCAACGCCCGCCTCGTCCATGATGTCGCGGATGAGGGCCACATACTCGGCGTCGGCGTCGTTAGAGCCGCCCTTGCCGCGGCTGCCCGTGTACTTGTTAAAGCACAGGCCACGACCCATGAAAGCTGCGTTCTTGGTCTCGAACTTGCCGGCATAGCCCGGGTCGAAGCCGGCGGACACGTCGGAGGAGAGCATGCGGCTGTGGGCGAGTGCACGGCGCAGGGCCAGCGGGCTATCCTCGCCGGCGAGCGTCATGATCTCGGCGACGGTGTTCTCGAAGAAGCGGCTCGTCATGCCGGTGGCACCCACGGAACCGATCTCCTCCTTGTCGACGATGAGTGTGATGCTCGTGCGCTCCACGTTGGCGACGTCGATCTGGGCGAGCATGGAGGGGTAGGCACAGACGCGGTCGTCGTGGCCATAGCCCAAGATCATGGAGCGGTCGAGGCCCATGTCGCGGGCGGGGCCGGCGGGCACGACCTCGATCTCGGCGGAGAGGAAGTCCTCCTCCTCGACGTCGTACTGCTCCTTGAGGATGTCCAGGAACATCTGCTTGACGGGCTCCTTGGGAGCGTCCTTGTCGTCCTCATCGAACTTGACGGGGCGGCCGCCCACGATCACGTCGAGGATCTCGGCGTCAACGGCGTCCTTGGCGGGCTTGGCCATCTGCTCGCTCGAGAGGTGGATCAGCAGGTCGGAGATGGTAAAGACCGGGTCGTCGGCCTTGTCACCGATGTTGATGTCGACGGTGGTGCCGTCCTTTTTGCAGATGACGCCCACAAGCGCGAGCGGGGAGGCCACCCAGTGGTAGCTCTTGACGCCGCCGTAGTAGTGCGTGTCGAGGTAGGCCATGTCGCCGGCCTCGAAGGCGGGGTTCTGCTTGAGGTCCAGGCGCGGCGAGTCCACGTGGGCGCCCAGGATGTTAAAGCCCTGCTCGAGCGGGGCGGTGCCCAGGTTGACGAGCATGAGGTCCTTGCCGTGATTGGCGGCGTACACCTTGTCGCCGGCCTTGAGCGCGCGGCCCTCGGCGATCACGGTCTCCAGATTGACGTAGCCCGCCTCCTCGGCCATCTTGATACCGGTCTTGACGCACAGGCGCTCGGTCTTGTTCTCACTCAAAAACTGCTTATAGCCGCGGCAAAGCTCCTCGAGCTCCTCGATCTGCTGTGGCGTGTACTTTTTCCATGCGCAGGGACGCTCCATGACGCAGGCTCCTTTCGGATCGATCGTGCTGGTTGATGTACCGTGAGCCATCGTATCACGCGCGGGCCCGCGGCGGCAGGGAAGCCTGATGTGCGGTGGCCGCGGGGCGGGGAGCGTGTAAACTGGTGTGAGCAAACCGTGCCCAGCCCAAAGCGAGGTATTCAATATGTCTGACAAGCGCCGTACCTTTGCCGTCATCGACGGCAACTCGCTCATGCACCGCGCCTTCCACGCCGTGCCGCCCACCATGAACGCGCCGGACGGTCGCCCCACCAACGCGATCTTTGGCTTTTTAAACATGTTTCTCAAGATGATCGACGCCTTTAACCCCGACGGTGTGGTCGTGGCGTTTGATAAGGGCAAGCCGCGCGTGCGCATGGAGATGCTGCCGCAGTATAAGGCGCAGCGCCCGCCCATGGACCCCGACCTGCACGCGCAGTTTCCCATGATTAAGGAGCTGCTCGCTGCGCTCAACGTGCCGATTTTGCAGTCCGAGGGCTGGGAAGGTGACGATATCCTGGGCACCATGGCGCGCCTGGGCGAGGAAGCCGGCTGCGACATGCTGCTGGTGACCGGCGACCGCGACATGTATCAGCTCGTGACCGAGCACGTCAACGTGGTCTCGACCCGCAAAGGCCTGTCCGACGTGGCGATTATGACGCCCGAGAGCGTGGACGACCTCTATCACGGCATTACACCGGCGCTCGTGCCCGATTTTTACGGCCTGAAGGGCGATACTTCCGACAACATTCCCGGCGTGCCGGGCATCGGCCCCAAAAAGGCGAGCGCGCTCATCGCGCAGTACGGCAGCTTGGACGAGGTTATCGCGCATGCCGACGAGGTCAAGGGCAAGATGGGCGAGAACCTGCGCGCGCATATCGACGACGCGCTGCTGAGCCGCAAGGTCGCAACCATTCGTACCGATGCGCCCGTTGAGCTCGATTTTGAGGCGACGTCTTTCCCGGCGTTTTCTGCCGACGAGGTGTCTGCGGCGCTGGGTACGCTTGGTATCGCCGCCATGCAGAACCGTTTCTTGGCGCTGATCGGCGGCGAGGGTGGCGCTGCTGCCACTGCCAGCACGTTTGAGATGCCCGCCGTTTTGCGCGCAGCCGCCGGCGATGCTGACGCGCTTGGTGCCGTTGCAGATGAGGTCTCCCGCGCGATTGATGCCGGCGAGTGGGTCGCCGCCGTGGTGGACGACGACAAGGAAGAGGGCGCGCTCTTTGGACTGACGCGCACGCTGTGGTTGGCGACGTCCAAGGGCCTGTTTGCGCTCGAGGAGGGCGACGGCGGTGCGGCGGATGAGGTTGAGGGCTTCAACTTCGTCCACGGCGTGATCGCCGGCGTGCTCGCGCGCCTGTTTATGGAGGGCCGCGTGGCGAGCCCGGACATGAAGGCGCTGCTGCACGAGCTTTCGCCCATCGATTCCTCTGAGCCCGAGCTCATGGATCCACTGGCCGTCGATTCCACGCGCATCTTCGATACTGTGGTCGCCGCCTATCTGTTGGATTCCGACCGCTCCGAGTTTGATGAGGCGTATCTGGCCGATACCTATCTGCAGATGACGCTGCCTGCGGCGCGCGGCGCGGAGGGTGCTGGCGAGGACGCTCCTGCCCCTGCTGCCCGCACTGCGGCCCTGACGCTGGCGCTCGTGGCGCCGCTGCGCGACCGCATGGCCCGCGAGAACGCCGCCAACGTGTTCGATGGCATCGAGATGCCGCTCGTGCCGGTGCTTGCCAAGATGGAGCGCGCGGGCATGCTCGTGGACCCTGACCGCCTGCATAGTCTGTCCGAGGGTCTGGCGACCCAGATTGCCGAGGTCGAGCGGAGCATTCGCGATCTGGCCGGCGACGAGACCTTTAACATCGGCAGTCCCATGCAGCTCTCGCACGTGCTCTTTGACGTGATGGGCCTTCCGACCAAGGGCCTCAAAAAGACCAAGCGCGGCTATTATTCGACCAACGCCAAGGTGCTGAGCGACCTTGCCCGTGACCACGAAATCGTGCGTCTGATCTTGGACTGGCGTGAGAAGTCCAAGATCAAGTCCACCTATCTGGACACGCTGGGCCCGTTGCGTCGTGGTGACGGTCGCGTGCACACCACGTACAACCAGACCATCACGGCGACGGGTCGTCTGTCCTCGAGTGACCCGAACCTTCAGAACATCCCGACGCGCTCGGAGCTGGGCCGTACTGTCAAGACGGCGTTTTCGGCAGGCGAGGGAAGCGTCTTTTTGGCAGTGGACTACTCGCAGATCGAGCTGCGTCTGCTGGCGCATCTCTCGGGTGACGAGCATCTGGTGCGCGCCTTTAACGAGGGCGAGGACTTCCATGCCGAGACGGCCGCGCGCGTGTTTGGCGTGCCGGTGTCCGAGGTGACGCCCGACCTGCGCAGCCGCGCCAAGGCCGTGAACTTTGGCATCGTGTATGGTCAGCAGGCTTACGGCCTATCGCAGTCGCTGCATATCTCGATGGCCGAGGCACGCGACATGATTGACCGCTACTACGAGGCCTACCCGGGTGTGCGTACGTTCCTCGACAACGTGGTGGCACGTGCCAAGCAGACGGGCTACGCTGAGACCATGTACGGCCGCCGTCGCCATATCCCGGAGCTTAAGGCCAAAAATCCGCAGCTCCGCGGCTTTGGCGAGCGCACGGCCATGAACCACCCCATGCAGGGCACCGCGGCCGACATCATCAAGATCGCGATGGCCCGCGTGAGTTGCCGTCTGGAAGAAGAGGGCTTTGCCGCCCACATGATCCTGCAAGTGCACGACGAACTGGACTTTGAGTGCCCCGTCAACGAAGTCGAGCGCCTCACCGCCATGGTCCGCGACGTCATGGAACACGTAGTAGACCTCCGCGTCCCCCTAATCGCCGAAGCCAGCACCGGCATAACCTGGGCCGACGCGAAATAGGAAAGCAACCACAGTTCCAAAGTAACCAAAAACAGAAGGACGCCCCTCATCAACAAGGAGCGTCCTTCGTTCAATTAAATTCAGCCAAAGTATCTAGGCGCCAAGACGCCATCCAGGCGGCAAGCAAGTCACCGCAGGACCTGGCCGGGCGAGGCGGGTAAGTTTTTCGTAGATTCCGCACGAGCCGGAAAGCACTTAATGTGCTTTCCGGGCGAGCCCAGGACCTGACCGAACGAAAAACTAATCCGCGCCGCCCGACCAGGTCCGACGAGCCACGTTACCGAGCCGCCAGGATGGCGTCGATGAGCGTCAGTACGCCCCCGTCGTTGTTGCTCGGAATGCGCCATTTGGCATGCGCGTTCATGTGCTCCTCGGCATTGTCCACGATAAAGCTATGCCCGACGCGCTCCAGCATGGGGATGTCGTTGTACGTATCACCCACGGCGGCGGCATCAGCGATATCAATGCCCAGCTGCTCGCACAGGTGCGCGACGCCCGACCCCTTGTCGACGCCCAGGTTCATAAAGTCTATCCACTCGCGCCCGGCGTTGGTGACGTAGAGCTTGTCCGAGAACTCGGGGCTGTAGTTCTCGCGAAACGCGGGCTCGGCATCGTAGGCGGGGAAGAAGATCGAAATCTTGTTGGACTCGATATCAAGGCCCTCAAAGCTATCGACGTAGTTGATCGTGTTGTAGTACACGCTGATCTCGTCGTGGTACTGATGGTCACGGGCGAGCACATAGAACTCGTCGTAGCAGCACAAGACGGGAACGGCACGCGGGTCCTCCGAGGCACGGGCGAGCACCTGCTGATACAGCGCCACATCGATGTTGCTCTTATAGATATAGCTGCCGCGATAGATGACGCAGGCTCCGTTGTCGGGACAAAAAGCAAGGCGGTTCTTAATGCTCTCGAACATTTCCTCGAGTTTGGGGGCGGGGCGTCCGCTGGCGGGGCAGAATACAATGCCTGCGTCGGCGAGCTTGTCCAGGCGCTCATCAAGACCCTGCGGCAACACGCGCTTGTCGGTGAGCAGCGTCTTGTCCATGTCGACGGCGAGAATCTTAATGCTTCCGATATTGGTGTCCGATTCGTAAGTTTGCATAAAAGCGCGCCTTTCGTTTCGAAATTGTTTCAGACGTTATAACCATCAACCAGTAACTGAGCGTATTGTCGCAGGAACGGAGCGTATTTGCACCACGCTTCACAAAGTAATGAAAAAACTTTTCAGAAATTTGAATTTGTCGCTTGTGCTGCGGGCACTTTAGCGTAATATAGCGACCATCGAAAACGGAGACGGAAATACAACCGCTTACCGAAGAAAAGGTACCGTTTACGATATTAGAATTGCGCCCGGCGATAGGTGAAAGGAGAGGCAGATGCAGTTCGTAAAGATCATCACCACTGCAGATAATGCCATCCGACGCCAGCGCGCAATTTCCCGACGACGATAACAATCGTCTCTGTCCGTATGGGGCGAATTGCCTCAACAGAGTCATTTTGAGGTCGTTGGGTTTTAGCACGATATAAACGCATGTTTCTAGAGCATGCTGTGCTGCTTTTTGCTATTTAACCTGATATTGCACGGTTTTTTGACCTCGAAATGACTTGCAACTGACCGATGTTCTAACTAGCTACCAAGGGCGAAAGGAAACAGCCATGAGCAAGGAAAAAGTCGTTCTCGCATATTCCGGTGGTCTTGATACATCCGTATGTGTCAAGTGGCTCCAGGACGAGAAGAATCTCGATGTCGTTTGCGTCTGCGGCAACGTGGGCCAGGAGGAGACCGGCTTGGATGCCAAGAAGCAGAAGGCGCTTGACCTGGGCGTTCTCGATTGCCAGGTGCTCGACCTGCGCGACGAGTTCTCCGATGAGTTCCTGACTAAGGCCATCGCCGCAAACTCCATGTACGAGAACAAGTACCCGCTGCTCTCCGCGCTGTCTCGCCCGCTGCTCGCCAAGAAGCTTGTCGAGGTCGCTCACGAGTTTGGCGCGACCTACGTCGCCCACGGCTGCACCGGCAAGGGTAACGACCAGGTTCGTTTTGAGGCTGCCGTCAAGGCCCTCGACCCCGAGCTTAAGGTTATCGCCCCGGTTCGCGAGTGGGATCTGAAGTGCCGTCCCGATGAGGTTGCCTATGCTCACGCCCACAACGTGCCGGTTCCCGAGGGCGCCAACGACAACCCCTATTCCATTGACGACAACCTGTGGGGTCGCGCCATCGAGTGCGGTCACCTGGAGGATCCCTGGAACGAGCCGCTCGACGACGCCTGGGTTATGACCAAGAACCCCGAGGACACGCCGGACACCCCGACCTACACCGAGATTGAGTTTGAGGCGGGCAAGCCCGTCGCCGTCGATGGCAAGAAGATGAAACTCTCCGAGATCGTCATCGCCCTCAACAAGATTTCGGGTGACAACGGCTTTGGCCGTCTCGACCTGGTCGAGGATCGTCTGGTGGGCCTCAAGAGTCGCGAGTGCTACGAGGTTCCTGGCGCCCTGACGCTCATCACCGCCCACAAGGCGCTCGAGGACATCTGCGTCGAGGGTGACCTGCTCAAGACCAAGATTAAGCTCGAGCAGGATTGGGCCACCGCCGTGTACAACGGCCAGTGGTACAGCCCGCTCAAAAACGCGCTCGATGCCTTTATGGCCGACACCCAGAAGTTCGTGACCGGCACCGTCCGTCTGAAGTTCTTTAAGGGCAACTGCCATGTCGTCGGCCGCAAGAGCCCGTTTAGCCTGTATGACTACGGTCTGGCTACCTACGACCGCGACACTACGTTTGACGAGAAGGCCAGCGCCGGCTTTATCGAGATCGATACGCTGTCGCTCAAGACGTGGGCTAAGGTCCAGGGCCCCAGCTCTGCTGCCGCCCAGGCCTAGCGCCTCCTTCCTTTGGTATCCGCGCGGCCCATCCGCGTGATACATAACGGGCGCATGGGGTCCCTACCTTTCGTTATGCTTGCTGACACTTCTTAACATCGGTGGCCCCTACGTTCCGCCCGCATATATGATGCCGCGTCTGCGGCTGAGTCCGAGCCCCGCCGGGGTTGTCCGGCGGGGCTCCTCCTATCAATTTGACGGCCCTGCGCCTATATATATGGGGAGTATCCATTATGTTCAATGCTATCGCGCATGCTTTACTTGCCCTCGCGCCCGAGTTCGATGCTGCAAAGGTCGAGGACGTTCCTATGAGCCTAAAGGCCTGGATCGATGGTTCGCAGGGCAACATTCGGAGGGAGACGTTGGGCGCCAAGTGCATGGCGCGTCACTTCTTTGCAAATTAGCTATATGGCCTCGCACATGGTGGGGAATATGCAAAACTAGCGGTTGAGAAATCGCTTTAGCGACAGGGCGCATTGCTTTGGGCGCTTGTTTTGGGATTTGATGAAAGGGGACGGTTCCATGGCTCTTTGGGGCGGTCGTTTTGAGGCAGGCGTGGCCGAGGTCACGCAGGAGTTTGGCGCGTCGTTGCCGGTTGACAAACATCTCTATAAGCAGGATATCGCCGGATCTAAGGCACATGCCAAGATGCTGGCGGCCCAGGGCATTATCAGCGCCGAGGACGAGCAGGCGATTGCCGAGGGCCTGACCGGAATCGAACAGGATATCGATGCCGGCAACTTCACCTTTGATATCAACGACGAGGACATTCATATGTCCATCGAAAGCGAGCTGACGCGTCGTATCGGCGAGGCTGGCAAGCGCTTGCATACTGGGCGTTCGCGCAACGACCAGGTGGCGACCGATACGCGCCTGGGCGTCAAGGCGCTGGCCAAGGAGCTCATGGAGGCCAATCTTGAGCTGCGCCATGTGCTGGTGGATGCGGCCAAGAAGTACGACAAGGTGATTCTTCCGGGCTACACGCATATGCAGCACGCTCAGCCCGTGCTGCTCTCGCATCATCTGCTGGCGTATTCCTGGATGTTCGCGCGCGACTTTACGCGCCTGAAGGCCGCCTTTGATGCCGCCGACAACTGCCCGCTGGGTGCTGCCGCGCTTGCCGGTACGAGCTATCCGCTCGATCGCCAGATGACGGCTGCCGAACTTGGCTTTGCGGGCGTGATTCCCAACTCGCTCGATGCGGTTTCCGACCGTGATTTCCTGCTCGATCTGCATTACGCCGGATCCGTCATGGCGATGCACCTGTCGCGTCTTTCCGAGGAGATCGTGCTGTGGTCGAGCTCCGAATTTGGCTTTATCACGCTTTCAGACTCCTACTCCACCGGCTCGTCCATCATGCCGCAGAAGAAGAATCCCGACTTTGCCGAGCTTATCCGCGGTAAGAGCGGTCGCGTGTACGGCAACCTGATGCAGCTGCTGGTAACCATGAAGGGCCTGCCGCTCGCTTATAACAAGGACTTGCAGGAGGACAAGGAGGGCGCGCTCGATACCGCTCACACGCTCATGCAGTGCCTGTCCGTTATGGCCGGAATGATTTCGACCTGGACCGTCAACGAGGATGCCATGGCGCGCGAGTGCGGCGTGGGGCACCTTGCCGCCACCGATGTTGCCGATTACCTGGCAAAGCGCGGTCTACCGTTCCGCGAGGCACATGCCGTGGTGGGGCACCTGGTCCTGATGTGTGAGAAGCGCGGCTGCAATCTTGAGGACCTGCCGTTTGAGGTGTTCCAGGAGGCAAGCCCGCTCTTTGAGCGCGATATTACCGAGGCGCTCGATATCCCGTCGATTGTCGCCGCGCGCACGACCGAGGGCGGTACCGCCCCTGCCGCCGTTGCCGTGCAGCTGCAGCGTGCCGAGGCGCAGCTCGTGGCCGATGAAGGCGTGTTTGGATCGCTAACCAAGGTTGTCGAGATGGGTCACGGGGCAAAGTAGAGGTTTGGCTGAAGACGTATTGTCCATTTATTGATAAATCGTTTTAGCTTTACGGGCGTCTGCTGATGCGGGCGCCCCTATTTTGCTGCTATGGGGGAGGGGCTTGTCGAGAACTTCTGTAGGACCTTTGGGCAGGTTGTGAAGGGGGTACGTTCGCGGGTGGCAACCGACCGCCCGCTCTGTTCCATGTGGTTGATGAGCGGTCGGATGGTACTCTAATCGGGCTTCGAAACAGAAGTGACACATATGGAGCGCTTTAATAAATTGCAGCGTTTCAATAAACAGCTTTTTGTTTAACTGCAGCTAAAACTCTGTTACGATGCAGTCCAGGCGGGTGCCGGAATGGGACTTGGGCACGCGCGAACCTACTTGAAAGGCTACCTTATGGCTATCGAGAAGACCTTCATCATGATTAAGCCCGACGCGGTGCGCGATCGCAAGATCGGCGAGATCGTTGCTCGTATTGAGCGTAGCGGCCTTGTCATCGAGCGCATGGAGATGACCACGCTCGAGCGCGCTACCGTCGAGGAGCACTACGCCCATCTGGCCGACAAGCCTTTCTTTGGCGGTCTCTGCGACTTTATGACGAGCGGTCCGGTCGTCAAGATGGTCGTTTCCGGTCTTTCTGCTGTCTCCAAGATGCGCACTCTTATGGGCGCTACCAACCCGCTTGATGCTGCCCCCGGCACCATCCGCGGCGACTTCGCTGTCGATGTCAACGCCAACGTGATTCACGGCTCCGACTGCCTGGAGAACGCCGAGATCGAGATCAAGCGCTTCTTTGGCTAAACCAGCTTTGACTCCTTAAAGCTGTTAGCGTGTGGCTTAGGCGCCGCGGAACTCCATCCGCGGCGCCCTTTTTATCCCAGTAGATTTTTGGGACATGGCTAGAAATCTACCTTTTGTCGCACATGGACTGCGAAAGGTAGATTTCTAGGCATGCCCCAAAAATCTAATATAGAGCCCCCGCCCGGATTGCGTTGGCGTATGGCGTTGTAGGTCTTTAAGCTTCGTCGACGACCTTGAGGCCGCGGGTCTGGTCGATCTCGTTGAGGAGATTGACGCGACGCTCGTGACGGCCGCCCTCGAACTCGGCATCGAGCCACTCGTCGACGATCATCTTGGCGAGCTCGGAGCCCACGACGCGGGCGCCAAAGGCGAGCACGTTGGTGTTGTTGTGCATGCGCGAGAGCTTGGCGCTGAAGGGCTCGGAGCACACGACGGCACGAACGCCCTCGACCTTGTTGGCGGCCAAGCTAATCCCGACACCGGTGCCGCAGATCAGGATGCCCAGATCGACGCCGCCGTTGGCTACGGCTTTGCCCACCTTGTAGCCGGCGATGGGGTAATCAAAGCTCTCGGAGGTGTCGGTGCCAAAGTTCACGACCTCGCAGCCGCGCTCCTTCAGGTGCTCGGAAATGATGTTCTTGAGCTCGACGGCGGCGTGGTCGTTGCCGATACCGATCTTCATGAGTGGTTCCTCTCTGGTCCGTGCGGCGGAATTGCTAAAGGTCTTACCGCGTTCGACTGCATGATAGCGCGTCTTTTGCCTAAACACTCGGGCGTTTTTTGGTCAAACGCTTTAGCGGACGCGAACATCAGCCCATCACGAAAAATGCCGCCAATTTGCTTCTGGCGGCCGTCTGCCGGAACTCGACTTGCGGTTTTTAGTGCCTTGTTATCAAATGGAGAAGTTGATACTTGCGAGAGCAACCCGTTATACATGTAGGAGATACCTATGCCTACCGATTCCATCCGTGATACCGCGTTTTGTGATGTTTTGAACCGCGAGCTTGTCTGTGCGCTCGGCTGCACCGAGCCCATTGCCGTTGCCTATGCGGCGGCGCTGGCGAGCCAGACGCTTGGTTGCGAACCCGAACATATGGATGTTGTCTGCTCGGGCAACATCATCAAGAACGTAAAGAGCGTGACCGTGCCCAACTCGGGCGGTATGCACGGTATTGAGGCCGCGGCCGTGCTGGGTGCTGTGGGCGGTGACGCCAAGAGCGCGCTCGAGGTGCTCGAGAGTGTTGGCGATGCAGACCGTGCTCGCGTGACCGAGCTGCTCTCCGATGCCGACTACTGCGATGTGTCGCTTGTCGAGGGTGTGCCTAACCTCTACATTAAGGTGACTGCCACGGCCGGAGGTCATACTGCGGTCGTCGAGATCACCGACCATCACACCAATGTTACGTGCCATACACTCGATGGCATTCCGGTGTGTGGCAAGTCGGCGGGGGAGTGTGCCGCCTGCGCCGAGCGCGTCGTGGCCGAGCGTGCCGCCGATAACGCCGATACGCCCATGTCGATTGAGTCTATCATTGACTTTATCGAGGACGGCGACATCGAGGGCGCCCGCGCTGCCGTTGAGCGTCAGATTGAGCTGAACGGCGCTATTAGCGCCGAGGGCTTGGCGAACGCTTGGGGCGCCGAGGTGGGCCGTACGCTGCTGGGCGCTCGCGCCGACGATGTCGCCTGCCGTGCGCGTGCGCGTGCGGCCGCCGGGTCTGACGCCCGTATGAACGGCTGTGCGCTACCGGTCGCCATTGTGTGCGGCTCGGGCAACCAGGGTATTACCTGTGCGTTGCCCGTTATGGAATATGCCGACTACCTGCGCTGCGACCACGAGCGCCTGGTGCGCGCCGTGATGCTGTCTGATCTTATTGCCGTGCATATCAAGAGCTATATTGGTGCGCTCTCGGCGTTTTGCGGTGCTATTTGCGCTGCGTGCGGTGCCGGCGCGGCGATTACCTGGCTGTGCGGTGGCACGCGCGAGCAGATCGGCGCGACGGTCTCCAATACGCTCGGTAACGTGGGCGGCATCGTGTGCGATGGCGCCAAGGCAAGCTGCGCCGCTAAGATTTCCGCTGCCGTTGATGCGGCGATTCTGGGCCACGATATGGCCATGCAGGGCCGCGGCTTCCGTGCCGGCGAGGGCCTGATTCAGGATACGGTGGAAGAGACGATCGCCAGCATGGGCTATGTGGGCCGCGTTGGCATGAAGGATACCGACGTCGAGATCCTCAACATCATGATCGGCAAGACCATCGTCGACTGCTAGGGGCTCTGGGGCACTGCATCTTGTTGTTGAAACTATCGCGCTTGTGGCTGTAAAGCACCTGCCTGCATTGCGGACAGCGAGGATCTCGCGGTATGTCACCAGGTCGTTCTCGCGCTTGATGCGCTCGAG
>NZ_QRWD01000018.1 GCF_003459505.1 Collinsella sp. AF20-14LB
GCCCTCGCGGCCTAGTCGCTATTTAGGGCGTCCAAGATTTGGGACGCAGTTCACCATGGCATCCGGGCCTTTGCTAGCAACTTGATGTTGCGGGCAGCTTAGAACTTGTGACCGCACTTCTTGCAGACGCGCAGCTTGTTCTTGCCGTCCTTCTCGTGACCGACGCGGGTAACCTTACCGCACTCGGGGCAGACGAGATTGACGTTGGAGGCGTCGATGGGAGCCTCCTGCGAAACGATGCCGCCCTGCTGGTTGGCAGCGTTGGGCTTGACGGCCTTCTTGACGACCGAAACGCCCTCGACAACGACCTTGTTCTCGGCGGGGAGAGCACGCAGGACAACGCCCTGCTTGCCGCGATCCTTACCAGAGAGAACCTGGACCTTATCGCCCTTCTTGATATACATATATCTCCCCTAACTACAGGGTCTCGGGAGCGAGCGAGACGATCTTCATGTACTTCTTGTCACGAAGCTCGCGAGCGACGGGCCCGAAGATACGGGTGCCGACGGGCGAACCATCGTTGTTGATGACAACGCAGGCGTTCTCATCAAAGCGAATGTAGGAGCCATCCTTGCGGCGGATCTCCTTAACGGTGCGAACGACGACGCAACGGACAACGTCCTTCTTCTTGACGTTGGCGCCAGGGGTAGCCTCCTGGACAGCACCGATGAACACATCGCCGATGCCTGCATAACGACGCTTGGAACCGCCAAGCACCTTGATGCAGCGAATCTTGCGAGCGCCGGAGTTGTCGGCGACGTTCAGCATGGTTTGCATCTGAATCATGGTAGATGTTCCTCCGAACTAAGAACCGAAGAGAGGTGCGCAGCCTTTATGCGGCCCGTGGTATGCAAGCCAGGCATACGCACATCTTCGGAAACGTACAAGTCGTAAGAGCGACTGCTTATTTAGCGCGCTCGACGACCTCGATGAGGCGCCAACGCTTCATCTTGGACATAGGACGGGTCTCCATAACGCGGACGGTGTCGCCCACGCCAGCCGTGCACTCCTCGTCGTGAGCGTGCAGCTTCTTGGAGCTGGTCATCATCTTGCCGTACTTGGGGTGACGCTTGCGCTCGGTGATGGTGACAACAATGGTCTTGGCACCGGAGACGGAGGTAACGACACCCGTACGGACCTTACGCGAGTTACGCGAATCAGTCATGTTCTCTCCTTAGGTCCTACTCGGCGACAGCGGACTTCTCCGCTGCGATCTCGCGGGCGCGCTGCTCCGTGAGGACGCGAGCGATGTCCTTCTTCACGGTGTTGACGCGAGCGGTGTTGTCCAGCTGGCTGGTGGCCATCTGGAAACGAAGGTTAAAGAGCTCGGCGCGCATTTCCTTCAGCTTCTCAACGAGCTGAGCGTCCGAGAGCTCACGAATCTCTGCGGGCTTCATTAGTTCTCCTCCTTGGCGGCGGCGGCGTCCTCAGCAGCCCACTTGGCCTCGAGAGCGGCCTCCTCAGCCATCTCCTTCTCGATGCGCTGCTCAGCGTTCTTGGCAGCAACAATCTTGGTCTTGATGGGAAGCTTGTGCTGTGCAAGACGCAGAGCCTCGCGAGCGACCTCCTCGGGCACGCCCTTGACCTCGAACATGATGCGGCCGGGCTTGACGACGGCCACCCACTCCTCGGGGTTACCCTTACCAGAACCCATGCGAGTCTCGGCAGGCTTCTTGGTGATGGGCTTATCGGGGAAGATCGTGATGTAGACACGACCGCCACGCTTCATGTAGCGGGTCATGGCAATACGAGCGGCCTCGATCTGACGGTTGGTGATCCAATGAGCCTCGAGAGCCTGGATACCAAACTCGCCGAAATGCAGCTCGGTATTACCCTTGGCCTGGCCCTTCATGGAGCCACGCTGCACCTTGCGGTGAAGAATACGCTTAGGGGCAAGCACTACTGACCCCTCCTCTCGGAGTTACGACGACGAGGACGGGAAGAGCCCTCGAGTGCAGGGTTGGGAACAGGCTGGCCCGGGAGCTTCTCGCCCAGGTAGATCCAGACCTTCACGCCGCAAGCGCCCATGGTGGTGCTGGCGACAGCCGTGCCGTAGTCGATCTTGGCGCGGAGGGTGTGCAGAGGCACGCGACCCTCACGGTACCACTCACGACGGCCCATCTCGGCACCGCCGAGACGACCGGAGCACTGGATACGGATGCCCTTGGCGCCGGCCTTGCGGGCGGACTGGACAGCCTTGCGCATAGCGCGACGGAAGGCAACGCGACCCTCGAGCTGCTCGGCGATAGACTGAGCAACGAGGTTGGCGTCGAGCTCGGGGCGCTTGATCTCGACAACGTCGACGGAGAGCTGGCCCTTGGAGACGCCAGCAACCTTCTCGAGCTCGGTGCGGAGGGTATCGATCTCGGCACCCTTCTTACCGATGACAACGCCGGGGCGAGCGGTGAGGATGATGACCTTCACCTTGTCGCCAGCGCGCTCGATCTCGACGCGGGAGACAGCTGCGCGGGAAAGACGCTTCTCGAGGTACTTGCGGATCTCGAGATCGTTACCGAGGGTCTTAGCGTAATCCTTATCTGCGAACCAGCGGGAGCGCCAGTTCTCGGTGATGCCAAGACGGAAGCCGGTGGGGTAGACTTTCTGACCCATACAGCTTTACGCCTCCTTTCGAGGAGCAACGACGACGGTGATGTGGGAAGTACGCTTCAGAATGCGAGAAGCGGAACCCTTGGCGCGGGGACGGATGCGCTTAAGCGTCGGACCCTCGTCAACATAGGCAGCGGCGACAACCAGGTTGTCGGCACGCAGACCGTTGTTGTTCTCGGCGTTCGCAACGGCGGAACGGAGAACCTTCTCGACATCCACGGCGACGGCGCGGTCGCAGAAGTGGAGGATGTCGAAGGCCTGAGCGACAGGCTTGCGGCGGATCAGATCGACCACCAGGCGGGCCTTGCTGGGGGAAACACGCACGTACTTAGCGACGGCGCGAACCTCGGTGGCCTCAGTTTCAATAGACTTAGTTGCCATTTACGGTTAACCCCCTATTTGGCCTTGTGGCCACGGAACGTACGAGTCGGCGCGAACTCGCCGAGCTTGTGACCAACCATGGACTCGGTAACATACACGGGCACATGCTTGCGGCCGTCGTGGACGGCGATGGTGTGACCAACCATCTCGGGGAAGATGGTGGACGCGCGGGACCAGGTCTTCACGACGTCCTTCTTGCCAGCCTCGTTCATCGCGGTGATACGCGAGAGAAGGCGAGTCTCCACGAACGGGCCCTTTTTGAGACTTCTGCTCATAAGTGCTTTCTCCTAAAACTCGGTATCCGAAATTACTTCTTACGGCGACGAATGATGTGCTGGTTCGAGACCTTCTTCTTCTTGCGCGTACGAAGGCCCTTCGTCGGCTTACCCCAGGGGGTAACAGAGGGACGACCAGAGGTGTGGTTCTTGCCCTCGCCACCGCCGTGCGGGTGATCGACAGGGTTCATGACGGTACCGCGGACGGTCGGGCGCACGTTCATGTGACGCTTACGGCCGGCCTTGCCGATGACGATGTTGGCGTGATCGGCGTTGCCGACCTCACCGACGGTGGCGCGGCAGGTAACGAGGATGCGACGCATCTCGGAGGAAGGCATACGGACGATAGCGTACTTGCCCTCCTTACCCATCAGCTGGCAGGAGTTACCGGCGGAACGGGCGATAGCAGCGCCCTTGCCCGGCTGGAACTCGACGGCGTGGATGAGCGTACCGACGGGGATGTCGGCGAGGGGCAGAGCGTTGCCCGGCTTGATGTCGGCGTCAGAACCGGACATGATGGTCTGACCGACCTCGAGGCCCTTGGGGGCCAGGATGTAGCGCTTCTCACCGTCAGCGTAGTGCAGCAGAGCGATGCGAGCGGAACGGTTCGGATCGTACTCGATCGTGGCAACCTTGGCGGGCACGCCGTCCTTGTTGCGCTTGAAGTCGATCACGCGGTAACGACGCTTCACGCCGCCGCCCTGGTGGCGGGTGGTGATGCGGCCGTTGTTGTTACGACCGGCCTTCTTGGGCAGGGGCTCGAGAAGGGACTTCTCGGGCTTGGTGCAGGTGATCTCGGAGAAGTCGGAGATCGTCTGCCAACGCCTACCAGCGGAGGTCGGCTTAAGGTGCTTTACAGCCATTACAATCCCTTTCAATAGGAATCCGTTAGCCATCGCAGACAGGGATTCGAGGTTCTGCCTCGGGTGCGATGACACCGGACGTATACACGGTTCCGGGCGTGTCCATTTTATACACCCGAAACCTTGAGCTCTCGCCTCCCCTATTTGGGAGGCATGAGCTCACTCAACAGCAGCGAGTCTTAGGCCTGGTTGCCAAAGACCTCGATGGTGTCGCCCTCGGCCAGCGTGACGATGGCCTTCTTCCAAGAACGGGTCTTGCCGGCGACATAGCGCACGCGCTTGATCTTGGGCTTGACCGTCAAGGTGTTCACGCGAACGACCTTGACGCCGAAGATCTCCTCGACAGCGTCCTTGATCTGATACTTGTTAGCATCCTTGGCGACCTCGAACGTGTACTTGTTCAGCTCCATGCCGGAGAAGGAACGCTCGGACACGATCGGACGGATGATGATCTCGTGGGCGGTCATTTATGCAAGCACCTCCCCGAAGTGAGCGGCGATGTCAGCGGGCATCAGCACAGCGTTGTTGTTGACGAGATCGTAGGTGTTGGCCTCGTCGGCAGTGATGATGAACGTCTTGGGAATGTTGCGGAACGACAGGTAGGCGTTGACGTCCTCATCGCGAACGATGATGGTCAGACGCTTGCCCTCAAGGCCGAGAGCCTTGAGCATGGCGACGGCAGCCTTGGTGGAAGGCTTCTCGAAGCCGTAGTCGTCGACGAGCACGAGCTCGCCATCGGCCAGCTTGGCGGACAGCGCGGAGCGCATAGCCAGCTTGACCTCCTTGTTGTTCATACGCTTAGCGTAGGAACGGGGCTTGGGGGCGAAGACAACGCCACCGTGACGCCACTGGGCAGCACGGATGGAACCCTGGCGGGCACGGCCGGTGCCCTTCTGACGCCAAGGCTTCTTGCCGCCACCGGAAACCTCAGAGCGACCCTTAGCAGACTGGGTGCCCTGACGCCAAGAGGCCATCTGGCACTTGACGATGTGGTGCATAACGTGGATGTTCGGCTCGATGCCGTACACCTCAGCGGCGAGCTCGGCCTCGGCGACCTTCTTGCCCTCGCTGTTCTTTACTTCAAACTTTGCCATTTAAGTGTTCTCCTTGGTATGACGCTGGGCTAAATGGGCTGGGCCCTTAGGCCATACGGATGGCGACGAGACCATTCTTGGCACCCGGGACAGCGCCCTTGACCAAGATGAGGTTCTGCTCGGCATCGATGCGGACAACGGAAAGGTTCTTGACGGTAACGCGCTCGTTACCCATGTGACCGGCCATCTTGACGCCCTTGAGGACGCGCGCAGGATAGGCGCACTGACCGATAGAACCGGGGTGACGCTGGAAGTGAGAACCATGCGTCATAGGACCGCGGCGCTGACCCCAGCGCTTGATGCGACCCTGGAAGCCCTTACCCTTGGAGGTACCGATGACGTCGACCTTCTCGACATCAGCGAAATCAGCGACGGTGACGACCTCGCCGACCTTGTGCTCCTCGCCGTTCTCGACGCGGACCTCACGAAGGAAGCGGACAGGCTCGACGCCAGCCTTGGCGAAGTGACCAGCCATGGGCTTGTTCACGTTCTTGGCCTTGATGTCGCCGAAACCGATCTGGACGGCGTCATAGCCGTCGGTTGCCTGAGTTTTAACCTGCGAGACAGCGCAGGGGCCAGCCTGGATGACCGTGACGGGAACGACGTTGTCGTCCTCGTCCCAAACCTGGGTCATGCCAATCTTGCGGCCGAGAATCATGCTGATCAAGATATGATCCCAACTCTCGCGTGGTCTTGGGACAATGCGTACACCACCGAGCGTACGCCCCTAGAGGACCACTACTTACACGACGTGCTCCCCAGCCTTGTATTTCGCCCGGACTACCTGACAACCCTATTAAGCAGGCATTTTGTCCAGCCAAAATACTCCCCTGGTTTCACACAGCTGTTTAGTATACACGGCTGCGGGCGTATCCATCGAGATTCATATTTCACTCACATTGTTTACGCAGGTAAAGTGCGTGGCACGTTCCCAGTGTGCGGCGGAGGGGGCGGGCCTGAGACATATTAAGGTTGCTGCTCTACAGTCCTGCTCACGACGGAGAGCACATTAAGTGCTCTCCTTTGCGTGCGGAACTCGCGATGACCTTAATATATTTCTCCGGCCCTCCGCCGTGCTCGGGAGACGACACGTTGATGTCTGCTTAACTCTGCTCGCTCAGGCTAATGACTTTGTTGGGGGTCCACTATTTGCTGGAGGGTGAACTTGCATTGCATTGGCTCGCCCTCTACTTGTGGCTCCGCCTCATCAAAATCGAAAATCATAATGGCGCAGTTGGGGAGTTTTGTTGGGAGCTCGAAGCCCTCTGGGGCTGCAGCCTTGATGAATTGGCGGCTGGCGCTGCCGTGGCTTACTGCTAGGAGGGTTTCGATGCCCTCGGCGCCCATGAGATTGGTGAGGGTGCCCACCATGCGCTCCTGCAGGGCATGGCTTCCTTCTCCGCCAAATGGGATCAGGTCCTCGCCGGGGTCCCAGACGTCGGTGGGTAGGGCGTCGTGGGGGCCTTCTTCGAAGGTGCCGTAGCTGCGCTCGATGATGCCTTCGCAGGGCTCGACTGCTGTGTCCGGGCCGAGGAGCTCGCATGCGACGAGCTGAGCCGTGTCCATGGCTCGGCCTAAGGGCGAAGAGACCACTTTGTCGGGGACGACGCCGTGGGCTTTGAGCCATGCGGCTGCCATTCCCGCTTGCTTGCGGCCCAGATCGGTCAACGGAGAATCGCAGCGGCCCTGGACGAGCTTTTTAACGTTGAATTCTGTCTGACCGTGGCGGAGTAGATATAGACGCTTCATGCTCTCCCCTTCTGTATAACTTGCTTTGCTGGCACAGCCCTACTCGTGGGTATGGCCTACGTAGTCTTCGTCGATCGTGATCTTGGCGACCGACTTGGGATATTCCGATTCGACCCGTTTCGCCAGCGCGCGCTTCAGGTCCTCGGCGCTCATCGCCAAATCCGAGGGACGTACGCAGTCAAAGATCACGTTGGTATGCGTGGGGCCCGGAACACAGCGTAGGTCGTGGATCGAGAGGCGGCTATCAATCTCTTGAGCCATAGCGTTGATGCGCAGACGCATGCTCGCCACCTTTGGATCGTCGGTCACGATGGGATCGTAATGGAGCGTGACGATCATGCCGTCTTCGACCCTAAACGACTGCTCGATGTTATCGAGCGTGTCGTGACTTTCCAGCGGGCTGGCCTCGGCTGCCATCTCGGCGTGAGCGCTTGCGAACTTTCTGCCTGGGCCGTAGTCGTGAACCATCAAATCGTGAACGCCCAAAACGCCGGGGTAGCTCATGATTTTGTCTCGAATGTGCTTGACCAGCTTAGGATCGGGCGCCTGGCCCAAAAGCGGGCTCATCGTATCCTGGATGAGTTCAAAGCCGCTCCAGCCAATATAGGCGCCAACGGCAAGGCCGACCCATGCATCTAGATTGATATGCGTCACCTGCGAAACAATTGCGCACGCCAGCACAGCACCCGTAGCTAGGACATCGTTCTTTGAGTCCTGAGCGGTCGCATGCAGCGTCTCGGACTCAATGCGATCGCCGAGCTTTTGGTTGAGGGCCGCCATCCACAGCTTTACGACCATTGACAGCACCAGAACCGCCACCAGGGAAAGCGAAAACTCGACAGGCTCCGGGTTGATAATTCGCTCCACCGACGATTTCACCAGCTCAACGCCAATCAGCAGCACGAGCGCCGCCACGACCAGACCCGAGAGATACTCGTAGCGGCCATGTCCGTAAGGATGCTCGGGGTCGGCCGGCTTGCCCGCCAGCTTAAAGCCAAGCACGCTCACGATGTTCGAGCTGGCATCGGACAGGTTGTTCATGGCGTCCGCCACAATCGAAACCGATCCCGACAGCACGCCAATTGCACCCTTCGCAGCGCAAAGCGCAACATTGGCGAGAATACACACTATGCCCGTCAACGTTCCCACGCGCGCACGGTCGCCCTGCGCACGACGAACAATCCACTCGACCATCCTCATCAGTCCCCACGGTACTACCTATATATCTATTGCTCAAACGGATTGTAGTGTAGCCACTTTGTCCCCCAGATACAAAAAGGCCGCAACCCACACGGGCCGCAGCCTTGGAATATGACAAAGGAATCGTCCTTTTGTCGCACAGATTTATGCGCTTGCTTCAGCAGCGCTCGCCACTGTTTCGAGCGAATCAGCTGCGTCTTCTGCCGCCTGCATCTTTGTCGGCACCACGCCAAAACAGCAGCTCAGCGCCGCAGACACCGCAAATGCTGCGCCGCCGGCAGCGCAGCACCACAGCAGATTCGAGATGCCGCCCGTGGCAAAGCCAATGACCATGAGGACATTCGTCATACCGATGGTATAAGCCGTAACGTGGCCCACGGCCGCAACAAGGCCTCCGACGGCGCCGCCAACGGCCATGCACGTCAGACACCTGCCATATTTAAAGCCGCATCCGTACAGCGCTGGCTCGCTTACGCCGCCAAGAATCCCCGAGATTGAATAGCCCAGCATGAGCGCCTTCTCGTCCTTATCCGCAACGCGGAGCGACGCGCCAAAGGGCATACCCCAAACGGCGAACGTTGCCATCGTCGCGGCGATCAGGATGCACGAATCCGTTCCCACACTCATAAACTGCGCATAGGCAAGCGATAGGACAACGTTGCTGACACCCGCGATCTTAAGAAACTCCCAGCCCGCGGCAAGCCCCATGAGCGTGAGCAGCGACACGATGCCACCGGAATTGCCAAGCATAAACATAAGCTGTCCCAACAGCATGCCCAGATAGCTGCCTGCCGGCGCCGTAACACACAGCGACACCGGAACCATGACAAGCATGGTTGCAAACGGTACAAAAGAAAACGCCACAGCCTGAGGGATAGTGCGCTTAAAGAAACGCTCCACCTGCCATAGCACGGGCACCGAGATGAGAACCGGAATAACAGTCGTCGTGTAATCGTTGACCGGCGCGGGAAGTAGATCATACACGAAAGTCATCGATGCCCCCGTCGTCGATGCGGCATCAACGAGCTTAAGCAGATCGGGCACAATCAATACGCCGCCCAGCATCATGCCCAGCTGCTCCGAGCAACCGAGCTGGCGGGCAGCGGCCCAACCAAGATAGATGGGCAAAAAGTAATAGCCGGCGTTATACAGCCAGCTGTAAAACAGGCGATAGATTTCGGAATCGGCAGGCCATAGATCAAGCATGCCTTCGCCCATAATGACGGCAACGGTGCGGAACAGCGCCGCGCAGACAATAAACGGCAACGCCGACATCATGCTTTTGGACAGATAGTCCACCACGGCCATGGCGTTTGATGAAACCGTCGTTGTAAACGAGGTGTTAGAAACTTGTGACATGGAACGCCTTTCCCAATGTGACATGTGGACTGTCCCTTTGTCACATCGTGCGGTACTGACCGATTGCGCGGTACTTTTCGTAGCGGAGGTTTGTGAGGGTCGCGTCGTCGAGCTGCCCAAGCGTATCGAAGGCATCAAATGCCGAGGACATGACGACACCGGCGATCTCCTCATGCGACAGGCCCCTATCGTCAACAATGCCGTCGATGATGCCGAGCGCCAACAGATCGGGGGCCGTGAGCTTAAGCGCCTCAGCGGCCTCATTCGCGCGCTCGGTATCCTTCCACAGGATCGACGCACAGGCCTCGGGGCTCACGACCGAATAGGCCGAGCTCGAGAGCATCAGGATGCGGTCGGCCACGGACAGCGCCAGCGCGCCACCAGAGCCGCCCTCGCCTGTCACCACCGAGACAATCGGCGTCTTAAGGCCGCTCATCTCCATGAGATTCTGGGCAATCGCCTCGCCCTGGCCGCGCTCCTCGGCACCGATGCCGCAAAACGCGCCCGAAGTATCGACCAGGCACAGAACCGGCCGACCAAATTTCTCGGCTTGGTGCATCAGGCGACGTGCCTTGCGGTAGCCCTCGGCATGTGCCATACCAAAGTTGCGACGCATGCGCTCTTTGGTCGTGGTACCGCGCTCGATGGCGATAACCGTCACGGGTCGCCCGTCTTTCCAGCCGATGCCGCCCACCACGGCAGCATCGTCGCCAAAGTAGCGGTCGCCGTGCAGCTCTACGAATCCGTCGAGACCCAACGAGATCATCTCGCCTGCCGTGGCGCGGTTCGCCGAGCGAGTCTGTTTGACGATTTCGAGCGCGCTTTTTGGTGCGGCCGAGCGCTTAAACAAGTGTCCCAGCTTTTTGTCGCGACGACCCGTATGCACGATCTCATGCGGTGCCCCCAGGCCGGGCGCGTGCCCTTCGTGCAGCGCCAGCAGCTCGCCTACCGTGAGCGCAATCTCACCACGCGGAACAACGGCATCGCAAAAGCCGTGCTCCAGCAAAAACTCGGAACGCTGGAATCCCTTGGGCAGACGCTTGTGCATGTTCTGCTCGATCACGCGCGGGCCGGCAAATGCCGTCAGGGCATCGGGCTCGGCCAGGATAATGTCGCCCTCCATGGCAAAGCTCGCGGTTACACCTCCGGTCGTGGGATCGGTGAGCACCGTGATATACAGGCCGCCCGCCTCGCTGTGGCGCCTAACCGCCGCAGAAATCTTGGCCATCTGCATGAGCGAGGTCACGCCCTCCTGCATGCGGGCGCCGCCCGATACGGTAAAGCCAACGACCGGCAGCCCCAACTCGGCCGCGCGCTCAAAGACACGACAGATCTTCTCGCCCACCACGGAGCCCATCGAGCCCATCATAAAGTTGGCATCCATAAAGAAGAGCGCGGTATCGCAACCGCAGATTTTGCCCCTGCCGCACACAACGGCATCGCGCTCGCCCGAACGCTCGCTCACGCTCTTAAGCTTGTCGGCATAACCGGGAAACGAGAGGAAGTCCTTCGACGCCAGATTGGCATCCCATTCCTCAAAGGTACCCGCGTCGACCGTCATGCGCATGCGCGCGCGACCGCTCACGCGAAAGTGTTTGCCGCAACGAGGGCAGACCTCGAGGTTGTCGTGCAGGCGCGCCTCATCGATCACACGGCGGCACTCCGGGCATTTGACAAACACGTGGCGCGCGGGGAACTCGGCGCACGACTCGGTTATCGGCCCCTCAAGGACATTGACCGTCTTCGCTTTTCTATTCATCAGCATAGAGATGTCCCATCAGATCGGTGTGATATATGCCCGACAAAAACTCGTCGTTTGCCAGCACGTCGAGCTGAAGCTCGCTATTTTCGCTCACGCCCTCAATCACGAGCTCGCCCAGGGCCGAGCGCATCTTGCGAATGGCACCGTCACGCGTGGGCGCGCACACGATGAGCTTGCCGAGCATGGAGTCGTAGTACGGCGGAACTTTCGCTCCGGTAAACATGGCGGAATCCCAGCGCACGCGCGGACCACCCGGCACACGCAACGCGGTGACCGTTCCGCACGACGGCAGAAAGTCCGGCGTTTCGGCATTGATGCGGCACTCCATGGCGTGGTTGCGCACCGGCATGTCCTCCTGCTCAAAGGGCAGAGGCTGGCCGGCTGCCACGCGCAGCTGCCACTTGACCAAGTCGGTATCGGTTACAAACTCTGTAACCGGATGCTCCACCTGCAAGCGCGTATTCATTTCCATAAAGTAGAAATTGCCGTCGTCCGAGTACAGAAACTCGATGGTGCCAGCGCCCTCATAACCGACGGCACGAGCCAAGTCGCGCGCCGCCTTGTGCATACGGGCACGAATATCGTCGCGTCCGTCGAGGCACGGCGCGGGACTCTCCTCGATCAGCTTTTGGTTGCGGCGCTGCACCGAGCACTCGCGCTCGCCGAGTGAAAACACATGGCCCTGCTTATCGGCCATAATCTGCACCTCAACGTGATGCGCCGGCGCAACGAACTTCTCCATGTAGCACTCGCCGTCACCAAAAACGGCCTCACCCTCGGCACGCGCCTCGATGAACGCCTTTGCCGCATCTTCCACGCGCTCGACCTTGCGAATACCGCGACCGCCGCCGCCCGCGCGCGCCTTAATAAGCACGGGGCAGCCGATGCGCTCGGCCTCGGCCGTCGCCTCCTCGGGGCTTTTGAGCAAATCGCAGCCCGGCACGATGGGCACGCCCGCAGCAGCGGCCGTTCGGCGTGCGGCGTCCTTGTCGCCCATGCTGTCGATCACCTCGGCCGAAGGACCGACAAACGCCAGACCGAACTTGTCGCAGTCGCGCACGAAGCTCGCCTTCTCGGAAAAGAAGCCATAGCCGGGATGAATTGCCTTAGCTCCCGACTTTACGGCACAGGTGAGCACGGCATCGTCGTTGAGGTAGCTCTCGGCAAGACGCGGGCCGCCGATGCAATACGCCTCGTCGGCAAGCTGCACGTGTAGCGCGTCCGCATCGGCCGTGGAATAAACGGCGACGGTCTTGATGCCCATATCGCGGCACGCGCGGATAACACGGACCGCGACTTCGCCGCGGTTGGCGATGAGCACTTTGTCGAACATGGAGCCTTCCTTAACTTTCGTGCATGAGTGCAAAAGACATATCGGCGCGGCAGCAAACCTCACCGTTGACGCTCGCAGTACCCGTCGCAAAGCGGAACGGCCCGCGCGCACGCGTGATGGAGCACACTAGATCCACCGTGTCGCCCGGGCGCACCGGACGCTTAAAGCGCACCTTGTCCAGACTCGTGTAGAACGGCGTCGCGCCGCGCGCCTCCTCATCGCCCATCAGCAGCACACAGCAGTTCTGGGCGAGCATCTCGCACTGAATCACGCCGGGAACGACCGGGTTTCCCGGAAAATGTCCCTGCAAAAAGTACTCGTCGCCTGTAATCGTGATCTTGCCGTGGGCCTCGTCGCCCACCAGCTCGGCTTCGTCGAGCAAAAGCATCGGCTCGCGATGCGGTAACAGCTTCTTGAGCTCTTCTTTGTTCATGGATATCACCTATCCGATCCTCATGAGGCAGCTGCCAAACTCCACGAGGTCGCCGTCGGCCACGCAGATCTCGAGCACCTCACCGTCTGCCTCGGCCGTCACCTCGTTGAGAACCTTCATGGCCTCGATGATGCAGAGGGTCTCGCCGGCCTTGACCTTGGAGCCCACGCGCACAAATGGCTCGTCGCCCGGCGCAGGGGCAGCATAGAAGACGCCCACCATGGGAGCAGTCACCTCGGTGCCCTTGGGCTCCGGCGCGGCGGCAGGTGTCTGCGTGGCGGGTTCCGGTGCGGCAGGCGCGACTGTGGGAGCTGCAACTTGAGCGGCCATGGCGCTCGGCATAGGTATGGGCACGGCAACCGGCTGCGCCACACTCGCGCGCTCGAGTTCGACCGCGGTGCCATCGGGCTCCTCAACGCGTACGCGCGTGAGGCCGCGGTCCTCCATCACATCGGCTATCTCGGCAAGTCTTTTGGAATCCATGCTCTAGCTCCTCGTATATCTACGCAGCGCGATGGCGGCGTTGTGCCCGCCAAAGCCCAGGTTGGTCGAAAGCGCCCAGGTAAGGTCGGCGCGAACCGCACGATTGGGCGTGTAATCAAGATCGCAGGCGGAATCGGGCGTGTGGTAGTTAATGGTCGGCGGCACCACGCCCTGCTCGAGTGCCATGGCGCAGGCCATGACCTCGATGGCCCCCGTGGCACCGATCATGTGCCCCGTCATCGACTTGGTCGACGAGACATGTGCGGCGCGCGCCGCGTCCTCGCCGAGCGCTCGCTTAATGCCCGCCGTCTCGGACGAATCATTAAGCTTGGTCGAGGTGCCGTGGGCATTGATGTAGAGGCCCTCGGAAGGCTTGACGTCGCCCTCGGCCACCGCCAGCGATATCGCGCGGGCAATGCCGGCAGCCTCGGGATCGGGACTCGTGATGTGATAAGCATCATCGGTGTTGCCGTAGCCCACGACCTCGGCATAAATGTGCGCACCGCGCGCCTGCGCATGTTCCATGCTCTCGAGTACCAGCACGCAAGCGCCCTCGCCCATCACAAAGCCGTCGCGGTCTGCATCGAACGGGCGGCAAGCCGTCGCAGGATCGGGGTTGGTGGTCAATGCGCGGCAGGACGTAAAGCCTGCAACGGCATCGGGGATAATGGCCGCCTCGGCGCCGCCCGCGAGGATCGCGTCGGCATAGCCGTGCTTGATGGCGCGGAACGCCTCGCCCACCGCATGGGCCGAGGTCGCGCAAGCAGTCACGACTGGCAGGGTCGGTCCCTTTGCCTTGTGGCGGATCGCGATATTGCCTGAAGCCATGTTGGGGATCATCATCGCAATCATATAGGGCGATGCGCGGCGAGGTCCACGATCGGCGATCGTGTGGACGTTGTCGACGAGCGTCGTCATGCCGCCCACGCCCGAGCCCACGTAGACGCCCAGGCGCTCACGATCGATGGCGCCTTCGACATCAAAGCCCGCATCGTGCATTGCCTCGTCCGAAGCCGCCATCGCAAACTGAACGCAGGGGTCGAGATGCTTGGCGTCACGCTTGCCAAAGTACTCGTTGCCGTCAAAGCCCTTGACTTCGGCCGCCACCTTGACGGTAAACGCATCGGTATCGAAGTGCGTGATCGGGCCGATGCCACAGGTCCCGGCGCACATGGCCGCCCAGGTGGCAAGCGCGGTGTTGCCGAGCGGCGATACGGCACCGATGCCGGTGATTGCAACTCTCTGTTCCATCATGGTCTCCTCATCCAAGCCGTTCTTCGGCCCTGGTTTCTACATCGCCATTCCGCCGTCGACGCGCACGACCTCGCCCGTAATGTAAGCAGCCGCATCGCTCGCTAAAAAGCGCACCACGCCGGCCACTTCCTCGGGACGTGCCATGCGCTTAAGGGGAATCTGTTCCTCGGTTGCCGTACGCACCTTCTCCGAGAGCTTTGCCGTCATATCTGTCTCGACAAACCCGGGGGCGACCGCGTTCGCTCGTACGCCACGAGGCGCAAGCTCGCGCGCCACCGCCTTGGTAAGCCCTATCACGCCCGCCTTGGAAGCAGCGTAGTTGGCTTGCCCGGCATTGCCCATCAGGCCCACGACCGAGCTCATGTTGACGACGCAACCGCCGCGCTGGCGCATAAAGGTCTTGGTGAGCGCGCGCGTCATATTGAACGTGCCCTTGAGATTGACATCGAGCACGCGGTCGAAGGCGTCATCGCCCATGCGCATGAGCAGGCCGTCGCGCGTGATGCCGGCGTTGTTGACAAGCGCCCAAATGAAGCCAAAGTCGTTGAGGACCGTCTCCACGCAAGCGTTGACGGCATCGGGGTCGGCCACGTCACATTGATATGCGCGCGCCGTGGCGCCAGCCGCCTCACAGGCTTCGCATGTCTCGCGCGCCGCATCGACGCTGCCGGCATAGACGACGGCGATATCGTAGCCATCCTCCGCCAGGCCAACCGCACAAGCGCGGCCGATACCACGCGAGCCGCCCGTGACCAGCGCCACGCGACGTGAGTCGTTGCGCTCGAGCGCGCCGTTGTTCAAGTTGCCCATGTCATTCCTTTCGGGTTACAGCTCTGTGGACTATGCGAGCTCGTCGGCAATAGCTGCGACCTGCTCGGCCGTTTCGCACGAATACACGCGAACGTCGCTCAACGTACGCTTGACCAAGCCGGACAACGTTTTGCCAGGGCCGACCTCAATAAACGTATCGATGCCTTGATCCTGCAGAGCATGCAGCGTGTCGACCCAGCGCACGGCATGACTCACCTGGTTGGCCAGCATCTCCGCTGCCGCCTGCGGGTCGGCCGGATAGGGCGCCGCTGTCATATTTGCCATAACAGGAATCAGCAGCGGGGACGGCGCGTGACCGGCCTCGATATATGCAGCAAGGCCACAGGTCGCCTCGGCCATATAGGGGCTATGGAATGCACCCGACACCGCGACCTTCATGGCGCGACCGCCAGCCTCTTTCACTAGAACGTCGAGCTCCTGCAGCGCCTCGGGCGCTCCGGCCACAACCGTCTGCTGGGGGCTGTTGTAGTTGACCGGCCAGCAGTCCTCGCCGGCCTGTTTTGCCAAGCCCTCGACCTGCGCCGCATCGAGTTTGATGACGGCGCGCATGCCGCCGGGGTGACGCTCGGCCGCCGTGGCCATCAATGCCGCACGCTCACATACGAGCTCAAAACCCGCTCGCGTATCGAACGCCCCCGCAAAGGTGAGCGCGGCGACCTCGCCAAGCGAAAAACCCGCACAGGCGGTAGGTACCACGCCGCGCTCACGCAGGGCGGCAGCCGCTGCCAGATCGTGAACGAACACGCACGGCTGCGTGTTCTCGGTCTGCGAGAGTTCCTCCTTGGAGGCGCTTCGGCACTGCTCACTGGTCCCCGGGCGCACCTCGTCGGCAATGGCGAACACCTCGGCGGCCGCCGGCGATGCCTCGATCAGGTCGACGCCCATCGCGGGGTGCTGGGCGCCCTGGCCGGCAAACAGAAACGCTACGCCACCCATGCGCACGCACCCTTCAGGACGTGCTCGGCGCCATCGACCAGGTCGTCAACGATTTCACGTGCGCTTTGGCGCTCGTTGACCATGCCGGCAATCTGTCCACACAAAAACGAGCCCTCTTCGTAATTGCCGTCCTTGGCGGCCTTGCGAAGGGCGCCCGTGCCCATGGCCCCGAGCTCCTCGACGCTTACGCCCGCCGCCTCGCTCTTGGCGTAGGCGTTGGTGAAGGGGCTCTTGAGGGCACGCACCGGGTGTCCCGTCGAGCGGCCGGTCGCACGCGTCGAGGTGTCGTTGGCCTTCAGGACCATCTCCTTGTACTGCTCCGATACGGTGCACTCATCTGCGATCAGAAAGCGCGTACCCACCTGCACGCCGGCGGCGCCCAGCATAAAGGCGGCCGCCACGCCGCGGCCATCGGCGATACCGCCAGCCGCAACCACGGGAATATCGACCGCATCGACAACCTGCGGCACCAGTGCCATCGTCGAGGTCTCGCCAATATGGCCGCCTGATTCGGTACCCTCGGCAACCACGGCAGTGGCTCCACGACGCGCCACGAGGCGCGCCAGCGCCACCGAGGCAACGACCGGGATGACCTTGATGCCCGCCTCGTTCCACGCCTTCATGTACTTGGTGGGATTGCCGGCACCCGTCACGACGACCGGTACCCGCTCGTCAATCACGACCCGCGCGACCTCGTCGGCAAACGGGCTCATGAGCATGACGTTGACGCCAAAGGGCTTATCCGTCCTGGCGCGCAGCTCATGAATCTGGTCGCGCAGCCAGTTGGCGTCGGCGTTCATGGCCGCGATAATCCCTAAGCCGCCCGCCTCGGACACTGCGGACGCCAGCGAGGCGTCGGCGATCCAGGCCATACCGCCCTGGAACACGGGCTTTTCGATGCCGAGCAGATCGCAGAGAGGAGACTTGAGCATCACTACTTCTCCAATGCCGCCTCGACCGTATCGGCGAACTCGCCGACCGTCTTGGGGTTCTCCTCGGTATCGAGCTGGATGCCAAACTCGTCCTCGACGGCGACGAGGATCTCGACGGTGCCCAGACTGTCGAGACCAATCTCCTCGAGCGTGGACTCGGGCTTCATCTCGACGTCGTCAAGGCCAGCGGTCTCGCGGATAACGTCGCAAACGCGCTCGAAGGTCTTCTGATCTGCCATGGTAGTTCTCCTTTGTTTGTGCCCTAGGGGCGTTTTATTTCCTATGTGCGACTACTTCCAACGAAGCAGATAGCCACCTATATCCAGGCCGGCGCCAAATCCAACGAGGGCGATGATGTCACCCGCATTCAGTGCGTCGGTGCGTGCCAGCCGGTCAAGCGCAAAGGGAATGCAGGCGCTCGAAATGTTGCCGGTCTCGCGCAGCGTTCGAACCACGCGCTTGTCTGGCACGCCGAGGCGTTTGACCGCCTGACTCAGGATTCGTTCGTTAGCCTGATGGAATACAAAATGGTCGATGTCCTCGACCGAAATGCCCGCATCGCTCGCAAGCTTATGGACCGTGTCGCAGATGGCGTTGACGCCAAACTTGAACACGCGGCGGCCATTCATGGACAGCACGCTCTCGCTATCTGCGGAGGCCTTAAACGGCGAGGTGCCGACCAGACCGGGAACGCGCAACGTCTCGACGTCGGGCGCCGTCGAAAGCTCAACGGCAAGGGGGCTGTCTCCCCCAGCCTCAATCACCGCGACGCCTGCCCCATCGCCAAAGAGCACGCAGGTGGCGCGGTCGGTCCAGTCGAGCGCGCGCGTCATCTGCTCGGCCGCAACGACCAGCACGTGTTTGGCACGCCCGCGGGCGATATAGCCCTCGGCGACATCGAGCGCAAATACGAAGCCGGCGCAGGCCGCCGAGACATCGAAGGCGGGGCATGTCGCGCCTAGTCGCTCAGCAACGGCACACGCCTCAGCGGGAACAAGATGGTCACCCGTCGTCGTCGAGCAGACGATCAGATCCAGCTGGCTCGCGTCGATTCCGGACACCTGGAGTGCCCGCTCGCTCGCCGCTACGGCAAGGTCATCAAGTGACTCGGTGGTGCAGACGTGGCGGCTCTTGATACCTGTGCGGGTAAAAATCCACTCATCCGAGGTATCGAGGAACTCGGACAGCTCGTCATTGGAAACACTGCGCTTAGGAAGCGCCGAGCCCGTTCCAAGAATCGTGAAACCCATCACTAACCTCCTTTGAGTTGTTGACGTGTTTACATCGACCAAGAGAGGATAGCGCATTTCAGTCGTTGTTAACGTGTTAACATTAAATTGTCCAAATGCGACAAAGGCTTCACATTGTGTCTCTCTCGACACCATTGCGTTATTCACTTATTCATTAAGGAGGTAGCAGCCGTTATGGATGCCAAATTAACGATAGTCGACGTAACCGGATCGACCAACGATGACCTGCTCGAAGCAGGAAAACAGGGAGCGCCGCACGGCACAGGACTTGCCGCCCGGGCTCAGACAGCAGGACGCGGCCGGCGCGGCCACAAGTGGGATTCAACCGCCGGCAACCTATTGCTTTCGATTGTCCTGCGTCCATGCGTTAATCCTGCGAAGTACTCTGGTCTTGCTGCCGTCAGCGGCCTAGCGGTGCTCGAGGCGCTCGAAAAACAGGGTCTTGCAAACGAGATTGGCCTCAAATGGCCCAACGACTTGGTCGCTCGAGGGCGCAAACTTGGCGGCATCTTAGTCGAGGCAGCACGCGATAACGAAGGCAAACCCTTCGCCGTCTGCGGCATTGGCGTCAATGTGAACTATGCGCCCCAAGAGGTGCCCGATGGCGGCCTGCCGGCAATCGGTCTCTCGGACCTTAACGAGAACGTTCCAGCTGTCGACATGCTCCTCGATGAGGTCTATCACGCAGTTATAGACGCTATAGATGCCTGGGCAGAACGCCTCAACGCCATGGAAGAAAACACCGGACCGCTCGCGCCCGTCCACGGCGAATATGTCGCTCACCTCAATTGGATTGGAAAGCACGTTATCGCCCGCTCCCCTGCCGGTGACGAGCTGGCGCGAGGCATCTTTAAAACGGTCGATGGCTTTGGTCGTGCGTGCATCGAAACAGAAGACGGCTTGCGATCCTTCCATTTTGAGGAAGCGTCATTGCGCCCCTTGAGTGAGTAGGTCGCCACAGCCAGCCGCTCGGCAGCCTTACCCGGCGATCCAAACCCATCATGCAAAACAAAAGGGCCCCGCTACCGTAACGGCAGCGGGGCCCTTTAAGCTATGAGCGATATCGCTTAGAGCTTGATGTCGATGTCGACGCCAGCGGGGAGGTCGAGACGCATAAGCGAATCAACGGTGCCCGAGGTGGGGTCGAGGATGTCGATGAGGCGCTTGTGGGTGCGCATCTCGAACTGCTCACGGGAGTCCTTGTTCACGTGCGGCGAGCGGATAACCGTGTACAGGTTGCGCTCGGTGGGCAGGGGGACAGGACCGGAAACGCGAGCACCGGTCTTCTGAGCGGTCTCGACGATGAGCTTCGCGGACTGATCGACGACCTCGTGATCATAGCCCTTGAGGCGAATGCGGATCTTCTGGGTAGCCAACTTAAACCTCCAAAGAGTGCGAGAGATGTTCTCGCGGATTACGTAACAGGGAGCTCGAACTTAGGCGTTCTTGCTCATGACCTCGTCCACGATGGACTTGGGCGCGGGCTCATAAGAGTCGAACTGCATCGTGTAGGATGCACGGCCCTGGGTCTGGGAGCGAAGGTCGGTAGCGTAACCGAACATCTCGCCCAGCGGCACCTTGGCACGGATGAGCTTGCTGTTCTTGCGATCCTCCATGCCCTCGATCTTGCCGCGGCGACCGGAGAGGTTGCCCATAACGTCGCCCATGTACTGCTCGGGGGTCTCGACCTCGACAGCCATGATCGGCTCGAGCAGCTGCGGATCGGACTTCTTGAGAGCGTCCTTGATAGCCATGGAACCGGCGATCTTGAAGGCGGCCTCGGAGGAGTCGACCTCGTGGTAAGAACCGTCGAACAGGGTGACCTTAACGTCGAGGACCGGGAAGCCGGCGATAACACCGGTGTTCAGGGCCTCCTGGATGCCCTTGTCGATGGACGGGATGTACTCCTTGGGCACGACGCCGCCGACGATAGCGTTGACGAACTCGTAGCCGAAGCCCTCCTCCATCTTCTCGAGCTTGATGACGGCGTGGCCGTACTGACCGCGACCGCCGGACTGACGGACGAACTTGCCCTCAGCCTTCTCGACGTCGTGACCGGCGGTCTCGCGGTAGGCAACCTGGGGCTTACCGACGTTAGCGTCAACCTTGAACTCGCGGAGCAGACGGTCGACGATGATCTCGAGGTGCAGCTCGCCCATGCCGGCGATGATGGTCTGGCCGGTCTCGTGGTTGGTGGACACCTGGAAGGTCGGGTCCTCCTCGGCGAGCTTGGTCAGAGCCAGGGACATCTTGTCCTGCTCGGCCTTGGTCTTGGGCTCGATGGCAACGTCAATAACGGGCTTAGCGAACTCAATCTTCTCGAGGACGATCTCCTTGCCCTCGGCGCACAGGGTGTCACCGGTGGTGGAGTTCTTGAAGCCGACGCAAGCGACGATGTCGCCGGCGGCAGCGTCGTCACGGTCGATACGCTCGGCGGCGTTCATCTCGAGGATGCGGCCGAGGCGCTCGCGCTGACCGTTGGAAGCGTTGACAACGTAGGAGCCGGACTCGGCGCGGCCGGAGTAAACGCGGACGTAGGTGAGCTTACCGACGAACGGGTCGGTCATGATCTTGAAGACCAGGCCGGAGAAGGGCTCGTCGAAGGAAGGATGACGCTGAATCTCCTCGCCGGTGTCCGGATCGGTACCGGTGACGGCCTCGACGTCAAGCGGGCTGGGCAGGTAGTCGACGACAGCGTCGAGCAGCTCCTGAACGCCCTTGTTCTTGTAGGCGGAACCCACGAAGACGAGGTTGAGCTCGTTGGCCAGAACGCCCTTGCGCAGAGCAGCCTTGAGCTCCTCGACGGTGAAGTCCTCCTCCATGAGGATCTTCTCCATGAGCTCGTCGTCAAAGCTGGCAGCAGCGTCGAGGAGCTCCTCGCGCTTGGTGGCAGCGATGTCGGCAAACTCAGCCGGGATCTCGTCCATCGGCTCGGGGTAGGTCATACCCTTCTCGTCGGCCTTGAAGTCCCATGCAGTCATGGTGACCAGGTCGATGACGCCCCAGAAGTTGTCCTCGGCGCCCATCGGGACCTGAGCGGCCACGGCGTTGGCGTCGAGACGATCCTTCATGGTCTCGATAGCGTTGAAGAAGTCAGCGCCCACGCGGTCATACTTGTTGATGAAGGCGATACGGGGGACGTTGAAGGTGGAAGCCTGACGCCAAACGGTCTCAGACTGGGGCTGAACGCCGGCAACGGCGTCGAAGACGGCGACAGCGCCATCGAGGACGCGCAGGCAGCGCTCGACCTCGGCGGTGAAGTCAACATGGCCCGGGGTATCGATGATCTGGATGCGGTAGTCGGTACCGTCCTTCTTCCAGAAGCACGTGGTAGCAGCGGAGGTAATGGTTACGCCGCGCTCCTGCTCCTGAACCATCCAGTCCATGGTGGCAGCGCCCTCATGGACCTCACCGATCTTGTGGGTCTTACCGGTGTAGTAAAGAATACGCTCGGTCGTGGTGGTCTTACCGGCATCGATGTGGGCCATGATGCCGATGTTACGGGTATCGGAAAGCTTGTACTTAGGCTTAGCCATGTTAGTTCCTTACCTTAACTTACCAACGATAGTGAGAGAACGCGCGGTTGGCCTCGGCCATCTTGAAGACGTCCTCACGCTTCTTGACGGAAGCGCCCAGGCCGTTGGAAGCGTCGAGAATCTCGTTGGCGAGACGCTCGGCCATGGTCTTCTCCTTGCGAGCGCGGGAGAAGTTGACGATCCAGCGGATACCCAGAGCGGTGGAACGACGGGAGTTGACCTCCATCGGGACCTGATAGGTAGCGCCACCGACACGCTTGGGCTTAACCTCGAGCGTGGGCTTGACGTTGTCCATAGCCTTCTTGAAGGTAGCGAGAGCGTCGCCACCCTCGGACTTCTCGGCAACGATCTCGAAAGCGGTGTAAACGATGCGCTCAGCGGTGGCCTTCTTGCCGTCAAGAAGGACCTTGTTGATGAGCTGAGTCACCAGGCGGTTGTTGTAAACGGCGTCAGGCTGAACCTCACGACGATTAGCTGCTGCACGACGCGGCATGTGAAATCTCCTTAAGTGTCTACCGTGCGGCGCTCAAGGCGGCACACGGCGAAAGTATCAAAACGTTATCTGGCTTATTTGGCCTTGGGGCGCTTAGCGCCGTACTTGGAACGGGCCTGCATACGGTTCTGGACCGGAGCAGCGTCGTAGGCGCCACGGATGACGTGATAACGGACACCAGGGAGGTCACGGACACGACCGCCGCGGACGAGCACGATGGAGTGCTCCTGCAGGTTGTGGCCCTCACCCGGGATGTAAGCAGTAACTTCGATGCCGTTGACGAGGCGAACACGGGCAACCTTACGAAGAGCCGAGTTCGGCTTCTTGGGGCTCGTGGTGAAGACGCGGGTGCACACGCCGCGCTTCTGGGAGTTGTGCTGCAGAGCAGCGTTCTTGGACTTCTTGGGCACGGAACGACGGCCCTGGCGAACCAGCTGGTTAATAGTAGGCAAAGCGTACTCCTTCTCGAATGATTCCAGCTTTCTGTAAAGTGCAACGGCTTGAATCGAGGGGTCAGCATCCCCCTACGAAACACGCAGTTGGATAGGATACGTGCCGTTAGCCGTGCCGTCAACATACCACGCCGCCGGGCGTATCCCAAAATTGGCACATTTCCGCAAAGCCTACACAAAAGGAATCCCCTCCTGTGCGCGGGTGCGGATTCCCGGGCCGGGCGGCACAGGGGTTAAGTTTGCTGCTCTACAGTCCTGCGCAAGACGGAAAGCACATTAAGTGCTTTCCTTTGCGTGCGGAACTCGCGACAAACTTAAAACCTGGGCCGCCCGGTCCGGGAATCCGACGTGCTCGTTGGGGCAACGTTACCTGCCAAAACGGGACAGGTTTATTTTGGTCGGTTTTATCTGCGGAAACGTCGCGCTCCAGCGGTGATCCGCCCTTATCTGTCATAGGGAAATCGGCGGCGCTTTCGGAAGTATGCGGCAAATTCTGGACCTGCCGAGCACAACCGGGTTTTTCGATAATAAACCCGCAGGTAGAGCGCTTGAGCATTTGCGGTGTGGTCGAACCATCGAGATTTTGCCGCATACTTCCGAAATTCAGGCGAATATCGCTCAAAATAACCGTCCATATAACGCAAAAAAGGCCGCTTCCCCTAGTGGGAAGCGGCCTCAAGCCTTACGAATAGACGATGGTAAAGGGTTCTTCCGTTTGAGTCTCTCCTGTCGATGTGTACCTCGTGCCCTCGAGGGTTACCGAGACCACTTGGTCGACATCAATCAACTTCGTTGGCACCCAAATGTTCTCTCCGCTATTGCGCGCATAAGAAAAATATAAGTTGAACACCCCTGCGTCGTCATCTTCGATAATCTGCTCCGATCCATCCTTGTAGCTGACGGTCAGCTTATTATCAACTGCTTCATAGCCCAAATCATCAATGTGCGTCTGGATGGAAAACGGGCTAATCTCAAGAGGCGAGTCACCGGAGCGGAGTTCCTTTGTATCGACGTACGCTCCAATATTGAACTCGGGTGTCGACGCCTCAAACTGCCTCGCACTCTCACCTTCGCCCTCGGTCCAGGAGATATTCCAGGTGACCGCATATTGAAAATCTCGCTCGCGATCCATAGCGGCAAAGTACATCGTGCCATTAATGACCGTGTCACTTGATGTGTCCTTATCAATTGTGCTGCGTGTGTCAGCCCATTCCTCGCCGAACTTCATGTCGGGCGTGCCGATGCCTTGTTCTTCTTCACCATAGAGAACAAGTTCGCCAGTCTCCGCTGCCGGCTTGTAGTAGTTAACACCATTTGGATTGGACAGCGAAAACGTCACAGCACCGCAGCCGTTTTGGTCGATAGCCATATCATGAATGTCGAGTGTATAGCCGTTGCCCTCGACGGACAGATTGACCTTCTGTACTGAACCCTCCAAGCTTTGGGGCGCGATACCATCACCAAACTCTCTGGTGTAGGTATATTTAGTCCCCGACGAGCCACCTTGAGTCCAGGTAACGGACTCTCCGTTGCCATGGTTTCCCCAGGCAGAGGCAAAATAACTGGAATTGACGACGGCGTAGGCGACCCCTCCGGTCGCCAGCACTCCGGCAAGGCATCCGATCACGGCAACATACAGAGGCTTCGCGTGACCCTTTCGGCGAAGCGGCTCACCAGCAGCGGCATAAAGAACACGGTCGGCAAGATCGCTATCGGCTTGGACGGACTCGAAGGCCTGCTTGATTTGATTGGATTTCACGGTCGCCCTCCTCTAGGATGAATTTGAGCTTCGATCGACCGCGAGCTAAACGCGTTCGAACGGTAGCGGCTGGCACATGCAGTAACTCGGCAATCTCTGAGGTCGAAAAGCCCAGATAGTAATAGAGCACGATGGGAACACGGAATCGCTCCGGAAGTCGCATAACGTCTGACAAGACCGCCTTGGTCTCATCCTGCGCCGCCGAAAGCGAATCGGTCAGACTTTCAATATCCTCCACGCGTCTCCACGGCTTTCGAAAGAGAGATTTGCATTCATTGATCGTGACCCGGATAAGCCAGCGGCGAAGATGTTCCCAACTTTCAAAGTGTCCATCGCTTTTAAGCAACTTAAGAAAGACATCTTGGGCAATATCGTCGGCATCGGCACGATCGCGCAGGTACGTCAATGCGATTCGAAACACGACATCCCGGTGATCTTCGACCGCCTGTCTAAAAGTTTGTTCTTCCATAATCACCTCCCGGTGACGCTGATGGTTCTTGATGAGGTCCTCACCATAGATACGCTTTGACCGAACGAAATGTTTCAAATCCAAGCAGACAAAACCTACCAAAATAAACCTGTCCCTTTTTGGCAAGGGATCAACGGAACGCAACAGGTTGAGCATACGCAAGCGAGCGGCCCCCAGAGCGTACAAGATGGCATGAAAAAGGCAGGGCATTGACCTTTTGGTCATGCCCTGCCTTTTGAATGACAGATTGTAGCTCTGGGGGCCGCGCAGCGACGGAGGTCGCCGCCGTTCGTTAGAACGGCGGAACTAATTACTCCTCGTCGTTGTCCTTGGCCTCTTCGGCGTCGTCGGTGTCCACGAGCTGGTTGAGCAGCTCGTCGAGGGACGCCATGTCCTCGTTGATCGCGCCGTTGGCGGGAGCCTTCTTGTCGTCGATCGGGGCGCCCAGGAGCTCCTCATCGGCGTCGGCGTGATGCGTCGGAGCGGAGGTACCCAGCAGGATATCGTCCGGACCGTCGGGGCTAAAGACCATCTGCAGCAGCTGCGAGAGGTCTTCCTCGTCGGCAACGTCGTCGTTGTTCTCGAGGATGTAGAGCAGGTCGTGGGCCTCCAGGCCGTCACGGAGCTCCTCGATCGCCTTGGCGCCGATGCCATCGATGCGCAGCAGATCCTCCTCGGACTTGCCAACCAGGTCGCCGACCGTCTCGATGCCAACCTCGCTGAACTTGTTGGTCCAGCGCTGCGACACGCCCAGATCGTCGAACAGGTACAGACGAGCCTTCTCGGCGGAGATGGTGTGGCCGTTGCGGGTGAACGAACCGTCAGCACCACCGAACTCGTCGTAGCCGGCCCAGTCGAGCTGCTGCGGGAGCTGCTCGTCCAGGTCCTTGAGCTCCACAGGAGCCCACTCGGGCAGCGACTTGGCGTTGGGCGAAGCCGGGCCGTCGATGTCCACGTAGCCGTCGGCCGTGCGATACGTCAGCTTGGCGTTGGCGTACGGCTTGAGGCCGGTACCAGCCGGGATCTTCTTACCGACGATGACGTTGGACTTAAGGTCGAGCAGGTGGTCGACCTTGCCCTCGATGGCAGCCTCGGTAAGGACGCCAGCGGTACGAATGAACGAAGCGCTCGACAGCCAGGAGTCGATGTTGGACGCGACCTTGAGCGTACCCAGGATGACGGGCTCGGCCACAGGAGCCTGACCGCCCAGACGGGCAACGCGCTCGACCTCGTCGGCAAACTCGTAGCGGTCGACGTACTGACCAAGCAGGTACTTGGAGTCGCCGGGGTTGGTGATCTGAACGCGACGCAGCATCTGGCGTGCGAGCACCTCGATGTGCTTGTCGTTCAGGTCGACGCCCTGGCTGGTGTAGACGTCCTTGACGCTCTCGACGAAGGTGTGCATCGTCGACTCGATGTCGGTCAGCTTGCGCAGGTTGCGGAAGTTGACGAAGCCCTTGGTGATCTGGTCGCCAGCGCGAACCTCGCAGCCGTCCTCGATCTCGGGCATGAAGCGCACCGAAGCGGGGACGCGACGCTCGTCGAGGACACGGGTGTGATCCTCGGAGTCGGTGAGCGTCAGCACGTACTCGGACTTCTCGGGCTTAATCGAGAGGTGACCAGAGTACGGAGCCAGCTCGGCCTCGCGACCCAGGATCTTCTCGTTGACGTTGCCGACGATATCGAACATACGGCTGACCGTAGGCAGACCCTGCGTAATATCGTCGACGCCAGCGACGCCGCCGGAGTGAATGGTACGCATCGTAAGCTGCGTACCGGGCTCGCCGATGGACTGGGCGGCAATAATGCCGACCGCGGTACCGATGGCGACCGGACGACGGGTGGAAAGATCCCAGCCGTAGCACTTCTGGCACACGCCGTACTTGGAGCGGCAGGTGAGCAGCGCGCGAAGCTTGACCTTCTTAAGGCCGGCATCGACCATCTTCTGGATGTCAGCGACCTTCTCGATGTAGCCGTCCTGCTCAAAGAGCACGGTGCCATCGGGAGCCACGACGTCCTCAATGAAGCAACGGCCGACGAGGTCGGTGTTGAGGTCGGTGGTGCCGGGGATGATGAGGTTGTAGGTGACGCCCTCGTGCGTACCGCAGTCCTCCTCGCGGACGATGACGTCTTGGGCCACGTCGACCAGACGACGGGTCAGGTAACCAGAGTCCGAGGTGTGGGATGCGGTATCGACCAGGCCCTTACGGGCGCCGTAGGTCGAAATGAAGTACTCGAGCGGCAGCAGGCCCTCGCGGAAGTTCGCCTTAATGGGAAGGTCGATCGTCTCGCCGGACATGTCTGCCATCAGGCCACGCATGCCGCCGAGCTGACGCAGCTGGGTCTTAGAACCACGGGCGCCGGAGTCGGCCATCATGTAGAGCGGGTTCTCCTCGTCGAACAAGTCGAGCATGAGCGCTGCGACCTTGTCGGTACAAGCGGTCCACTCGTTAACGACTTCGATGTGGCGCTCCGTCTCGTTGATGAAGCCCTCCTCGAAGTACTCGTTGATCTGGTCGACGTTAGCCTGGGCGCGGTCGAGCAGCTCCTGCTTCTCGGCAGGGATGAGAGCGTCCCACACCGAGATGGTGAGGCCGGCGCGGGTAGCGTAGTGGAAGCCGGAGTACTTGATGGCGTCGAGGATCGGACCGACCTTGGCCTCGGGGTAACGATCGCAGCAGTCGGCAACCAGCTTGGCCACGTCGCCCTTGACCATCTTGTAGTTCATGAACTCATAGTCTTCGGGCAGGCACTGGCGGTTGAAGATGATGCGGCCGATAGAGGTCTCGAAGCGCGCGGTCTTGTTGCCGGTGACGTCGTAGTCGACGAACTCGTTCTTGCCGTTCTTGACGCGGAAGATACGGGTGCCGTCCTCGTTGATGACATTGGCGTCGGCAGCGGACACGCGAACCTGGATCTTGGCCTGCATGTCGACCTCGGAGCGGCAATCATAGGCGTGCAGCGCGTCGTCGAAGCTCGAGAACACGTGGTTCTCGCCCGGCAGACCGTCGCGGACCTGGGTCAGGTAGTACACACCGATGATCATGTCCTGCGAGGGGATGTTGACCGGCTTGCCGGATGCCGGCGAGCGCAGGTTGTTCGCAGAGAGCATGAGCACGCGGGCCTCGGCCTGAGCCTGGCTGGACAGCGGCACGTGGACAGACATCTGGTCGCCGTCGAAGTCGGCGTTGAAGGGCGAGCAGACCAGCGGGTGCAGGTGGATAGCCTTGCCCTCGACCAGCACCGGCTCAAAGGCCTGGATGGACAGACGGTGCAGGGTCGGTGCGCGGTTGAGCAGCACGACGCGGCCGTCGATGACCTCTTCGAGGATGTCCCACACAAAAGTGGCACCACGGTCGATAGCGCGCTTGGCGCCCTTGATGTTCTCGACCTTGCCAAGCTCGACCAGGCGCTTCATGACGAAGGGCTTGAAGAGCTCCAGCGCCATGGTCTTGGGCAGACCGCACTGGTGCAGCAGCAGCTTGGGGTCGGTAACGATAACCGAACGGCCGGAGTAGTCGACACGCTTACCCAGCAGGTTCTGACGGAAACGACCCTGCTTGCCCTTGAGGGCCTCGGCGAGCGACTTGAGCGGGCGACCGCCACGGCCAGAGACCGGGCGACCACGACGGCCGTTGTCGAACAGGGCGTCCACGGACTCCTGGAGCATGCGCTTCTCGTTGTTCACGATAATCGCAGGGGCGTCCAGGTCGAGCAGACGCTTGAGTCGGTTGTTGCGGTTGATCACGCGACGATACAGGTCGTTCAGGTCGGACGCAGCGAAGCGGCCGCCGTCGAGCTGGACCATCGGGCGCAGATCGGGCGGAATGACCGGGATGACGTCCAGAATCATGTTCGCGGGGCTGTTGCCGCCCTTCAGGAAGGCGTCAACGACCTCGAGGCGCTTGACGGCCTTCTCGCGCTTCTGCTTCTGGGAATCCTCGTCGGCGATGATGGCCTTGAGCTTCTCGGCCTCGGAAGGAAGGTCGATGGCAGCGAGCAGGTCGCGGACGGCCTCGGCACCCATGCCACCCTTGAAGTACATGGAGTAGTAACGGGTCATCTCGCGGAACAGCGGCTCATCGGAGATGAGGTCGCGCTCGGTGAGCTTCATGAAGGCGTTGAAGGCGTCCGTGCGGAGCTGCTTCTCGTCCTTGCACTCTTCCTCGATGTCGACGATGCCAGAGGCGATCTCCTCGGGGGTCAGCGGCTCCTCGTCGGAGAACTCGTCAAAGTTCTCGGGGTCGCCCTGCTCCTTGAGGGACTCGATCTGGCGGGCGCACTCGGCATCGATCTCTTCCAGATCGGCGGCGAGCTCCTCGCGCAGGTCGTCGGCGTCGGCCTCGCGGGCCTCATAGTCAACCTCAGTGATGATGTAGCTGGCAAAGTACAGAACCTTCTCGAGGTCCTTGGACTTGATGTCGAGCATACGGCTCATCGGGAAGCTCGTGGGGCTCTTGAAGTACCAGATGTGGGACACGGGAGCAGCGAGCTCGATGTGGCCCATGCGGTCGCGACGCACCTTGGCCGAGGTGACCTCGACGCCGCAGCGCTCGCAGACGATGCCCTTAAAGCGGATGCCCTTGTACTTGCCGCAGGAGCACTCCCAGTCCTTGGCGGGACCGAAGATCTTCTCGCAGAACAGGCCGTCCTTCTCGGGCTTGAGGGTACGGTAATTGATGGTCTCCGGCTTCTTGACCTCACCGTGCGACCAGGAACGGATCTGGTCGGCGGAGGCAAGGGAGATCTTTACCGAGTCAAAATCAGTAGCTTCGAAATCTGCCACAGTCAACTACTCCTTATCAGTGGTCGTGGCGGCGACAGCCTCGGGTGCCTCGGCGGTCTCGGCATCCTCGGCCTCGACGTCGGCGTCAACGCCGGCGAGCGCAGCCAGGTCGTCGAGAGCGGAGGTCTCCTCGGCGGTCACGGGGGCGGAGGCGTCCTCGTCGGCATCGTGCATGGGCTCGATGTCCAGTGCGAGGGAGCGAATCTCCTTGACGAGAACCTTGAAGGACTCGGGGATACCCGGGACCGGAACATTCTCGCCCTTGACGATGGACTCGTAGGTCTTGACGCGGCCCACGGTATCGTCGGACTTGACGGTCAGGATCTCCTGCAGGACGTTGGAAGCACCGTAAGCGTACAGTGCCCAAACTTCCATCTCGCCGAAGCGCTGGCCGCCGAACTGGGCCTTGCCGCCCAGAGGCTGCTGGGTAACCAAGCTGTAAGGGCCAGTCGAACGAGCGTGGATCTTGTCGTCGACCATGTGGCCGAGCTTGAGGATATAGGACGTACCCACGGTGATGGGCTCGCGGAACTCCTCGCCGGTGCGGCCGTCGAACAGGCGGGTCTTGCCGCGCTCGTCAAGCTGGGTGACAAACTCGGGGCGCATGTGATCGCCAAAGGCAGCGGTGGCCTTGTTGAGCATGTTCTTGTTGGCGCGACGGATGACCTCGGCGATCTCGTCCTCCTTGGCGCCGTCGAAGACGGGCGTCGCGGTGAAGAACGGACCGGGGACGTACTTGTCGGAGTCGGCCTGCTCGGTATCCCAACCGCAGGCAGCAGCCCAGCCAAGGTGGCACTCGAGCAGCTGGCCGACGTTCATACGCGAAGGAACGCCCAGCGGGTTGAGGATAACGTCGATCGGGGTACCGTCAGCCATGTAGGGCATGTCCTCGACCGGCAGAACGTTACAGATAACACCCTTGTTGCCGTGGCGGCCGGCGATCTTATCGCCCTGCTGGATCTTACGACGCTGGGCGACGTAGACGCGCACCTGCTCGTTGACGCCGGGGGCCAGGTCGTCGCCGTTCTCGCGGCTAAAGCGGACGACGTCGATGACGCGGCCGTAAGCGCCGTGAGGCATCTTAAGGGAGGTGTCACGGACATCGTGGGCCTTGGCACCGAAGATGGCGCGCAGCAGGCGCTCCTCGGCGGTCAGAGCGCTCTCGCCCTTAGGCGTGACCTTACCGACCAGGATGTCGCCAGGGCCGACCTCGGCGCCGATGCGGATGATGCCGTCCTCGTCGAGGTTGGCAAGCATGTCCTCGGAGAGGTTCGGGATCTCGCGGGTGATCTCCTCGGGGCCGAGCTTGGTGTCGCGGGCGTCGATCTCGTGACGGGTGATGTTGATGGTCGTCAGCAGGTCCTCGGCCACCAGGCGCTCGGACACGACGATACCGTCCTCGTAGTTAAAGCCTTCCCACGGCATGTAGGCCACGGTGAGGTTCTGGCCCAGTGCGAGCTCGCCGTGATCGGTCGAAGGACCGTCGGCCAGAGGCTCGCCCTGTTCAACGGTGTCACCGACGCGCACGAGCGGACGGTGGTTGATGCAGGTGGACTGGTTGGAGCGCTGGTACTTGGCCAGATGATACTCGTCCATGCCGCCGGCATGCTTGACGATAATCTTGGCGGCGTCGGCAAAGATAACCTCGCCGGCGTTCTTGGCCAGGGTGACCTCGCCGGAGTCCAGAGCGGCGCGACGCTCCATGCCGGTACCGACATAGGGAGCGGCGGGGTGAACCAGCGGCACGGCCTGACGCTGCATGTTAGCGCCCATCAGCGTACGCTTGGCGTCGTCGTGCTCAAGGAACGGGATCAGCGTGGCTGCGACGGAGAGCATCTGACGCGGCGAGACGTCCATGTAGTCGACGTCCTCGACGGGCACGTCGGCGGGAGCGCCGAAGGAACCGTCGAAGTCGCGGGTACGGGCGATCACGGTGTGCGGGCGGACAAGCTTGCCCTCGGCATCGGTCGTGATGAACTCGTTGGTCTTGGGATCGAGCGGCGTGTTGGCCGGCGCGATAACGTGCTTCTCTTCCTCGTCAGCGGTCATCCAGTCGATCTGGTCGGTGGCAACGCCGTTCTCGACGCGACGGAACGGGGCCTCGATGAAGCCATACTCGTTGACGCGGGCGTAGAGAGCGAGCGAGCCGATCAGGCCGATGTTGGGGCCTTCGGGGGTCTCGATCGGGCACATGCGGCTGTAGTGCGAGTTGTGAACGTCGCGGACGGCCGTCGGCACGTTGGTGCGGCGGCTGGAGCCGGACTTGTGGCCGGCAAGACCACCAGGGCCGAGTGCGGACAGACGGCGCTTGTGGGTCAGACCGGTCAGGGGGTTCGCCTGGTCCATGAACTGCGAGAGCTGCGAGGAACCGAAGAACTCCTTGATGGAGGCCACGATCGGGCGGATGTTGATGAGCGACTGCGGGGTGATCTCGTCGATGTCCTGGGAGCTCATGCGCTCACGGACGACGCGCTCCATACGGCTCATGCCGATACGGAACTGGTTGGCGACAAGCTCGCCGACGGTGCGGATGCGGCGGTTGCCAAAGTGGTCGATGTCGTCGACCTTGAAGCCCTGCTCGCCGGCAGCGAGGGACAGCAGGTAGCGCAGCGTCGCGACGATATCCTCGTCGGTGAGCACCGTGACCTCTTCCTCGGTGGTGAGGTTGAGCTTTTTGTTGACCTTGTAACGACCGACGCGGGCCAGATCGTAGCGCTGCGGGTTGAAGAGCAGGCCCTCGAGCAGGCTGCGGGAAGCGTCCACGGTGGGAGGCTCGCCCGGGCGCAGACGACGGTAGATCTCGATGAGGGCGTCCTCGCGGGTAAGGGCGGTGTCGCGCTCCAGGGTGCGCTTGATCACATCGGAGTTGCCGAGCAGCTCGATGATGTCGTCGTTGGTGACGGCGATGCCAAGGGCGCGCAGGAACATCGTGGCGCTCTGCTTGCGCTTACGGTCGATGGAGACCATGAGCTGGTCGCGCTTGTCGACCTCGAACTCAAGCCAGGCACCGCGGGACGGGATGATCTGAGCCTTGTAGATCTGCTTGCCCGAATCCATCTCGGAGCTGTAGTACACGCCCGGGGAGCGGACGAGCTGCGAGACGACGATACGCTCGGTACCGTTGATGATGAAGGTGCCCTGATCGGTCATCATGGGGAAGTCGCCCATGAAGACGAGCTGCTCCTTGATCTCGCCGGTCTCCTTGTTGGTGAGACGGACGTCGGTCAGAAGCGGAGCCTGATAGGTCATATCCTTCTCGCGGCACTCCTCGACGGTGTGCGCGGGGTCGCCGAACTGATGCTCGCCGAAGGTAACCTCGAGAACATGGTTCTGGCTCTGGATGGGGCTGGATTCCTTGAACGCCTCACGAAGGCCCTCGTCCTTAAAACGCTCAAAGGATTCCCTTTGAACAGAGATAAGGTTGGGGAGCTCCATGGCCTCCGGGATTTTCCCGAAGCTGACGCGCTTGCGCTCAGTGGCAGTGTATGCGTAGGTCACCAGGTTTTTCCTCCTTCACGGAAATGCTCGGTGGGTTGGCGAGGCATGACTTCGCCAGTTATCGCAACCTAATAGTTTATCAGGTACCGACCGTTGGGCAAGAAAAGCCTTGACGCGATTGAGTTTTTGGAGTAGCAAAGTTTTTCGACAGAAAATGTGCAGGTAGATGTATATGTATCGAACACCTGTTCATATATTTTCTGTGAACGAGACTGCTGATGCGCGCCGCTGCATGGCGGAATGGCGGCGAGGGTCGATCAGGCGGAAACTTCGTCCCGTTTTGAGGCCTCAAACTGGGTCGCAGTTTCCGGTTGAACCCTGTTTGGGAAAGCACATCCCATTCTGAGCCTAAATTCCGGGTCGCAGTTTCCGCTAGAGGCTCCAACCGGAAAGCGCATCCCAGAATTCGACGAAATTATGGGTCGCACTTTCCGACAGGTTATGGCAAAGGGGCTGCCGCCTTGTTGCACCCGTTTGGCAATGTTGCGCAACAGATTCTTCGAATCCGGCATGAAGATACTGGATAGTTACTTATAGCCTAAAGAAAGGATTGCCATGTTTAAGAGCATCCGAAAAGGCGGGAAGATCGCCGCAGTCGCAATCGGCATCGTAGCGGCGCTGACCCCGCTGGCTGCCCCCCCCCGCAGCATTAGCTGACGGCCTGCCGACACCGGAGCTGGAGAAGTCGTACACCTTTAAGAACACGACCATCGAGGCTCTTACGGACGACGAGGACTATGCAATCTTACGTGCCTATCAGCGCAACGACGATGAGGATGATGACTATTCCACCGTCGGCTATTCCGTTCTCGATCTCTCGAATGGATCGACCAAGGACATCAAGATACCGAAAGCCAGTCTTGAATCCGTACATATGCAAGCGGGATGTGTCACTTGGCTTGACGGCAACAACCTCACCATCTATTCGGTTGATGACCAGAAGACGAGTACCCACCCCATCGAACTTAAAAAATATGCAGAAACATATGTTGAGCTTTCAACGAACGGCAAAGTTGCCGCCATTGCATACAAAAATGAGCATTTTGATTTAAAGCGGATTGACGTTTACGATCTTGAAGCCAACAAGATGATCGAATCATATAAATGCGGCAAAAACGGCAAGGGCTGCCTACTGTCGAACGATGGAAAGCGGCTTTATGTAACCTCTTTAGGCGATAACGGATCGTCCAAGCTGACGACTATAGATACGTCGAGTGGCTCGACGAAGACTCAAACAATTCCCGTTACGGGCGGCAAAATCATGGTAAGAAAAGCAGGGTCAGACACTGTATATGTCGGCGGTTACACTTGCGATACACTGGCGAAATTCGACTACGATGGAAATGTTGAATTCCTCGCTAATGGCCAGTTGTTTAACTTCGTGATCCCTTATGACAACCTCCTGTTTGCCGCCAAGATTAGCCGAAAAAATAATGAGGCAGATTGGGATTCCATTCACTACGCAATGTTGAATGACCGTGGCGAGGAAATCGGAACGGTCAGTCCCGCATTTAAGGATACAGACGACTCTCATTACGGTTTCTGGGACTTTTCCGAGCATGGTGACATGACGCTTGTCAGTCTCGAAAAAAGAGTCGCCTCAAATTCAGAATCTAATTCGGACTCCGAAGCAGATGCCGAAGATAGCAAAACGTCCATTTCTGCATACCTCGCAGAGACAAGCACCGGGCAGAAAACTAAGCTGCCAATTAAAACCGAAAATGTAAGAGAACTTCAGTTCATAGATGGAGACCAAAAAATACTCGCTGCTTACCAGGGCAAAGACGATTCCGACAAACTGCATATCGATATTTACAAGTCGAATATCCCGCATAGCATAATCGGCGATGCTATTTTCTTTGCCAAGAACAACCTGCCGATTGTGATTGGTGGTGGCATTGTTCTTGTACTGGTTATCGGCGGCACACTAATCGTTTGCGTGCGCCGTCGCAAGAAGCGTTCCGGCGTCAAGGGTGACGCTTCAGACAAGGCCCCCAAGGCCAAGAAGCAAAAACACGGCTTGCGTAAGAAAAAAGCCCAACCGGAGATTGTTTCCACTGCATCGGCCGGCGGCATTCCCCAACCACAGGCCCCTGTTTCCGCACCGAAATTCTGCCGCCACTGCGGCACCCCACTCGTACCAGAAGCCAAGTTCTGCCCCAAGTGCGGCCATCCGGTCGAATAGCATCTGACAAGCAAACCCACAGCCAAATCGGGCCGCCCCTCACGGGACGGCCCTTTTGCTTGGAAGACCAGCGAACGAAACTGTCATGGACGAGCACCAAGTTGTTCATGACAGATCAGGCGGAAACTGCGTCCCGTTTTGAGGCCTCAAACTGGGTCGTAGTTTCCGGTTGAGCCCTGTTTGGGAAAGCATATCCCGTTCTGAGCCGAAATTCCGGGTCGCAGTTTCCGCTAGGGGCTCCAACCGGAAAGCGCGTCCCAGAATTCGACCAAATTGTGGGTCGCACTTTCCGGAGCCAAGCTGTAGCTCGAATAAAAAAAACGGGCGCGAACCGAAGTCCGCACCCGTAAATGTCGATGCCCGAAGGCTTACTTGCGCATCAAGCCGCCGCGCTCGTCGATGGCGTCCCAGAAGGCGCCGGCAAAGCGAGGATCGTTTGCAGCCATGAGGGCGTTGGTGGCCATCCAGCCAGAGGGGGTACCGGTATCGTAGCCCGACAGCGGGTCGATGACGACAGCGTACATGGCCTCGCGATCGAGCGAACGTGCCATGGCGTCGGTCAGCTGGATCTCGCCGCCCTTACCGGCCTGCTGATCGGCCAGCAGGTCCATGACCAGCGGGCTCAGCAGGTAGCGACCGACGATGTACAGGTTGGACGGAGCCGCCTCGGGGGCAGGCTTCTCCACCAGACCGCCGATGCGCCAGACAGCGCCCGGCTCGGCATCGGCAACGCCCTCGGCGCCCTCGAGCGAACCGACGCGCTCGCCGGCGATAACGCCGTAGCGGCTGACCTCCTCGGGAGCGCACGCGGCAACGGCGATAACCGAAGCGCCACCGTGCTCCTTGGAAACGGCGAGCATCTTGTCGCAGATGTCGCGGTTGGGCACAACGTAGTCGCCCAGAAGAACCAGGAAGTTCTCCCCTGCCACGGCGTCGGCAGCAGAGCGAATGGCGTGACCGAGGCCCTTGGGCTCGTACTGATAACGGAAGTCGACCGGCATACCGCCCGCATGGGCGACAGCGTCGGCGTAGGCGTCCTTACCGCGCTCGCGCAGCAGGTTCTCGAGCGAACGGTCGGGCTGGAAGTAGTTCAGCAGCTCGGGCTTGCCGGGCGAGGTAACGATGATAGCGTCGTCGACCTCCTCGGGGTCGAGCGCCTCCTCGACGACATACTGGATGACCGGCTTGTCGAGGACCGGCAGCATCTCTTTGGGCGTGCACTTAGTGCCAGGCAGAAAACGCGTGCCAAGACCGGCGGCGGGGATGATTGCCTTCATATGATTCAAGGATCCTTTCGCAGGCGCAGAATGCGCCCCATGCGTGCGGCACGGCGGCCGCAGACCAAATTGCGATACCGAAGTATCTTACCGCCGGGACCAGGCGCTACCGCTAGGCGAACGCAATTCTTCAGCAGGTCAACGCAAATTATTGCTCGAATGGTGCAATTTTGCGCCCCAGCGGTAACGGGATTGGCACGGCGAAGACAGCGGTGTTCTGCGTTCCGAGCAATGGGGATGAGGGGCCAAAACAAAAAAGACGGGGCTCGCAATGCGAACCCCGTCTGCAAAGAAATCTGGCGAGAAAGCCTGATTACTTGAGGGTGACAGCAGCGCCAGCAGCCTCGAGCTTCTCCTTGGCAGCCTCGGCGTCCTCCTTCTTGGCACCCTCGAGAACAGCCTTGGGAGCGCCCTCGACGACCTCCTTGGCCTCCTTCAGGCCAAGGTTGGTGAGCTCACGGACGGCCTTGATGACCTGGATCTTGTTGTCGCCGAAGCCCTCGAGCACGACGTCAAACTCGGTCTTCTCCTCGGCCTCAGCAGCGCCAGCAGCAGGAGCGGCGACAACAGCGGCAGGAGCAGCGGCGGAAACGCCGAAGGTGTCCTCGATAGCCTTGACGAGCTCGGAAGCCTCGAGAAGGGTCATTTCCTTAAGAGCATCGATGATCTCATCGGTGGTAAGCTTAGCCATTTCTAAGTCCTTTCGGTTTCCGTGTCTGTGCACGGAGATCAGTTAAAACACGGCGCGAATGCGCCAGGGGTGCGGCGTTGCCGCCGCGGGTGAAAACAGCGACTAGGCTGCCTTCTGCTCGGAGACCTGCTGGATCGAACGAGCGAGACCAGAGGAAACGCCGTTGACGCAGACAGCGATGTCGCGAGCGAAACCGGAGATGAGACCGGCAATCTGGCCGAGAAGCTGATCCTTGGTGGGCAGCTCGGCGATAGCCTTAACATCATCAGCGGAAACGGCCTTGCCGTCGGAGATACCGCCCTTGATCTCAAGGACGCCCTTGGACTTAGCAGAGAAGTCCTTAAGGGCCTTAGCGGCCTCGACCGGCTCGGTCTCGTAGAACACATAAGCGACGGGGCCGGCGAGGATCTCGTCGAGCTCGGGCTGCTCCTGGTTCTTGAGAGCGATCTTGACCAGGTTGTTCTTGTAGACCTTCATCTCGGCGCCGCACTCGCGAAGCTGATGACGCAGCTCCTGAGCCTGCTTAACCGTCAGACCGTTGTAGTTGACGACGAACAGACCGGCGTTCTCGGCGATACGGGACTCGATCTCTGCAACCTTGTCGATTTTGTACTGCTGGGGCATGAATTACACCTCCTCGAATTCTTTCCGGGCACGGTCCGCCACAAGGACGTGACGGGGGCATGTCCAAAAAGAAAGCCCCCGCGCTGCATGAGCGACGGGGGCGAGAAGACATATCTACTCGACCACCTCGGCTGGCGGGATATCCCATTAAGCTCGCGGGCGATGCCCGTTTGCACCGGCTGTCTCTGGCAGCGGATTCGTGCGTGAACCGAAAGTATTATGGCGGGGACCCCGGCGCCGGTCAACGGGCGCGAGGATTCGTACACAAACCCTGCATACGCTCCGGCCGGGAGGGGCAGGGCGAGTTTTCCGCTCGGTCAAGTCCTGGCTCGCACGAAGGCCACATTAAGTGGCCTTCGGCTCGTGCGGAATCTACGGAAAACTCGCCCTGCCCCTCCCGGCCGGAGCTACGTTGCCTTTGCTGCGAATCCTCGTGTCCGTTGGCCGGCGCGCCCCACGCATAATGCTTGGGTCGGTGGGCTGATGGTTTTGGGTCCCGTTGGGCTATAGGGTTGACACGAAGTTGGACAGGCGGTGGAGGCCTTCGTCTAGATCTTGGTCGGAGACGCAGTAGCTTAGGCGGATGTGGCCTTCGGTGCCGAAGCAGTCGCCCGGGACTAGGGCTACGTTGGCCTCTTTGATGGCTTTGATGCAGAAGGCTTCGCTTGTTAGGCCGAATTGCTTAATGCTGGGGAAGGCGTAGAAGGCGCCTGCTGGTTCTACTACGTCGAGGCCCATGGCGTCTAAGGCTGCGAGCACGCGTTCGCGGCGGGCTCGGTAGACTTTGAGCATGGGGGCAGGGTCGACGGTGAGGGCTCGGGCCGCGGCGTCCATTTCGAAGGAGACGGCACTCGATACTAGGTATTGGTGAGCCTTGGCAATCTCGGCGGTAACAGGGGCTGCGGCTGCGAGCCAACCCAAGCGCCAGCCGGTCATGGCCCAGGGTTTGGAGTAGCTCTCGATGACTACCGTCTGCTCGCGTAGCTCCGGGTGGCGCTGGGCAAATCGTTCGTAGCCGTCCACATAGACCAGGCGGTTATATACGTCGTCGCAGACCACGTAGATGCCCGCCTGCTCCGCTACGCGCGCCACGGCGTCGAGCGATGCCGCGTTGAGAATGCAACCCGTGGGATTGTTGGGCGTGCAGATGACGATGGCCTTGGTCGCCGGGGTCACACAGGCGCGAAGCGCATCCTCGTCAATCTGAAATTGCGCAAGCTCCGTATCCAAAAAGACCGCTTTGGCGTGATTGGCTACGACGATGCTCTCGTACAGGCCAAAGGCCGGCGTGGGGATAATGACCTCGTCGCCGGGGTTGAGCATGGCCATGAATGTTGCCGACAGGGCCTCGGTCGCGCCGTCGGTCAGGATGACCTCGTCGGCCGAAAACGTAAGGCCCGCGTCCCCCATGTAGGCAGACAGTGCCTCGCGCAGGGCGGGGCGACCGTTGTTGGGCGGATAGTGCGTGTCGCCGCGGTCGAGCGAGGCCGTCACCTCGGCGCTAATCACATCGGGCGTGGGAAAATCGGGCTCGCCAAGCGCAAGCGCGATGCACCCTGGGTGCTGGGCGGCGAGCGCGTTGATCCGGCGGATGCCGGAGGGCTTGAGCGTGGCAAGCGAGGTGTTCATAGGCAGACGCATGGCGTTCCTTTCGTAAGGGTTGCACTAGGATAGCGCGGCGAGGCGCCGCCAGACGGTGTAACCTAAACGGAAACGAACCGGAAAGGAGGCGGCATGGAGACGACCGCACGCGGCGATGTACCAAAAACGTTGCAAACCATTGCGTATATCAGTATTCCCGAGAGCACCGATCTTGAGTTTTTGCTCTGGGACCTGCAGGATGCCATCGCCGCCTATGCTCAGCTTTCCGGTACTTCGTTCCCCCGTCTGGTCGCTCTGGGGACGGATGATGGCGGCAGCACTGCGGACGGCATTGTATTCGCTGTTGAGAATGCGCTCAATAACGAGGCGATGAGCGTCGTTGAGCAGGCGCTTGATTGCCTTGGGGGCACGGAAGCGCGCGTCTATGTCGTTGTTCAAGCCGGCTGTGGGAGTCCCGAGCGGGCGCACACGGTCGTTGGCCATCTGCGCGAAGCGTGCGAGCGTCGGGGGTTGTCGTGGTGCGGTGGCATTGTCGTCTGCACCGGCGCTGGCATCGCAGCGCTTTGCCGCTCCCCACGCATGGGCCTCTTGCGCCGACCGTTTTCCGAAGCCATGGACAAGCTCGTGGGTGCGGTGCGTATGGGTTGCTCGGTTGAGCATGCACAGCGACTCGGCGGCGGCAGTGCCGAGGACATCGACACCAATGGCATGGTTTTTGCCGAGCCAGCCGTGCCGGCGCCAATCTGGCAAGCCGTTATAAAACGCCTTGGCGCTCACGCTCAATCAAATATTTAAACTAACGAGCGCCCCAATCAACGGCATCGCGCCAGCGCTCAACAAGCCACTCCAAACGCCATGCCGCGTTGGCGGGACTTGTCGACGGCAGAACGATGGCCGGCAGCCCGGTGCGTTCTTGTAGATAGCGCTTGTAGAGCCGACCAGCTGTACCACCGTTGCATATCACCTGCTCAATGGGAGCTGCACCGGCAATGCGCTCGATATGTGCCGGCACAACGTTGCGAATGCTCGCGTCACTCGAGCCCTTGATGTCACAGCTCTCGATCACGTCCCACAGGGCCACACCGCCGTTGAGCAGCATAGCCCGCTTGGCGGCAATCGAGACGTCGAGCGTCGCAGGCTCGCCGCTCGCCAAAGAGTCGCCCTCGTTGGGCGGCACGGGCACACCGAGGCACGCGGCCATCACACGCCAAAAGCGATTCTGAGGGTTGCCGTAATAAAAGGCATTGGCGCGCGAAAGCACCGAGGGAAACGAGCCCAACACCAAAACGCGCGAGCGCCCGTCAAACACGGGCTCAAACCCATGCTCAATATGTTGATAGCCCTCGTCGGACGCAGCCATGGCCTAGGCCCTCAACAGATAGCGCACCTCGTAGGGTGCAAGCTCAAGGGTACCCGTCAGCTCGACCGTGGGCGCATCGTCGACAAGCAGGTCGACAAAGGAGCCGTTGAGCTCGCCGGCTCCAAAGGTATAGGGCTCGTTCACGGCATTGACCGCCACGAGCACCGTCGCATCGTCGCAAGTGCGCTCGAACAGCAGCTGCTTGTTCTGGATCACCACGTTGCGATATGCACCGTAGTTGAGGGCACGGGCCGCCGCGTCGTTTGCCGAGCGCAGGTGCGCGAGCTGCTTGACAAATGCCGTCAGCTCGTTGGGCGCAGGCTCATCGAGCGCAGGTCGCAGCGCCCAGTCACCATCGGGGCCGCCCTTTTCGCCGGCAATCCCCCACTCGCTGCCATAGTAGACGCACGGGATGCCCGGCATGCCAAACAGCATGCCGTAGGCGGGGCGCAGGCAGGACTTGTCCGTCAGGATGCTCGCCAGGCGCGGCACGTCATGGTTGTCGACAAACGACAGCAGATGCTTGCCGCGATAAATGCACCACGGGTCACCACCAAACTGGCGATGCAGCGAGTGGGCGATCTCGAACATGTTGACCGAGTTAAAGCTGGAGTACAGGCCCTTGTAGCACTCGTAGTTGGTGCAGGAGTCGAGCATCTCGTCGTTGACGATCTGGTTGTAGTCGCCGTGGAGCGTCTCGCCGATCAGCACAAAATCGGGCTTGAGCTCGCGGGTAAAGGTATGCAGACGACGCATGAAGTCGCGGTCGAGCATATAGGCGACGTCCAAGCGCAGACCGTCGATGCTAAAGACCTCGGCCCAGTGACGCACGGACTCAAGCAGGTAATCGACCACGGCGGGGTTTTGTAGGTTGAGCTTCACGAGCTCAAAATGGCCCTCCCAGCCCTCATACCAAAAACCATCGCCGTAGCACGAGTCACCGTCAAAGCTGATATGGAACCAATCCTTGTAGGGCGAGTCCCACTTGCGCTCCTGAACATCGCGGAAGGCCCAAAAGCCGCGACCGACGTGGTTGAAGACGGCATCAAGCACCACGCGGATGCCATGGGCGTGCAGCGTCTCGCACACGGCGGCAAAATCGGCATCCCCACCCAGGCGACGGTCGATATGGCGCAGGCTGCGCGTGTCGTAACCGTGGCTGTCGGATTCGAGCGGCGGGTTAATGAGCACAGCACCGATGCCGAGTTCCTGCAGGTAGCCGGCCCATTGGGCGATTTTCATAATCGGAGCATCGGGGTTGGGCGCGGCGTTGGCGGCCTGGGCGAGTTCATCCTCGGCAACGGGGGCGGCGTTTTCGCGCGGAGCTCCGCAAAAGCCCAGCGGATAGATCTGATAGAACGTCGTCTCGTATGCCCACATAGCAACCTCCCGGTAAGCTCAACACAACGACATCCATTGTATGCCCGGCTTGTATCCTCTCCCCCAAAATAAGTTGCGGTGGAATAGTTCCTGTTTGAGCCTTCAGAGGCCTTAAACAGGAACTATTTCACCGCAACTGATGAGGGGACGTGATTAGGCGACGGGCTTGGCGCGGCGTATGGCCGGGAACAGCACCGTGATGGCGAGGATGACGCCCACGACAGCGATCGTGCCGCCTGCGTAGCCGATCCAGGCGATGCCGGGGCCCGACACCACGGCGCCACCGATTGCGGTGCCCGTGCCGATCCCCAGGTTGAACAGGCCCGAGAAGATCGACATGGCGACAGCCGACGAGTCCGCCGGCGTGTACTTGATGAGCTCGGCCTGAAACGCCACGTTAAAGGCCGTGGAGCAGCAGCCCCATAGCGCGCAAACAGCGAGAACGGCGACGAGCGACGGTGCAACCGGACCCATGAGCAGCAGAGCCACCGGCACGCCGGAGAGCGTAATCGCGAGAAACGGGAACCGGTGCCCATCGAACAGGCGGCCAAACAGCCAGCTTCCGAGCAGACCAGAGCAGCCGAACGCCGTCAGCGTCATAGTGATGGCGCCCGCGTCGACGTGCGCGACCTGTGCCAGGAACGGCTCGATATAGCTGTAACCCGCATAATAGCCGGTCGCCATAAAGACCGTGACCGCATAAAGCGCGATGAGGAACGGGTTCTTGAGCAGCTCGGGAAGCTGTTTGAGCGTAAAGCGCTCACCCGCCGGCATGGCCGGGAACACCGCTGCCTGGTACACCACCGCGGCGGCAGAAAAGACCCCGACCACGGCAAACGTCATGCGCCAGCCCACGGCCAGGCCGATGGCGCGGCCGATCGGCAGGCCAAAGATCTGCGCGATGGACGAGCCCGTGGCAATCATGCTAATGGCGAGCGCCCCGTGGCGACTGTCGACCAGGCGCGAGGCCATGATCGCGGCGACCGACCAGAACACGGCATGCGCGCAGGCGACCACCAGACGCGCGCAAACCAAAATAGGATAGGTAGGCGCCACGGCGGACAGGAACTGACCCAGCGAGAACACGGCAAGCACGCCGAGCAGCATACGCTTGAACTCGAAGCGCGAGGCAAACACCATAAGCGGCAACGACAGCAGCATGACGCCCCAGGCGTAGACCGAGATCATGATGCCGGCCTGGGCCTCGGTGAGCGAGAACGACGCGGCGATATCAGTCAGAAGGCCGATGGGCATGAACTCCGACGTGTTGAACACGAACGCGCAGCAGGCGAGCCCGATAAGCGGGAGCCACTGCTTGAGTGAGATGCCATCCTGTCTTGCCTGAGCCATGTAGAAACCTCTCCGATTGTCTTGAGCGGTGGGCGATTATATAGCAACGGCCCCGCATCCGTCAGTACAGATGCAGGGCCGCAATCAACTCAATACACAGAGGTTGCGCCGTCAATAAATAACTAAGCCAACCCCAGCAATATGCCCGCCGAATGCACGACAAACGCCACGATCCAGGCGACCGTCACCTGAAACGCGAACACGGCAACGGCATAGCGCGCGCCCAACTCGCTCTTGACGGCGCCGATGGACGCCACGCAGGGCGGGTACAGCAGCGTAAAGACCAGGAACACGTAGGCGGTAAACGGCGAAAACATGGTCGACAGTGCCGCAGGCGAGGTCGCGCCCAAAAGCACCGTGAGTGTCGATATGACGCTCTCCTTGGCAATAAGTCCCGTGACGAGTGCCGTCGAGGCGCGCCAGTCGCCAAAACCGAGCGGGGCCAACACCGGCGCGATGATGCTACCCAGACCGGCAAGCAGGCTTTGCGACTGGTCGGCGACCACGTTAAAGCGGATATCGAACGTCTGCAGGAACCAGATGACCACCGTAGCGGCAAAGATAATGGTAAAGGCCTTGGTAATAAAGTCCTTGGCCTTATCCCATGCCAGCATCACCGTCGTCTTGACGCTCGGCAGGCGGTAATTGGGGAGCTCCATGATAAACGGCACCGGGTCGCCCTTAAATGCCGTACGGTTGAGCACCAAAGCCGCAATGCAACCAACCGCAATACCAATCAGATAGAGCGAGACCATGGCGGGAACCGTCGCCTGTGGGAAAAACGCCCCGCACAGCAAGCCGTAAACCGGCAGCTTGGCCGAGCAGCTCATGAACGGTGTGAGCATGACCGTCATCTTGCGGTCGTGCTCGGATGGGAGCGTACGGGTCGACATGATAGCCGGCACGGTGCAGCCAAAACCGACGAGCATGGGCACAAAGCTGCGGCCCGACAGGCCAAAGCGACGCAGCACCTTATCCATGACAAAGGCCACGCGTGCCATGTATCCGGAGTCTTCCAGAATGGAGAGGAACAAGAAGAGCACGACGATAATCGGCAGGAAGGTCAGCACGCTACCCACGCCCGTAAGCACGCCGTCGACAGCCAGCGAGCGCACCACGTCGTTGGTTCCGAACGCCTTGAGGCCCGCATCGGCCGAAGCAATGATGGCAGCGATGCCGTCCTCCATGAGGCCCTGCAACGCCGCGCCGATCACGCCAAACGTCAGCCAAAAGACGAGGCCCATGATCACCAGAAACGCCGGAATGGCTGTGTAACGACCTGTCAGGATGCGGTCAATCTTGACGGAGCGCACGTGCTCGCGGCTTTCGTGCGGCTTGACGACGCAGCGCCCACACACGTCGCCGATAAAGCTAAAACGCATATCGGCCAACGCAGATAGGCGGTCGGTGCCGGCCTCGCCCTCCATCTGGGTAATGATGTGCTCGATGGCGTCGAGCTCGTTGCGATCCAGGTGAAGCGCCTCGGTCACCAGCTCGTCGCCCTCAACCAGCTTGGTCGCCGCAAAACGCACCGGGATATGCGCCGTCGCGGCATGGTCCTCGATAAGGTTGGCGATGCCGTGAATGCAGCGATGCAGCGCGCCGCCGTCTGGACCATCGGGCGCGCAGAAGTCCAGGCGACCGGGGCGCTCGCGGAACCGCGCCACGTGCAAGGCATGATCCACCAACTCGCCGATGCCCTCGTTGCGGGCAGCGCTAATGGGGACAACAGGCACGCCCAACAGGCTCTCGAGCAGGTTGACGTCCACGGCGCCGCCGTTGGCCGTCACCTCGTCCATCATGTTGAGCGCGATGACCATGGGGCGGTCGAGCTCCATAAGCTGCAGCGTCAGGTACAGGTTACGCTCGATGTTGGTGGCGTCGATGATATCGATGATGGCGTCGGGATTTTCGTCCAAGATGAATTGGCGGCTGACGATCTCTTCGCCCGTGTACGGCGACAGCGAATAGATGCCGGGCAGGTCGGTAACGCTTGCCTCGGGGTGGTTGCGGATGGTGCCATCTTTGCGGTCGACCGTCACGCCGGGAAAGTTACCGACGTGCTGGTTGGAGCCCGTCAGCTGGTTGAACAGCGTGGTCTTGCCGCAGTTTTGGTTGCCGGCGAGAGCAAAATGCAGCGGTGCGCCCTCGGGCACGGCTGTTTTTGCCGCACGGGGCGAATACGTCCCCTCGCCCAGTGCCGGGTGCTCCGTCGTGCCGATTGCGGCGTTAGCGCGCGGACCCGTATCTGTGTCGTGAACACCTACGAGCTCGATGCGAGCGGCGTCGTCCTTGCGCAGCGTCAACTCGTAGCCGCGCAGGCGAATCTCGAGCGGGTCACCCATAGGGGCGTACTTCATCATGGTGACTTCGGTGCCCGGCGTTAGGCCCATGTCCAAAATATGCTGTCGGAGTGCCTGATCGTCCGATGCCACCGATGCGACAACGGCGTCCTTTCCAATCTCGAGTGTATCGAGCTTCACGCGCTCATCCTTTCGTTAGACGCGGTTAACCGTTTACCGGGGCTAACCAACTCGTAACGACAAATGATAGCGCTCTGAACTATTTTATAAAGTCAAATACCGATGTTTACCTGCGCAAACTTTATGCGGTGCGCCCCGAAAGCTCTTTGCGCATACCGCTCAGCGAGATCGAAATGGAACCCGACCGCGCGGTAGCAGTGAGTCGATCACCCTCAACCGACCCCGTGCATGTAAAGGGCGCCTTGCCCATCAAGACGTGGGAGATAGTACCCGAGAGCTCAAAGAAATCGCCCTCAGCGCGGGCACCCGAGAGAGCGATATTGAGACCCTTGACGTTTAGTACTGCCCTGAGCGCGCCGTTCACCCCATGTGAAAACGTCACCTCGCCGCGCTTGCTCCCCACCGGCGTCTGGGCCAAAACCACATACGTACCCTCAAGCATGGCTCCTCCTCTGAGTAGGCTTTTTGAAATGGCCATCTAGTCTACTTTGCTGCGAGACGGCTTGCCCAGAAACCGCGAGCACACAATGACGTTCAATCAACAGATTGCTGCAAGGGAAACAAGCGTGCAAGGGGGACAGATTTCTTTTGACACCATTTGCGCCAACGGACGGGATGCGGAGCGACGACCGTGCAGGTGGATTCCGGATCGTCGCTTCCTCCGTCCCCCAGCGAATCAAAACGAAGTTGCGGTGGAATAGTTCCTGTTTGAAGCTTTAACCAGCAAAAACAGAAACTATTTCACCGCAACTGCAAAAGCCCGCGCTGGCAACAAATGTCACCTGCGAGGGCTTGGTGGGCGCTCACAATGGCACGTTATTGAAACCCACATCAGTTATGGAATTCCGAACAGCACCGACATGCGATGTCCCCGTCGGCATACCAAGCAATGAAGCTCACCCTAGCCTTAGACGATCGGCGCGATGCCGGCAAAGTGCAGATACAGCGAGATGGCCGCCACGACAATGACCACTGCCGCGATCAGCTTGTCGTGCAGATGCGGGAGCACCTGCTTGCCGCGGCCTCGCTCGCCCGCAATATAGACGGGAATGGCCGGAGCAAAAAGGATCGTCGTGATCATGACGCCCTGGAGGCCCGTCGACCACACCAGGAACAGCGTGTAGATAAAGCCGAGCGTACCGAAGAAGCGTGCTTTGCCGACACTCGGCGCATGCGGTCCGTCCAGATGCTCGTTCTTCCAGCCAATCACCATGTAGTAAGCACCCGAGCAAACATAGGGAACCAAGATCGTGTTGACCGCGCAGCTGTAGAAGAACTGGTAGGTGCTCGCCGCTACATACGACACAATCAGGAAAAGCTGCGTGATGCCGGAGCTCACAAGAACCGTTACCACCGGGGCGTCATGTTTGTTTGTCTTAGCAAACGCCAGCGGGAAGGAGCCCTGACGTGCAGCCTCGAATGGCGTCTCGGATGCAATGATGACGTAGCCCAGCATCGCACCGACCAGCGAGAGAATAACGCCAAGGTTTACGATGGCTGCGCCAACCGGACCGATTGCGCACTCAAGAATTCCCGCCATGGAGGGCGTTGCAAGTTGTGCCATCTCCTCGCGCGGCATAATGCCGAGCGACAGCATCGAGATAATCAGATACAGCGTAAACACGGCTGCAAATCCAAGCGCCGTCGAACGACCGACGTCGCGCACATACTTTGCACGGCCCGAAATGACGACAGCGCCTTCGATACCCGTAAAGACCCAGACAAGGGCAATCATGGTCGAGACAACCTGCTCACCAAAACCGGGGCCAGCCGGCTCTCCCCAGAAGTTGTCCATAAAGATATCGACGTTGAACTTACCCAGGAGCACAATGCTCAGCACAAAGAGCCCCAGCGGCACCAGCTTCGCCAAGGTGACGATCGTGTTGATGCCGGCAGCTTCCTTAACGCCGCGAAGCACGAGAGCGGTTAGGAACCACAAAAACACGCTGGCGCAGACGATGGAAAGCATATTGTTGCCCGTACCGAACGCAGGGAAGAAATAGCCCAGCGCGCTAAACAGCAAGAGCGCAAAGCTCACATTGGAAAGACATGCGCTGATCCAGTAGCCCCAAGCGGAGTTGAATCCAACGTAATCGCCAAAACCGGCCGCAGCGTATGCATAGATGCCGCCAGTCAGGTCTGGACAAGCCTGAGATAAACCGTTGAATACCATCATCAGCGCAAAGACGCCAATGAAGCAAATTCCCCACGAAACGATAACCGCGCCGGTATTGGCTCCGCCTGCCGCCATATCGCCGGCAAGAGAAAAGATGCCGCCGCAAATGCTCGCAGTGATGACCATCATGGTCAGACGAAAGAGATCCAGACCATTGGGGTCGATAATCTCATCGTTACAAGTTTTAGAGGCCATATATGTGCACCCCCTCAATCAAACGACCGCATAAAGATGGCCCGGACGTCCCGAATCGGGTGCCGGGCCATCGGTCAAGCGATCATTAAGCTAGTACAGCGACCACATTAGAAGCGCAGCGACAGGCAAGAAAGGCCGCCGTCGACCTTGCGGTACTCGGAGGTGTCGACAACGAGCGTCTTGTAGCCCAGATCCTGCACGGCCTTGAGCACGGTCGGATAGCCCTCGGCAACGATGACCGTACCGTTGACCCAGATGCAGTTGGCGCCGTAAGCCTCGTCCTCGGGCACGACGATCTTGTTGTACTGGGCAAAGTCGGGCTTATCGATGAACTCACCGGAGACGAGCATGTTGTTGTCCTCGATGTAGTTGACGCCCGTCTTGAGGTGCAGGACCTCCTCCAGAGGCACCTCGGAGCCCTCGAGGCCCCAGCCCTCGAGAATCTCGCAGAACTGGCAGATACCCTCTTCGTTGGTGCGAGCAGAGCGACCGACGTAGAAGTGGTCGCCGACCATCATGACGTCGCCGCCGTCGAGCGTGCCGGGGGAAACGATGTGCTTGACATGCTCGTCGTCAAAGAAGCGACGGACGACCGGCTCGATTTCGTCCTTCTCGCCATTACGACTGTCGGCGCCGGGGTTGGTAATGATGGCGCCGCAGCGAGTGATAACGGCCGGATCCTCGACAAAGCAGCTGTCGGGATACTGCTCAAGCGCCGGCAGCACCGACACGTCAACGCCACACTGCTCGAGCGCATGCTCGTAATCGTAGTGCTCCTCGATAGCGCGCTCGTAGATGGGCTGGCCAAGCTCGGGGGCGCTCGTGATGCCATTGCTCAGGGACTTGCCGGGACGACGGATGATGACGTGGCTGAACTTAGTCATGATGATCCTCCTTGGACCTCTTAGCAGAGAGCGGACTTCCTTGCGCCCGCCTTCCTTCCGATGGCTTTATCTTAGGGTGTCTTTACTGTTTTGTATATTGTATACAATCCTGAACGGTAGATATTTCTCGGTAAGCGTATTATTGCTTCTTCTGGTTTGGTAGCGCAATTTAACTGGTCGTTCTATAATTCAATTAGCCTATTCAGGCGAAACGTATTTATTTTTGAAAATATACAGTTGAGGAATATAAGCTCATGGAAACACTCCGAAGACCCTTGAAGGATCATGTATACGACTATATTTCGAGTCGCATAGACGCCGGCGAGCTTTCGGCCGGCGACCGCGTGAGCGAGCAGGCGATCTGCGATGCCATGGGCGTGTCGCGCACGCCGGTTCGCGAGGCGCTCATCCAGCTGGCAAGCGACGGCTATCTGGACAATCTCCCCCGCCGCGGATTCCGCGTCCGAGGGTTCGATCAGCAAAACGCCGTTGAAGTCTTTGAGATTATGGGGCCTCTCGACGGGCAGGCGGCATACCTCGCCTGCCCTCTCCTAACCGACGAGGACATCATGCAGCTGAAGTTTTTGGTTGGGTCCATGGACCTTGCGATCCAAGGCGGCCTTATCCGAAAGTACGACGACATTCAGCGGGACTTTCACCTCACGTACTTCAACCGCTGCGGCAACGACCGTCTGCGCGACATGATTTCGCAACTCGAGCGCTGCTTTATAAAGCGCGATTACGAGACCGTCGATCAGGAGACAGCGTGCAAGCTGCTGGGCATAGCCAATGCCGAGCATGCTCATATTCTTGAGCTCTTCGAAGCGCGAGATGCAGCGGGCGTGCGAGACTACGTTCGCGATGTCCATTGGAACACGGAGAACGCCCAGTTCACCGTTTGGTAGGCTCCGCCCCCAACAAATCAAAGCGAAGTTGCGGTGGAGTAGTTCCTGTTTGAGGCTTTAACCTGCAAAAATAGGAACTATTTCACCGCAAGTTATGAGAGCCGGGATGGGGCCGGTCCTCTTACAGATGGCGCTCCAAAAAGCGGAAGGCTAGGCGAATCCAGGGACGGACCGCCACCTGCTTGTCCTCGTTGTCGGTTAGCGCAAAGGGGTCAGGTTACTTTGCACCAATGGGCGGAATGCCGTTTCCGCATTGGCCACTATTGGGAAACCGCATCCAGAAATTCGAGGGGACTGCGGACGATTTCCTGGACCGCTAAATCGCGGCCATCCTGGAGTGGGTATGATGAATTGGACACCAAATTAAGAGCGAAAGGTGTTCAAGATGACCCAAAGAAGAAAGCGATACGACAAGCAGTTCAAGGTTTCGGCGGCAAAGGTGGTCCTGTCCAGGGAAATGACGGTCAAAGACCTATCGGAAGAACTCGGCATAAAGGACTCGACGCTAAGAAGATGGGCCTGCGAATACGAGGAGATGGGAGACGACGCATTCCCCGGAAACGGATCCCCGAAGATCAACAAGGACTACGAGATCGTGAAGCTCAAGAAGAAGGTCGAGGAGCTCGAGCGCGAGAACGAGATACTAAAAAATTTCCGGGCCTTCTTGAGTCAAGACCATGCGTGAGGTTTGAGTTCCTCGAAGAGCATAGGGGCGAGGTCGGCCCCATCAAGAAGGCATGCGGGCTGATGAAAGTCTCGAAATCCGGTTTTTACGAGTATCTCGGCCGTAAGAAATCCAACGCCCAGATAGAGCGAGAGGCGCTCGAAGGGTTCGTCGTCGAAGCTTTCCATCGGCACAAGGGCCGTTACGGCTATCGGCGCATCAATCGCGAACTGCGAAAAAGCGGCATCGTCGTGAGCGAGAAGCGCGTGCTCCGTATCATGCAAAAGCTCGGACTTGCCGGAAAGGGCACGACCCGAAAGCACCGCATCCGGAAGAAGGTTGAGCCAGGAGACCCTCGGTTGAATCTGGTAGAGCGCGCTTTCACCGTGGGCGAGCGCAACAGGCTTTGGGTGGGCGACATCACCTACATACCCACAAGCGAAGGGTGGCTCTATCTCGCAGCCGTGATAGACGCCTTCTCCCGCAAGGTCGTGGGCTGGTCGATGTCCGAGCGCATCACCGAGAAGGTTGCGATCGATGCGATAGAGCAGGCGGTTGGCAGGGAGGATCCGCCAGATGACGGCAGCCTTGTCTTCCATGACGATCAAGGCGTGCAGTACACCTCCCGTTCCTTCCAACGATGCCTGGACTCACATGGCATAGTCCAGTCGGTGTCAAGGCCCGGCACACCGCTGGACAACGCGGTGGCCGAGTCATTCTTCAAGACGCTGAAAAGGGAATTGGTGAAAGAGAGGAGCTATAGGACGAGGGGCGAGGCCAAGCAGGACATCTTCAGGTACATAGAGCTCTATTACAATAGGGTGCGCATGCATTCCACCTTGGGCTACATGTCTCCAGTGGAATACGAGCGACAATATGCTTGAGGATCCTTAAAAGAAAGTCCAGTTTACCCTTCCCACTCCATCCCCAGCGACGACCGGTAGCCGTCCGGCGTCGCGCCACCGAGCGCGTCGCTTGCCCGCTCGGAGTTGAAGCGCCCTATCCACGCGCCGAGGGCCTCGATGAACTCCCCGGGCGACCAGCCGGACCAGTCCCTCCCGTGGAAGAACTCCTTCTTGAGCGGGCCGAAGAAGCCCTCCATCGCGGCGTTGTCGGGGCTGCAGCCCTTGGCCGACATGCTCCTGACCAGGCCGTTCCGCTCGCATATCGATATCCAGCCCGGCCAGCGGTAGTGCACGCCGCGGTCGGAGTGGATCACGGGGCGCTCACCGGGCGCCAGCCGGGAGCACGCGTCCGACAGCGTCGAGTTCGCGAGTCCTGCGTCCGGGTGCTCGCCCGCCCGCCAGGCGACGACCGAGGAGTCGAAGCAGTCCCTGATGGCGGACAGGTACACCTTGCGGCCCGTCGGCAGCCTGAACTCGGTTATGTCGGTGAGCCACAGGAAGTTCGGCAGGGCCGAGCGGAAGTCGCGGCGCACGAGGTTCGGCGGGGCGGGGG
>NZ_QRWD01000019.1:0-23551 GCF_003459505.1 Collinsella sp. AF20-14LB
CGCGCGGCAAGGAGATATATTGCCAGACCGGAGGGGCGCCGTGGGCGGGAATCGCGCACTCCATATTTTGTTCACAAATGAATAGGTCCCTCAGTCACGTCACTGAGGTTAAAACTGAAGCATTGGCTTCTGATATTGGCGATGACCAGCTGGTTTATAGATGTTAAGGCATCGGTCATCTCTGGAGCGCCACTTTACTCCAAAAGCATCAGCTATTTGTTTCCCGTCGGTAAAAGGCAGGTTTTGTTCGCCAAGCGTTCTTATATATAGAGAAGTTCGGGTTCGAACCCGTGGCGCGGCAACAAAAAAGCGGCCGGCATCCACCAGTCGCTTTTCCATTCTATGGTGGGCCGTCAGGGGTTCGAACCCTGGACCTTGGGATTAAAAGCCGCACCTCGTTTGATTTAACGCTTGGACAGTGATACCGTACACCAACTCTGACCTGCGGTTTCGTTCGACTAGACGGACTGCACGGCCTGAGCGGGTTTATTCAACACGGGTACTCCGCGCGGTACGCAGCGGGTACACACCGCGATTGTGGGGTATCGATGAAGCCAAAGCGCTACTACACCTCCTCCTGCCTTCTGCCATACCGCAACGGTGGATGGCGCGGGCGCCTGAAGTTTAAGAAGCGGGACGGGACGTACGGGCAGGTCAGCAAGGTCATGGCCGCCAAATCGAAACGTGCAGCCCAGGCCGAGCTGAAGGAATGGCGCGAGGAGATGGAGGATCTTGCGCAGAAGAAGCTCAAGCTCGGCAGCATGGCACATAAGACCGTAAAAGACCTGCTAGACGGCTATATCGACATGCTCAGTGCATCCGGCTCAATTGAGTCCTCGACCGTCTACGACTACCGCGGTGCCGCGCGACTTGTTGAGCGCAGAATCGGCGGCATCGAATTCGACTCGTTAGACGTAACCGCAGCTCAGAACTGGATTAACTGGGCCGTTGAGGAGGGCTACAAGCCATCCACCATTCGCAAAAGCGTGACGCTACTCAAGGCCGCATACCGCGACGCCGTTGGCAGGCTCCGCGTGATCGACTACTCCCCCGTGGACTGCGTGCGCGTGCCTAAAGCCCGTCACCGTGAGCCCAACGCGCTGGACGAACGAGAGCGAGGACGGCTGCTCACGTTCCTCTCAATCGCCCGAGATTGTCCCGAAAACGTTGGTATCTACCTCGCACTGCTCACGGGTATGCGGCGTGGCGAGCTGCTTGCGCTCAGGTGGCGCAACGTTGATTTCGGACAAAAGATGCTGCACGTCAAAGCTTCCATCGGGTTTGGAGAAAACGGGCATTACGAGAAGGAACCCAAGAACGGCGGAAGTCGCAGGAGCATTCCCATGCCCGATGAAGTCACGGGGATCCTTACTCGCCGCCTGACCGCCGCGCGAGCCGAGTGCTTTAAGGCGGGCGTGCCATTCGAGCAGTCGATGTTCGTGTTGGGCGGTCCTGACGGAGAGTTCATGGCCCCTGAGCGCCTGTCGCGTCACTGGGCCGTCACGGTTCGACAGCTGGGGCTGGTGGGCTCGGAGGGCGAGCCGCCCAAGTTCCACGACCTGCGCCACACGTTCGCTACCGCAGCGATCCTCGCGGGGACGGACATCAAGTCCGTGTCCTCGCTCCTGGGCCATGCCAACGCCGCCATGACGCTCAACATTTACACGGGCGTAAACGCCCAGGCGAAACGAACGGCGATGGATGCCGTGGCGGCAACGATGACGGCGGCACCGCCCGTGGCTGAAATACTGGAACTGCGAGCGAGCGGCGAATAGACCTCTGCGGCCCTCAGGTGCCGATTTTTGACACGAAAATACAGCGGCCGCCCATCGGCTCCGACCGCTTATTTTCAGAGCCGCAAATCGGCTTTTATTTGAACAAAAGACCAGCTAGACAGCTGTTTTCTAATAAGACTAGTCGGACTATTGGGACAATGAAACGGAGGTGAACCATGCTCGAATTCAGGATAAGCGGCGAAACCGCTGAGGCCAGCTGCTTGGCAGACCAGTTGGAAAGGGCAGGCTATGTTGTCAGGCGCTCGAAGCCCTATCGCAACAGGGACGAAGAAGGTTGTCGAATCTATCTCGAACTGGATGAGGACAAGGTCATGGGATGGATGCTTGCCAACCTTGAAAAAGCATCCCTAGACGATCCCTCATAAGGCCCGCCTTTCGGCGAAGGCGAAAGGCGGGCCCGAGCACGGAAACCCACCGTTTGGAGCGGGATAGACGAAGTCGGGCGAAATGGCCGTAAGGGTAGTTTTTTGAAATACGCAAGAGTCGTACGCTGCCGTACAAAACTGCGTTTTGCCCGGTAGCGTACACGCCGAAACCTACGGTTCGGCGCTTGCTAGGGCTCTGCCCTAAAACCCGGCGCCCCGCGGGGCGAAACCCCCGTCCTCGTAACCACAGGTTCAAAAAGGAAACAAGCCCGCGCGCTAGGGCCTGTCACCATTTGGCACCGCTTGGCACCAAATAGGTGCGCACGGGGTTCATAGCCAATTTAGTCTATTTGTAGCGGCAAACGCCGCCCAGTCTTAACAGCCCAGAACGGGCTAGAAAGGAGCACCAAACATGCGCAAGTCAGAGCAAGCAATCGTCGAGCGTTTCCGTGCCGGAGAGTATGGTTCGCTACCATTGCTAATAACGCCATCGACCGCCGAAGCCGCCGTGGGCATCAGTGCCAAGCACTTGATTCGCATGGTCGAGCGCAACGATATTCGAGGGGTCCAGATCGGCCGATGCTGGAAGATCAATCGCGATGACTTGCTAAGTGTCTGCGGCCTTCGCGATAAGGGTGCGGCGTAATGGGGCGCGATATTTCCAATTTAGAAGCAATCAAAGCCGCTTGGTCAGTGCAACTGCCTTCCATGCAACTCAATATGCCTATATCCAACAGCGAAGAATTTAGGCGTCTCCGCGCCGCCCGAGGCCCCAAGGCATACGCCGATATGGGTGTTTGGTTGGGCCTATGCTCCTTGGCGTCTCGGCACAAAGGGCACGCATTGCCGCTCGATTATGGCCTGTTGGCGCAATGGCTGTTTGACAAGCAAGGCAAGTCGACCGTTGCAGCCGAGCACGTCAACGCTCTGATAGCGGCAGGACTCGCGTTTGCCACCGAGGATGAATGGCTTATGCTGCCCGCAATCAACGCCACGGTGGTCCGCCACGGAAAGATGATTGTAGGCGGCACCCGCGGCGGGCGCCCACGCGGTAAAAAGAAACGGAGGTGACAACAGTGAGCGACGACCCGCCCAAAAAAGAAGTGCCGTCGGAAGTAACGATTCCGACGGCGCCAAACACCACGCAGGATGCAATTCGAATTGAAACCACTATATCACGTGAACGTTTCGCACAGCTCAGCGGAGCGGAACCGCCACAAATCTGTGCCGAAGCGAGCAAAGCAGAGAACGACGCCCGCACACTTTTGAATAAAGACAAGACCGACCGCTGGCTGTATCTGGTGGCAAATGGTCAGCTTGAGCTCGAGATTTTGCTGCAAATACGCTACTGGGAGCGTTATGGACGCCGGCGGAAGTATTCCGTTCCAGGCCTTAAAGGAAGCGATGTTGAGCTTGCGTCTTTCTTTGGAACGCAAAGGCCAAGTGTTTGCCGCGCTCGTAAAGCGCTCTTGAACCGAGGCCTAATCGTCATTACGGACGGAGTAATGCATCTTCGATATGCCGCGATTCTCGCCGCCGTTAAGTCTAAAGGGTGGCACGATTAACCAGCCGCCGCGCTTTTCTGCGCGGTGGCAGTTTGCATCCTATAGGGTGGGTCTAATGGTAACGTGACGTTACACCCCAACCGTAACGTCACGTTGCTCAAAGAGTAACTTCACGTTACACCTAATAGTAACTTCATGTTACTCGGGAGTAACGTGAAGTTACTATTAGACCCACCCTTTGATGCAGGCGACAGACGTACATTAGCGCTGGTAATCAGCCTGCAAGTGTAACGTCACGTTACTTTCCTATTATTTAAAGATATATATAAAGATATATGGGCAGTGGCGATGTTTTAAGCGTAAATCAAGCCGTTGGGGGAATCGAAACCGCACGGCACACGCGACCGCACCGACGCGAGCGTTCAACTCCCTTCCGACAGCCTGGGGCTACCCAAGGAGCCCCTACGGCTATCGAAAGTGAGCAGAACGCTCACCCTCTGCTCGAGCCGTCTCCCGCCCCCTTCGGACGGATGGATGGATGCATCAGCAACAATCCATCCGTCCGACCATCGGGACGCTATGGCCCCCTACGGACAGGATGGAATTGTGGAATCCACGTGTTTTGAGGGGTACCGTTTTGGGTACTCGCGGGGTACACAAAGAAAAAGGTCAGAGACAACACCGTCTCTGACCTGCATAAACTATGGTGGGCCGTCAGGGGTTCGAACCCTGGACCTTGGGATTAAAAGTCCCCTGCTCTGCCAGCTGAGCTAACGGCCCGCGGGTGGCATTGTACCACGGTCTGGGACTATTCCCAACTCCATTGGCCGTTCTGGAAAATCACAACTTCACGTCCATCAGGCGTAATGCCCGTAATATCGATGTCGTCCGTGCCAATCATAAAATCGACGTGCGTGCTCGAGACGTTAACGCCATGCTCCAGGAGCTCTTCCTTGGACATGTCATACCCACCCTCGATACATTCGGGGAAACCGACACCTAGCGCGAGATGGCAGCTGGCGTTCTCATCATAGAGCGTGTCATAGAACAAAACGCCACTTTCACGGATCGGCGTGTTCTTGGAGATAAGCGCGACCTCACCCAGATGAGCGGCACCTTCATCGGTGTCAATGATGCTCGCAAGCGTCGCCTTGCCCACGCGGGCATCGTAGTCCGCTACGCGGCCGGCCTCGAACTTAATCCAAAAATCGTCGACCTTGTTACCGTGGTGAATGAGCGGCATGGCCGAGTACACGATACCGTCGGCGCGCATACGATCAGGCGAGGTGAAGACTTCCTCGGTGGGAATGTTGGGGAAGAAGGGGTGTCCATCGGGCGTCTTGCCCTTGCCGCCGGCCCACTCGTGACCCTTCGTCATGCCAATCGTCAGATCGGTTCCATTTTCCGCGGTGTAATGCAGGCGGTCAAAACGATTGTCGTTCAGGAAACGCAGGTTCTTTTCGAACGCCGCGTCATGAAGCTCCCAGTCGCTCTCCGGGTCCTGGCCATCGGCACGAGCGGTGTGCAGAATCGCATTCCATAGCTTATAGATTGCAACCTCATCGGCGTCTCCCGGGAACACCTCGTGCGCCCAAGCCACGACCGGAGCGCCGGCGATGCACCACGGATTGATGTTGTAATCCAGTCCACGGCGGAAAGCTTTGCACTGCGTATTCCTCGCCTTGGATGCCGCGGCCGGCTTGGCTGGATCGATGCCCTTGAGGGCTGCAGGATCCGCACCCTCAATAAAGATAAAGCAGGCGCCATCCTGGGCCAGGGAATCCAACTGCAGGCGCTTCCACTCGGGCGTCTGCTCAAAATAGCTTTTATCGACATGCTCGTACGTGAGCCTCGTCACGGCATCATCGGCCCAAATGACCGTCACGTGGCCAGCGCCGGCGGCATAAGCCTCCGCGACCACCACGCGGGCAAAAGGCGCGCACTCGACCGGAGACTGAACGACAACCTCCTGGCCGGGCTTGACGTTTACGCCTTTGCGGACAACCAGGCGCGCATAGTTTTTAATCTTGGGCTCCAGGGCCTTCATGCCCTCCAGAGCTTCTTCGACCGTCAGGGCAGCTCGAATCATGTGCCACTCCATCTATCTATAGGACAATAATAAGGCGCGCCGCAAAAACGACGCGCCTTATATCTTAGCGATAAGTGTGAATGCAAACGCTACTTCTTCTTGGAGTCCTTTTTATCCTCCTCGGCAGCTGCGCGCTCGATAAGAGCGTTGAGCTTGTTCTCGGACATGCCCTCGGCCTGCGCGCGATACATGTTACGCAAGGGACGAATACGAACGAAGTCGTAGATAAAGTCACCCAGGATGATGACATAGGACAAAACGATGCCGACCATCTGAACAGGACTGGACACCGTGCCGCCGGGAGCGAAGTAGAGCGAAGCCCCGATTGCCACGACGAGCACCATGCCGATAGCGAGCACAGCCCACCAAATACGGCGGCGCTTGGTGTAGTCCTCATCCTGCTTGAGAAGGATATTCGACACCGTGTAGATGCGGTCCTCCTTGGCGCGCTGCTTAGCCTTGCGGGCGCGCTTCTCCTCTTTAGAGAGGCCCTCGAGGTTCTCGCCCTTCTCGAGCTCTTTGCGGCGTGCCTTAGACGAAGCCGGCACGACGCGGACAGAGCTCGCTGCCTGACGGGCAGGCTTAGCAGATGCGGCGGACTTGCGCGCAACCCCGGTAACCTCGTGGGATTGCGTGCGCTTGTTCGTGGCGCTACGGGTACTCACTTATGCGTTCTCCTTCATGCTTGTGAACTGGGAGCCCGTGATGATCTGGAAGGCCTCGCGATAGCGCTCGGACGTGCCATCGATGACCTCGGCGGGCAGGTGCGGGGTCTCCCCCGTCATATCCCAGTTGGCCTTGAGCCAATTGCGGACGAATTGTTTGTCGTAGCTGGGCTGGATCTTGCCCTCCTCGTAGCTGGCAGCAGGCCAGAAACGGCTGGAATCGGGCGTGAGGCACTCGTCGATCAGCGTGACCTTGCCATCGATGACACCAAACTCGAACTTGGTGTCGGCAATGATGATGCCACGGGTCGCGGCGTACTCGGCAGCGGCCTTGTAGATCTTGAGGGAAAGGTCGCGAATCTGCGTGGCGATGTCCTCGCCCACGATCTCGCAGCAACGCTCGAACGAGATGTTCTCGTCGTGGTCACCGATCTCGGCCTTCGTGGACGGCGTGAACAGCGGCTCAGGAAGCTTGGAAGCCTCGGTCAGGCCCTCAGGCAGCTGGATGCCGCAGACGGTGCCGTTCTCGTCATAGGTCTTCTTGCCCGAACCGGTCAGATAGCCGCGGACGATGCACTCGATAGGAATCGTCTGGGCCTTCTTGACCAGCATGGCGCGGCCTGCGAGGTAGTCACGATACTCGGCAAACTCCTCGGGGAAATCCGCCGGGTCGATGGAAACGAGGTGGTTGGGAACGATGTCGGCAAACTTATCGAACCAGAATGCCGAGATGCGGTTGAGCACCTCTCCCTTAAACGGAATCTCGTCGGGAAGAATGAAGTCGAACGCAGAAATGCGGTCGGTGGCGACCATCAGCAGGTTTTCACCGGCATCGTAGATATCACGAACCTTGCCACGGGAATCCGGACGACGCTCCATCGTTGTCACGTGAGTCACTCCTTACCAAAATACGACAGTAATGCGGGTTCTTTCCCGCACGTTTTCGCAAATTCGGAGCGGCAGGGACGAAACCCCTCCTTCACCGAATAGCGAAAAGCTAGTGCTCCATTGTAGTAGATGCCGCGTCCGCCGTGTGCTCGCGAGGCAGATGAATCGTAAAAGTCGTACCCTTTCCAAGCTCCGACTCCACGGAAATGTAGCCATGATGGCGCTCGACGATCTGTTTAGTCACGGCGAGACCCACGCCCAGGCCACCCGCTTCGCGGGCGCGGCTGGCGTCGGCACGCCAAAAACGACCGAAGATGCGCGACAAATCATCCTTGGCGATACCGATGCCCGTATCCGAAACCGCGATATCGACGTGCTTGCGGTCACTGAGCACCGACACCACGACCCAACCCCCCTCGGGGGTATAGCGCATGGCGTTACTCAAAAGGTTGATGACGCATTGCGTGATCATGTCGGGATCGGCCTCGACGACATCGTCGTGACCCTGGGTTTCATCTGCAAAGCGCAAGCGCAGATCGCGGTCAACAAACAGGCGCTCCTGAGCGTTGACGATGGAACGCACGAAGGGAACCATGTCCACCGGCTCAAGGTTGAGCGGCGCTGTGCTGTTTTCCATGCGCGATAGATCGAGCATCTGCTGCACCAGACGGGCCAGGCGACGTGTCTCGGATGCAACGGTTTCCAGATGCTCGTCGTCGGTGGGATACACCCCATCCTGCATGGCTTCGACTGTCGCGAGCATGGCCATAAGCGGAGTACGAAGTTCGTGAGCCACGTCTGAGGTCAGGCGCTTCTCGTGTTTCATATCCTTCTCGAGCGAAGTGGCCATCTCATCGAAGGTCTCACCCAGCTGATCAATCTCGTCATCACCGCGCAAACCAGTACGAGCGGACAGATCGCCATCGCGAATTTGCTTGGCCGTGCTCGTAATACGATGAATCGGCTTGGTGAGCATGCGCGACACGAGCGATCCGATAACGACCGAAATGCAGATTGCAACAACCGCGGCGAGGGCCATGGCGTTAAAGGTCTTCTCCCTAAATGCAGAATCCGCCTTGGTGAGCAAGGCATCGGAGCCGATGGCCCATAGCTTTACCTGTCCGACATGCTCGCCCGAAGACGTTATGATTTCGACGTTGGCAACGCTATCGGAGTCGGTTGGAGCAGACGAGACCGGGCTATGCGATGCTTTTTTACCGCTCGAGCTGCTCGACGCCGATTCGCTCTCGCGCACATCGGCGGTCGCGCTTGCCGAAGGCCATGAGTCGTCATAGACGACAACGCCCTTCTTGTTGACGACCTGCATACTCAGGTCGTCGGATACCAAACTCGATGTCGCGACCGTGCGCAGCTCGCCCGCAGTCCAGTTGCCGTTTTCCTCATACGACGTCGCAAGCTTTTCGGCAGCAGAATTGGCGATCTCGACGATATTGGAGCGCGTGTAATCCGAAAAGACCGTGCCCCACACAACAGAGACCACGCCCACCAGCACCAATACCGTCATGAGCGATGTCAGAGCAAAAGCAAGTGCCATGCGCGAGGGATAGCTCATCGTTGGCCGTGAATCGGAACGAGGCGTGTTCCAACTAGCCTTGGAACCCGCCTCGCTCTCCTGCTTGTGCTTTTGTCCGATTTCAAAGCGCGCAGGTGTCATATGTGATTTCCCTATTTCTCGTCCGACTTATCGGTCTTGGCCGGAGCCTCGAAGCGATAGCCGACACCGTGGACGGTGTAGAGCCACTTGGGCTTCTTGGGATCATCGCCCAGCTTGGCGCGAAGGTTCTTCACGTGGCTATCGATGGTGCGCTCATAGCCCTCAAAGTCGTAGCCGAGCACCTTCTCGACCAGCTCCATGCGGTTGTAGACGCGACCGGGGTGACGGGCAAGCGTGGTGAGCAGCTTAAACTCGGAAGCCGTCAGGTCGACTTCCTTGCCCTCGACCAAAATCTTGTGGCCCGAGATATCGATGACCAGATCGCCGAAGTCGAGTACCTCGACGGCTGGCTCGTCGGCCTGATGGGCACGGCGGAACAAGGCGCGTACGCGCGCGACAAGCTCGCGCGGCGAGAACGGCTTAATCAGATAGTCGTCGGCGCCGAGCTCAAGACCGATAATACGGTCCTCGATCTCGCCCTTGGCAGTCAGCATGATGATGGGGACATCCGAGGTATCGCGAATGGTGCGGCAAACGCGCTCGCCGGGGATCTTGGGGAGCATAAGGTCGAGCACGACCAGGTCAAACTGATGCTTCTCGAACTCCTCGATCGCGGACTGGCCGTCGCCGACACCCACAACCCAGTAGCCTTCGCGCTCGAGATAGGCAGCGACGGCGTCACGGATTGCCTTCTCATCCTCGACCAGCAGAATCTTTTTTGCATCTGAAGCCATAACACGGCCCCCCTGTCTCAATCAGCTAAGAACAAGCCCATTTTAACGCACCTGAGCCCGCCGGATGCCACTATGACGCGGCAGCTCGGCGGGCGGTACTCACAATTACAACACGTTTATTCCCCTGTTGGCGCCTTTTTAACCCCTCTAAGCTTAAAGAGAGAATAGGCGTGCGGTGACCGTCTCGGGTATACCCTGGCTGTTGCGCACCGTGGCGTACGTAAGGAATGAGTCCGATTTTCCCGCCGTAGCTGGATAATCGCCATACTCCAAAGCGCGGTCGGGCGACAGCAGCGAGCCATAGGTCTTGGCAGAGGTGTCGATCAGGAAATGCGATGCCTGCACCTTAACAAGGTATTTATTCTTCTTGCCAGCCGCACATGCGAGCGGCTCGCGTGACAGGAAGAGGTACGGCCCTCCCTCATTACCGATATACGTGCCCATGTTGCCCAAGCTGCCCACGCCACTATACGTCGCCTCAATGGAGAACACGAAGGTGTCGCCCATATACACGGCCTCGAAAGGCGAAACCGACGAAGGAAGCACCAGCTGAGCTCGCTTCGTGTTGTTGCCGTCAGTCAGGTCGATCGCCGTCATACCGTAATAGACGCCCTCATCATTGTGCACGCGGGGCGAGATGGTCAGGATGCCGTCGCTCACACGCGGGGCGGATGCGAGGCGCCCCGTCGACTTCCAAATAGTCTCAGGCTTGGACTCGCTGGGCGACTGACGGTAGCAGTACGAATCGTTACTCGTCTTGCTGCCGCCGGACGAGGGCATCTTATACCAGATGACCGACGACCCATACGCTGTGAAGAGCGGCGGATCATAGTCCTTGCCACCCCGATCGAGCTCAACCACGTCGCCAGAGAGCGAAGCGCCCGACAGATTTTGAGCGTAGAGCTTCCACGATGAATTGGCAAAGTTCATCTCAACCCACGCAAACACGCCATCGCCGGCACGGACATCGTAAAATGCATATCCCGTGCCCTCGATAGGATCCTCGATTAATGTGGTAAGCGAGCCATCGCCCAGGTTGAGCACACCAAGCGTATTGGCATGCAGGGCAGAAGCAGGCGCCATCATCGCGGCAGCGTAGTCACCATCGCAGTAGTACAGCAGCGTACCCAAGGGCAATGTCCATGAAGCCGCCGGCTCAAGATCGATGTCGACTGCCTCGTACTCATCAGTGATCGAGACAATCTTCGAATCGTCCTTGATAACCTGCGGCTCGCCGGCGGCATCATCACTCGTGCCCGTTTTTTTCGAGCAACCGGCCAGTACGGCAGCAGCACCGGTAGCGGCGCCACCCAGTACAAAACCTCGACGCGTTATTCCATTCTTAAAGCGATCAGCGGTGCCCATTAGGCGATCTCTGCGCGAGCGGCCTCGATGGCGCGCGTAAGCTGATCGGCGCAAGAGGTCTTCTTCATGCCGCAGGTATTGCCGGCAAGAACCTCAATCACGCGATCAGCAGGAGCACCCTCGACCAGCTTAGAGATAGCCTTGAGATTGCCGTTGCAGCCGCCGGTAAACTCGACGCCCACCACCTTGCTGCCGTCATCGGACAGGTCAAGGTGGATATTGCGAGCGCATACGCCCTGAGGCTTGTAATCAAAACTAATCATTGCGTTCCCCTCTCGTAAAGCAATTTCAGACGTCTATTATCCCCGTCCGAACCGATAAAGTATCGCGGGCACCGATTCAACATTCCCCAATGCGCAAACCGGCGGTAGCAATACTAGCAATCTGCTTCCCGAGCGTGGACTTTTCGTTTCTCTTGATACATGTTGTGGTCAGCGATGTGGTAAATCTCGGTCAGTGTATAACCGGGTGCCTCTGCCGTCGCGACGCCAAACGACGCACTGACTGTCAGCACCTCATCGCTCGCAGCAGCAAGGCTGAGGCGAAGATCTTGCACTACTTCACATGCGGATTCGCGATCGGTGTGAGGGCAAATCAGCAAGAACTCGTCGCCACCAATGCGCATAGGCACAAACTTCTCGCCTGCCGTTCGCCTCAATACAGACGCCGTACGCCGTAGCAGCTCATCGCCCATTTCGTGACCATAGAGATCATTGGTATGCTTGAGGAAATTGCAGTCCATCATGATCACACTCACGGGCAGGGACTCGTTCACCAAGTCATCGCCAAGGGACTCAAGGTAATTTCTATTGCGAAGCCCCGTCAGCTTGTCCTGGAAAGAAAGCTCCTCGGCGCGCTTTGTCATCGAGATGTTATGCGTCGCCACGACGACCGATTCCAGTCGACCCTGCTCATCGCGGCGCTGTGGAACAACCTGCAGCGAATACCACGTACCTCGGCAGTCTCGTACCTCGGCATCCAAGTACGGCACGCCCTCCATACGATCCCGAAGCGTCTTTATATCTAAGAGCTCCATGACCGCCTCGCGACTTTCGGGACTCACAATGTCTCGGCAAACCGTTGCAAAAAAGTCATATGCCTCGGCGTGCTCGTCAAATATCTTCGCCACCGATGGCGACATGTTAATCCCCTCGATCTCGAGCGTGTCGAGATGCAACAGGAGGGTCGACTCATACGCGGAACTGATGGCATTGATGATGCCGAGCTGCTTGTCCTTTTCGGCCAAATTGCGACGATCGGCGACGATACGCACCAACAGCACTACAACCAAAAACACCAGGAACGCCAGTACGCCGGCAGCGATAAATGAAATCCTACCCGACATGACCTCAGATTTGGGATAGAGCGCAAACAGGCGATAGTCCTTATACGCCGCACGCACGGCATACCAGGTACTTCCCCGATATTCGACACGTGTTAAGCCTTCGTCTTTCCAATCAATTCCGCTATCGGCAAGAAGCCGGGCGAGAACTATATCGACGGTCGAATCGTTTGAAGAAACGATTTGCATATCGCGCATCACGAACACCGTTGGGCTCTGATGGAATGTGTTGTTCACGAGCACGTCGGCGATCGTATACGAATAATCATCGGCGGGCTCGGGCGCAAGCGATCGATACCCCAGCGCTACGCCATCACCGTACGGAACAACACTCACGGCAAAATCGACATCGCGACGCTCAACGACCGTCGAGTAGGACACCTTGGATCCTCGATACATCGATGCGACCGACGAACAGGCCAGCTCCTCTCGCCACAGCATCAGCGGATCGCGACCGTCAATATCGTAATGAGCGGTCATATGGCTGTCGGCGTCCATGACCAACATTCCCGAAAGGTGCTCGGTATGGACGTACTCCTCGACGAGGTCATCGTTGACTTCAACGTGATCAGGTGGCAAGAACGTCGCAAACGACTCGAGCGCGGCATCCAAATTGTGCGTCGCCTCGGTTTTTCTTCCCTGTTCATATCGGTCATATTTTTCGCAGGCGTTTTTTAAAAACACCATGGTTTCCTGGCCAAACCCAAGCGTTTTATCGAGACAGCGATGCGTGCCGACCACATACAGCAGACCCAACAGGACAGCGCTGGCCACAACGCAGATAGCCGCGGTGACTAATGCCTTTCGGCGTAAGCGGCGCTCATCATTTGTCATGATTCCGCTCCTTGCCCGTCCGTCGTCGCCCCCGCCTTGTACTTGCCCACAATGCGCTCAGTCGTGCCATCTCGATCCATCTCGAACAGCACGGTATTGAGGTTTTTGACGTACTCCCCCTCATAGCCGTCCTTAAACGCAACGCCCAGGTCAACCGTCATAACATTGTCGGCGAACACACGATACAGGCCGGGATACTGAGCGCCAAGGCAATCAAGCGACCGAGCGTCCGCCATCCAACAGTCAACATACCCCTTGACGAGGGCGGCTTTGCAGAGTTCGGCGGAGCCATATGATTTGATATGCACGTCCGACGAGATTTCCAGATCGCCTGCAAGCAATCGGCGTTCACTCACCGAACCGGAAATCACCGCAACAGTCTTGCTGCCATCGAGATACGCCAAGGACTTGATACCACTCGTTTTCTTGGTGGCAACCGAAACCGTCAAGGTTAGATACGGCTCAGTCCAGTAATACTCGTCTTCGCGATAACAGGGCGAATAGTCGCACCACAGGCAATCGATCTCGCCGTTTTTGAGCAGGCGATCGCGATCATTCCAAGATATGTCAATGAATTGCGGCTTGATTCCCGCACGCTTGCAAGCCTCGCGGGCGATATCGATATCGATACCGGCGTAATCGCCCGCGATATCGGTATACACATAGGGATCGTTATCCGTAACGCCGATTTTGAGCACCGGGAGATCTTTATCGGATTCACTCGATGAGGTAGAACTGCTTCGAGCGGTATACGTCAGGGCAACCGCACAGACAGCAACAAGGAGTATGAGCACAGACGAGACAATGGCGGCTCGCTTGATACGTCTGGGCACGCGCCCCCTTTCATCGAAACAGCAGTGAAGTTCATTTTATTACCGGGGGCCGATACAGCAGCGAAAAAAAGCGCCTTGCCCAAGACGGGCAAGGCGCCAATGGTTGAAATGTATCGGCAAACGGTCGAATTAGGTCAACCCTACTCGAAGCTCAGCTGCTCCCGAATGCACCCCCGACCGCTGCCTCGTTCAGGCCGTTGGCGCCGACCGCGTATCTGGCGGTTTCCGACGCGCCGCACTGCACGCGACACACGGGCTGAAGTCTTTAACGGAAAAGCCCCGTTAGTAAGACGAGTTACCAACAGGGCTTGGACTGAAAGGTCGCGCTTAAACGAGAGGGGCGCCCTAACGCTCGAGACGTTTGCGCATAAGCGCGAAGGCAATCAGCGAAGCGCCGGCAACGGCCATAATAAAGGCGACGGCAGGGGCCTGATCGCCCGTATTGGCGAGCGCACCCTTAGTAGTCTTAGTAGACTTTTTGGTCACCTTGGTCGTCGTCTGCTGACCAGGCTGAGACGGCGTCACGGGCTGCGTAGGCTGAGCCGGCTCCCCATTGGCCTCCTCGCCCGTCACCACGTACGTCGAGAAGTGGCTCGTGCGGAAGCAGAGGTAGTCCCCCTCGATCCACGTATCCATAGCCTGGGTGGAACCATCCTCAGCAACGTAGAGCACCTTGAGATTGGTGAGCGCCTTCATGGCGGCAGTCATCTTGACACGGACGATGAAGGACATGCCTTCGTAGTCCTCGATAACCTCGCCGTCCTTGAGAAGCTTGATATCGAGCTTATCGGCAACCTTGGTACTCCCCTGCTCAAGGCCGGAAATTGTAGCATTGGCGGCGTCGGTAAGATTTGTCGGTTCCTCGACCACAAGAGAGATGCTGTTGTTCTGGGCAATGCCGGCAGCGGCATTGTTCTCGGCGCTTACGCTAACGTCCGTTCCGTCGCTACCTGCAACGCCCGCAATGGTCCTCGCCGCTACAGTAACGGTACAGGTCGTTGTTTTGTCACCACAGGTGGCGGTGATCGTGGCGGTACCGGCCTTAAGCGGCGTCACGACGCCGTCTTTGACCGTAGCGATCGACGAGTCGCTGGAGGTCCAGCTCACCGTTGTATCGTCTGCATCTGCAGGAGTCACCGTTGCGGAGAGCTTTGCGGAGGCGTCGCCTACGGTAAAGGAAAGGTTCGTCTTGTTGAGCTCAACCTTCTGGGCGGGATTGGTCACGCTCACCGAAACGGTCTGGGAGAGCGACCCTGCAGTGATGACAAATGAACCAGAACCGGTCTTGAGGGCGACAACGGTGTAGGAGCCATCGCCGTTGTCGACGACCTTAAACGCCTTCGAAGCACCCGTGTCATCCAGAGCGAGCTTGGTCTCGTCGACCTCACCTGCTAGGGCTCCGGCAAGAGAGGCTTTTACGGTACCTTCTTCACTCTTCGCAAGGTTGAGGGAGGACTGATCGACTGTAAGACTCGTTGCGGGATTAGAGACGGTCACCGCGCAATCCTGAGAATAGGTGCCATCTTCGGTCGAAGCAGTGATGGTTGCGGCGCCCTTGGAAACAGACGTCACTTTGCCGGTTTGATCGACCGTAGCGACGCTGTCGTTACTGGACTTCCAGACAACCGTCTGGTCAGCCTCCGCGGGAACGACCGTTGCCTTAAGCTGCTCGGTTGCAGCGCCCACAAGCGTGACCTTCTGCTTATCGAGTGTGATACCCGTTGCAGGTTGAATAACCGTCACCTTGCACGTGGCGCTATACTCGCCGTCCTCAGTGGTAACGGTGATCGTGGCAGCACCGGCCTTGACCGGGGTCACGACGCCGTCCGCAACCGTGGCGACCTCCGGGTCGCTCGAAGACCAGGACACATTCTTATTCGTTGCATTGTTGGGCTCAACCGTTGCGGTCAACGTCGAGGGCTCACCGCCCACAGCAAGCTTAAGATTCGACGCGCTGAGACTGACGCTCGAGACCCTTACTACCGGAGTGGTTACCGTAATTGTATCCGTGGTTGCAGAGACTCCATCAACTGTTGCCGTGATCGTGGCATTACCGTCACCGACAGCGATAACAAGACCGTTGCCATCGACGGTAAGGACGCTCTCGTTAGAAGAGGACCAGACAACCTTACTGGCCTTATCGTCAGGGGAAACCTTTGCCTTCAACTGCTGAGTCGTGCCCTTGTCCATAGATGTTGAGTAACCATCCGTAATGGAGACCGTAGTTTTTGCAGGTTCCTCGCCCGGCTTGACGACGTGAACGGTCATAGTGTCGCAGAGACGACCACCCAAGTACATTGAAACCGTTGCATCGCCGTAACTATGAGGCACTAAATACCCCAAGTAACTGCCACCATTAAACATCGGTCCTTTTACCTCGAGGACATCGGGATTATCTGAAGTGAAAGAATACTTTGCGCCGGCATAGGAGTCCATCAATTCCTCAGCGCTTTTGCTCAGCACGCCCTTTGGATATTCAAACCCCCTGTCACATTCCAGCCAAAGCCAATCTTTGGATATACTATCTGAACTGACCTCACAGGGAAATGTATAATCGCTCGACACAAACTTAGCCTTCGAAAGGCTCACTTCCGCAGGGTCGACAACCTCTATCTCAAAGGGATGGTCATTGCCAAGGCCATCACGAGCATGAGCCTTAACGGTGCCAGGCTTTATTGCCTTAAACGAGTTTTCACCATCGGTAAGCTCAACAACATCGCTGCTTTCTAGAGAATAGGTTACAGAGCTAACGAGCGCATCCCAATGTGCACGCTGGCATGCCTTCAGTGCTTCATTTGGGGAAACGTTGAGAATGGCAGAAAGATAAGAGCTGTCCCCAACCAGCATCTTTTGTTTTTTGTTCCCACGCTCATTGAATCCAGGCTCCTGATTCTCGGTTACAACATCACATAGCTTCTTCGTCTCGGTCTCGCCGTTGCAATAGTCGACAAGAACCTTGGCCTCTTTTGCATCTTTCGCCAACGCCTCGAGTTGCAAAGAAGCGCTTAGCTCAGAAGTTCCATATGAATAATAATTCGAATTCACCCTTGCCTGAACTTTGGAATCCTTTGAGGGATCTTCCTTTATTTCAAAATATGTAGCCGCACGGGTCTCGTCCTTGGGGCGAACGTAAACTGTCCCCTCTAGCAATGCATAGTGCGTGTTCCCGCATTTTTGCGGACAATCATCCGTGTAACCCAGCGTTGCAGTCGTTGTCGTCGCACCGGATTGGTCATAGGATACGAAACTCACCTTAATTGGATTGACATTAGCCACGCTCTTAATCTTAAGAGAACCGTTTAAACTCTCGTCAGCCCTGCTCTTCATGGTTATAGTCGTTGTGCCGACTTTGGTGGGACTAATTGTCAACACCCAATCACGTGATTTATAGCTCACTTTAGCGATATCCTCATCAGACGATGTGATATCGATATCACTAGGGTCAATGGGCGCCCATTCGTGATTTTTATTAAAAAAGGAAAGCCTTCCTTTCACCGTCTGTCCAACAGCGACATCAAATTCTGACCACACATCGCCTGTAGACGAATCGTATGGGAGAAACGATGCACCCATGGAACCATCCTGCGACTCCAGCATGACAGCATCCGCATGCGGGGCGGCCACCGTCAGCCCAAACGTTGCCGCCGTTAAAGCAACGCAGATGCCTGCGGCTATCCTCCAAAACCCTTTTCTCATTCCCCTAAGTCCAATCTCTCGTGAAAAAACGCAGCATTCTCCCACACCTTATAATTGGCTTAAGGATACCCCCCCCCCAACGAGCACTTGCAAGCTAATGTTTGCCAGAAGGGGCAAATTAACGGCAAGCGACATTTCTGCAATATACCATCATCCGCTGAAGTGTGACTTTCCCGACGCTCCCACGCAAAAGCCCCGTTGATAAACGCGTTACCAACGGGGCTTGGGCTGAAAGGCCGAGCTTCAACGGAGGCCGAAAGTAAACAAATCAGTTTGACTTCGTCCCCAATCGATCAGTTAGAACTCGAGCTGCTCCAGGCGATCGAAGACCGTGTCGATACGGGTGAGGAAATCCCACGGATCGAAAATCTCGTCGAGCTTCTCCTGGCTGACGGTACAGCGCGGGTCGGCCTCGAGACGCTCCTTAAAGGTGGGACCGGAGACGCAATCCTGCACCTCGTGCCAGGTAGCCATGGCGTTTTCCTGCACGATAGCATAGGCATCCTCGCGGGTGATGCCCGTATCGACGAGGGCCAGCAGGACCTTGGAGGAGAAGATGAGGCCGCGAGTCTTGTTGAGGTTGGCCATCATGCGAGCCGGATACAGCTGCAGGCCGTCGATAACACGGATGAGGCACTGGAACATGTGGTCGAGTGCGATAAAGCTATCGGCCTGGGCGACGCGCTCGGCAGAGGAGTGCGAAATGTCGCGCTCATGCCACAGGGCGACATTGTCGAAGGCAACCTGGGCATTGGACTTCACGATGCGTGACAGGCCACATACCTTCTCCATGGTGATCGGGTTGCGCTTGTGCGGCATGGCGGAGCTGCCCTTTTGACCCTTGCGGAACGGCTCCTCGGCCTCGAGCGTATCGGTCTTCTGCAGATTGCGGACCTCGGTAGCGATGCGCTCGCAGGTGGCCGCGGTGGTGGCGAGAACGCCGGCAAGGTAGGCATGGTGATCGCGGCTGATGACCTGCGTGGACAGCGGATCGTGAACCAGACCCAGGTGCTCGCAGACATATTCCTCGACAAACGGCTCGATGGAACTATAGGTACCGACGGCACCAGAGATAGCGCCAAAGGCAACGTTCTTGCGGGCATCCTCAAGACGGTCCAGATCGCGCTTGAGCTCCCAGGCCCAAGAGCCAAACTTCATGCCGAAGGTCATCGGCTCGGCATGGATGCCATGAGTGCGGCCGGCGCAGAGCGTGTTGCGCTCCTCGAAGGCACGACGCTTGCAGATATCGCCGAGTTTCTTGACGTCCTCGATGATCAGGTCGCAGGCCTGGGTGAGCTGGTAGCACAGGGCCGTGTCGCCCAGATCGGAGCTGGTCATACCGTAGTGAACCCAGCGACTAGGCTTGGGCTCGCCCTCGGGAACATCGGCGTCGATATATTCCTTCATGTTGGTCAGGAAGGCGATGACATCGTGGCGCGTGACCTCCTCGATCTCATCGACCTTCGCCTTCTCAAAGTTGGCATGGTCGCGGATCCACTGGGCTTCGTCTTTAGAAATGCCGATCTTGCCGAGCTCCGCCTGGGCCTCGCAGGCCAGAACCTCGATCTCCTGCCAAATGGCATACTTGTTCTCGAGGGAGAAGATATGTCCCATCTCCGGGCGGGTATAGCGATCGATCATAGCGGCTCCTTTTTGGTTATTGGCACGTTGGTCGTAACTCAACCATTGTACCGTGCGCGGGTGCGAGTATGGGCAGCAGGCATTAACCTAACATTTTGGAATTGGAGCGGGCAACGGGACGCCCGCGTATTTGCTTCGCAAATCCGCACCGGCTGCGGTCGCCTATCGGCGACCTTGCCTGCTCGCTATAAACGCTTCGCGTTTATTTAACGCTCGCACCCTGTCGGGTTCGAGTCCCGGCACTTTATTGAAAAAAGCACGGCACCGTGATGGTGCCGTGCTTGTGCTCTTAACTGGAGCGGGCAACGGGACTCGAACCCGCGAGTGTCAGCTTGGGAAGCTGATGCCTTACCACTTGGCGATGCCCGCTTGTGTGTTGGCTAGTATAACGCGGTTGTCTTGTTCGATACAAGGGTGGTGATACTTGTTTTAGCTGTGGAGATTCGTTTGAAAATCGCGTCAATTGTGGAGATGAGGACCTTTGACCTCCTGTTCTCCCTATCTTCTACCTGCGCTTTTGCTTGATTGTTGTATTTGAGCTCAATTTGTCAGGAATTGGGCAAGCTTTTGGTCAGGCTCCGGTACTTACCCGCATGAACCTCGGGGGTAGCCTCATCCTACGCGTCGCAGCCTCCCCGTGCGGCGCACGAGGGATAAGGAGCAGCCATGTCCAACGCACCCACGCACTCTGTCCACAGCGCAATCGCAACAGGCCCGCTGCTCCTGCTCCTCTTCCTGCTTTTCGGCTGCCTGGCACCGGGAGCCGCATTTGCCGTCGATGGCTACGACCAGCTCGGCTTCCGCACTATTAGCGATGATTGTGGGCCCTTCTTCATCGGCAAGTATGAAGCTCAAGACGCCTCGATTGCCTACTGCATGAACCAGGAGCGCCCCGGCCCAACCAAGCCGGGCGGCCCATGGCTCAACTTTGATCAAGGCTGGGTGTGGCTCGACGACGAGTTCGCGGCAATCGTTTGTCACGGATATCCTACCGCCACGTCGTTTGGCGGTTACCATCTTTCACCAGATCGCGCCCGCGCCGCCACCCAGCTTGCCGTATGGATGCTCAACGGCACTACCCATGTCGACGGCACCTACTCCTACACGACCGCTCAGGGCAAAACCAAGAGTGGACACTTTACCGCCGACAATGAAGTCGTGGCGGCTGCGCGATGGCTCCACGACAGCGCAAAATCAGGAAGCATCAAAGCCGCTCCGCACCGCGCGCGGCGCTATCTGGGAGCCGTATCGGGCGGCAGCAAACGTCAAGACATGCTCTATGTACTGCCGGCGGTCTCTGTTTCCTTCCAAAAGCAGTCTGCAAACGCTGCCATTACCAGCGGAAACAATACTTATCAGTTTGACGGGGCAACATTCGATGTTTTTGAGAGCGCCAGCGGCGCGCGTGTCGGCACCATCCAGATGGACAGCAACGGTCGAGCGCAGGCAGCACTTCTGCCCAACACGGCATACTACCTAGTTGAAACAAAGGCGCCGGCCGGCTATGTCCCCCGTCGTGATCGCATCGCCTTTACCACGGGGAATGACGGTGGACAGGTCGCCGTTGATGAACAACCCGGCACCATCACCCTGCATGTCGTAAAACTCGATGCCGCGACGAATGCCGGACCCCAGGCTGGAGCTTCACTTGCGGGAGCAGAGTTCACGTGCGTGTCGCAATCCACCCCCGGATGGGCGCAAACCCTCACAACCGATGAAAACGGTCGAGCTACCCTCACCGATGTCCCCCTAGGAACCTTTACCATCTATGAGTCAAAAGCCCCCGAGGGCTATTTGCCCTCCGGTGACAGTTGGTCTTACGCCGTTGGAGCCGACCAACTCGGCGATTCAGGCGTGGTCGAGATCGAATCTCGCGTTTCCGATATCCCCATTGCGTTTGACCTTGAGATTTCCAAATTCAAGGACTACGGCAATAGCGATCAATCCGGCCTGGAGCAGCCGGCAGGAGATGTTGTCTTTGAGGTTGTGAGCAACAGCTCTCAGCAGGTTGTTGGCACACTGACTACAAACATCTATGGCTTTGCCTCCACCAAAGACCAGCCCGAAGCATGGTTCGGCACAGGCAAGCGACCAGCCGGTGTCCACGGAGCCGTCCCATACGACCGCGCCGGCTACACGGTTCGTGAGGTTCCGGAAACCGTCCCCGAGGGTTTTAAACGTGCGGGGGAATGGACCGTCGAGGCCAATCAGATTTCCGACGGCGCCGAGCTTCAATATATCGTGGACAACCACGCTCTGTCGACGCATCTCCAGATTGTAAAACGCGATGCCCAAACAGGCGCTTCTGTTCCCCTAGCCGGATTCACCTTCCAACTCCTCGACAGCAATCACAAACCTGTCTCACAAACATGCTGGTATCCAGCACATAACGTAATGGACACCTTTACGACTGACGCGACCGGCACCGTCACACTGCCCGAATCGCTCGTGCCGGGCACCTATTATGTACGCGAAACCTCGGCCAAAGAGCCCTATCTTGTCGGCGGAGAGATCGAGGTAAACATACCCGCCGATATAAACCTAACGCCCGTTGCAATCGTCTCGTATTATGACCGCGCCGCGACCGGAAACATCAGGATCGTTAAAACCGATGCCGTAGACGGCAGCAGCCTCGCGGGCGCCATCTTTGAGATCCGTGCCTCAGGTGATATCGTGCGCCCCGACGGTAGCATTGCCGCGCTCGACGGTGAGACTGTCGCTACCGTCACGACGGATGAAACTGGAGAAGCACGCGCGGACGACCTCCCGCTGGGATCTGGCACCGCACGCTACGAGGTTGTCGAGACTCAAGCGCCGACCGGCTTCTTACTCGACCGGACGCACCATATCGTCGACCTTACCTATGCCGACCAGAAAACACCCGTTGTGGAAGCACGGCTTAACGTATCCGACGATTACACCAAGGTTGATATCTCCAAGGTCGATGCAAGCGGAGAGCAGGAAGTGAAAGGCGCACAGCTCACCTTATATGGTCCCGATAAAACCGAAATAGACTCCTGGACCTCATCCGACAAGCCGCACTGCATCGAACATCTTGCACCCGGCACCTACTCGTTGCGCGAAACGATGTCTCCGCGGACCTATGACCTTGCCGAGGAGATAACGTTTGAAATAAAGGATACGGGAGAAGTCCAATCCGTCGCGATGAAGGATGCGCCCATCGAGATCAAAGGACAGGTCGACAAGCGTCAGGAACTTGTCCAACCTATCGGGAAGGGTCTGTTGGCTAACGGCGATGGAAAAAACCGCGCCGCGATGCAAACCAATACGGACGGACTTTTCTCCTATACCATCGATGCTCGAAACGATTCCGCTACTTGGGTTGATGAGTTTACGATTACCGATGATCTTGAGTGCGCCGAGGACGATACGGCGAGATTCGTCTCAATCGAAACCCCCGTCGCCATCGGCGACCTCAACGGTCTGTGCAACGTGTGGTATCGCACGACGCCGTTGGACTCGACAGACGTCGATGAGCCGGCAAACGCGACGCTTGACGATGGGCACGAAAATCCTTGGCTTGAGTCCGACGAAGTAAAAGAGAGTCTGGGTGAAGATTGCCGCCTCGTCGATTACGACGGCTGGCACCTCTGGAAGGCGGATGTCTCGACCACGGAATCCGCCACACTCGAGGCGAAAGAACTCGACCTTGCATCCAATACCGTCGTAACGGGCATTCGCATTGAATACGGTGCGGTAGCCGCCGACTTTACGACTCGAAGCGATACGGATTCTTGGACCCGCGATGATCTCAAAGATGAGCACGACGACCTTGACGATGCCAAAGCAATCCTTGGCACAGATGCTCGGGGCGCAGTCGTGCACATGCAGGCAACGTCGGCTTATACACCCCAAACTGCACTCACCAACAGCGCACGCGTCGATCTTTGCCGCAACGGCGGCGGCGATAAACTTGAGTCACATGACGAGGACCGTGTCATTCAACGCTGTACCCTACCGCAGGACCTACCGGCAACAGGATCAGCTCCCATCGCCGCTTGCATCACCGCGCTCCTGACCTCGGGTGCCGCAGCCCTATGGTTCGCTCGCCTTAGGTCAATCCCAAAGAAGCGCTAGCGCGATGAAAAAGCGGGGGGGGCCG
>NZ_QRWD01000019.1:23574-51618 GCF_003459505.1 Collinsella sp. AF20-14LB
GAGCCAGTCCCCCGGCTCGCCCGCTTTCAATCATCTAAATCGCCGCATCTACTCTGCAGACGAAGATCCACCATCAACGATTGCCTGCTCGGACTCAGGAATCCCATCGGCGCCCGTGCTCTGTTCTTGCTCCACCTCTTCGCTGATTGCGGAGGCGGGGGTCGAGCCCTTCGCGCCCACGATGTAGGCAGCTCCAAACCCTAACGCAATGGCAATCAAGGTCAAAATCACGTAGACAGGCCAATGGCGCTTAATATACGAAAACACGTTGACTCCTTAGAGCTCCGTCTACGAACGGCGGATAACCTCGGTCACGACCTCGGATACCGTGGCAATGTTCGTCGGGTTGACATTGTGGGGCAGGTCGTCCTCGGTACGAGCACAAGCCAGGCGCGTGCCGTCCACGCCGGCGATGGTGAGGGCTCGGCGGCTCGCCTCGAGCGCGGCATAGGCATCGGTCTTGGCATAGGGCATCTCGAGCGCGCCACAATCGACATGGAACGACTTGCACACCTTGCTGACCAGGTTCATGATGCGGCGATCGCCCTTGAGCAGCTGCTGTTCGCCCTCAACCGTCACCACCGAAAGCCTACCGGCGCCGACGGATTCAAGATTGATGAAGAATACGCCGCGGAGCTTATCGCGATGCGAAGCCAAGAAGGCCTTCATACCGGCGCCATCACAATCCGAGGCGCCCGTTGCCACAAACCAGATATCGTGACCGAGCAGCTCATCGTCACCCATAGAGGCAACAGCCGAGAGCATATCTTCGGAAGAAGCGCCGTCGGAAGACGTAGCGCCGCCCTTCCAGCCATCGTTATCGTCCTCGAAATTATCCCACGAACCGATGCCGCGACCGGACTTCTTGGCATCGTAATCGTCTTCGACGCCCAGCCAGTCACTCATGCTGTCCTGTTCGTTTTTCTTTTTACGACCGAACAGGCCGCCCAGGCCGCGCTTGCGAGACTTGGGTGCCGCCGGGGCGGGAGCCGAAATGGTCTCGATCGGCTGTGCGCCCGACGCAACGGGCCTAGGAGGCGCAACGGGTGCCGATGTGGGTTCGGGACCCTGAGCGGTAGCAAAGGGGTCGTTGACCTGTGCGGAGGGGTCGGGAAGGTCGAACAGCGACGTGCGAGACGCAACGTTTGCCTGCTTCATCGACGGCAGCGACGGATCGGGGACCGAAGCTAGCGGAGACGAGGAAGGTGCAGGCGACGGAGCCGACGCCGGATCGGGAACATTCATCTGCGGACGTGGTGATGCCTGGGAGGAAATCTGGGCCATAAGGGAATCGATCGTTTCGTCCTGGGTGGGAGCAACATCGGCAACCGTGGCACCGGAACCACTCGGGGCCGGCATGGTGAAAATCTGCGTGGAGTAAGGCCTCGACTCATCTGTCTCGGGAGCCTCGGAAACCGCAGGCACTTCCTCCTGCTCGACCTCGGTCGAATCATCTTGCTCGGCTGCCGCGTATTGCTCTTCGTCACAGTTGGCCTCGACGGGCTCGTCCTCGGCGGCATCTTGGATTTCGGCAGCATCAATAGGCTCGTCATCGTCTGCCGCGTCGCCCTGCTCATCGGAAACAGGAAGGGGCTCGGCAATCGCGGTGCCTTGCTTTTCAAACGTTATCGTGGAATCGAACTGCGCGGCATCAAACGACATGGTGCTATCGACGTGCTGCTGAGCCTCGAAAGACGTCGTCGCCTCAACAACATCCGCGGACGCCGGTTGCTGGGACTCAAAGGACGTCGTAGCTTCGGCGGCGTCGACAGGCACGGACTGCATAGCCTCGTTCTGCTCGAACTCTTGCGCCGCGCGCTCACGTGCCGCCTCGGCTGCCTGCTGCTGAGCGATAGCCTCCTGCTCGGCAGCCTCGCGTGCGGCAGCGCGCTTCCCCTCGAAATCGTCGACAAATTTCCTGCCCTTTGCAAGCGCACCCTTAAAGAAGTTGGAAGCGCTGGCGCCAATCGAAGAGAACGCGGATGCAATATCGGCATGGGGCGTTGCCGCGGGAATCTCGGCCGAGAAATCAGTATCGCTCTCGTAAGACACGCGCCTCGGCTGTTCAGCGTAATCGTCGTCAGGCTCGTCCGTAACGTCTTGCGCCGGCGCGGCGGGAGCCAAAATGTCCAGTCCTGCCGCGGGATCGATCGCGGACACCGCCTCGGGCTCGGCAACGGCAGCGGCAACCGCGGCAGACTCATCATCCACGGCGACAACGGGCGCAGATGCAGTCACGACGGGGGCAGGCTCGGGCTCAAACGTCGGCTCCTCGCCTTCCTCGTAATCGAGCGTGCAGGACTCGGGAAGCATTCCGAGCGCACGGATGGCATCCGAACCAAAGCGGATGTTGCCGGCGGCATTGCGATAGAGCCTGGGCTCGGGCTCGGCCGCGACAGGCTCCTCCGCCGGCTCGGCAGTGGGAACCTCGTCATTGAACTCTTCGGCCTGGACAGCCTGATTCTGATCCTCGGGCACGATGGCGCCAATCAGCGTCTCGTCGGCAGACGCACCCTCAAAGCCCTCGATCTGCTCGTCGAAAGCCTCGCCCTGTTCGGGCTCGGTCTGAGCGTCGGGAGCAATCGGCTGACCGAACTCGTCCTCGGCGTAGGTAGGCTCTTCATACTCGATGGTGTTGCCGTAGTCGTTTTGCTGTTGGGCCGCGGCATACTCCGCTGCTGCGCGCGCCATCTCCTCGGCACGACGCTTCTGCTCCCCAAAATAGGTATCGAACGGAACATCGTCGGGAAACTCGTTTTCGCCCTGGAAGGGAGCAACGTTGTCCATAACGCCGAGCATAGCGGCGACAGAAGACTTGTTGCACACTGCGCCGGACGTATAGGGAAGCACAAAACGGTTAGAAATGATGTTTGCCGCGTTGGCGAGCGCAACGAGGGAAGCGAGGATCGCGACAATCCACAGCAGAACCTTGAGCGCGCCGGGGAGCGGCAGGATACGCAAGATGGCAACGGCAGCAGGGGCAACCGTGGCAACGGGCAACAGCTTGGCGATGAGCGCACGATACGAAGCATAGGGCTCGCGGGCGAGCAGCTCAGCACGGGGAGAGTCGTAGTGTGCGACAACGACCACCGGGCGGTTGCGCGGAGACGCGAGCGGGCCCGAGGCCTTGTGGTAGGCGATGACATTTTGGCTCACGCCCGTCTTGCCCAGGCGCGAAACCACGGGGTGGCCCGTGCGCTCGAGCACGTAAAGAACGGCGCCGACAATGGCCAGCAAGGTGCCGACCAAGCCGATGCCGCCACCGATGCCCATCAGCAGGGCGCCGGCAAACGCAAGAATACCGGTAACGGCAAATGCCAACCTGCTGGGCGCCGGGGCATTGAACTCCTGAACCTCGGGATCAAAGCCGTGGTTGCGGAAGATCTGAGCGATATCCTCGGCAGCCAAGCGCTCTTCTTCGCTGCATGCCGGCGTGATGCCGGTGTTCTGCAGCAGGTGGTTAATATAGTTCTGGGTGTTCGCCATGTGCGCTCCACATCCATAATCCGACAAATAGGCCCAATGCATGCACATTAGAACCGTATATAGTCGAAAGTATACCCCGAGCGAGCGCAAACGACCGAATTCGGGCCATCTTAACGCCCCGAGCGGACAAGGATATAGCCTAATCTCCATATCGGACTAAAATCATGGCAGCAAACCACCTTCTCATGCGAGGACTCTATGACGGCAAGCGACGCGACCGCGACAATTAAAAAGGGGAATTCGGAGCCCAGTTTCGATAAAACGGCTCAGCGCATCCTCAATCTTTTCTTTGTGCTCAACAGCTCCCCCGAACCGCTGACGACCGAGCAGATCGTCTTGGATTCTGACCTGGGATATGGCTCGGGCAATATCGACTCGGATAAGCGCAAGTTTCGGCGCGATCGTGACAAACTGCTCGAACGCGGCATCTTAATCAAGGAGGTTCGCCCCGCCGGCGCGCAGGAGACCGAGGAAAGCTCATGGACAATCGACCGCGAGCACACGTTTGCGGCAGGCGGCCTCATCACCGCAGACGACGCCGATATCCTGCTCAACGCTATCGACCAGACAATAGCGGCCGGCTCATCCACTTTTGCCGCGCCGCTTGCCGATATTCGTTCCAAGATTGCCTACCTCACCGGCAGGACGACGGCGGACGAAGCACCGATCCGCCGCTCTCCCACCGTCGATGCGGTATGGAGCGCCTTTGCCGAGCGATGCGCGCTGCGATTTTTATATCAGAACGGACGCGGTGAGCAGAAAGAGCGTACCGTCTGCGTCTACGGCATGTTCGAGCGCGAGGGCGTTGCGTACTTCTGCGGCCTCGACAATGCCACCGACGACATCAGGACATTCCGCTGCGACCGTATCGTTCGCGCTTGGCGTCCTTCGAAGGCCTACGCCATCCCTGCAGACTTCAATCTCAACGACTACCTGTTCTTTGAATTCGATTTTGCCGACCGCCCGCCCGTTGCGGCTACGTTCTCGTTCGCCCCGCAGACGCAGATCGATATGATCAACGGCCTCACGCGCGGGCGAGGTGAGCTCGCACACACCGATTCGGGATGGACTTGGACCGTTGACGTGCGCGATCTTGAAGCCGCCGCCTCATTTTGCATGGCCCACGCCATGGACGGCATGAGGCCCATGGCCCCCAAATCGCTCAAGCAGGCGTGGAACCACCTCATTGAAAGGACGGTGCACGAGCATGCCCGTGCGTAAACTCACCAGCGAGCAGAGGCTCTCGCGCGCCATCGACATCATGGAGGCCCTCTACGCCGCCGGCGAGAGCGGCATGACACGAACCGAGATTTGCAGTCGCTTTGACATCACGGGGGCGTCGCTCGACGAGATTCTCGAGATCGTCTCGACGCTCGCGGACCGAGAATCGGGTGCGCGTATCATCTGCGAATGCCACGGCGAGCGCGTGGTCCTCACCGGTGACGCCGGGCGTGTACTACCGCTGCGCCTGAGTGCCGCCGAGGGCGCTGTGCTCAACCACGAACTTGAATCGTTGGGGATCGAGCCCCAGGCGGCGGCTCGAATTCGACATGCTCTTCTACCCGAAGAGCTCGGCTATAACCAGCACGTCTTTGACACCGTCAACCACGGGTCGCACTGGCAGCAGCTGAGCTGCGCCATTCAGGACGGTGTTCGCTGTCGTATCTCGTATCGCTCGATGGACGATGCGCGGCCACGCGAGCGTCTGGTCGACCCCTTGCGCATTACAGCAAACGGCGACCAAACATATCTGATTGCCTGGGACATCGCGGTCGATGAGCAGCGCACCTATCGCATGGATAAAATCGAGGGACTCGCCTTGACGGAAGACTCCGTCGTGCCTCACGCACCGGACGTTGCATCCCTCCACGATTCCCTTGCCCGGACGCAGCGTAGCGCAAAGCTCTTGATGCCATTCGATATGGCGGAGCATCTGGACTGGGCCGGCATCACCCTCATCGAGCGCAGCGGGACAGACATGGCAACGGTAACCGTACATTACGGCTCCGAGCGTTGGCTGCTGAGCCAGATAATCGCAGCGGGCGGAGCCATCCGCATCTTGGATGACCCCGCCCTGTCAAAGCGTCTGTGCGATATGGCAAAAACCCTCATCTGTCCGCTTTAGCGCCGCCGCTCGTGGCGTGCACGCCACAGCTGTAGATAGTGCCCGATCTGCGCCGATTCGATGCGCTGGTAGGAGCTCGTGGGCAGCGACGTTAAGAACTTCTTTCCGTAGCCCTTCGTCACCAGGCGCGGGTCGGCCAGAATCAGCACGCCGCAATCGGTCGACGAGCGGATAAGGCGGCCGGCCGCCTGCTTGACCTCGAGCACTGCCTCAGGCAGCGAATAGCGCGCCCAAGCGCGGTCTTCGCGCAGGTTGCGCTCGCACGAGAGCGGGTCCGTGGGGCTCGAGAACGGCAGCTTGGGAATGATGACGCAGCGCAGCGTCTCGCCGCTGGCGTCAAACCCCTCCCAGAAGGCCTTAAGCGCAAAAAGCGATGAGGTTGGCTCGTTGATAAACCGGTCGCGCAGGCGACGAGGAGATGAGTTGCGCTGCTGGCAGTTGAGTTCCAGGCCCGCACGAGCCATCTTGGGCTCGACGCGATCGTACAGCTCCTCCATGTCACGCCTGTTGGTGAACAGCGTGAGCACCGAGCCGCCCATGGCAAGATGAGCGTCGACCAGCACGCGCTCGAGCGCCGTAAGATAGCTCTCACGATCGCGCGGATCGGGGATATCGCCCGCAACGACTACAGCCATGTTCGAATCGAAGTCGTAGCTCGAGTCCAAGTGCAGCGATGAGGATGTTGAAGCACCGATGCGATCGAGGCCGACCGCATGGTTAAAGTGTTCAAAGCTTTTGGACACCGTCATGGTCGCCGAGGCAAAGATAGCCGTGTGAACCTCGGGCAGCCACTCGGTTGCCAAGGCCTCGCCAATATCGATGCGCTCCGCGGTCATCGACTCGCCGCCGGCACGCAGCCTGCGATTGACCTGCAGCGAATACACGTAGTGTTCATCGGTGCCGTCAATGATGAGCTTGAGGTTCTCGGCCAGCTCGTGCAGGCGGCGCGAGATATCACCCAGGTCGACAACAACCTCGGGCTTGTCGGCGGCGACGGCTTGTACCAGCGCGTCGACGCTCTTGTCAGCTTGTTCCAATGTGCCGATGGTAGCGTAGGCCGACTGTAAGAAATCATGCCAGTCGTCAGATTCGCGCAGCTCGGGGCCAATCCATAGATTGGCATTGTCATAGCCCCCACGGGCACGGCGACCGAGCTCGCGAACGCCATCGAACACGCCGGCGATCGCCATGCTCGCGCGCGCAACCGTCGACGTCGCCTTGGCAGTAAGGCCCAGATAGAGCGTAGAGCCCTCGGAGGTTGCCAAATCACGGGAAACCTGGCTTAGCGCGCCGGTGCTCGAGCCACCCAGACGCTCAAACAGAACGCGTGATTCGTCCGCCGACACCACGCGCGCCCATTGACGGCGTGCCTCGCGCTCGATGGAATGGGCCTCGTCGATTACCCAATGACGAATCGGGGGCAAGATTCTGCCCTCGGCCGCAACATTGCGGAACAGCAGGGAATGGTTGGTGACCACCACATCGGCATGCGCCGCGCGACGGCGGGCGCCGTGGACTAGGCATTTATCGGGGAAAAACGGGCATAGGCGACGGGCGCACTCGCGCGACGCCGTCGTAAAGTCGGGACGGTTGACGCTGCGCCAGCGAATGCCGAGCGAGTCGAGGTCGCCATCGGCCGACTGACACACGTACGCCATGATGACCGCGACTGCCGTAAGCGTGTCGGCAGGATCACGCTTAGTCGTAATTTCGACTTGGCCGCGGCTCATGCGCTCAAGCTTGCGCAAGCATGGATAGTGGTCATAGCCCTTGAGGGCGCAAAACGATAGGCCTCCGTCCAGCTGCTCAGCAAGTTTGGGCAGCTCGTGATACATGAGCTGGTCGGCAAGATTATTCGATTTAGTCGCGATACCCACCGTGATGTTGTTGCGTCGCGCGGCCTCGGCAAAAGGCACCAGGTAAGCCATCGATTTGCCGACGCCCGTCCCCGCCTCAATCACGCGATGCGTTCCCGTAACGAGCGCGTCACGGACCTCGAGCGCCATCGCGATCTGCTCATCGCGCGGCTCGTAGGTGGGATACATGCGATTGACCAGGCCGCCCGGGGCATAGTCCGCCTCGATTTCCTCGCGGCTCGGCATCTTAAGGACCGGTAGCTCGTCCGCATCAACGCGATCATCGGCCCGATCGGCCTTGAGAACGTCGGCGCGGGCGGCGCTGAGAGAGAAGATGGAACCGGGGTTCTGTCCCGCCAAGAAGGAGAAGATGGGACGATAGGACCAGGGTACGTCGGGGTACATGTCGGCCAGGCGCGCCATCAAGCCCTGAGGCAAGTCGGTGAGCGCCACGAGTAACACGCGCCACACACCACACAAGGCGTCGACATCGGCGTTGGCGCGATGCGACACCGAGTCGCAGCCAAACAGGTCGGCCATGAAAGACAGCTTATGCGAGGCCAGGCGCGGAAGCGCGATGCGCGACAGTGCCAACGAATCGATCCAGATGTCACTGACGTTGACGCCGCCCTTGACCGACTCGATAAACGAGCGGTCGAAGGTGGCGTTATGTGCGATCACCGGGCAGCCGCCGACAAAATCGGCGAGAGCGGCGACAGCCTCAACGGCCGACGGGGCATCTGCCACATCGGCGTTTGTAATGCTCGTGAGCTCGGTAATCTCGGCGGGAATCAGCTGCCTGGGATGCACGAAGGTATCGAAGCGGTCGACGACCTCGCGGCCCGAAAGACGGGCCGCCGAGATCTCGATCAGCTCGTTGTCCTGCACCGAAAGACCCGTGGTCTCGGTATCGAGGACGATAACATCTTCCTCGATGAGACCAAACGCTTGGGTTTTGGCGCGCTCGGCAAGCGTGGCATAGGAATCGATGACAAACTGCGGCGTTCCCGACGAAACAGCGTCCTCGATTAGCATGCAACGCCCGCTCGACGAAGTCCCATGCGAATCAGGCTGTCACAGACCTGCGGGAACGTCATGTCATCGGTGTGGCGAATCTCATCCGGATACAGCGACGTATCGGTCATGCCGGGAATCGTGTTGGTCTCGAGGATAACGGGGCCGTCCTCGCTCACGATAAAATCGCTGCGCGAGATACCCAGGCAGCCGAGTGCCTTATGGGCAGCACAGGCAAGCTCCTGGGCACGAGCGTAGTTCTCGGGCGAAATCTGCGCCGGAATGCGATGGATGTCCGTAGGGTCGACATACTTCACGTCCAGATCGTAGAACTCGCAGTCCTCGGGCTTACGGATCTCGACAATCGGCAGGGCGCGCACGTCATCCTCGCCGTATACGCCGACGGTGATCTCGGTACCCTCGATGCACTTCTCGACCAGCACTTTGTCGCCAAACTCAAACGCCTTGGCGATAGCCGCAGGCAGCTCGGAGGGCTCGTGGACCAGGGAAATGCCATAGCTGGAACCGTTGACGGCCGGTTTCACAAAGCAACGCTCGCCACAGACCTCGACAACGTGATCGATATCGACTTCATCGCCCACTTCGAGCGCAAGGCCGGGGGCAATGGGAATGCCCGCCTTGGCGTATAGGAGCTTCGAGACCTCCTTGTCGGCACCGCAGGCGCTGGCAAGTACGCCCGAGGCCGTGTAGGGGATACCCAGGGTCTCCATGGCACCCTGCATGGCGCCATCCTCACCGCCGGCGCCGTGCATGGCGATAAATGCCACATCGAATCCGCCGGTCGCCATGGTTACCATAAAGTCATCAGCGGCCGTGTCAAGCAGCTCCACCGAGGTGTAGCCGGCTTCCTTCAGTGCCACCACAACGTTCTTTCCCGAATCGAGCGAGATCTCGCGCTCGGCGGAATGACCGCCCGCCAAGACCGCTACGTGCATGTTCTCTAGGCTTTTACCCGGCATGGGCAGACTCCTCCTCTATAATTTCTGCAGCTGATACCATATTGTAGCGATACCCTCTACGTTTCCCCAAAATCGAAAGGCTTCCATGAATCCCAGGACTAAATCTCAGGACATTCGCGACTTGAGCCAAAACGATATTCGCGAGCTCGTGGCCGAACTTGGCCAGCCCGCCTTCCGCGCAAAGCAGCTCATCGAATGGGTCTTTGAGAAGAACGTTTGTTCGTTTGACGACATGACCAACCTTCCCAAGGCTTTCCGCGAGCAGCTTAAAGAGGCTTTTGCCTTTGACACGCCGACTGAACTCACCAAGCAGGTTTCCAAAGATGGCTCTCGCAAGTACCTGCTCGAGTACCACGACGGCATTTCCGTCGAGACCGTCGGTATGCCCCGTCGCAACAAGCTTTCCGTCTGCGTTTCCACCCAGGCAGGCTGCGGCATGGGCTGCGCCTTTTGCGCTACCGGTCTCAACGGCCTCAAGCGTTCTCTGACCGCTCAAGAGATCGTCGACCAGGTACTTCATGTATCCAACGACTTTGGCGAGCGCGCCACGAGCGTTGTCTTCATGGGCCAGGGCGAGCCGTTTGCCAACTACGACGAGGTTCTCAAGGCGCTGCGAATCCTCAACGACCCCGACGGCATCGGTATCGGCGCTCGTCACCTCACCGTCTCTACCAGCGGCGTTATTCCCGGTATTCGCAAATTTGCCGACATCCCCGAGCAATTCACGCTTGCCGTTTCCCTGCATTCCGCCATCCAGTCGACGCGCAATAAGCTCATGCCCGGTGTTAAGAAGTACACGCTGCTTCGCCTTCACGAAGCGCTTCAGCTCTACACCGAGAAGACTGGCCGCCGCCCGACCTATGAGTATGCCATGATCGAAGGCGTCAACGATACGAATCCCGAGATGCAGGCGCTCTGCGACTTCTGCGAGGGAACGCTGTGCCACGTTAACCTCATTCAGCTTAACGACATCGAGGGCAGCCCGCTCAAGCCGTCGCCGATTCATAAGGTTGAGGATCTTCAGCGTCGTCTTGAGTCCCGTGGCATCGAGGCCACGATTCGTAACTCCCGTGGTAACGATATTGACGCCGCTTGCGGACAGCTGAAGCAGCGCTTCAAAGTTCAGAAAAACGCATAGGGGAGTCGCACCCCAAAACGTTTCATGTGAAACATCGAACGACCCCGGTTGCAGAATATGCAACCGGGGTCGTTTCATTTATTGACCTTAATTTTGAATCAGCTGCTACCTGTCCCATTTTTTACGGCCAAAATAAGGGGTCCTTGTCTCATGAATCAGACAAGGACCCCTTAGAATATGCTGAGTAATTGTTAGGTACCTAATAGCCTACATTTTCCCATTGGTTGCTAACCCAACCTTGATTAATCTTGGGATTCTTCGTTACCTGAGCTGTACGCATGGCAACGTCTTCTGTCATAACATCCATTTTCTTCTTGGAAGTATCAACGATATCTTGCGCGCCACGAAGCAAACGACCTCGAAGTTCATCGTCTGTCGCGATCTTATAGCCAGCGAAGGCACCAGCCGCGACAGTCGTCGCCAATGCAATCGCCGTTAAAATCTTATTCCTCATCTTGGCCTCCTTGATCAAACTGAATCATTTCGCCAAGAATACGAGAGAGCTCTTCCTCGTCTTTAAACTCAATCTCGATCTTATTCTTTCCACGCGAGCTCTTCACACGCACGTTGGTATTAAATACCTGACGAAGTACACGCGCAGCCTTTTTAAAAGACTGAGGCGTTGCAGGCCTCGGCGTCTTAAGCGTCTCTCCGGCAGAAAACAATGGAGCAAGATTTTCTGTCGCTCTTACGGAAAGGCCCTCCGCAACAACCTTCTCTGCAAGTCGAATTCGAGCATCCTCATAGGGAACTGCAAGAATCGCACGTGCATGTCCAGCAGTAAGTTTGCCCTCAAAAATCATCTGCTGAACAACTTCGGGGAGATCGAGAAGGCGCAGCGAGTTTGTAATTGCAGAGCGTGACTTGCTTACTGCCTTCGACAATGCCTCCTGGGTCATACCGCTAGCATCGATGAGCTGGCGATAGCCCTTAGCCTCTTCGACGGGATTCAGATCAGAACGCTGAAGGTTTTCGATAAGAGCAAGAGCCAGCATCTCTTCATCATTAACATTTTTAATGATGACAGGCAGTTCCTCAAGACCAGCAAGCTTTGACGCCTGGTAACGACGCTCACCAGCGATGATCTCATAACCGTTTCCATGCTTGCGAACCAAGAGCGGCTGCAAAACGCCATGTTCTTGGATTGACTCGCTCAACTCGCGAAGTTCAGTTTCATTAAAGTGAATTCGCGGTTGATTAGGGTTGGGAACGATATCCTCAATAGGTAGCTTTGTTTCAGATGCGGCATTTGAAGCAGATGCAGCAGAACCACCGGTCTCATACTCAGCCTCTGAGACCAAAGCATTGAGTCCGCGTCCCAATCCACCACGTTTCTTTGCACTAGGCACGCTTGATCACCTCTTTTGCAAGGTTCATATACGCTTTTGCACCCTTGTTTTGAGGTGCATAGGTAATTATCGGTTCTCCAAAAGACGGAGCTTCAGAGATTTTAACCGTACGGGGAATCAGCGTCTTAAACGCCTTATCACCAAAGTACGATTGAACTTCCTCAACAACCTGATTCGACAAAGAAGTACGTGAGTCATACATGGTCATAAGCACGCCATAGGTGTCTAAGCCCTTGTTCAGACGTGATTTGACCATCTTCATTGACTCAAGCAGCTTCGTAACGCCCTCGAGTGCGTAATACTCACACTGGATTGGAATCAAAACGCTATCTGCTGCGGTCAGGGCATTGATAGTAAGCAGGCCGAGCGAAGGAGGACAGTCAATGAAAATAAAATCGAACTCGTCCTGAATCGGCTCAAGCAAATCTTTGAGGCGGGTTTCACGAGCAATTGCGCTTACGAGCTCAATTTCGGCACCTGCAAGCTGAATCGTAGCTGGAATTACGAATACCTTTTTGCAATTTGTATCAAGAACAAGCGATTCTGCCGGCACATCATTCAACAATGCATCATAGATGCAGTGATCAAGGTCTTCTTTTTCAATTCCAAATCCACTGGTACTGTTTCCCTGCGGATCAAAATCGACAATCAGTGTCTTACGACCCTGCTCACCCAGTGCTGCTGCAAGGTTTACAGCCGTCGTTGACTTACCGACGCCGCCTTTTTGATTGATGATTGCAATGATACGCGTGTCTTTTGCGCTCTTAGAACGCTTAACGTCGCGAAATCCCACGGTCCCTCCTGGTGTGTATTAAAGCTGTCAAACGGAGGATGTTTCACGTGAAACATTCCGATTCGATATCAACCGCCATGTTTCACGTGAAACACTGCAAGTTGTAGTATCCATTATGTTTCACGTGAAACATCTAGGCAAGCGGATTCTTCTTTGCCATGCCATTTGCACGAGGCAATGAAACGGATGCTGGATGACTCTTCTTAAGAACAATGAACTCCCTGTGGCCCAAGCCCTCAGGCAAATCGATTGCGTCATTCAGAAGCAAAGTGAAGCCGCAAATCTTCGCTGCTGACATGCCGGAAGCAAGCTCCTCGTCCGAAGGATTACCCTTGGTGATAACAAATAGCCCTCCATCTTTGAGGAACGGAGCCGCATACTCAACAAGAATCGGTAGAGGAGCCAGTGCGCGGGCAGTTACGACAGAGAACTGCTTCTTATGGCTTCGAGCATATTCTTCAAGGCGATCATGAACCGCATGAGCATGTTTCAATCCAAGAGCATGAACAAACGAATTGACAGCATCAACCTTCTTGCCAACAGAGTCAATATAAGTAGCTCTACGATGCGTGGTTATGGTTAATGGAATACCAGGGAAGCCCGCACCTGTTCCCATATCAAGCAATGCTCCCTCAGGAGCCTTATTGATATAGGGAAACAAAACAAGTGAGTCGAGGATATGAAGTACTGCAGCATCTTCTACGTTAAGAATACGGGTAAGATTGGTTGTCTTATTTGTTTCCAGAACCAAATCCAAATGCTGAATACATTTTCTCAGCTCAACATCAGTTACGCTCAAGGAATACTCTTTGCAATAAGAAGTTAGACGACTCAACATCTCTTCAACCTGCTGATCGGAAAGTACTAACAACGAAAGCTCCTTTCTGACAAAAATCAGTGTATCGAGAACTTTTGACAAAAAAAAGGGGACGTGGAAACCACGTCCCCTTAGCATAAGCTCGAGTAGATTATCGAGCAACAATCACCACATGGCGATCGGGGTCAGAACCCTCAGAATGAGTATCGACGGCGTCATTGCCACGAAGTGCAATGTGAACCAGTCGGCGCTCGTAGGCATTCATGGGTGGAAGCGAAACACTCTTATGAGTGCGGATGGCACGCTCGGCAGCAGACTGAGCCATGGAGGCAACCTTGTCCTGACGGCGGCTCTTGTATCCCTCGACGTCCACTACAACAGGATACCTAAAGCCGAGCTTGCGGCTCACCAGCAATGAGAACATAACCTGAAGGGCATCAAGGGTGCGACCATGACGGCCAATGAGAACAGCAAGGTCGGGAGCCGTTACATCCAGAATCAGCTCACCCTCGTCGCCCTCATACTCATCGATAGGAGAGTTGGCGGCATCGAAGTGCGAAAGGATGGAACGCAGGATGGAAATCGCGACATCGGCAATGGTGTCGAGTTCCTCGTCGGTCAGCTCTTCACCAGCCTTATAGCGCTGTGCAATCTCGGGATAATCGCCCGCGACCTGCGGGGCAACCTCCTCAAGCATATCCTCGATGATCTCTTCAGACATAACGTACTCCAAAAGTTAGGTACCTAAATAAGATTGATATCCCGCTACTTCTTCTTGTGCGGGCGCGGCTTCTTCTCGCGACGAGTGACCTCAACCTGCAGCGGCGCGTTCTTAAGGCGCTCCTCCTCATCGGCCTTCGCCTTGTCGATGACCTTCTGCGTCACAAAAATCTGCTGGATAACCTGCCAAGCAGACGAGACGTCGTAGTACAGCAGAACACCAACGGGAAGGCTCCAGCCCATCCAAAGCATCATGACCGTCATGACAACGGCCATCATACGCATGCTCTGAGCCTGCTGGCCGGTCTGGTTGCGCGACATATAGAGCTGCGGAATCAGGGTCAGGACAGCGAACAGGATCAGGCAGACCAGCGCAGGCAGCGCGACCATAAAGCCATCGGCAAAGGAGGCACTCGGCGTGGTGGTCAGGTCGGGCAGAATATTAAAGAACGAGAACGTGCCGTCGTTAAAGTAGTCCGGTAGGTTACGCAGCAGCGTAAATAGGGCGAACAGGACAGGCATCTGAATCAACAGCGGCAGACAACCAGCCATCGGGTTGAACTTGTTCTCGCTGTAGAACTTCTGCATTTCCTCGGCCTGACGCTGGGGATCGTCGGCATAGCGCTCCTGGATCTCGAGCATCTTGGGCTGCAGCACCTGCATGCGTGCCGTCGACTTAGTCGACTTGAGCATAAGCGGCGTCAGCAGCAGACGGATGATGACCACCAGGATGATAATGGACAGGCCCCAGTCGACCGCAAAGGTCTGGATGAGCTTGAGCAGCTCGAAAAGGATGTTAACGATCCAATCCCACATGTAAGTTTTCCTCCGATAGCGAGTGCCCGCTAGGGCACAGGGTCATAACCGCCGACGTGCAGGGGATTGCAGCGAGCGATGCGCCTCATGGCAAGCCAGCAGCCTCTCAAAACACCGTACTTCTCAATCGCCTGGACGGCGTATTGCGAGCACGTTGGGTAATAAATGCAGGCGTCAGGCAATAAGGGCGAAATAACCTGTTGATATATGCGAATAGGAGCGATGGCAACACGTCGCAAAACGTGATTGCTCATCGCTCCTCCCCGGCAACGCCGGCGCGTTTCATAAGCGAACGCAATGCATTGTCCATCTCCTGCGGCGAGGAAACCCTCGTCTTGGGAGTTGCGAACAAGATGATGTCATAACCCGCAACGGGAAATCCACAGCTGCGGGCGGCCTCGCGCATCACACGCTTAGAACGGTTGCGCACGACAGCACAACCGAGCCGTTTAGCACCAACGAAGGCGACCCTTCCGGAGTCGCCTTCGCCAACCGATTCACATATGGTCATTCGAATCAGAGGGTGATTGAAACGACGCCCCTGACTGAACACATGCTCGAAATCTTGCCGAGACTTAATAGTCTTCATGCGAGATGTGTGTATCGCTGCTAGACAGTGAGACGCTTGCGGCCCTTGGCGCGACGACGGGCGAGCACGGCACGACCACCCTTGGTGGCCATACGGGCACGGAAGCCATGGGTCTTGGCACGCTTACGCTTATTAGGCTGATACGTACGCTTCATCTTAAGTTCCTCCTGCTGCATTTCGAGTGTCCGCGGGGGCGCGGACGCAGATATAGACACGTGAGCTTGAAGATTGTAGGGAAATCAATGTTCAAATGTCAAGAAATCAAAGGTAAAAGGTTGCGCAGTTCACACGGTTCCCCCATAAGCCGAGCTCGATTTAGCGGTGCATGGCAACTTTTCACGATATTTCATCGAGTTTTCAACAGGTCATGTTGGCAATGTTGAGAACTTTTCGTCCGTTTTCCAAAGTTTTCAACAGGTTTTGAAAAGTTGTCGAAAGATGAGAAACATTGCACGGTGAGCTACTATTTGTTCGAAACCTTTTGAAAGATTGCGAGCGGCATGTCTGACGACTTTTACACCATGGTCGATTCCGGAGACCCGGCACCCGACAACGAGCACATCACCGGCGTGCGCGAAGAGCGTAAGGAAGGCGAGCAGACGACCACGCAGGCGCCAAAAGCCATGTACGCCGCGCGCATCGCCGTCTATGACGACATGCTGTCGACACCGCGTGTGATCGTCATTGATCCGCAAGATGTCCGCACGTATTTGGAAGAGACGACCAACACCGTCTACCAGTGTATGAAAGAGCAAGGTGGCCACATCTCGCTCATGGTCATCCGCGAGATTGTCGAAAACTTTATCCACGCACACTTTGCCGAGCCCATCATCTCGATTCTGGACGGCGGAGACACCATCCGCTTTGCTGATCAAGGACCCGGCATCGACGACAAGGAGCGCGCTTTCGACTTTGGCGTTACCAGCGCAAACAGCAAGATGAAGCGCTATATCCGTGGAACCGGAGCAGGGTTTCCCATGGTGCAGGAGTATTTGGAAAACGCCGGCGGGGCCGTGTCCATCGAGGACAACATGGGCAACGGCACCGTGGTTACGGTAAGCCTGGACCCTAAACGCGTGCAGGAAATCGAACGCGCCGGCGGGCGCGGTGCTGCCGTGCGGCCCGAGACGGAGCAGCCCGCATATCCCCTGCCGGGGGCTTTTGCGCAGCAGCCCATGGCAACGCAGCAGATGCAGCCCCGCGTGGGACAGATGCAGCAGCCCGGAATGCTTCCTACACAAGAGCCCCAGGCGGCGTCGATGTCGATGCCGCCAAACGTGCCAGAGGCCATGCCGCTGGCGGATCAGGATACAGCAGCAATGCAGCAGGCGACGGGGGCACCGGGTGGCCAGCAAATGGGCTATCAGCCGTACCAACAGGGATATCCATATCAGCAGATGCCGCCACTGGGGTATGGCCAGCAGTTCCCGCAGCAGTACCAGCAGGGATATCAGCAGCCGTACCAGCAGATGACGCAGCAGCAGTACAACCCCTGGGCCCAGCAGATGCCTCCGCATCCTTACCACCAGTGGCCTCAAAGTTTTCAACAGCAAATGCCGCCGATGCAGAGTTCTCAACAACCAGCAGCTCAAATGATGTATCCTAATGCAGCAAATCAGTATGCGCAGCCACAACCGGACGTGTTCGTAAGCGATCGCGGCAACGCCGCGCTGGGCTATCTGGCGCAAAATCAAGCGTGCGGTGCCACCGATCTGGCGAGGGCGTTTGGAAACTCGGCCCCCACTTGGTCACGCACGCTCAATGACTTGGCGCAGGCCGGCTTGGTCATCAAGCATGGCCAGAAATACCATCTGACCGAACTCGGCGCCGCTCGCGTGCGAGCTCAGAGCTAAAGAACGGGAGAGACAGTGGACGAGGAAGCAAGCATCATCCTGGGGGATGCCATCGCCTTTTGCCAGCGCGACGGCCGAGATGCACGCCTCATCAACATGCTGGGGCAATCGCGCGCCATAAGCCTGACCGAAGATACGCTCACGATCGAGGCCCCCTCGCGCTTTGCCATCGCGCAGCTCAAAAAGCATCAGCCGACCATTGAGGCCTATCTGGAAGAAATCGCCTTTGCACCGATCGCGCTCGACATCGTGGCACCGCAAGGCGCCGCGACGGAATCCGCTGCCGCGACGGCGCCTGCCACGGCTCCCGCAGCTTCCCCGGCGGTGCCGGCCTCCGCAGGCGACGTGCCGACAATCGAGCACCAGCACAGCGATGTTTCCCGTGAAACCATGGCACCGTTGCCGACCGCGGCGGCGACGTCAACGAACGCACCCGTCACGCACATGCCCATCGCTCACGACGCAACGACGGGCGCGGATTCGGGCATTGCAATCAAAAACACGCTCTCGGCCGATGATTTTCGCCGCATGATGAACCAGATGAAGGGCGGAGCGCCGACTAAATCCACGCAAGCTGCGACCCCCGCTTCACCCATGCCAGCACCGACCGCGCCGGCCGAACAGAATACGGATGGAGCCCCGCTCGCCGCGAACTCAAAATTTACCTTTGAGAACTTTGTCTACGGCCCCGAGAACAGCCATGCCTATCGCTCGGCACTCAAGTTTGCCGCCCTCGCGGACGAGCGGGGCACGTGCACATCACTGTTCATCTACGGCAAATCGGGCCTGGGCAAGACGCACCTGCTGCTTGCCATCAAAAACGAGCTCGCCGAAAAGTCGCCCGAGATCAAGGTCAAGTATGCCAACTCCCAGGCATATCTGGACGACCTGATGACCGAGTTCGACCGCCAAAAGAAGAGCAACGCCCCCATCATGCAGGCGTACCACGGCGTGGACGTGCTCATCATCGACGACATCCAAAACATCATCGGCAAGCGCGCGAGCGTGGACTACTTTTTCCAGCTCATGGACGAGTTCATCCGCAACAACAAGAAGGTCGTCATCGCGGCAGACCGCGCCCCCAAGGACCTGAGCATGGACGAGCGTCTGACCAGCCGCTTCAACGCCGGCATGCTCTGCCTGGTCGCAGAGCCCAGCTACGAAATGAAATACAAGATCTTGCAGCGCTATTACGAGAACACCATCGTCGCCGCTCCCGAGGCAGGCGACGACTCGCTGCTGGCGGCCTATGGGGGCGACGGCGGGCACCTAACCGACGAGCACTTTAAACACATGGCCGAGGTCTCGGGCACCAACATCCGCGAACTCGAGAGCTTTTGCGAGCGCTGCGCCGGCGAGGCGGGCGACCGCGAGCGCGAGGGCGGGGAGCTCACCTTTGACGATATCGACGCCATCGCCAGCCAGTACTTTGACACATCGGCCAAAAAGATCAACGTCCAGACGGTTCAGTCCGTCATCGAAGAGCAGTACGGCGTGACGCACGAGGAGCTCATCGGCCCGCGTCGCAACGCCAATATCGCCAAAGCACGCCATATCGCTATCTACCTGGCCATCGAGATGTGCGAGATGACGACCACGGCGGTGGGCGCCGAATTTGGCAACCGCAACCACTCGACCGTCAGCACGAGTTACAAAAAGGTCCAGAAGATGATCCAGGAAGACCGCACCGTCACCGAAGACCTCAAGTCGCTGCGCGATAAAATTACACTGCGCTCGTAGGGAAATAGAGACACCTGTTGAAAACTTGTCGAAACCACGGGCATAAGGTGTCTAAAACCCAACCCGCGGTGATGAAAAGTTTTGCGCAGGTTTTGAACGTGGAAAACCACCCCTGTTGCACACAGGTTGCTGTCGATTCTCTTTCTTGGTCTGACCTGCGTCTTTGGGAGTAATCAACAGTTTCGTCAGTGCTATTACTATTATTAAGATATTTATATCTATAGAAAGGTATTAAAAGATGAAGTTCACCGTCAGCCAGAGCTCGCTTACACAAGCCATCGGCGTCGTTATGAAGGGTGTCGCTTCGGCATCCACCCTTCCCATCCTGTCGGGCGTGCTCGTTAAGGCCCAAGACGGCATCTTGGAATTCCAGACCTCTAACTACACTATCTCGATCCGTCATCGCATCGCGGCGCATGTCGAAGAAGAGGGCGAGATGGTTATCCCCTGTAAGGTGCTCTCCAATATCACCAAGACCCTCCCCGATGCCCCGGTCACCTTTGAGCTGTCCGAGCGCCAGGTGCTGATTGGTTGCGAGAAGAGCTCTTTTAGGCTGAACACGCTCGATGCCAATGACTTCCCCGAGTTTCCGGCCTATGCCATCGAGAGTGCCGTGGAGCTGCCGACCGATGTCTTGTCCGAAATGGTCGGCCGCGTGTGGCGCGTCACCTCGACCGACAAGGCTCGCCCCATCCTGGGCGGCGTGCACATGAAGGTCGAGAACAACACCGTACGCCTGGTGGCGACCGATTCCTTCCGCTTGGCCGTGTGCGATACGCAGGTCGAGACCTCGACCCTCGAGGGCTCCTTTGAGCTCAACGTTCCGGCTGACGCCTTTAACGATGCGCTGAACATCATGGCCAGCCAGGCGACCATCATGATCGGGGCTACCGACACCCAGGTCGTCTTCGAGGCCGGCAACACCACCTACGTGTCGCGTCGCATCGAGGGCGTGTACCCCAACTACAAGCAGCTCATCCCCGATTCGTGCGTGACGAGCGTCAAGATCGATGTCGCCGCCTTTAACGCCGCCCTCAAGCGCGTGGCCGTTATCGCGAGCGCCAACCCCGCCGTCAAGTTCGAGATCGATGTCGAGAACGGGCAGATGGGCCTGTCCTCCATTTCCAATGACCAGGACCTTGCGCAGGAGACGATCGATGTCGAGGCTGAGGGCGAGTCGGGTACCATCGCCTTCAACTACCACTACATCTTCGGCTGCCTCAATGCCCTGTCCAAGGAGAAGGAGATCACGCTGGAGCTCAAGAGCTACTCGCAGGCGGGCATCTTTAAGTCCTACGACAAGATCAACTACCTGTACCTGGTCATGCCGGTCCGCATCTAGCGCTGCGCCATGACCATGTTCGCCCGCGATCTTTCCGTCGCGCACTACCGCAGCTTCGATAGCTATCACCTTGCCCTGGACGAGGGCGTGACGATACTTGCGGGACCCAACGCGGCGGGAAAGACCAATCTCATAGAGGCGCTGCAGCTGCTGACGAGCGGCGCCTCGTTTAGGCATCCGACCGCAGCCGAGCTCGTCCATGACGGCGTGGGCTCGTGCAAGATCGAGCTGAGGCTCGAGGGCGACGGCCGCGTGCTTGATATGGGATTGAGCGCGGAGGACGGTAAGCGCTCGTTTAGCCGCAACGGCAAGAGATGCTCTGCCGCCGGTGTGCGCGGGGTTCTTCCGAGCGTGCTGTTTTGCCCCGACCATCTGGACATGGTTAAGCGTGGCGCCAGTGTGCGCCGCGCCGCCCTCGATGACTTTGGCATGCAACTGAGCGCACGCTATGCCGATCTTGCGAGCACCTATGGGCGCTGCGTGACCCAGCGTAACGCCTTGCTCAAGGAGACCTGGTGCTGCCGCGAGATGCTCGGCGCGTGGAACGATTCGATTGCCCGCGCCGCCTCGGCCCTGCTCGTGCACCGGTTGGCCCTGCTCGACCGGCTGGCGGGCCATGTGCACACTGCCTACGGGCAAGTAGCGTCAGGTGAGGCCGCCAACGTGACCTATGCGTCCACGCTGGGGGCTTTGCCCCAGGTCGAGGATCGCGAAGAGCTGAAGGGTTGGGCGTACGAGCGCATGCTGGCCGCCCTTGACGAGCATGCCGACGAGGAAATTCGCCGCGGCGTGACGTTGGTGGGACCGCATCGCGACGAGATTGAGTTTACCGTGGCGGGTCGCTCCGCCCGTTCATTTGCCAGCCAAGGACAGCAGCGCACGCTGGTGCTGTCCTGGAAGGTGGCCGAGGTTGCCGTGGCTCGCGATGTCCTGGGCACCGCCCCACTGCTGCTTTTGGACGACGTGATGAGCGAGCTCGACGGCGAGCGTCGCGGCGCTTTCCTGCGGCTGATCGGCGATGATATCCAGACGGTCATAACCACGACCAACCTGGGGTACTTTACCGATGACCTGCTTAATCGAGCCAAGGTGGTGAGCATGGGTGAGACGTGCTAATTACGAGCGCGAGAGCGAGACAGTCGCCTTCAGCGGGTTTTTGAACGCAGAGCGCCAGCGCATCCTGGCGTCCGCGACCCCCGAGCGCCGTGCGCAGATGGAGGCCGCCGAGGAGTCGCGCGCGGTCTATCGCGCATGGAACGCGGTGTGCTCGGGCACGCGCGAGGGACGGCATGTGACGGGGCTGCGCTACCTGCCCGAGTCCAATGAGCTGCTGGTGTATCTCGACTCGCCCTCGTGGACGCAGGAAATGACGCTGTTGCGCGAGATCATCCGCGCGCGCATGGAGCGCGCCGGTGCGCATGTGGACGGCCTGGTGTTCAAAACCACCGCGCCCGGTCACACGCCGCCCGCCGCCAAGGAGCGCCTGCGCCCGGCGACGACCGAGCGCCCGCCGGCCCCGCACGCCGACCTAAGTGAGGCCGAGTGCACCGAGATCGAGCGCCAGGTGGCGCCCATCGAAGACCAAAAACTGCGCGAGGCCCTCGAGAATGCCATGAGAGCCAGTGCCGAGTGGGCCAAGGGCGTGCAAAGCAAAAAAGAGCCTTAAATCGCATCTGGTGGCCTTGTAGAGCCAAATACCCTCGGTCCCGAGGGTATTTTTTTACGATAAACTAGTAAGGCTGTACACATTTTCTTGACTGAAGGAGGACGTGTGACAAACGAAAACGATTACGATGGCGGCGAGATTAAGATTCTCGAAGGTCTCGAGGCCGTTCGTAAGCGCCCGGGCATGTATATCGGCTCGACGAGCGCCAGCGGTCTGCATCACCTGGTGTGGGAGATCGTTGACAACTCCGTCGACGAGGCCATGGCCGGTTTCTGCACCGAGATCCAGGTGACGGTCCACGCCGACAACTCCATCACGGTCGTCGACAACGGGCGCGGCATCCCCGTCGACGAGCACCCTGTTAAAAAGATCCCGACGCTCGAGGTCGTTATGACGATCTTGCATGCCGGCGGTAAGTTCGATAACTCGGCCTATAAGGTCTCGGGCGGCCTGCACGGCGTAGGCATCTCCGTCGTCAACGCACTGTCCAAGCGCGTGGTCGTTCAGGTTCGTCGCGATGGCAACACCTACGAGATGGAGTTCTCGCGCGGCAAGACCGTCAAGAAGATGGAGGTCGTGGGCACCTCGGATTCGACGGGTACCACCGTCACCTTCTGGCCCGACGACGAGATCTTCGAGACCTGCATCTACGATTTCGATACGCTGCACAACCGTCTGCAGGAGACGGCGTTCCTCAATAAGAACCTCAAGATCGTGCTGACCGACGAGCGCGAGGCGACTCCCCACGTGGAGGAGTTTTGCTACGAGGGCGGCATCATCGACTTCGTCAAGTTCCTCAACGAGGGCAAGGACGTCCCCGAGGCCTTTAAGGAGCCCATCTACATCGAGGGCAAATCGGACCCGGACGCTCCCGTGGCCAAGATGGGCGAGGTCGAGGTTTCCCTGCAGTGGAATAGCGGCTACGGCGAGAACGTCATGTCGTTTGCCAACGACATCTACACTCCCGAGGGCGGCATGCACCTTGAGGGCTTCCGCACCGCGCTCACCCGCGTGATCAACGACTACGCGCGCAAACAGAACCTGCTCAAGGAAAAAGACGCCAACCTGACCGGCGACGATGTACGCGAGGGCCTTTCGGCCGTTATCTCGGTCAAGCTGCCCGACCCGCAGTTTGAGGGCCAGACCAAGGCCAAGCTCGGTAGCTCCTATATGCGCGCGCTCACGCTCAAGATCGTGACCGACGGCCTCGCCGATTACTTGGAGGAGCATCCCAAGCCCGCTCGCGAGATCGTCAAGAAGGCGCAACAGGCCTGCAAGGCGCGCAACGCCGCCCGCAAGGCGCGCGAGGCGACCCGCCGCAAGAGCCTGCTCGAGACGGCGTCCCTGCCCGGTAAGCTCGCCGACTGCTCGGTGCGCGATGCCGAGCTGACCGAGCTCTTCATTGTAGAGGGCGACTCGGCAGGCGGTTCGGCCAAGGACGGCCGCCGCCGAGACATCCAGGCGATTCTGCCCCTGCGCGGCAAGATTTTGAACGTAGAACGCGTTGGTGACCATCGCGCGTTCTCGAGTGACACCATCCAGTCGCTGATTACCGCGATCGGTTGCGGCGTCACGACGAGTGCCGGCGACGGCGGCGATTTCGATATCACCAAGGCGCGCTACCACAAGATCATCATCATGACCGATGCAGACGTCGACGGCGCGCATATCCGCATCCTGCTGCTGACGTTCTTCTACAAGTACATGCGTCCGCTGATCGATGCCGGCTACGTCTATGTTGCCTGCCCGCCCATCTTTGGCATTAAGGTGCGCAACAAGATCCACTACGTGTATCCCAACGGCCGCCAGCCCGAAGACGAGATCCTGCGCGACACCATCCAGAGCCTGGGCCTGAACCCCGACGATAACGACGAGGACGGCAAGGCCAAGGACGGCAAGATCACCAAAAAGCGCAAGGGCTATACCGTCCAGCGCTACAAGGGCCTGGGCGAGATGGACCCCAAGCAGCTTGCCTCGACGACGATGGACCCCAAGACCCGCATCCTGCAGCGCGTGTCGATCGAGGACGCCGTGGTGGCAGACCGCGCCGTGCGCGAGCTGATGGGTTCCGAGGTCGGCTATCGCCGCGAGTACATCGAGAAGCACGCGCATGATGCACGATTCTTAGATGCCTAACCTGTTCGGCTTTCCCAGCCATCGCACCTCCGCTCTCAATCGTCGGTCGCGTACCCAAGTACGCTTCCCTCCTCTTTCGAGCGAATCTGCGGCACCTGGAAAAGCCGTCTCCGTCCTAGTGACGGGGACGGGGACTATCTGATTTGAACCACGCAAACCATGAGGAGGTAACGTGGCAGACGATATCAACAATAACGAGGGCATGGGCGAGGCCAGCGACGCCGGCATGCCCGACGATCTGAGGCGCCTGCTTGCCCGTGCTGAGCAGGGCGAGGACGGCGATCCGGACGCCTATAACCCCGATGCCGATGATGACGAGGAAGAGGACGACGGTGAGCTCGAGGAGAGCTTTGGCGAAGTCGACCGTGGCGCCTCGGCCGGCGAGGATATCAATGGCGGCCAGCTCCAGATTTCGGAGTTCGGTCGCGAGATGAAGCAGTCGTTTATCGAGTATTCGATGTCGGTCATCACGGCGCGCGCCCTGCCGGACGTGCGCGACGGCCTAAAGCCGGTGCACCGCCGCATCCTGTACGCGATGAACGAGAGCGGCATCTACCCCAACCGCCCGCACAAGAAGTCGGCCTGGACGGTCGGCGAAGTTATCGGTAAGTACCACCCGCATGGCGACTCCGCGGTCTATGAGGCCATGGTCCGCCTGGCGCAGTGGTTCTCCATGCGCACGCCGCTCATCGACGGTCACGGCAACTTCGGTAACATCGACGGCGACGGCGCGGCGGCCATGCGTTACACCGAGAGCCGCCTGGCAAAGCCCGCCATGGAGCTGCTGCGTGACCTGCAGAAGGATACCGTCGACTGGCAGCCCAACTACGACGAATCACTCGCCGAGCCCGTGGCACTGCCTGCGCGCTTCCCCAACCTGCTGGTCAACGGCAGCCAGGGCATCGCCGTCGGCATGGCCACCAATATCGCCCCGCATAACCTCACCGAGGCGATCGAGGCAACCTGCTACCTGATCGATAATCCCGACGCCACTGTCGACGAGCTCATGCAGATCATGCCCGGTCCGGACTTCCCCACCGGCGCCATCATCATGGGCAGTGCCGGTATTAAGCAGAGCTACGAGACCGGCCGTGGCTCCATTACCGTGCGCGCCAAGGCTCACGTGGAGTCCACCAAGACCGGCCGCAGCCGCCTGGTCTTTACCGAGATTCCCTACATGGTCAACAAGGGCACCCTGCAGGAGAAGATCGCCCAGCTCGTCAACGACAAGCGCATCGAGGGTATCTCGGATATGCGCGATGAGTCCAACCAGAAGGGTATCCGTCTGGTCATCGAACTCAAGAAGGGCGTCATCCCGCAGGTCGTGCTCAACAACCTGTACAAGTACACCTCGCTGCAGACGACCTTTGGCGCCAACAACCTGGCGCTTGTCAACGGCGTTCCCAAATGCCTGAGCCTGCGCGAGATGCTGCAGCACTACATCGACCACCAGGTCGACGTTGTCACCCGCCGCACCCGCTTCGACCTTAAGAAGGCCCAGGCCCGCGCGCATATCCTTGAGGGCTACCTGATGGCCCTTGACCATATCGACGAGGTCATCAGCATCATCCGCTCCTCGCAGACCGACTCCGAGGCCAGCAGCCGCCTGATCGAGCGCTTTGGCTTTACGCCCGAGCAGACCACGGCCATCCTCGAGATGAAGCTGCGCCGCCTGACCGGCCTGGAGCGCGACAAGATCCAGGAAGAGCTGGACGGCCTGCACCGCGCCATCGCCTACTACGAGGACCTGCTGGCGCACGAGGAGAAGATCCTGGGCGTCATTAAGGAAGAGATGCGCGAGATCTCCAAGAAGTTCGGCGATAAGCGCCGCACCGAGATCAGCCAGGTCGAGAAGGACCTGGACGTCGAGGACCTCATTGCCGACGAGGACATGGTCGTGACCATCACCCACACCGGCTATGTCAAGCGCATCCCGGTGGCCGCATACCGCGCCCAGAAGCGCGGCGGCAAGGGCGTGTCGGGCGTCAACCTCAAAGAGGACGACGTTATCGACGAGATGTTCATCGCGTCCACGCACGAGTACGTGCTGTTCTTCTCGAGCAAGGGTAAGGTCTATCGCCTGAAGGTGCACGAGCTGCCGGTGGGTACGCGCCAGGCGCGCGGTACCGCGATCGTCAACCTGCTGCCCTTCGAGGAGGGCGAGAAGATCGCGAGCGTCATCAGCTGCCGCGAGTTCCCTGCCGACGAGTACCTGATGTTTGCCACCAAGAGCGGCATGGTCAAGAAGACCGTAATGAGCGCATATGACCGCAGCCGCCGCGACGGCCTGATCGCTATCAACCTGCGTGACGACGACGCGCTGCTGAACGTGCGCCGCGTGCGCGAGGGCGACAAGATTATCCTGGCCACCACCGCGGGCAAGGCGATCATGTTCTCCGAGGAGCAGGTGCGCGCCACCGGCCGCGATACTAGCGGCGTTCGCGGTATCGGTATGAAGGACGGCGTGAGCGTTCTGGGCATGGAAGTCACTAACGGCAACGGTGATTTATTCGTCATCACCGAGCGCGGCTACGGCAAGCGCACGCCGGTCGCGGACTACCCGGAGCAGAATCGCGGCGGCCAGGGCGTCTACACCATCCAAATGACCGAGCGTAAGGGCAACCTCGCGGCCATGAAGACGGTGGGCCCGCAGCACGAGCTGTTCATCGTGACGGAAGGCGCGACGGTCATTCGCGTCAAGACCGACGAGATCAGCCAGACCGGCCGCGCCACCCAGGGCGTCAAGATGATGACCGTCGACAACAACGACCGCATCTGCGCCGTAGCCCGCATGACGGCAGCCAAGGAAAAACCCGAAGGCGAAGGCGCCGAGGCCGCAGCCGACACCGAAGAGGCCCCAGTCGACCTAGGCGACGGCAACGACATGCCAGAGGATCTCCTAGACGAGTAAGAGGCCCTAGCTGGTAGAAAATATCAGACCCCATATATCGGCGGTCGGCGCACCTGCGCGCCGACCGCTTTTTTGACAAGCTTGGAGCCCCGTGTCAGACGGCTGGGCGAGATGGGTTAGGTTTGTCGCGAGTTCCGCACGCAAAGAAGGCCACTTAATGTGGCCTTCGTCTTGCGCAGGACTGCCCGAGCAGCAAACCTAACCTATCTCGCCCAGCCGTCTGACACACCCCTCAAAGATTTTCAAAAAAGTTGTTGACGCGCGCGTAACGACTCGTCTAATATATCCCTTGCGCGATGGACCTGTAGCTCAGTTGGTTAGAGCGTCCGGCTGATAACCGGGAGGTCACAAGTTCGAATCTTGTCAGGTCCACCACTTTCTTTCGCAATAAACACCCCAGCGAGAGCCGAGTCGCCGCTGGGGTGTTTATTACTGTCTCCGTGGGGGTTTAGCTCAGCTGGGAGAGCGCGGGCTTTGCAAGCCTGAGGTCAGGGGTTCGATCCCCCTAACCTCCACCATGATGGACCTGTAGCTCAGTTGGTTAGAGCGTCCGGCTGATAACCGGGAGGTCACAAGTTCGAATCTTGTCAGGTCCACCATCAAAACTGTGAAGAGCCCTGGGGCGTTGCCTCGGGGCTTTTTTCTTACCTACTGAAAGTAGTCAAAAAAGGCTTATAGGACAAAATGTGTGTCCACTTTAGGGGCATCGGCGC
>NZ_QRWD01000002.1 GCF_003459505.1 Collinsella sp. AF20-14LB
GGCGGAGGCGGGGCATGCCCCGCCTCTTACACCACATCTCTGCACGCTACCTGCTGCGAGGATTTTCTCTTTTATATCAACCGTTTTTCCAGGCCCCTTTTGTATGGTATCAATCGCCAGGATCAAAGAATTAAGCCTAATCACGCCTCGCGCTGTCAAATTAAACTTCTTACAATCGGATGCAACGGTTCCGTCCTCAAAAATAAACACAAAACGCTCTAATGAGTCGGTTTTAAATGCAAAACGACCATGCGCGAGAGCATTCCTTATGTGATAAAACAAACTCATATATTTGCTCGTATTGCCCTTTGAATTAACTTACACAAACACCATACGCTGATCATCAACATTTTCGTAAAAAAGCTCATCCAAGTTTAGCTTTTTGCAGGCGCCCTCTAATTCTTTCTTGCTCCCTACCGAAAGCATCACATCAACATCTCTGCGACTAAATATGGCTTGATTTAGAGAAGTCTTTAAGCTTCGAGTCCCCACCCAAGGGGCGGGCGCCCATTTATCAATGTCGTTATTCTTACGGTTGCTCTGACCCGGGCAGGGAGACTCAATCAGGAAAAAATGAACTATACGCATCCAACTAGAGTCTTCCAGAATCTGAGGCGGCAGGGGCTCATTTAGCCAAGAAGTCCGAAGTGTTGCCATGTCTACCTCCTGCAACAGCTTTACAATCAACATCACAAGGCAATTCTCGACATTTGCCGAAATACCCCCGTACGAGAGACTTCTTAAGAGCCTCAAACGTTTCAATCTGTCGTTTCGCGTCAAATCGTAATTCTATGTTCCTATCGTAAGTTATATCGCGATTTATCGGTTTATATAAGTTTGTATAAACCTATATAGTGTTGTATAAGTTTATCGCGGAATATCGTTGGTCTCGATCTGCTGCATCCAACATATTGAGACGGGCAATTACCGCAGAATAGAAAGTCTGTACACCTCTAAAAGCCATCGGCTCGCTCTAACAGGTGTGCTGATTGACCCGTTATCCACGGCTTGAGGGAAATCGACCCCAACATGGTAAAGTAGTCGCAACAGGCAACCATGGAGGAACAATGCTCAGCATTCACTACGGCGACAGAGACGATGTGATTTATGACACGTCGACATTCTTTGATTACAGCTATTCTCCCTCTTGGCTGCAAGATCCCCTGTCACAGCGCATTATCAAATCTATTGATAATGGCACTGTTCTTGGCGCAAACGCAATTGACACCAAGGTGCTTGGCGTTATTCCGCCAGAGAAACTATCAACGGGCACCAAAACACTTCTACTGATGCTCTTTATGCCTCAAAACCTCTACAACGCCTCAACCTGCGGAGATAATTGCGCCTATTGGATCTTGCGCATCGCCTCCAAACATGACATCACCATCAACCTCTACCATATGATGGATTTTGGCAAAGCACGTTTTACAGCCCGTGTCATCAATTCCGGACAGATTGTTCATACCATGGATGAGCTTGTCCTTATCTCGGCAAAATGTCTGAGGGAGGCTCGAGCATGAGAGGGGAATACCAGCTGACCGTAAGGACCAATAAAGTCCAGGTCAAACTCACCATTCGCCGAAACCTCACCATCATCCAAGGCAAAAGCGCAACAGGCAAAACCACCCTGCTGGACAGTCTCCGTGCATACGAAAACCTAGGAGCCCAAAGCGGGATAATCGTTAATTGCGCAGCCCCCTGCCGCGTCATCGGCGGCATCGATTGGGAAGCGCAACTCAGCCGCATCGATAACAGCATCGTGTTTGTGGACGATACGCAAAAATTCGTAAGGAGCCATGCATTCCAGCATGCAGCTCGACACAGTTCTAACTACTACGTCATCGTTGCGAGGGACGAATTGCCCCAGCTCCCCTATAGCGTGGATGAGATCTATGGCCTCAAAAACACCAACAGGGCAACAACAAAATATCCTGTCTACACACGCACGTACACTTCTAGCTACCGCATTTACGGAGACGAGCCCTACGATGGAGATCGGCCAGAAGAAGTCATCGTCGAAGACAGCAATGCCGGCTATGAGTTCTTTAAAGTCCTGTGCGCCAAAAGTAAAATTCGCTGCGTAAGTGCCGGTGGCAAATCAAACATATACGAAACCGCTCTGAGCTCCCCAGCCCAAAAGTTGCTCGTAATTGCAGATGGGGCCGCTTTTGGGCCCGAGATGCCCTATGTCTATTCGCTCAGGAGATTTAAGGAGATCGAGCTCTTTTTGCCGGAATCGTTTGAATGGCTTGTGCTGAGATCGGGACTCTTCAACGATGTCGAAACGCAAGACATGCTCCTTCATCCTGCCGATTTCATCGACTGCGAGAAGTTCTTCAGTTGGGAGCAGTTCTTTACTAAACAGCTTAGGGAACTGACCAGAGACAGCTACCTAGCCTATAGAAAAGAAGCTCTCAATCCCGCCTACCTACAGCAACATGAGCTCAACACGATTGCTGAATCGCTACCCAAACTCGGAATCACTTCGCGCTAGATCGAGAAATACTCGCTCTCAGCGGATAAGTTCGGCCCCAACCACGGATCGCCCGTCAAGAAGAACTCAGGCCAGCACTGCATGAACAGGGCTTGCTCGCGCTTCCAGCGGCGCAGCTTTTCCTCGTTGGCCTCTTCCCTGCCGCGCGAGGTGAACTCGTAGTGGTACAGCTCGGCATAGGGCGTAAAGATGGTTCGATAGCCGGCCTCCCACACGCGCAGGCAAAAGTCTGCGTCGTTAAAGCCAACGGCGAATTCCTCGTTATAGCCCCTGACCTGCTCAAATACGTCGCGTCGCACCATCTGACAGGCACCCGTCACGGCGCTAAAATTGCTCGGGCGAACTGCGCGCTCATAGTAGCCCTCACGCCTTGCCGAGAAGTCCTGGTTGGCATGGGCAAGTGCGCCACGCACGCCAACCAAGATGCCGGCATGCTGCACCAGATAATCGGCAAAGTAGAGTTTGGCGCCCACCACGCCCGCATCGGGACGCTGTAGATACCCCATCATCTCTTCGATAAAGTCGGGGCTTATGACCTCGGTATCGTTGTTCAGCAGCAGCAGATAGTCGCCCTTGGCATGCTCAACACCAAAGTTGATGATCTGGGAGTAATTGAACTCGCCCGGCCAGTACACAACGCGCACAGCACCCTTACCGTCAGATGCAACGGCTACGCGCTCCGGCAGCGATTCGTAATACGCAAACGTCTCCGGGGCTTCGCTGTTGTTCTCCACCAAGACGATCTCGTAGTTGGCATACGTTGCCTTATGGGCGATCGACATCACACAGGCGTCAAGCGTCTCAATGTGATCCTTGGTGGGAATCACAATACTCACCAGCGGCGCAGGCTCCGGCAGCGCATAGCGCATGCGGTAGACAAACGGCGTATCGGCCTCCTCGGCCGTTCCGCAAATGCCCAGCGAGTCAAAGTGGCGCTGAAGGGCAAGGCGCCCGGCTTCAATAGCATACGGCTTGCTATCGGCAGAGCCATCGGCAGTTGAACCGGGATGCACGCGCCAGTGATACAGCACATGTGCAACGTGCTCAAAGCGCGCGCCAGCTGCAAGGCAGCGAAGCGTAAGGTCGTAATCCTGGGCGCCCGCGACGTCTTCCGGCGACATGCCAATACGGTCGATGAGTGCCTTCTCCACCATCAGAAAATGCGTCACGCAGTTATGGCTATAGAGCAGGTCGACGTTGAGCTTAGTCTTAAAGACCGGCTGGCCCCACTCCCCCGTTTTCTGGAACATGTCCTCATCGCAGAACAGGACCTGGGGACGCTCGCCCTCAACCGCCTTATTCAGCGCGGAAACATAGTGGAATAACGCGTCCGGTTCCAGGATGTCATCATGGTCCAAGAACGCGATGTAGTCGCCCGTCGCTTGCTCAATACCAGCGTTGGTGTTGACCACAATGCCGCCGTTGCCGGGAAGCTCGATGCGACGGATGCGCTCGTCATTGGCATCCGCCGCAAGATTGGCCACCGCATCCCATTCAGGCGAGGCATCCATAAGGAGCAGTTCCCAGTTGTCATAGCTCTGGGCTAGCACCGAGTCCAGCAGCTCGCGCAGGTAGACCCGATCAGTCTTGTAGCACGGCACCACAATGCTCACGAGCGGCCTATAGGCAAAGGCCGCCGAAGCGACACGCTGGCACGCCATATCGCCCGGCTTTGCGCGATGTTGCTCAAACCAACGTCGATAAGCTGCGTCGTCTGCACGCGCATCCTTCATGCGGTTCCAGCTGTCGTCAACCATGCCGTTGTACAGGCGACCATCCATGGCGCAAAAACCGCTCTGGATTAGGCCCGTGGGATCGCTCACAATCGCGACAAAATCTCGTATATTCCGAGGCATCTCTACGCTCAGATACGTTTTATTGACGCGGCAACCGTTGCGCTGCGGCACATCGAACTGCGATTCAAACACATGCACGGTGGCATCGATGGCGTTCATATGCGTATCGAAGATCAGGAGCTCAGGTGCGCACTGGGGGTCTCCCGCCCAGGTAACCTCATAGCGCCACACCGCGCCGGCGTCTGCCGGCAAATAGCGAATGGCATCGATCTCGTAGAGGCCGCAGTGTTCGCCACGTTGCGCATCGCGGATAAGCGCACACAGCGCAGGCTTAGCTTTGTAGTTAATCTTGGATTCCAGCTTGGCCACGCGGCTATCGAGGCGAATGGAGCCCAACCTTTGGTCACCGGATGCAAATGTGACGTCAATCGTAGAGCCGTCCAGAAAGGGAAGCACCAAGACGGCGAGCTCGCGCTCGTAATCGGAAACGGAAGGGCAAAGCGCCAGTACACGGCCATGATCGACCGGGAGCACCAGCGACGGCACAGAAGAACCGCTCGTCGTCGTATGGGCAAACGCTTGAGAACCCTCCCGCTCAATAAGCGCGGCGACATCCTGACCGGCAAAACGAAGCAGCACAAACAGACGGCCCTGACTGCGGCAAAGTGCCAAACGCTTGATACTCATCTACACTTCTCGCTTTCCCAGGGCGTTCGCTGCCATGCGCTTGCAGGCACCCAGACGCCCAAACCTCAAGACGTCGTAATCGAACATGAGCTTTTTGCACTCACGGGCATTGGGGGCCTTGCCGGCAAGCGCCGCACGCACCATAGCGGCAACAGAAGGAGCGCATTGTGCGAGCGCAGCATCGCTACCCACGGCAGAACCGGCAAGCGCCGTGGCAACGGCAGCAAACACCTTGCCGCAGCCCGAACCCAGCAACCTGAGCGCATCGTACAGCACCAGATCGCATAGGAAGTACGCCAGGTCCTCGGCATGCTGTACATCGAGACCGTCGCGCTGCCAGTCAGCCATCACCGCAGAGTAAATCTTCACGTGCTCCAGCAGTCGCGTCTCGTCGTCATAGCGCATAGTGTCCATAAGCGAGCCCTTGCGCGCGACACGATAGTCATACAGCTTGTTCGAGATAAGCGCGGTCTTACGCGAACGACCGTACACGGCAAAATCGAAGACCTGGTCCTCGCCATACTTGACGGTTTCGTCGAACACGATCCCGTTACCCAGCAAAAACTCACGCTTGCAGGCGGTGCGCCATGCAAAGGGGCGAGATGCTTCCTTAAACAGCAGGTCAGAGCTATAGCCTTCAAACGACACATCGCGCGGGCTCAGCACATAGTTAAGCCACGGATACCCTGCCTCGAGCGGATACGGATTCGCGCCAAAGGTCAATACGTCGCAATCCTCGCGCTCAAAGGCATCGACGATCACACGGCACGCATCGGGCGTAAACCGGTCGTCGGAATCCAAAAACGCGACGATAGGCGCCGTGGACGCGGCAATGCCCGCATTGCGCGCGCTCGACAGGCCGCCGTTCTCCTTATCGACCAGCGTAAAGCGCGCGTCCTTTTCGCAATAGGTAGCCGCAATATCGCGCGAGCCGTCCGGCGAGCCATCGTTGACCAGCACGCCTTCCCAATCGGGCATGTCCTGCGCAAGCAGGGAGTCCAGGCACCAGGCCAGGCACTCCTCCACGTTATAGATGGGAACGACAACGGAAATCTTGGGGGTAGCCATAGTCAAGTGCTCCTACTGTGCGACCGGAACGTCATCGGGGTGCGGGTTATCACCGTAGGTGCGCTGATACGTCAGCACGCGCCAGACCAGCGGCAGGCCGCCAATCTTAAAATAGTGCTTAAACGTATTGATCTTGCCCGGCTTTTTAAAGCCAAAGCGCGAATCGATATAGGCTCGGGGCGACTTGACCATCAGGCGCAAGTCGGTCTCGCCACGCGGATCGAACAGCGACAGGTCAAAGCGACCGGCATCCCAATCGGACTTGAGCTCGGGAGAGGCCTTCTCCCAAAACTGCTCGCGCAGTTCATCGACCAGGCGCTCATCATTCCAACGGTACGTATCGACCTTCATGCGCATTAAAATGCCCTGAAGCTGAGCCTTAAGCTCGGGGCGTTCATCCAAAAAGCGCTGCATCTCGGCATATTCGTCGCAAACGCAAAACACCTTGTTGGGCGAATTAACGGAGCTCTTCTCGTTATCTTGGCGATAGCACAAAATGGGGTCCGCAATAAACGCGGCACGCTCGGCGCATGCCCAGACCTTAAAGTTAAAACCCGCATCCTGATACGAGGCACCCGGCGTGGGAAGGAACCGAATCTGATTGTCGTTGAGGAACTCGCGCCGATAGATAGCCGACCAAATGGAAGGTTTGCGGTAGAAGATGCCTGGGCGATCGACGGGGCGATACGCGGCGCCCGTCATATGCTCGTCGATGATCCCAAACAGCTCACGGCGCTCGCTGGGCGTGGACCAATACAGGTAAAAGTCGCCCTTCACCACATCGGCATGCTCGGCATCGGCCTTGGCGACCAGCTTTTGGAGCGAATCCTCAAACATAAAGTCATCGGACTCAAGGATGCCCACGTACTCACCGCGCGCCATCTCCAGGCCGCGGTTCATCGAGTCGCCGTAGCCGCTGTTGGCTTTGTCGATCATCTTTACACGGGGGTCGCGCTCCATGTACTCGCGGATGATATCTGGCGAGCTATCGGTAGAACCGTCGTTAATGCAAATGATCTCAATGTCTTTGAGCGTCTGTGCCACGGCGGAATCGAGGCACTCGCGCAGGTAGCGCTCGACATTGCAAATGGGGACAAGCAGTGAAACTTTAGGGGTATCAGAGTTCTGCAAGAGAACCTCCTGTTGAATAGCGTGTAACAGGGTTATTTTAGCAGCCGAGTTGCGGCGGGCGGCAGCGCTTGGAATTAGAGAAAGCGCTCCAGGCAGGCTTTGAGACCACGAGTCGAAAGATAGAACATCGTGGCGTCTGTCATCGAAACGCCCGAGGTCGCCGCAACGAGCTTGTGGGCAACACGACAAACGGCACCCTTAGCAGGCATATCCACCCACTCCGTTCCCAAAAACGTCGTGAGGTCCATGTTGACGCGAGCCGCCACGCGATGGAAGTCATCGGCATCCAAGCGCGCCAGGTCGAACACAATGAGGTCCAAAAACCAAGTTATCAGCTCACCGGGACACAGGTCCAAAAGACCGTAGGCCGACCAGTCCTCCAAGACTTCCTCGAGCATCCTCATGTGGGCGTTAAGCTTTTTGGCGCGAGCCCCGGCACTGTTGAACTCGTGCGTCGCCGATTCGCTCTCCATCACGTAGTGGTAGAACTTGTCCGGCATGACAACGGTCTTGCGGGCAAGCGCATAGGCCGCAAATTGGAAGACAACGTCCTCGCCCAAAGCCAAACCGGGGGCGAAGCGAATGCCTTCGCGGTTGAGTAGCTCGCGCGAAAAAGCCGCACGGCAGGCATAGGGCTGCGCATTCGAATGGAACAGCAGTTGGGGATCACGGGCGCCGAAGGTACCGGCTTTGGGGCTCATGAGTTGCTGGACGCGTTTAGGGGCAGCATCGGCTGGCTCACAGACGCCGCCAAAAACGGCGGCCTCGGCATCTGCAGACTCCATGGCATGCAGCACGCGCTCGACCGTCTGCGCATCGATGTAATCGTCGGCGTCTACAAAAAAGACGGTCTCGCCCTCGGCGGCATCGATACCGGCGTTTCGAGCGCACGAGACGCCCGCGTTTTCCTGGTCAATCACCAGTACACGATCGTCGGCCTGCGCGACCTGGTGCAACACGTTCGACGAATCATCAGTCGAACCGTCGTTGACGCAGACAACCTGAATCGCGCACTCGGACTGGGCCAACAGCGAATCGAGGCATCGCTGAATGGAGCGCGCAGAGTTGTAAACGGGGACGACAATGGTAGCTTTAGGACACGAGGCCTCTTCCATGCCGACCTACCCCCTCAGCGATTCGATGAGGAAGGCGGCGACCACGCCTGGGCCTCCAACCGATGCGTAGTATTTGGCGCGTCCCAAGGCTCCATCCGTTGCAAAGTGCGGATGTTCGTCAACCCAGCCCTCAGGATCTTTGAGGATGGCAGCGAGAATTGCGCGCTTCCACGGCTTGAGGTCGTCAAGCGAAAACTCCCCCGCGTCCAAAGCCGCCTGAAATTCTTTGGCCATCTGCACCAGGAACTCCTTATAGAACTTGGGCGCCAGGCGCACGTAGTTCCACATGTACGAATCGTACTTAATGAGCTGATTGAACTTGAGCATGCGCGCGACGTCATCACCTGCGTGGTCACGGGCATAATCCTCTCGAATCCAACGCTCAATCTCGGCATACTCGGAATTGACGCAAAAGACCTTAGCCGAAGAATTGACCGAGGAATTCTCGTTGTCCTGGCGATACGACAACACGGCATCATGCAGGTAAACAGCCTTATCGGCGCACGCGATCACCTTAAAGGCGAATGACGTGTCCTGAAAGGATGCCCCCGGAGTCGGCAGGAACTTAATGCCGTTCCGCTCAAGAAAATCGTGACGGTACACGGCCGACCAAATCGACGGCTTTTGCTTAAAGAACTGCGTCGTATCGCTCGGGTGCACCGGCTTGCCACAGTCCTTGGCTTTAAACATCTCGTGCAGCGAACGGCGCTCTTCGGGCTTAGACCAGTAGAAATCAAAGTTCGCCTTCGCAAAGTCGGCATTATTGGTGTCGGCGGCCGAGACAAGCTTTTCGAGTGCGTCGGGCGCCATAAAGTCATCGGACTCCAAGATGCCAACGTACTTGCCACGCGCCATCTCCAGACCGTGGTTCATCGAGTCGCCGTAGCCGCTGTTGGCCTTGTCGATCATCTTGACGCGCCCATCGCGCTCCATATACTCGCGGATAATCGCCGGCGAGTTGTCGGTCGACCCGTCGTTAATGCAGATGATCTCAATATCCTTGAGCGTCTGCGCCAGGGCGGAATCGAGACACTCGCGCAGGTAGCGCTGAACATTGTAAATGGGAATAAGCAGCGACAGAACAGGGCTGCCAGAGGCGTTAGTAGACAAATGTGCTCCTTAGGAAATACCTGTCGTTTCATGGTATCAAAGGGTCAGCGCGCCAGCGGGCGTTTATATAATCTATGGAGTCTCTTGCGGGCAAAGTAGCCCCACGTCATGCGCCATACCCATGGCAGGTTCCTGCGTTTTATTCAAAGCTTGCCGTCAAGGTGCGCTGAGCCTTTACAATAGGACAGTCCCAAGGACGTATTCGATAGCTTCCGTGCAGCGCATGTACGCCGCGCGTGAAAGGATATATTGCCCCATGCCTTCAACCCTTCCCTCTCCCATCGATAAGCTCGCCATCGTCGTCGTTACGTACAAGCGCCAGGAACTCCTGGCCAACCTGTTCGACTCCATGACCGAGCTCACGGCAGCGCCTTGGCGCATCGTGATCGTCGATAACGAGAATTCGCGCGAGACCGAGGCCATGTGCGCCGCATTTAACGAGCGCTTGGCCAACCTGTGGGGCATCGACACCGATCAACCCGACGCAAAGGGTGGCACCGACCGCGTCATCTATGCCCCGCAGCTTGAAAACGGTGGCGGCGCGGGTGGCTTCTCCGCCGGTACCAAGTGCGCCTACGACCTGGGCGCTCAGTGGTTCTGGGTGATGGACGACGACGTGCTCGTCATCCCCGAGGGCATTGAGCGCCTGGCCAAGTGGACGGATCGCTACGACGTCATCCAGGGCTCGCGCCTGGACTTTGACGGCGGCGCCTTCTTTTGGCAGTACCAGCTCATCCTTTCACTCGGCATCCCTAACCCCATCGCTAAGTGGGATCTAGGTCCCGAGGGCTACCGCACCATGAACCAACTGTGCTTTGAGGGCGGCATGTTCTCGCGCCGCGTGGTCGACAAGATTGGCCTGCCCGACGCGCGCTTCTTTATCTACGGCGACGATGCCTGCTATGGCTACGTGGCCAGCCAGCACTTCCCCGCCGCCGTTGTTGCCGACGTGGTGCTCAAGCGCGCCCGCGCCGTCTCCAACTGGGATATCGCCGGCAAGCGCCAGCTCAACTCCACGAGCGACACCAACCGCTACTACATCATGCGCAACCGCGGTTATCTGGCACGCTACATGCAGATCTACGGCGACTACCACCCAGTGCTGTTCCGTCTGGGCAACGCCGCGACCTTCTGCAAGGAATTCATTCGCCTGGCCGCCGTTGACAAGTGCTTTAAGACCGGTATTCCGGCACTGCGCCGTGGCATGAAGGACGCCCGCAAGATCGTTAAGGATCCCGACTGGAAGCCCATGCCGCCCCTGAAGGACGCCGAGTAGTAAAGGGCTTTCGCCCGCCGCTACAGTCGTTGACACACCACGGACACACGCTGACCGTCAAAACCAAAGCCCCAACGCATGCGCCCGACGGCGGGGCGCGGCACGCGGATATCATCGATGCCGTCGCGCTCTATGTCGAGCAGCGCCTGAACCGCTAACAGTTCCAGGCCCAGGGCATCGACGCCAGGGTCATACAACATGTTGATCGTAATGAGCGGTCGCTCATCGAGCATGCCGAGCGTGTCGGCCACGTCAAACACCCGACCGGTGGGAATCACCTGGATATCCCAGCGATCCGAGACGCCACTTCGCTTGGAGCTGGGATTGCAATAGCCGGGCAGTCCAAAGCAGAGCCCCTGAAGCGCCAGATGATAGGCTGTCAGCATATCTGATTGGCCCACATCGATGCCCAGATCGCCGATAGCACAGCTCAAAGCTTGCTTTACAGTGTCCTCGTCTCCTCGACACAGCCCGTCATGGAACGAGTCGATAACTCCAACGTCCTCAACGGCGCACTCAAACCATTCCAGAATTACAAGACGGAGCGCCTGACGCACTTCGTTGTTAGGCAGGCGCAGGGAACGAAGGCACGCGCCGTCCTCCGAATGCCCTGTCATGTCCGTCGTAAGAAATCCAGACAGATACAGCGCAGTCCAGATATCTTCGGGCTTGGCGGCATCGACCTCCTCGGCATGCACATGCACTGGCGCCTCAATAAACCCATGCGGCTCAACCAAATCGAACAATGCGGACAGGCGCATGAGATTCCAGTCACCGACGCATGCGCTCAGACGGTCGGCGTAACCATACAGATCCGCCCGAACGGGCGCGACGCAATCGCGCTGTGCGTAGTCCACCACGCGCTCCGGGCTCGAGCAATAAAAACCACCAAACAGATAGCCCTCGAGCCACTCACGCGCGTCATCCAGACAGCCGTTGCGACCGATGCAATCCAACAGCACTTGGACTTCGTCGTCCGAAAAACCGAACCATCGATCACACCAACTCGACAACGCTGTCGCCGACCGATAGGAAACCCCACGTTGGGACAACGCAAACTCGGCATGACCGGGGCGCTCGCCCATCAGACACGTCAATCGCAACGAGTCGCCGGCATCGGCAATGGTGTCGAACAACATTCGGCTGAGCGACTCTAGGGAATCCACGCTACCGTCGTCCTTAGCGTCCAAACGCTTTGGACATACCGCGTCGTAGTCGTCTATCAGAAGAACAACCTGCTCATCGAAAGCTGCCTGGAGCAGCTTGATAAGCACGCCAAGCGCCGCATCGATCTCCTTATCGCTGGCCACCCCACGCGCCGCCCTCTCGATAAGACGGACTTCACGTCTTGACAGATCAGGTGCGGCAAGCAGCGGCAGCAATCGGGCGCACTCGTTCGCGACAGCGCTGCGAATAGCCGCCGCAGCATCGGCGTCGCGCCCCGCAGCGGCAGCTGAAAAGTCGAGCGTGATGATCGGATAACACGCGTACTCATCACGATAGTGACCGCCGCCCGCCTGCCAAATCTGGGAGCCGACGAACGGGCTTCGATCCGGCCGCCGGTGATCAGGTCGTTCCAAATAGCATTTGAGCATCGATAGATTCATGCTCTTGCCAAAACCCTTGGGCCGACAGCAAACCGCAACAGGTGCTTCGCTGTCCAATATATCGGCAATAAACATAGTCTTATCGACGAGTAAACACCGATTGATTGCATCGGAAAAGTCGTGTACATCAACCGGCAGAGCTGCGTTATCCGCATAACTGAGCAACCGTGCGCCAAACGCATGAGCAACACCATAATTCGCCTGTTCAGACACCGTAAACTCTCCTTCTAACGCAGCACGATGCCCATTGTAGCGAGCGGGTAGAGCGCAACAATATCGACATGCAAACGTTTCGGGCAACGGTAGCAGCAGACCCCCGAGAGGGCATAACAAATCGTTGCACAACAAAAACGGGGCCCGATGCCGCCGCACCGGACCCCGTCCCAAACTCTTATAGAAAACGATCTAGAAGATTACTCCTCCGAGCCGTCCTCCCCAGAAGCCTTCTTCTGCTGATCGAGCTTATGCTTACCACTTACGATAGACGTAGCGCCCAGTGTGGCCAAGCTCGCGCTGGCAAGGCTCGCCATCACAATCAGATCGCCCGTCTTGGGCATGTTGCCGCCCGAGGACTTGGTAGTTGTAGTCGTCGTGGTCGTGGTGGTCACCGTTTTGGAGTCATTTTGCTCTTGGACCTGGTTGTCAGCACCGCTCTTGTCGTCGTCTTCGGACTGTTTCTTTTCGCCCTCGGCCTTGCTCTTGTCCTTCTCCTCAGATTCAGACTTCTTATCCTCGTCCTTCTTCTGTTCGGACTTGTCGCTCTTCTCCTCAGAGCTAGAACCCTTATCGGATTCGGTCTTCTCGGAAGCCTTGTCCTTGGAGTCGCCCTTTGCGGCTTCGATCTTTTCCGTGGAAACCTGATCAGAGTTGCCCTTGTTCTGGGTCGAGCCGTTATTGACGCCAGCCATCAGCGAAGAGCCCAGCGTAGAGCCAAGCTGCTCGGAGAAAGAAGGCTTCTTGTCCGGCGAAGCAACGGGAACGTCCGGCGCCTTATTCGAGTCATCCTTGGAAGCATCGGAACCAGGGGTTGCGTCAGAGCCGGAGCCGCTGTTAGAGCCGGTGCCAACGGACGAATCGCTCGAGCCGGTGGATGAGTTAGAGGTGCCAGCGCCGGTCGAACCAGAAGCGTCGCTGTCCGTATTGCCGGCAGAGCTTGAAGACGAATCGCCCGCAGCAGAGCCGTTTGAATCGGAACCGTTCGAGGTAGAGCCGTTGTTGGTAGTGCCACCAGCAGAGCCATCACCGTCAGCACCGGTCGAGGGCGCATCCATCCTGTCATCGTTGGCATCGTCGCTCGAGTCGTCATTCGAATCAGGCGTCGGCGAGGGCGCCGGCGTAGGTTCGGGCTGCACGGGCGTCGCAGCGGCCTCGTCCTCGGCGATATAAACCAAGCAGTCCTTCAGCTCATTGCGGTAGCGGTTCTTCCAGCCCTCATGATACTGGGGCTGGCTCGAATACTTGGTCGCCACGTTATTGACCACACTGTTGGAAAGCGCCGTCACAAACTCGCGGTCGGACATATCGTTGGAGAGATTCGCCCAACGGAAGAAGTCCCTGCAGCCACCGGTGCCGCACATGTTGGTGATGCTCCACACCATGCCCTTAACGCAATCGGCACGGCCCGAAATATCAATGCCCAGGCCACTCTTGAGCCACGCCTCGGTCACCGCATAGTACGAGTTGTACGCATAGGCATCTTGAAGAGCTGAGAACTCAACAGGATCGATGTTATAAGCACCTTGGAAGGCATCCTGCGCGATATGGCCCAGCTCGGTGAGCTGGCCGTTCTCGTACATGGCATTGCTCGCGTTGGAAATCTCGCTGCCTCGATCAATCGCATCCTTGAGCATGCTGTATTTTTCGGGGTTGTAGTTGTAGGCCTGCTTCATAAACGGAATGAGCGACCATCGGCGGTCGAACTGGTAATAACCCAGCGCGTTATAGCCGTCGCCATACGAAAAGCCCTGGTTATAGTTGCCGTGGCTCTCGTACTTGGTAAAGTACTTCATCTCGGGGGTCACGTTAACAAACGAAACGCCCTGGACCGACCTCAGCACGCCCGAGAAGGACTGCTGGGTATAGAGACCCTTATCGATATCGGTCGCATCCGAGGCAACGCCCGGCGTGGGCTCCTCGGCAGCGGCGGGTGCCGGCGCGGAAACGGCGCCAAACGAAAGCGCCAGCGTCAGGCCCGCGACAATAGCAGAATGCTTGGGCTGCATAAGATCCTCCCTGCATTGGTGTAGTTAAAGTGCAGTTTGCAAAGATAGAATTAAGTATTGCAGCTCACCCGTTGTTGCACAACAACCCCTCGGTAAACGGCAACAACCCTCCGCGAAATCTTAAGGGATTGCGCTCAACCTACAGCTTGATGTCAAAGTTAATCTCGGGGACGGCAGCAAGGTCAGCCAACGACACGCCGTCGACGTACTTTTCGATCACGTCGTCCAGACCGCGCCAGAATTTGACGGTCGAGCAGAGATCGCTGCGGGCGCAGCTGTTGTCGATACCATCGCACGCCACCGGAGCAGTACTGCCCTCGACAGCGCGCAGGATGTCGCCAGCACGCACCTCGGAGGGATCCTTGGCCATCATGTAGCCGCCGCCCTTGCCGCGCACGCTCTTAAGCAGGCCCGCCTTCATAAGCGGACGGACCAGCTGCTCCAAGTACTTTTGCGAAATGCGCTCGCGGTCGGCGACCTCGCGAAGGGCAATCTTGCCCTCGGCATCACCAAGCGCCGCAATATAGATCATCAGTCGGAGGGCATAGCGGCCCTTAGAAGAAATGAGCATACCTACCCTCCCATCGTTACTGGGACAAAACCAGGCTTGCTTGTCCCAAATCCTATGCAAGCGGAACAAACAAACCTGATTTTATGTCCCTCATCTAAAAAGTCGAGTGGATTAGTCGGGTTTTCCCTTGACTAACGCCGAACCCATAGTAACTTTATTCCGAGAAGATTCCTAGGGTTTAGTACACCTATGAGTACACCATATACAGAGAGGGACAGCATGAGCGCAAATCCGCTGCTTTCCATCGAAGGTCTGACCGCCTCCGTGGACGAGAAGACCATCCTCCACAACGTCAACCTCAACGTCGCCGCCGGCGAGACCCACGTGTTGATGGGTCCCAACGGCGCTGGCAAGTCTACCCTCGGCCACCTGGTCATGGGCGACCCCGTTTACACGGTCAACGACGGCCGCATCATCTTTGACGGCCAGGACATCACCGAGCTCACCACCGACAAGCGCTCGCGTGCCGGCCTGTTCCTGAGCTTTCAGGCCCCGGTCGAGATCCCGGGCGTGCCGCTGTCGAGCTTTTTGCGCGCCAGCATCGCCGGCCGCCCCGGTCTGGAGATGAAGGGCAAGGAGTTCCGCCGCCGCGTCAAGGAGCTCGCGGCCGAGCTCAACATGGATACCGCCTATCTCAACCGCGAGCTGGGCGTGGGCTTCTCGGGCGGCGAGAAGAAGAAGGTCGAGATGCTCCAGCTTCTGCTGCTGCAGCCCAAGCTCGCCATTCTGGACGAGACCGACTCAGGCCTGGACGTCGACGCGCTTTCCACCGTCAGCCACGGCATGGACGCCTACCGCAAGAGCTGCGACGGCTCCATGCTCATCATCACGCACAACACGCGCATCCTGGAGCACTTGGATGTCGACCGCGTCCACGTTATGGTCAAGGGTCATATCGTGCGCGAGGACGACGCCTCGCTCATCCCCTGGATCGACAAGAACGGCTTTGAGACCTTCGAGCGCGAGGCCGCCGAGCAGCGCGCCCAGGCCGAGGCCGCCGCTGCCGAGCAGCAGGCGTAAAGGGGCGACGTAATGACCAAGAACCGCACCGAGGTCGCGGACATCGACCGCAGCCTCTACGACTTCACCTATGGCGAGGAGGGATTCGAGCGCCTCGACGCCGGCATCACGCCCGACATCGTGCGCGAGATCAGCGCCAAGAAGGACGAACCGCAGTGGATGCTCGACCTGCGCCTCAAGTCCCTCGAGATCTTCAACCGCTTCCCCGATCCGACGTGGGGCCCCTCCATCGAGGGCCTGGACATGGACAACATCGTCACCTACGTCAAGCCCAACACCGACCAAAAGCACGACTGGGAGTCGGTGCCCGACGACATCAAGAACACCTTTGAGCGCCTGGGCATCCCCGAGGCCGAGCGCAGCTACCTGGCGGGCGTCGGCGCGCAGTACGACTCCGAGCTGGTCTACCACAACATGCAGGACAGCGCGTCCAAGATGGGTATCGTCTATTCCGGCATCGAGGAGGCCCTGCACGACCCGCAGTGGGAGCCGCTCATCCACGAGAAGTTTATGACGCTCATCCCGCCCACCGACCACAAGTTTGCGGCCCTGCACGGCGCCGTATGGTCGGGCGGCTCGTTTGTCTACGTGCCCAAGGGCACCAAGCTCGACTTCCCGCTGCAGAGCTACTTCCGCCTTAACGCCAAGGGTGCCGGCCAGTTTGAGCACACGCTCATCATCGTCGAGGACGATGCCGACCTGCACTTTATTGAGGGTTGCTCCGCGCCCAAGTACAACGTGGCCAACCTCCACGCCGGCGCCGTCGAGCTCTTTGTGGGCAAGCGTGCGCACCTGCGCTACTCGACTATCGAGAACTGGTCCAAGAACATGTACAACCTCAACACCAAGCGTGCGCGCGTGGACGAGGACGGCGACATCGAGTGGATCAGTGGCTCCTTCGGCAGCCACGTGGGCTACCTCTACCCCATGAGCGTGCTCAACGGCCGTCGCGCCCGCTCGAGCTTTACCGGCATTACCTTTGCCGGCGCCGGCCAGAACCTGGATACCGGCTGCAAGGTCGTGCTCAACGCGCCCGAGACCTCGGCAACCGTCGAGACCAAGGGCATCTCCAAGAGTGGCGGCATTCAGACCTTCCGCAGTTCTATTGTGGCGACACCCAAGGCCGAGGGCTCCAAGGCAACCGTGAGCTGCCAGTCGCTGATGCTCGACGACCAGAGCCGCTCCGACACTATTCCGGCCATGGACATCCGCGCCAAGAACGTCGATATCGGCCACGAGGCCACCATCGGCCGCATCGGCGACGACAAGGTGTTCTACCTGATGAGCCGCGGTATCTCGGAGGAAGAGGCCCGCACCATGATCGTCAACGGCTTTGCCAACCCGGTCTCCAAGGAGCTGCCGCTGGAGTACGCCGTCGAGATGAACAACCTGATCAAGCTCGAGATGGAAGGAGCGATCGGATAATGAAACAGACCACGAACACCGCTGCCACCACGCTCGAGCAGGTCAATGCGATGCCGGCTGCAACTTGGGGCTGGCTCAAGATGAACCAGACTAAGCTCGAGCTTTCGGCCGAACTTGCCGCCGCACCCGCCGAGGCCGTTGAGGTCGAGGGCTTGGACGAGCAGCTTGCCGGCTCGGCCGACGCCTTCGACGCCGCCATGGACGCCATGGCCGAGCGCTTCCCCGAGCGCCGCGCCTCCGCCCCCGGCGACGCTGCCGACCGTGCCCGCATCACGCCCGAGACCGAGCTCGACGTGCCCGCCACCTCTGTCTACCAGGCCGGCGCCATCAAGCTCGAGGAGGAGCTCTCCCCTGCCGAGGCCTTCGAGACCGGCATGGGCGAGGCTGCCTATGCGTATCTGACCGAGCACGCCACCAAGCGCATCGTCATCGATGTTCCCGCCTACCAGCACGCCGCCGTTACCGTGCGCGTGAGTGGCGTCGACGCAGCGGCTGCGATTGCCGCCATCGACGTCGTCGCCCGCCCGCAGGCAACGCTCGACCTCGCCCTAGCCCTGGACTCCCCCGTTGCCGGCGAGGGCGTCGTGGGCTCCGTGCTGCGTGTGTGCGCCCACGAGTACGCCACCGTCAACGTGACCTGCACGCAGACACTCGACGACAGCTGGATCGCACTCGACGACACCGGCCTGTTCCTAGACGAGGGCGCGCGCGTCAATGTGCAGCACACCGTCCTGGGTGCCGGCGCCAGCGCCACCGGCCTTGCCGGCGACCTGCTGGGCGACACCGCCAAGGTGACCATCGATACCGATTACCTGGGCGCCCGCGAGCAGGTGCGCGACTTTAACTACGAGCTGCGCCACCGCGGTCGCAAGACCGAGTGCGAGATCGACGCCAACGGCGTGCTGACCGGCACGTCCAAGAAGGTCTACCGTGGCACCATCGACCTCGTGCACGGCTGCAAGGGTGCAACCGGCACCGAACGCGAGACGGTGCTTTTGGCCAACAAGGGCGTCGACAACAAGACCGTTCCCGTCATTCTCTGTGACGAGGACGACGTCGCCGGCAACCACGGCGCCACCATCGGTCACGTCCGCGACGAGCAGCTGTTCTACCTCGCCTGCCGTGGCCTTGACCAAAACGCTGCCGAGGACCTGTTCATCCGCGCCAAACTGGAGGACGCCGCGCTTTCCGCCACCGACGAGCGTACCCGCGCCGCCGTCGTCCGCCTAGGCAACAACCTGATCGACAACTTTGAAGAGGAGCTCGCATGATCGACACCGAGCACGTTAAATGCGACACCTGTACTGCCCCCGAGCCCATGGAGCTCGACGCCAGCGACGAGGCTTCGCGCGGCTGGCCCACCGTGGACATCGAGACCAACCCCTACAAGGGCCAGTTCCCGCTGTTCCAGCAGCACCCCGAGATCGCTTTCCTCGATAGCGCCGCCACCGCGCAGCGCCCTGCCTGTGTGCTCGACGCCGAACGCGACTTCTACCAGTGCATGAACGCCAACCCCCTGCGCGGCCTGTACTCGCTGTCCGTCGAGGCCACCGACGCCATCGCGAAGGTCCGCCAGCAGATCGCTGACCTCATCGGCGCCTCACAGGCCAACGAGGTCGTCTTCACCCGCAACACGAGCGAGTCGCTCAACCTGGTCGCCAAGAGCTTTGCGCCCACAGTGCTCGAACCGGGCGACGAGGTCGTCATCACCATCATGGAGCACCACTCCAACCTGATTCCGTGGCAGCAGGTCTGCCGCGAGACCGGCGCCAAGCTCGTCTACCTCTACCCCACCAAGACCGGCCAGCTCACCACCGAGGAGGTTCTTGCCAAGGTGGGTCCCAAGACCAAGATCCTAGCCGTGGGACAGGTCTCCAACGTGCTGGGCGTCGAGAACCCGGTCAAGAACCTCGGCAAACTCGTGCACAAGTACGGCGGCTACCTGGTCGTCGACGGCGCGCAGTCGCTGCCGCACATGCCGGTCGATGTGGCCGACCTGGGCGCCGACTTCTTTGCCTTTAGTGCGCACAAGGCCATGGGCCCCATGGGCATCGGCGTGCTGTGGGGCAAGATGGACCTGCTCAACGCCATGCCGCCCATGCTTACCGGCGGCGAGATGATCGATTCGGTCACCGAGCAGGACGCTGTCTGGGCTCCCGTCCCCGAGAAGTTCGAGGCCGGCACGCAGGACGCCGCCGGCATCTTCGCCACGGGCGCCGCACTCGATTACCTGGTCAACACGGTGGGTTACGAGAACATCCAGGCCCGCGAGCAGGCACTCGTCCACTATCTGATGGGCGAACTCATGCAGCTCGACTTTGTACAGATCATCGGCTCCATCTATTGGGACAACCACCACGGCGTCGTGAGCTTTAACGTCAAGGGCATCCACCCGCACGACGTAGCGAGCATCATGGACATGGACGGCGTCTGCATTCGCGCCGGCCACCACTGTGCGCAGCCGCTGCTCACCTGGCTGGGCGTCGAGAACCTTGCCTGCTGCCGCGCCAGCGTGGCCTTCTACAACGACAAGGCCGACATCGACAAGTTCATCGCCGGTCTGCATCACGTTTGGAGCACATTCAATGGGTAATCTGTACACCTCCACCACATTTATGGAGCACAACTCGCACCCCGACTACAAGTACGAGATGGACGCCCCCACGCACGAGCACGACGGCATCAACCCCAGCTGCGGAGACGAGCTCACCTTGCAGCTACGTGTCGAGAACAACGTGATCGAGGAGGCCTCCTTTACCGGCCACGGCTGCGCCATCAGCCAGGCCAGTGCCGACATCATGGCCGACCTCATCACCGGCGAGACCGTCGAGGAAGCTCGCCGCTTGGCAGAGCTCTTCCTCGCCATGATCCGCGGCGAGCAGCTCTCCGAGGAGGACCTGGAAGACCTGGACGAAGCCGCTCAGCTCCAGGACATCTCGCACATGCCCGCCCGCGTCAAATGCGCCGAGCTCGCCTGGCGCACCCTCGACGGCATGCTCGAAGGGCAAGCTAACCAGTAGCGGATGCCCCAAATCCAAGGATTTTGATTGCCGAGCCGCCCGATACGGGCGGCTCGGCTTTTTTATAACGAGTACACACAGTCCACGCGTCCGGCGCCCCGTCTGTCATTAAACGAACGGCCAACCGCGAACACGGATGTTCTCCACAGCACCAATGGCTTGCGGCAGGGCCACGGACACTCCACGCAACGTCCCATGTCCTGCCCCGCTGGACTCCGGTTCGCTTTGCGTCTGCCACAGACGGGTCCCCTAGGGTGCGGCGTGCATTTTTGCGAGTATTCAGCACGCCAAGCTGTGTGTATACGCATCGGAAGTGTTAATCAACAACTCAAGTCGCCTTTACATTGCGATTTAGAACAAGCATCGAGGTCTCAGGGGGCGCAAACATGAGCTTCGGAGGCTCATCGGTAGGCACAAATCGCTTCGGAGCCCGTATGTTTCAAGATTGCGACGGTGCCGACAGTACCACGATGCTGAATACTCCGCTTTTTGCACGGAGTAGACGGGGGTAGGCACAGGCTAAACCTAACTAAGCCGTTATTTTATGCATGAAGGCGACCGTTCTATGCAAATCTAGATGCGCAGTTACCGTACCAAGCTTTTACAATGGTTGTGGCATATGGGCAACCCCGGCTGCGGTGCACAGGTAGCCCTACACCACGTTTTCGCCAGTCCGCACCTCCGCTCGCGCACGGGCGCGCACAATACGAGAAACGGTACTTTTGCCAATCCCCGTATACCGCTCAATCTGACGCACCGTAAATCCGGCATCATGCAATCCAAGAATAACGATATTGCGCTGCGCCGACGATGCGGCTTTAACCTCGTGGAGCGGAACCCCGAGACCCTTCGCCAGCTTTTCGGCAAAGGCGTGCCGCTCCCACTCCGTCTCTTCCAGATCGGGCATCGCAGGCTCGCAGGCATCGGGCGTCGAAAGCGAATAGGCAATAAAGGCCTTGGCAGAACCAAAAAGCTCAAGCACGCAAGACGGGTCGGAAAATCCCCTCGTCATATCGTTGTCATAGGCCCGTAGATACTCGACAAAGCTGCTCCACGCATAGCGCTCGATTAAGCTGATGCCAGCCTCCTGCGGATCGGCGTGTACAGAGCGAACAGCCCCCATCACCTGCGAGTCGATATCGAGCGAGCGGCGCTCAAAACGTTCACGAAATAGACAGCCCGAGCGCCCAGTGCGCTTATTGAACCGACGGGCATACGTCAACAGCAGCCGCTGCATGGCTGCGCTCATTTCGTCCTCGTAATCCAAAAGCACCAGATCCACGCAGTCGCTCATGAGACACCACGCCACAATCGTCACCTGGGCCTCGCGGCAGCAGTCGCGCATCAGCTCCAAAAACTCCCGCCGGTCGTCATCGGTCTCAAAGATGATCTGTTTTCCGATGCCACGGGCCGAAACATGGTAAAAGCCGGTGACCGTTCTCCAAACGCGCTGCATGGCGCTCCCTTCGCCGGGATCCGCTCCCCATCAAATACAGCACGATTGAAGCGTGCCATCAAAACATTCACGCAAAACAATACACTCGCGCGGCCAAAGGCGGTAAACAGGCGGCGAACGGCACCGTTGCAACAGGTCAACCCCTGCAACGCTTGCAAGAGCTGACCAAAAGCTTGCCCAAGACGGACCCCCTCTACGGAAGTTCGCGACCACAGAACATAGAGTTAAATCGCTTCAATTGAAAGTTCCGCGCTTCTCGCTACGAAAACTGAGCCGTTCGCCGAATATTCCGTGCATTTCGCGGTATTATAGGGCTGCATGTCATGTCCCTTTCGAAGGGTCGCCCGGCAATCGCCAGCCACGACCCCCAGACGGGACGCCAACACGATAGAGAGGAGAGGCATGCAGTACTCACAGGAAGTGGAGAACATGTGCCCCGTTGCCAAGGGTGCATACCACGGCCCCGCACCCATCCCCGAGGAGGGCAAGTGGGTCCAGGCTAAGGAGATTTCCGACATCTCCGGTCTTACGCACGGTGTGGGTTGGTGCGCACCTCAGCAGGGCGCCTGCAAGCTCACGCTGAACGTCAAGGACGGCATCATCGAGGAGGCCCTCGTTGAGACCATCGGCTGCTCGGGCATGACCCACTCTGCCGCCATGGCTTCCGAGATCCTTCCCGGTAAGACCATCCTCGAGGCCCTCAACACCGACCTCGTCTGCGACGCCATCAACGTTGCTATGCGCGAGATCTTCCTGCAGATCGTTTACGGCCGCAGCCAGACCGCGTTCTCCGAGGGCGGCCTGCCCGTGGGCGCCTCCCTCGACGACCTCGGCAAGGGCCTTCGCTCCCAGGTCGGCACCATGTTCGGCACCAAGGCCAAGGGCGCTCGTTACCTCGAGCTCGCTCAGGGCTACGTCACCCGCATGGCTCTCAACGACAAGAACGAGATCATCGCGTTCGAGTTCCTGAACCTCGGCAAGTTCACCGACGCCGTCAAGGCCGGCAAGACCCCCGAGGAGGCCATCGCTGGCGCTATGGGCCACTATGGTCAGTGGGAGAACGCTGCCAAGTACATCGACCCGCGCACCGACGAGGAGACTCACTCCGTCGCCAGTGTGTTCCCGGTTCACGAGTAGAAAGGGAGGGAAATAACTATGACTGTTACGTTCGAAGGTTACGAGCGCCGCGCTGACAAGATCAACAAGTGCCTCGCCGACAACGGCATCGCCTCCCTCGAGGAAGCTCTGCAGATCTGCACCGACAAGGGCTTCAACCCGCGTGAGATCGTCAACAACACCCAGTCCATCGCCTTCCAGAACGCCGAGTGGGCCTACACCCTCGGCTGCGCTCTCGCTGTCAAGCGTGGCGCCAAGACTGCTTCTGAGGCTGCCGCCATCATCGGCGAGGGCATCCAGGCCTTCACCGTTCCCGGCTCCGTCGCCGAGGACCGCAAGGTCGGTCTGGGCCACGGCAACCTGGGCGCTATGCTGCTCTCCGACGACACCGAGTGCTTCGCCTTCCTGGCCGGCCACGAGTCCTTCGCTGCCGCTGAGGGTGCTATCGGCCTGGCTCTGAACGCCAACAAGGCTCGCAAGAAGCCGCTGCGCGTTATCCTGAACGGTCTGGGCAAGGACGCCGCCCAGATCATCGCCCGCATCAACGGCTTCACCTATGTGAAGACTCAGTTCGACTACTACACGGGCGAGCTCAAGGTCGTCGAGACCATCCCCTACTCCGATGGTCCCCGCGCTGCCGTTAACTGCTACGGCTCCGACGACGTCCGCGAGGGCGTTGCCATCATGTGGCACGAGAACGTCGACATCTCGATCACCGGCAACTCCACCAACCCCACGCGCTTCCAGCACCCCGTCGCTGGCACCTACAAGAAGGAGCGCCTCGAGGCTGGCAAGAAGTACTTCTCCGTCGCTTCTGGTGGCGGCACTGGCCGTACCCTGCACCCGGACAACATGGGCGCCGGCCCTGCCTCTTACGGCATGACCGACACCATGGGCCGTATGCACTCCGACGCCCAGTTCGCCGGTTCTTCCTCCGTGCCTGCGCACGTCGACATGATGGGTCTCATCGGCATGGGCAACAACCCCATGGTCGGTGCCACCGTCGCCTGCGCTGTCGCCGTCGAGGAGGCCCTCAAGGCCTAATCGCGCCCGCGCGATGCTCATATAGTTGAGCTTTAGAGCCGCTACCTTTCGAGGTAGCGGCTCTTTTTGTTTGCGCTATCGCAGGGTAGCGAATGCCGATATATCAGTTGGGGCGAAATACGAGATGTGACGAGATGAAACGTCAGAGCGTCCATGACGCCCACCTGTCATATGTGCCCTTTACCGATTTGCCGAGTCTTTGCGGCCCCATTACCGATCACCCGTGCGACAATGCGCCGGACGAGAAAGGAATCCGATGGAATCGACTGATGTACTGGTAATTGGATCTGGCATTGCGGGCCTTTGCGCCGCCATCGAAGCGGCGCGCACGGGTGCAACCGTCGCTGTGGCAAGCGCCGGCAAGACTATGAGTGGATCGAGTTTCTTCCCCGGAACCTGGGGCTTGGGGCTTATCGGACCCGTTAACGAAGACGACGAACAAGACCTCATCGACACCATCCAGACCGTTGGTGGCGGCGTCGCCGACCCCGAGCTTGTCCAGACGTTTGTCCACGGCATTCCCCAGGCAATTGAATGGCTCGAGCAAGACCTGGGCGTTGAGCTCCAGCGTCCGCAAAGCGCTGAGAGCGCTCAGCAAAAGCAGTTTATCCCCTGCTTTGACCACAAGACGCGCATGTGGCGCGGCCTCACCCGCAAGCCCCTTGAGGACGCTCTGACGACCCGAATCGAGTCACTCGGCATTCGCCTGCTCCCCCGCCATGAGCTTATCGACCTTGTTGAGAACACGAACGGCAGAATCACCGGAACCGTGCTCTACGACCTTACCGAAAATCGAATCGTGCCCTTTGCTGCCAAGGCCACGATCATCGCAGCCGGTGGCACAGGCGGCCTGTTCGAGCGCAGCCTTACGTCGGCTGATGTGCTCAGCTCCTCGCAGGCCATCGCACTGGCGCACGGCGCATCGCTTACTAATATAGAATTCATGCAGATGATGCCCGGCTTCATCGAGCCCAAGCGCAACCTGGTCTTCAACGAGAAAACCTGGCGCTACGTACATGTAGACCAGCCGGTCGATATTGCCGACGACAAGCTGGACGACCTGCTCGAGCAGCGCTCTGGATATGGTCCCTTCACGTCACGCTTGGCCTCCCGCGCTATCGATCTCGTCATCGATCAGGCAGGTGTCGAAGGCCTGGCACTCCACTACGACTTTCCCCGCGAGGATGTCCCAGAGTTTGTGCAGACCTTTGCCACCTGGCTGCAAGACGAGCACGGCATCGCCCCGACTGACGAGATGCGCGTTGCGATGTATGCCCACGCCGCTAACGGCGGCATCAAGATCGATAAGACCGCGCAAACGGGCGTTGAGGGCCTCTACGCTTGCGGCGAGGCGACAGGCGGCATGCACGGCGCCGACCGCATTGGTGGCTTGTCAAGCGCCAACGGCATCGTGTTCGGGCGCATCGCAGGCGCATCGGCAGCCCAAGCAGCACAGAAAGAGCCCGAGACAGCCCTGAAGGCGGATATCGCCCTCCCCCAGTACGGCATAGCCGCAACAGATGCTGAACGCCTGACACACAGCCTAAGGCACACGATGAGCACCTATTGCATGATCAACAGGACCGAAGCAGGTCTATCCAAGGCCCTGCAACAGCTTGAAAGCCTGAAAGACGAGGCAACGGCGCTGAGCAAGCCGCATGCCAAAGACAGCGAGATCGCAGCCCTCGCCCGCCTGCAATCGCAGAATCAGCTGGCAACGGAGATGGTCAAAGCCATGCGCAAGCGGACCGAAAGCCTGGGTTCGCACTATCGATCGAATTAAACTGGACACCTATCTAGAGCAGAGCACAACTAATCGATATCTATGGGCCCCGTGACCTCGAAGTGGCACGGGGCCCATTCGTGTCCGCACGGCAGCGTATCCTTATTCTGAGTACAGAGCGGGCAAAGCGCGCATAGACAATAGATCAGCGAGGAGGAGATATGGACAGTAGAGATATCGAGAAGTGGCGTGTCGAACTTGATAGCTACGCCAATGTGGAAGACGGCGTTGAGTATTGGCTCGCACGAGATTTAATGGAACCCATGGGGTACACGCGATGGGAAAACTTCGCCGAAGTTGTTAAGAGGGCAAAAGTCTCGTGCGAAACAAATAAAACTCCAGTTGATTCCCATTTTCGTGACACCACGAAAATGATAACTGCCGGTGTCGCCGCTCGCGCGGTTAAAGACTACAAGCTTACGCGCTATGCATGCTATTTAATCGCCCAAAACGGAGATTCAAACAAGCCAGAGATCGCGCTCGCCCAGGCATACTTTGCCGTGCAGACGCGCCGCCAAGAGCTCATAGAGCAGCGCTTCGCAGAGATTCAGCGCTTGCAGGCGCGCCACTCACTATCCGATTCAGAGAAACAGCTCTCGGGTATTGCGTTCAAACGCGGCGTGGACTCCAAAGGATTCGCGATCATCAAGTCGAAGGGCGATGAAGCGTTATTCGGCGGCAGAAGCACGGCGGAAATGAAGCAGCAGCTCGGCATACCCAAGAGCGCGGCATTGGCGGACAGGTTAGCCGATGTCCTCATCAAAGCAAAGGACCTTACGAACTCGATGACGGCCTTCAACGCCGAGGAACACGACCTGTACGGTCTGGACCAGATCAAACAAGAGCACGTCGAGAACAACACAAGCGTACGTGGCAGCCTCATCGACCGCGGAATTGTCCCCGAGAACCTACCGCCCGCCGAGGATACAAAAAAGCTCGAACGTCGCGTGAAAGCAGACGAGAAAAAGCTCAAGGAGGGTACAGACGGATTCACCGACCCCCAGGGCAGGCTCGACTTGTAAAGCGTCTGTGCCCTTACGGGTTCGGCCCCATGCGAGGTTAATAAAAAAGACGGCCAACCGAAATTGACCGTCTAAACATGCTTTGGTGGGCCGTCAGGGGGTCGAACCCTGGACCTTGGGATTAAGAGTCCCCTGCTCTACCAACTGAGCTAACGACCCAAAGCTAAAGTCCGTTGTGGCGGACTTTAGAGGAGATATCGTGTGGTGGGCCGTCAGGGGGTCGAACCCTGGACCTTGGGATTAAGAGTCCCCTGCTCTACCAACTGAGCTAACGACCCGATATCAACACGAAGCAAGAACTGGGGTGGGTAAAGGGACTCGAACCCTCGACCTACGGGACCACAACCCGTCGCTCTAGCCAACTGAGCTACACCCACCGTGTCCTGTGCGCTTCGCGCTCGACTATTATTGCAAGGAACGCCACGCGATGCAAGCCCCAATTTTCAAGAATTTTGAAAAGAGTTTTTCGAGACCATTTCGAGCAAATCCCACCGGTTCCATAGGAGTAAACTTGCTCCACCCAATGCTCGAAAGGATAGGCATGAAAGAACTCTCCAACCGCACGGCGGCGTTTACCGATTCGGTCATCCGCCGCATGACGCGCATCTCCAACAAGTATGGTGCCGTCAACCTGTCGCAGGGCTTCCCCGATTTCGATCCCCCGGCGCAGCTGCTCGATAGCCTCAGCACCATTGCCACCGACCCCAAGCCGCTTTACCACCAGTACTCCATCACCTGGGGCTCCCAGGCCATGCGCGAGGCGCTTGCCGCCAAGCAGGAGCACTTTATGGGCATGCCGATCAACCCCAACGAGAACATCGTGGTCACCTGCGGCTCCACCGAGGCCATGATGGCCGCCATGATGACGGTCACGAACCCCGGCGACAAGGTCGTCATCTTCTCGCCATTCTACGAGAACTACGGCGCCGACACGATCCTTTCGGGTGCGGAGCCTATCTACGTGCCGCTCAACCCGCCCACCTTTGACTTTGACCGTGAGGTCCTGGAGGCGGCCTTCCGCGACAACGATCCCAAGGCGATCGTTCTATGCAACCCGTCCAACCCCTGCGGCAAGGTCTTTACCCGCGAGGAGCTCACCCTTATCGCCGACCTGTGCAAAAAGTATGACGCCTACTGCATCACCGACGAGGTCTACGAGCACATCGTCTACGCGCCCCACGAGCACGTGTACATGGCCACGCTGCCCGGCATGTTTGAGCGCACCATCAGTTGCAGCTCGCTATCCAAGACCTACTCCATCACCGGCTGGCGCCTGGGCTACACCATCGCTCCTGCCGAAATCACCGAGCGCATCAAAAAGGTTCACGACTTCCTCACCGTGGGCGCCGCCGCTCCCCTGCAAGAGGCCGTCGTCACCGCCCTCAACTTCGACGACAGCTATTACCAGGAGGTCCTCGACCTCTACACCGCCAAGCGCGACCTATTCTGTCAGGGACTCGACAGCATCGGACTCACGCACAACGTGCCGCAGGGCGCCTACTACGTGATGATGGATATCTCGGAGTTTGGCTATAACAGCGACCTCGACTTCTGCGAGGATTTGGCCTCCAAGGTGGGCGTGGGCGCCGTGCCCGGCTCGAGCTTCTTCCGCGAGCCCGTCAACCATCTGATTCGTTTCCACTTTGCCAAACGAGACGAGACGCTTAACGCGGCACTGGAGAACCTCAAGTCTCTGCGTGATAAAATCGAACCGCGCGGGTAAGGACGGTCAGTAACTAAAGGCACTAAAGAAACCTCGTGAACCCGTTGGGCCACGAGGTTTCTTTTTATAGCGACCTCATTTATTTTTTTGAGCGCTATACTTTAGTCACGGAGCAACTCGTCCCAGAGAGGAATACTATGGCAGAGCAGCTTATCGGAGCGCTCGAGGCCGGCGGCACCAAGATGGTCTGCGCCACGGGCTATGCAGACGGTATGGTCCTGGAGTGCGAGCAGATCGCGACCACGACCCCGCAGGAGACCGTCGAGGCCGTCAACGCATGGTTTGCGAACAAGGGCATCGCCGCGCTGGGCATCGGCGCCTTTGGCCCCACCGCAGTCAACCCCGCCTCGCCCCAATACGGCAAGATCCTGGAGACGCCCAAAACGGCATGGCGCTACTTTGACCTGCTGGGCACCATCCAAAACGAGCTCAATATTCCCTGCGGCTACGACACCGACGTCAACGTCGCCTGCCTGGGCGAGGTCACCTTTGGTTGCGCCCAGGGCCTCACTGACGTGGTGTATCTGACCATCGGTACCGGCGTGGGCGCTGGCGTGCTCTCGGGCGGTAAGCTCGTGCACGGCATGATGCATCCCGAGGCCGGTCACATCCTGGTCACGCGCGACCCGCGCGACACCATTGGCGAGCACAGCGCCTGCCCCTTCCACGACAACTGCCTCGAGGGCCTCATCGCCGGCCCCGGCGTTAAAAGGCGCTGGGATGGCAAGAGCGCCGGAGACATGGCCGATGACCCGGAGGCCATGGATCTGCTCGCCGGCTATCTGGCGCAGGCGCTCATGACCTACATCCTGTGCTATGCGCCGCAGAAGATCGTCATCGGCGGCGGCGTGGCCGACCACACCCCCATCGTGCCGCTCGCGCGCAAGAAGTGCGCCGAGATGCTCAACGGCTATATCGTCACGCCCGAGATGGCCGACATCGATAGCTATATCGTCAACAACAGCCTCGAGGGCAAACAGGGCATTATGGGCTGCTTGGCCCTGGGCGCTCAGGCGCTTCAGTAGCAGACGCACCCACAGGGCGTGGCGCGCCCGGCAAATCCGACCTACGGAACGACGCCACCACGCCTCATATAAGCCCTCAAATAAAAAAGGCCGCCTAGGACCAAACAATACGTCCTAGGCGGCTTTTTTGGCGCGCATCAGCGGCCGTAAGAGATATCGGAGCACAACGCCCGTTGCCGCACCACAGCAGTCGATCATCACATCGGTGATCATGCCGGCGCGTCCCGGCACAAAGAGCTGAATCGTCTCGTCGATCGAAGGAATCAGCAGCAGGAACACCGCCGTGGGCAGCAGCACGTCAAAGGTGCGCCGGCCCTCAAAATCAAAGGCGTGCGTTGCCAAGATGCCGAGCACCATATACTCGGTAAAATGCGCGCATTTGCGAACAACAAAGTTGGTCACCCATTCATATGGAAGTCCCACGCCGCGCAGGAAACCGCGGATAGCTTCCATGACCGTTAGGCTCAGCGAACCCGACCCCGAGCCGGGAACCAGCGAATTGCCCCAGATCAAGAGCGCCATCAGGCAGGTCACGACCGCCCATTTTCGATTGATCTTAACCATGCAGAAGTTATGCCTCCGCGCGGAGCGGCGCGAAGCTGGCGGTACCGCCCTCGATAACGCTCAGATAGGCACGGCCCGTACGCTTGGCGGTAGAGGACTGCAGGCGCTCGATCTCTTCCTCGAGGATCTGATTGACGCGCTCGTGACGACGATTTTCCATAATGCCGGCGGCAATAGCCTCGGCTCGCTCGATGCCCTCGCGCGAGATACGGGCGGTATCCTCGGGGAACACAGCGCTGTGACGGCCGACATAGGCGGGTGCAGCAGGCTGAGGGGCAGCGACGGGAGCGGAAGCTGCAACAGGAGCAGGCTCGTCGATCTCGTCCAGAATCGCGGTGGCAGCGGCCCACATGTCCTCGTGGCCCGAGTAATCGGCCATGGGGACATCAACCTCGAGCGAGGCATCCGGAAGGTCGCCGGTGTCGATGCGATCTTGGGCATCAATCGATGCGGTGATGGCTGCAGGCTCATCGAGGTCATCGAGATCGATGTCCGCGGCACCGAAAATGATAGGCATGCTGGCGAGGTTTGCGTTGTACGGCGCAGCCTCAGCCGCCTGCTGCTGGGCAGGAGCGCCCCAAAGCGAGCTTTCGGCGGCACGGCGGGCGGCAACGGCCTCCTCGTCCGCGGTCATGGCTTCATCAACGTACGAATTATCGGCAGAAGCGTTCACGTCCGCCGAGGTGGCGCTGCAGGCGTTATTGGCTGCCGCGTTGGCAACGAGTGCCACAAAAGCCGCCGTGCTGCCCGCAGGGGCGGCCTGGGAGCCAGACACGGCGCGTGCCGCGGCGGCGATGTCGTCGCGATTGAAGGAGCCGGTCTGCCCGCCGTTGGTGAGCTCGTCGATGGCGACTTGATAGACGTCGCGCGAGCGCGCAGGGTCGCAGCTCACCGGCGAATCGTCGTCGAGCATACTGTCGATCATGGACCAAGCCTCGGCCTCGTCCATGGCATCTGCGGCTCGAGCGATGGTAGGGACACCATCATCGGCATGACGGCGCTGGAACGCACCAGTCAGGCCGGAAAGGAATGCCGAGGTAGACTGCTCCGACTGAGCCTGAGAAGCAGAAGCGGCAGCATATGGAGTCGCATCCTGCTGCTGAGCTGGAATCGAGGCGGTCTTGAACTCGCTTTGATGCTGATTGAGATTGGCGGCACCGCCCATGGCATCGGGCTGGAACAGACGCTCTTCACGCTGCGCACGGTACTCGGAGATACCCAGCGAGGCGGCATAGATGCCCACGCCCGCCACCGCACCCACGGCGAAGGGAACTGCACCCGCCACGACCGTCTCGTTCACCGACGAAAACGGCAGCGTCGCGGCATACATAACCACGGGAGCGGCAAGGCCGATCCCACACGAAAGTCCGGCAAGGACTGCTCGTTGTGTTGCATCAGAAGAAGCCATGAGCTCTCCCCATCTTCCAGCACCCAAATCGCATCATTCAGTTGGCTGCGCGAGAGAAGATGAAGCGGGGCTATGCCCCAAAGCAACGGTATATGGTTCGTTTCATCTGCGTTTTCCGTCGCGAAGCTTAAAAGCTATTATGCGAAACCGCCCTGCCGATTGCAAGTGACGATGTCGGATTGAAACGGGAAACCTGCTGCTCGTCGGTCTTACGGTCAAAAATAAGCGCGGAGCGGCGCTATAGAAAAGGGCCGAGGCTCAAAGCCCCGACCCTTTATCGCATTGATGACTATCGCTGCGCGTGGATGACAACCTAGAACGTCTGCTCGTAGTCGCTGTGTTTTTTGGCCGAACGCACCAGGAACTCCTGGTTGGTGTTGGTGCCCTTAAGACCCTTGATAAACGATGCGGCTGCGCGCTCGGTGTTGTTCATGCCGGCAAGAATGCGACGCAGACCAAAGACAAACGGACGCATCTGCTCGTCGACCAACAGGTCCTCGTTACGCGTACCGGAGGCAACGGGGTCGATAGCCGGGAAGATGCGGCGGTCGGCCAGGTCGCGGTCGAGCTTAAGCTCCATGTTGCCGGTGCCCTTGAACTCCTCAAAGATGACTTCGTCCATCTTGGAACCGGTGTCGATGAGGGCAGAGGCCAGGATGGTAAGCGAGCCACCGTTCTCGATATTGCGGGCTGCACCCAGGAAGCGCTTGGGCGGATATAGGGCCGCCGAATCGACGCCGCCCGAAAGGATGCGGCCCGAGGCGGGCGCCGCCAAGTTGTAGGCGCGGGCGAGGCGCGTGATGGAGTCGAGCACCACCACGACGTCGCCACCCAGCTCTACGATGCGCTTGGCGCGCTCGATGACGAGCTCTGCCACGCGGGTGTGGTTGTCGGCAGGCATATCGAAGGTCGACGCCACAACCTCGCCCTTGATGGAACGCTGCATATCGGTGACCTCTTCGGGGCGCTCGTCGACGAGCAGGCAGATGAGGTGCACCTCGGGGTTGTTAATCGAGATAGACTGGCAGATCTTCTTGAGGATCGTGGTCTTGCCGGCCTTGGGCGGGGACACGATCAGGCCGCGCTGGCCCTTGCCGATCGGTGACACGATGTCGATGGCGCGGCCGGTAATAGAGTCCTTGCCGTGCTCCATGCGCAGCGGCTCGTTGGGATAGACCGGGGTGAGGTCGCCGAACTTGGGACGGTTGCGAATCTGCTCGGGGTCCAGACCGTTGACGGTCGTGATTTTGGCGAGGCCGGCGCGCTTGTCGCCGCCGCGCGAAGGACGCAGCGAGCCCTCGATGACGTCGCCCGTGCGCAGGCGCGCGGAGCGGATGAGGTAGGCGGGCACGAAGGCGTCGTCGTTGGACTTCATGTAGCCATGGGCGTGGATGATGCCGGAGCTGTCCGGGCGAATCTGCAGAATGCCCTTGATGTCGCGGAAGCCCTCGGCCTTCGCAGCGGTGACGTAGATTTCCTCGACGAGCTCGGCCTTCTTCTTGCCGGTCGTCTCGATCTCGAACTCCTTAGCCTTCTCGCGCAGCTCAGCGACCTTCATGGCCGCGAGTTCCTCGCGCGAAAGCGTGGGCTCGGTGGGAGCGGCATTACGCTCCTTGTTGCGCTGTTTGCGATCGCGCTGGCGGTTGCGACGGTCGTTGTTGCGGTCGTCCTTACGCTCGTTGCGCTCGTCGTTGCGCTTGTGCTGGCGACGGTTGGGACGAGTGCCGTCTTCGCCCTCAGCGGGGGCGGCACCATCGGTTGCGGCGGTGCCAACATTGGCCGCGGCGGCGTCATTGGCCTCGGCGCCAGAATCAACCTGCGCTTCGACATCCTGCTGCTCGGACGCCTTGGCCTTAACGGACTTCTTACGACCGCGCTTGGGCTTCTCGGACGCAGGCTGTTCGACGTCCTGGGCCTTGGCGACATCAGTCGACGCATCGGCGGTCGTCTCGGCAGAATCCTCGGACGCACCCTTCTTGGCAGCCTTGGCCTTGGACGTGCGCTTAGCAGCAGTACGACGGCTGCGACCGGGACGGACGTCGGCGGGCTCGGCATCGGCGGGAGCGGCCTCGGAAGTCGTAGCATCCTGGACGGGTGCATCGGCAGCGGTTGCAGACTCGGCGGTCGCCGCAGCATCCCGAGCGGCGGCGGCTGCTGCTGCGGCCTTCTCTGCCTCGACAAAGGCCTTGGGCTTGCGACCGCGACGGTGCGGGCGCAAAGCCGGATCGACAACGGGAACTTCGTTGGCCTCGACAGGCGCAGCGGGCTCAACAGGCAATGTGCCCTCCCCTGCCGCGGAACGGACCGAAGCCTCAGTGAGCTCGGGGGCTACCTGTTCCGCAACTTGCTCGGCCTTAGCAGCCGTGCGGCGGCGTGTGCGCGGTGCCGGCTTCTCGGTCGGCAGGTCGGCGGCAGGGGTCTCGATGGCGGCAGGCGTCTCGGGCACAGACGGAGCTGCAAGCTCGGTCAGAGCCGCGGCCTCGCGCTCGGCAGCACGACGGCGGGCGCGCACCACCTGAGCCTCGCTAATCTGCGCCAACGCACGTGCCTGCGCGACCTCATCGGAAATCGGCGCCGAGGAGTCAGCTGCAACGGTGCGCTTGGCGCGCGTCGTGCGCGTGGTACGGCGCTTGGGCTTGGTGACCTCCTCGCCGTCAGCGGCAGGCTTGGCCGTGCGGCGCGCGAGCTTGGGCTTTGCCGGAGCAGCCTCCTCACCAGTTGCAGGCGCAGGCGTCGAAGCAGCCTTAGGCGTCTCGGGAGCCGAGGCTTGCGCGGGCGCCGCGACCTGGTCCGACGCAACCGGTGCAGCGGGAGCGGCTTGCGTCGTCGTTATTTCGTTTTCTTGCTGTTGATCAGACACAGTGTTTGCTCAACTTTCTTTTCAAGCCCTGTGATCACATGCTCCCTGCATAAACCTTCAGGGCGGCTAAACAGTCTAGTTCCGTTCAAAACGACGGACATCATTGATCTGTATCGAGATGATTGCGTCAACTACGCAGCGTTAGTGTAACACAACCGCCGCCACCTGCAACTTAGTCATTGGGGGCGTTCTTAAACGACTAGTCAAAAGGGACACTCTTTGGTCTACCACCCACAAATCAGACTGCCTCCGCCAAAACTATGGCGGTTTACTACGACGAATCGATCAACCGCGACCACTCCGAAACATGTTGAACTAAAAACCGCAGGTAGATGCCTTGCGCTTTTTTGCGAAAAGCCGGCGTGGTTGGAAATTCCCAATTCATCGTAGTAAACCGGCATAGTTTCGTATTTCCAGCAGTTCCAAATTCGTCAATACGTCGGCATTTGCGAAAAAAGCCCGACCTCCGTGGGAGATCGGGCTTATAGGGCTCAGTTAAACCAAACCTACACGGTCAAATGACCCGCAGGTTACATCTGCTCGGGCGCGGAAACGCCAACGAGGGTGAGCACCAGGGCGAGCGTCACGCGGACGGCATCGCAAGCGGCCAGACGGGCACGCGAAAGCTCGGGGTCGACGGGACGGCCCTCGCTCGGCAGCACCTGGCAGGCAGCGTAGAAGCTGTGGAAGTCACCGGCGAGTTCCTCGGCAAAGTGGGTCAGACGGAACGGGGCGCGATCGCGAGCACAGCTGGCGATCAGGTCGGTGAGCTCGTTGAGCTTGCGCGAAAGGGCGAGCTCGGTCGGGTCGGTCAGCAGCGAGTAATCGACGTTCTCACCGATGGCCTTGGCGGCAACGGCCTTCATGCCCATCTCGTCGGCCTGCTCGGCGGTAACGTCGGCGGCACGGCGCAGGATGGAGCACACGCGGGCGTGAGCATACTGCACGTAATAGACCGGGTTGGAGTTGTCGCGCTTCTTAACGGCCTCGATGTCGAAGTCGACCATCTGGTTGGAGCTCTTGGAGATGAGCGTGTAGCGAGCGGCATCGGAGCCAACCTCGTCGACGAGCTCCTGAAGGGTCACCATGGTGCCCTTGCGCTTGGACATACGGACGGGCTTGCCGTTACGCAGCAGGTTGACGAGCTGGCCCAGTAGAACCTCGAACTTGCCGGGGTAACCCAGAGCGTCGCAGACGCAGCGGACGCGCTCGATGTAACCGTGGTGGTCGGCGCCCCAGATGTCGATGACGTGGTCGACGCGCTGGAACTTATCCCAGTGATAGGCGACGTCGGAGGCGAAGTAGGTGTACTCGCCGTCGGACTTGATCAGGACGCGGTCCTTGTCGTCGCCCAGATCGGTGGAGCGGAACCACAGGGCGCCGTCCTTGGTGTAGAGGTAGCCCATCTTGTCGAGCTTCTCAAAAGCGCGGTCGACGGCGGAGGTGCCGGCGGTCTCGCCCTCGGTGTCCTTCACATACAGCGAGCGCTCGGAGTACCAACGGTCAAAGTCGCAGTTGACGGCGTGGCAGAGGTCGCGCATGTTGTCGACCATCTTCACGTAGCCGCGCTCACGGAAGCTCTCCATACGCTCCTGCGGATCGGCGTCGACCCACTTGTCGCCGTCGGTGCGCCAGAACTCGGCGGCCTCGTCGATGATGTAGTCGCCGCCGTAAGAGTCCTTGCCCAAGGTCTCGGCAAAGTTGTCCTGATACGGATGGGTCTCGGGGTGCTCGTCGTTCTCGTCGGCAACAAAGGCGTCACGGTCGGCGATCAGCAGCTTGTGAGCCTCGTCGATATCAACGCCCTGCTTGGCGATGATGTCGGCGAGCTGCATGTAGCGCGTGCTGATGGAGTTGCCGAAAGTGTTCATCTGAGAGCCGTGGTCGTTGATGTAGAACTCACGCTGGATGTCGTAACCGGCGTGGTCCATGACGCGGCAAAGGGAGTCGCCCAGAGCAGCCCAGCGGCCGTGGCCGATGTGCATGGGGCCGACGGGGTTGGCGGAGACGAACTCGACCTGAGTCTTCAGGCCGCCGCCGACGTTGGACTTAGCAAAGTCCATACCCTTCTCGCGGGCCTCGCCAAAGATGGCGTTCTTGACGGCGACGGAGAGGTAGAAGTTGATGAAGCCGGGGCCGGCGATCTCGACCTTCTCGATCGCGGGGTCCTCGGGCATATGGGCAACGACGGCCTCGGCGATCTTGCGCGGGGCGCAGTGAGCCAGCTTGGCGGACTTCAGAGCCATGGTGGAAGTCCACTCGCCATGAGAAGTATCAGCCGGTCGCTCGATAGCGCAATCGTCAAGTTCAAATGCGGAAAGGTCGCCGGCCTCCTGGGCCGCAGCAAGCGCAGCGCGTACCAGCTCTTCAATCTTCTCGGGCATAGATCCTCCTTGTGTTAAAGCCCCCGAGCTCTTGGTCACTCGTAGGGCAAAAGCCAGAGTTTGTAGCACTCTATCACAAGCAGTAGCTACTGTCGCAGGGTAAAGTTAATCGATATTGCATATGCACAAAAATGACTACAGCTCGCACAGGACCATTCAAAGATAGCGGTCTGCCTGCCGATTGTGCACCTGCCGAAAATGCATAAACATGTGCATGAGCTGCTCGGAATATCGAATACTCTTACCTATCGGAGTTGTGTGCTTTTCCTGCATAAAGTAATGGTTTGCGCACGTCAACGTGGTATTCTAGACATACGCAAATTCGTATAAGTTGGAGGTAGCATGTTCTCAATCGGTCAACACGTCATTCATCCGGGCCAGGGAGTCTGCACCGTCGTCGGTTTTAGGGACGACACGCCGCAGCCCATGTTGTTGCTCGAGACCAAGCAGGGACATGCGCAGACGATTCTCATGTACCCCGTGGCGCAGGCCGACCGCCTACATGCCGCCATCTCTCAGCAGGATGCCGAGCACCTGCTGAGCCACTACGACGAGCTGGAGTGCGACACCTTTACCGAGCGCAACAGCTCGCTTGAAGAGACACACTTTAAGCAGCAGCTCAAGCTGGGCGCGCCCGAGACGGTCCGTGTGGCCAAGACGATGATGCACCGCATCCGCCAGGCCGAGGAAGCTGATAAAAAGCCCAGCTCCTACTACATGCGCGTACTCAAGGAAGCCAAGCGCCGCTCCATCGAGGAGTTCGCCGTGGCCCTGGGCGTCACCGAAGAGGCCGCCGAAGCCCGCCTAGCCCAAGCCGCCCTCAACTAACCTGTCAAAAACCACCACAAAGGGGACAGGCACCTTTGTGGTGGTTTTCTTGTTCTAGTAGTATTCAATCTCATCGATACCCACGAGCACAAGGAGTCTGTTATGGCAGAGACGCTTACCGCCGGAATCACCCGCGACCGCGCATTCGAACTGCTCAACGAGCACAACAAGGATCCGTTCCACATCACCCACGGCGAAACGGTCGAGGGCACCATGCGCTACTTTGCGCGCGAGTTCGACCCCGAGAACGAGGAGTTCTGGGGCATCGTCGGCCTGCTCCACGACCTGGATTGGGAGGAGCATGAGGACGACCCCATGAACCACACCATCTACGCTGCCGAGATCCTCGAAGGCGAGGGTGCCTCTCCTGAGCTCATCCGCGCCATTCAGTCGCACACCTCTGATTTCAACACCTCGCTGCCCAAGCCCGAACTGCAGATGGAGAAGATCCTGTTTGCCTGCGACGAGCTTACCGGCCTGATCGGAGCCGCGGTTATCATGCGCCCGAGCAAGAGCGTCATGGACTTTACGACCAAGTCGCTCAAGAAGAAGTTCAAGGACAAGCGCTTTGCCGCCGGATGCTCGCGCGACGTGATTTCGCAAGGCGCTGAGATGCTGGGCTGGGAGCTTCCCGAGCTCTTTGACCGCACCATCGCGGCTATGCAGTCCTTCGCTCCCGATCGCGACGCCTTCCAGGCCTAGCACCAAAACCACCACAAAGGGGACAGGCACCTTTGTGGTGGTTTTTGTTTGCGTGGGCGTTAGGGGCGGACCTGACCGGTGCCGCGAAGCTTGTATTTGTAGGTGGTGAGGGCCTCGGCGGCAAAGGGTCCGCGGGCGTGGAGCTTTTGGGTCGAGATGCCAATTTCGGCGCCCAGGCCAAACTCGCCGCCGTCGGTAAAGCGCGTGCTAGCGTTAGCGTACACGGCCGAGGCATCGACCTCATCCAAGAAGCGCTCGCAGGCGTCTGCGTCCTCGGCGATGATGGCCTCGGAATGCATGGTGCCATAGCGGTTGATGTGCGCGATGGCCTCTTCCTCGTTCGCCACGACCTTCACGCTCATCTCGAGGGCCAGATACTCGCGGCCCCAGTCCTCCTCGGTTGCGGCAACGTAAGCATCGCCCTCGGCAAGACCGGCGGCAACGCAAGCGGCACACGTGGCCTCATCGCCGTGAATCAGCACATCGTGGTCGTGCAGCACGGCAACGACCGCAGGCAAAAACACATTGGCCACAGCATGGTCGACCAGCAGCGACTCGGCGGCATTGCACACGCCTACACGCTGGGTCTTGGCATTAACGATAATGTTGAGCGCCTTATCAAAGTCGGCGGACTCATGCACGTAGATGTGACAGTTGCCCGTGCCCGTCTCGATCACCGGCACGAGAGACTCGCGCACGCAGCGCTGGATCAGGCCTGCACCGCCGCGCGGAATGAGTACGTCGACAATACCGCGGAGCTTCATGAGCTCGCCAGTGGCCTCGCGGTCGGTGGACTCGATCATCGACACGGCCTCGCGCGGGAAGCCCTTGGCCTCGAGCGCATCGGCCAGCAGCTCAGAAATCATGGCACACGAGTGATAGGCCAGCGAGCCGCCGCGCAGAATGCAGGCGTTGCCGGTACGGATGCAGATGCCCGCGGCGTCGGCCGTCACGTTGGGGCGCGCCTCGTAGACCATAGCGACCAGGCCCAGCGGCACACTCACACGGGTCAGGTCCACGCCACTTGCAAGCACGCGGTGGTCGAGCACGCGGCCCACGGGATCGGGCAGCTCGGCGAGCTTTTCCAGGCCGGCGGCCATGCCCTCGACGCGCTCGGGCCTCAGCAGCAGACGATCGAGCAGTCCGGCCGAGGTACCCGCATCGCGCGCGGCGGACATATCGAGCTCGTTGGCGGCAACGATGGAGTCGATACCGTTGCGCAGCGCTGCGGCCATGGCGCGCACGGCCTCCTGGCGCTGTTCATCGCTCGCCGTGGCAAGCGAGGCCGACGCTGCCTTGGCGGCAACGGCAAGATCGTGGACATACGTGGCTATATCGACCGACATGGGCGGCCCTTTCTCCTAGAAGTTTGCAACCATGGTAGCCGATTTGCGCATGGCCTCGCCCGCGGCGGTAGAATTGGTCAACCCGAAACACCGCAACGAATGGAAGCATTACATGGCCCTCATCACTTCGTACCACGTCCCCGGCCTTTACGTCGAGGACCACAGCATCGACGTCCCCCTTGACTGGCGCGGCCTGGAGCCGATGCTCCTGGCCGTCGGCAGCACCATGCGCCGCGGCGCTATGCCGGCGCCCATCGCCGGCGCGCACGAGAGCATCAAGCTCTTCTACCGTGTGGTTTGCGCGCCCGACCGCATCAACGACGATCTGCCGCTGCTCCTGTTTTTGCAGGGCGGCCCCGGCGGCGAGAGCCCGCGTCCGCTGTCGCCCACAAGCGACGGCTGGATCGAGGAGGCCGTCAAGCACTTCCGCGTGGTCCTTCCCGACCAGCGCGGCACCGGACGCAGCAGCTGCGTGGACGGACGCACGATCAAGGCACTGGGTGATCGCGCAACGGCCGCCGGCGCCGATACAGCACGCTCGCAGGCGGACTTCCTCAAGCGTCACCTCGCCAGCTCTATCGTGCGCGATTTTGAGTACCTGCGCCTGGTAGGCTTTGGCGGCAGGCCCTGGGTCACACTCGGGCAGAGCTACGGCGGCTTTTTGACGCTGAGCTATCTGTCGCTCTTCCCCGAGGGCGTGGCGGCAAGCTTTACCTGCGGCGGCATCCCCCACGTGCCGGCGAGCGCAAGCGAAGTCTACGCGCACACCTTCCCGCGCATGGTCGCCAAGACGCAGCAGTATTACGACCGCTACCCTGCCGACGTCGAGCGCGTGGCAGCCCTGGCCGATGCGCTCGAGGCTCAGAAGCCCGTGCTGCCCGACGGCTCGCCGATGACGGTCGAGCGCCTACAGCTCATGGGCAGCGACTTTGGCATGAAGCCGAGCTTTGAGCGCATGCATTGGATTATCGATCACGCTTTTGTTGACGGCGACGGCACGCTGACCTGCGGCACCTCGGTATCCGACAGCTTTTTGATGCGCGCCTTCGAGCGCACCAACACGCGCACGAATCCGCTGTACTGGACGCTGCAGGAGTTCATATACGCCGACGGTGACACCATGCCCATTGGCTGGGCCGCGGCTGAAGAGAAGGCACAGCGCGCCGAGTTTGACACCCTCGCGCGCCCGCTCATGTTTACCGGCGAGGCCATGTTCCCGTGGATGTTCGAGCAGATGCCCGAGCTCAAGCCCTTCAAGCCCGCCATGGACCTGCTGATGGAAGACACCAGCTGGGACAAGATCTACGACCCGCAGCGACTGGCGTGCAACGAGGTGCCCCTGCAGGCCGCGGTGTATTTCGACGACATGTACGTCGACTCGGGCATGCAGCTCGATACGCTCAGCCGCGTGGGTAACTCGCATGCCTGGGTGACCAACGAGTTCGAGCACGACGGTCTACACGGTAGCGTGGTGTTCAAGCACCTCTTCAACGAAGCCCTCAACCGCGGAGACCTGCGCCAAATCTTCTAGCAAAGGAGCGTCCCCACCTGCCGGCACAAAAGAAACATCCCCAAGTGCCGAACAAGTGCCGGCAACGACAATGCCGCAGGTAGAGGACGGAAAGCGAAAACGCCCCTTAGCAGTGGCTTTAAATCGTAGGTCGAACAAAAGAAGCGAGCGCCGCCCAGAGCGAACAAGTTGGCATGAAAAAGGCGAGGCATAGACCTGATGGTCATGCCTCGCCTTTTGAATGACAAATTGTCGCTCTGGGCGGCGCGCAGCGTCGACCCGTTAGGCGAAGACGATTAGATTATCCCTGTGTATCGCGGGCTTCTCGGCCAGGTCTGCGAGCAGGCGGTTGCTGGCGATCTGGTCCTGGCGGCGACCGGCAGCAAGCTCCAGCACGTCCGAATCGGCTTCGGCGATACCGCGGGCGACGACCATACCGCTCGGATCGCACACATCGAGCACATCGCCCTCGGCAAACTGGCCATCGACCTCGAGAATACCCACCGCAAGCAGGGAAGAGCCACGGCTGACCAGCGCCTTCGCAGCACCATCATCGACCGTCACCGAGCCATGTGCCTTGTCGCCCAGCGCGATCCACAGCTTGCGGGGTGCGATGTCCAGACGCTCCGCCGGCGGATCGAACAGCGTGCCCACGCTCTCGCCGCGGGCGAGACGCACGAGCGCATCGGGCTCCTCGCCCGAGCAAATCACGCTCTGAATGCCCGCCGTCATCAGGATGCGGCTCGCGCGGATCTTGGTAATCATGCCGCCCGTGCCCACCGATGTGGAAGAATCGCCCGCCGAGGCAATAATCTTGGCATCGATCTTATGCACGACAGGAACAAACTCGGCCGTGGGGTCTTCATGCGGATTGGCAGTATAGAGACCATCGATGTCCGAGAGCGTCACGCACAGATCGGCAGAAACCAGGCAGCTCACAAGCGCCGCCAGCGTGTCGTTGTCGCCAAACTTGATCTCATCGACGGTGACGGTATCGTTCTCGTTGACGACCGGCACCACACCCAGCTCCACCAGGCGAAGCAGGGCGTCGCGCGCGTGCAGGTAGGACGTGCGGCGCGCCGTGTCGTGACGCGTGAGCAGCACGAGCGAGGTGAGCAGGTCGCGCGCATGGAACTCCTCGTCGTAGGCCGACGAGATGATGCACTGACCGGCCGAGGCGCAGGCCTGCAGGCTCGGCAGGTCACCGACCGGCTTGCGGTCGAAGCCCAACACGGGATAGCCACAGGCGATAGCGCCCGAGCTCACCACAACCAGACGCCAGCCGAGCTTGCGCAGCGCTGCGGCCTGATCGGCAAGTCCGCCGATAAAGGCGCGGTTGACCTTGCCATCGGCACCCACCACCGTGGACGAACCGATCTTTACCACCATCGTTTTATAAGAAGTCGTCATACGTCAAACCAATCAACTGTTCAGCGAACGGCCGAGCCGGCGGCCAGGGAAGCGTGACACGCCCCTACCGCCCAAGGAATTAGTGGGCCCAGGGAAAGGCAGAGGCCGCGGCCATGTTCTTACGCACGAGCTCGTCGCGCACCTGAGCCAGGCCCTGCTCCATACCCACCACATAGGTCTGCGGGTACAGGAAGCGCTTGAAAGCTGCGTCCAGATGGTCGAGCGCCCAAGCACAGCGCTCGCGCGCGTCCTGGATGCTCTCACGCGGAGCCACCGCACTGCCATCGCGCACGATCGGCACCAGCAGCTCGCGATACTCAAGTTCGGACACGTCGGTCACCAGGGCGGCATCGTTCACGGCCACAAGGGTATTGCCGCGCGCGGCGCCCTCCCCTGCCAGATGGTCCTCGTCATAAATCATGTCGCAAACCGGGCCGCCAAAGCCGTCGTAATAGCGTCGTACGCGCTGAACACCGGGAATTGTGCGCTTGTAGGGCTGCTCGGAGAGCTTCACCACCGGCGTCCACGGGTCCGTCTCACTCGCACGGCGGGCGGAAAGCTTGTACACGCCGCCCAGCGCCGGCTGGTCATAGCAGGTCGCAAGCTTGGTACCCACGCCAAAGCTATCGATGGGCGCGCCCTGGTCGAGCAGTGACTGAATCGTGTACTCATCCAGATCGTTAGAAACCGAGATCCCCACATAGGGCAGGCCCTCGGCATCAAAACGGCCACGAACATACTTGGAGAGCTTGGCGAGGTCGCCCGAGTCAATGCGAATAGCCGACAGACGCTCGCCCACCGCCTCCATCTCCTTGGCAACCGTAATGGCATGCTCGCAACCCTCGCGTACGTCGTAGGTGTCGATGAGCAGCGTGCAGTTCTTGGGACTCGACTTAGCAAAAGCCCGGAATGCCTCGAGCTCGGAGTCGAAGCTCATCACCCAGCTGTGCGCATGCGTGCCAAAGACGGGAATACCGTAGCGGCGGCCGGCGAGCACATTGGACGTAGAGGAGCAGCCGGCAACGTAGCTCGCGCGCGCGACGGCCAAGCCGCCATCGGGACCCTGAGCGCGGCGCAGGCCAAACTCGGCAACGGGACGGCCGTCCGCCGCCAGCACCACGCGCGCCGTCTTGGTGGCGACAAGCGTCTGGAACCCAACGATGTTGAGCAGCGCCGTCTCAAGCAGCTGGCACTCCAGCGCGGGGCCGGTGACGCGAACCATGGGCTCGCGCGGAAAGACGAGCTCGCCCTCGGGCACGGCGTCGATGTTTACATGCGCACGAAAATCGCGCAGGTAGTCGAGGAATCCAGGCTTGAACATCGCGCCGCCGGCCGGGGCCTGGAGCGAGGCGAGGTAGTCGATGTCCTCGGGCGTAAAGCGCAGATTCTCGACCAGCTCGGGCAGTTCGGCGGTGCCGCACATGACGGCATAGGCGCTGCCAAAAGGATGGTCGCGGTAAAACGCGGTAAAACAACCCTGCTCATTGGCCTTGCCGCTCTCCCACAGGCCCTGGGCCATAGTGAGCTCGTACAGATCGGTGAGCATTGCAATGTCGGTGGGATGCGAGATGTCGGTCAAAGCCATGGGGCGACCTTTCGGATGCGTTGTGCAGAGGTTGAGGGTTGGAAAAGGGCAGAGTGTTCGGGCATGGCACCCAGCGCGAATGGGCTAGAGCAGGCCCATGCTGGTCAGGATCGTGTAGCCCATAAAGATGACAAACGCGATGAGGGCAAGGACAATGATGATTTTTTGAGCCGGCGCCATGCCAGGGATCTCGTTCTCGCCCGTAGGCTCCTTGGAGGTGACCATGCGCTGGGCAAAGGTCATCTCGTCACGGCTCGGCTTGGGCTCGACGGACTTGGAACGAGCGACCTTTTTAGGCTGAGGTTTAGGTGCGGTGGGCGCGGGCTTCGCGGCGGCGGGCTTGGGCGCGGGGGCGACGTTCGCGGCGGCCTCCTCGGCCTTCGCACGCTCGGCACGCAGGGCGGCCAGCTCCTCACGCTCGCGGCGTGCCTCTTCCTGGGCCTCGCGACGAGCTTTCTCGGCGCGGAGCTCTTCCAACTCGGCGCGTTCCTCGGCAGACAGTGGTTGGGACTCAAGCTTGGCCATGGTACAGCCCTTTCTTTTAAAAAAAGCCGCCGACACAATGTCAGCGGCTTATCAAATCCAAGGGTGGAGACGAAGGGAGTCGAACCCTCGGCCTCTGCCATGCGACGGCAGCGCTCTCCCAACTGAGCTACGTCCCCAAGACAAGTTGATATTTTACCTACGGCTCGCCAACTGTCAACGCCCAATACCCAGTCTTTTTGGGACGCGGCTATTTTGACAACTTTTCGAGCAGGCGATCCTCTCGATGATTTTTTAATCCCCGTCCCAGAAAAATCATCGGCGAGCGCACTACTTTGCGCTGGTGAGGACGCCGGTGGTGTCGAACGCCGGGGTGAAGCTCTCGTCTACCGCTCCACCTTCTTGCCAAAACATCGTCGTAAAGCCCAGGTCGTCGGCATGGTCGAGCACCTGCTCGTACTCCTCGCGCGTCACGGCGCGCGCCAGGTCGCCGCCTTGTTCGCGCATGAGGGCATTGGGCGTGTACTGGTTCATGACCGAGATCGGCACGTCGCCCATCGTCTGCCACACCAGGTCCAACACGCGGCACGAATCGTCCGCATGCCCCGGCAGCACCAGATGACGCACGATTATGCCGCGCTTCATGAGCCCGTCCCCGTCTACCAGCTCTCCCCCGCGGCGCTCAATTTCGCGCGCCATCTGGGCCAGACCCGACACAGCCACGCGCGGGTAGTCCTTAATATGAGAGAGTGACTGCGCAAGCGCCGCATTGGCATACTTAAAGTCGGTAAGCCACACGTCGACCAAATCGCCGAGCGCCGCCACGGCACTCGCACGCTCATAACCGCTCGTGTTGTAGACGATTGGAATGACCAGTCCGCGCTCCCGAGCTGCGGCAATCGCGGCCGGCAGCAGGTGAGCATAATGCGTCGCCGTCACCAGATTGATGTTATTGGCACCTTGGTCCTGCAGCTCCAGCATAATCTCGACCAGGCGCTCGGGCGAAATCTCAAGCCCAAAATTGCCCGTCGAGATCTCGTGGTTCTGGCAATAGATACATTTGAGCGAACAGCCGCTAAAGAAAATCGTACCCGAGCCGGCCTCGCCCGAAATGGGCGGCTCCTCCCACATATGGAGCGCCGCGCGGGCCACCTTGAGCGTGTCATCGGCACCGCATACGCCGTGCGCACCCTCGTCGCGCACCGCACCGCAACGGCGCGGACACAAATGGCAGGCGGGCGAAAAAAGTTCGGTCAACGGCGTCGACATAAAAACATGCTCCAAAACAACGATTCAGCAGCTCAAACGTAAAGGGACCAACCGCACAGACGGCTCGAGCCCAAGGCGCCGTAATCGTCCGACACGATTTTTGTAATGTCAAGACTGGAATCGATAAAGTGCCGCTTTATGATGTAGGTATTCCGCCCCCCGCGGAGCAACTGGGTGAACCGTCGCGTTTATTTAGGGAGCCCACACAGTCGTACCTAGTACAGGTATCCTTCGTTGTTAAGGACGCTGGAACAGTCGATGAGGGCACCCACCTGTTTTAGGTGGGTTCATTTTCGTAACGTGGGGGGTGGTTTTTATTTGCCGAAAACCACCATTACAGCCCATATGGATCCCCGCCGGTATCCCGACAATCCATCGACAACATCCCAATATCTGGTAAGCGCGTGATTATCGCTGCGTGCAATTCCATGCACCCCCCTTGGTCGAGTATCATGGTTCGGCTATGCCCTTTGCGCTTAGCAACCTTTGACCTTTTCCTTCGACGCTTGGCGGTTTTTAGATTCATGGCTTCATCCCCGAGCTACATACCGTATCTATGCGTGGCAGCGGCGGCCTTTATCACGACCTTCCTCACGGTGCCCCTGGTCAAGCGCTTGGCAATTAAGCTCGACGCCGTCGACTATCCTTCTAAGCGCCGCATCAACACCAAGCCCATCCCGCGTTTGGGCGGAACGGCGGTGTTTTTGGGCCTGGTCGTTGCCTGTATTGTGCAAATCCTAGGCACCTGGTACCTGGGTTGGCCGCCCGTTTTGGTGCCCCACCCCCGTCTGCACATCAGCTACCCCATACTTGCGCTTTCTTTTACCGTCATCTTTGCGACCGGCGCTATCGACGACGTCTTCCAGCTCAAGCCCAAGCAAAAGCTGGCCGGACAGGTCCTCGCCGCGCTTATCGCCTGTATCGGCGGCCTGCGGATCGGCGTCATCGTCAACCCGTTTGCCCCCGGCGAGATCATGCTCGGATGGCTCGCCTACCCCATCACCGTGATCTATCTGGTGGCATTCACCAACATCATTAACCTCATCGACGGCCTCGACGGCTTGGCCACGGGCATCTGCGGCATCGCGTCGTTCACCATGTTTTCGATGGCCGTTCTCTCGGGCCGCATCGACGCCGCCGCGCTCTCCATTGCGCTCTTTGGCGCCTGTCTGGCCTTTTTGCGCTACAACTTCAACCCCGCAAGCATCTTCTTGGGCGACTCGGGGTCGCTGCTTCTGGGCTTTGCGCTGGGCTCCATCTCGCTGCTCAACGTGAGCCGCACCGCCGCGCTCACCTCGCTTATCATTCCGCTCATCGTTGCCGGCGTGCCCATCATCGACACGTTTAGCGCCATCGTGCGCCGCAAGCGCGCCCACATTAGCATCGGGCAGGCCGACAAGGGCCACATCCACCACCGCCTGATCCAAGAAGGCTACAACCAAAAACAGGCAGTGCTCCTCATCTACGCCTGGTGCATCATGCTTTCGGCCGGCGCCGCCGCGATTAACCAGGTCGAGGTGCCCATGCGCGTGCTCATCTTTACCGTGCTCGCCATTGGTTCGGCGGCCTTTGCCAAGCATCTACATCTGTTTGAGCCCGTGCTGCGCCACCATTACAACAAGCGCACACACGAGGATGAGCTCGTCACCCCCGACGACCCCGCCTTTAAGCAGGAGGAGCAGGCAGCCGAGGAACGTAAGGAAGAGCGCCACCACAAGCTCTAGGGTAAGCTGCCGAGGAAGCGCCCAGGCGCCGCCGGCCAAACGCGCAGCCATGCCGCGCCCATCGCACATGCCGCCGATCTCCCGCCCCTCGCCTACTTACGACCCGCCCCTCCAATAAACGCGTTATCATCTTGACCAATGAACATACGTTAGGAGCAATCATGCCAAACGAGAACAGCTACGAAGTCGCGCTGCAAAAGAGCAACGCCATTCGCGAGGGCCTGGCAAAAACGCCCGAGAAGTTCACCATGCTTACCGGCGACCGCCCCACCGGCCGCCTGCACCTGGGTCACTACTTCGGCACCCTCAAGGGCCGTGTGGAGCTGCAGAACATGGGTGCCAAGACCAACGTACTCATCGCCGACTACCAGGTCATCACCGACCGCGACACGACCGAGCACATCCAGGACAACGTGTACAACATGGTCATGGACTACCTTGCCTGCGGCATCGACCCCGACAAGACCATGATCTACGCGCACTCCGCCGTGCCCGCCGCCAACCAGCTCATGCTGCCGTTCCTGTCGCTGGTCTCCGAGGCCGAGCTGGCGCGCAACCCCACGGTCAAGGCCGAGATGGAGGCCTCGGGCCACGAGCTCACCGGCCTTCTGCTCACCTACCCGGTGCACCAGGCCTGCGACATCCTGTTCTGCAAGGGCAATGTGGTGCCCGTCGGTCGCGACCAGCTGCCGCACATCGAGCTCACCCGCACCATCGGCCGCCGCTTTAACAACCGCTACGGCAAAGTGTTCCCCGAGGTCGAAGCGCTGCTGTCCGAGACCCCGCTACTGCCGGGCCTGGACGGTCGCAAGATGAGCAAGAGCTACGGCAACGCCATCAACATCTCGATGACCGCCGAGGAGACGGCCAAGCGCATCAAGAAGAGCCAGACCGACTCCGAGCGCATGATCACATTCGATCCCGAGAACCGCCCCGGCGTGTCCGGTCTGCTTTCGACGGCCGCCATCTGCACTGGCCGTTCCGAGGTCGAGATTGCCGAAGAGATTGGCATGGGCGGCTCCGGCCAGCTCAAGAAGTACGTGACCGAGGCCGTCAACGAGTACTTCGCGCCGATCCGCGAGCGTCGTCAGCGCTACGAAAACGACCTGGACTATGTGAAGGACGTGCTGCACGAGGGCAACCGTCGCGCCAACGAGATTGCCGAGCAGACCCTGGCCGAGGTTCAGGACGCCATGGGCATGGTGTACTAGATCGATCTGCTGGCTAGAACTTTCGATTGCTATAGGGCGGGCGCTAGTGCGTCCGCCTTTTTTGGTGCCCGACCGGTTCGGCTCTGCCCATTGCACTCCCCCGAAAAACAGGAACAGGCCCGCTGGCAGTTAGTTGCCAGCGGGCCTGTTCCCGAAGTACACCGTTGAATCGCACAGAGGGGAGGAATGCGAATCAAACTCAACAGGGCAGGCTTTTTCATCGCCTATTGCCTGCTCCGTTGCTGAATACAATATAGTTCACCGTGGTTTACTTTGTAGCGTCAATATGTTCCCCCATAGCTTCTCCATAAGTTAGCTCAGGTAAACTAGAACCACCACAAAGGGGACAGGCACCTTTGTGGTGGTTTTAACCACGGCAGAGCCGCTAGAGCCCTGCAGGCCAGCGACAGGCGGCCAAGTCGACGTGCATGTCGTCCTTAAACGCCACACCCTCCCCTAGCAAAAGCTCACGTTGAGCATCGGGACCGCCAAAAGCAAAACCATCGCATATGCGGCCATCGGCAAACACCACGCGGTGACAGGGAATCTCGCCGGGGCGCGGATTGCCATGCAGGGCATACCCCACGTACCGCGCACTTCGTGGACGTCCAGCAAGCAGCGCCACCTGACCATACGTGGCGACCATCCCCTCGGGAATCTGCTCGACCACCTCGTACACCCGCTCAAAAAAGCCCTCAGACGCCATTGCTCGCTCCCTTCCACCCGGAATAGCATAAACCACCACAAAGGTGCCTGTCCCCTTTGTGGTGGTTTTGGCAGGTGGGCTAGTTAACGGGCTGGAAGAAGGCTACGGCTACGGCGCCGGGGCCTACATGGGTGCCGATGGTGGCGCCGATGGTGTGAACGGGCAGTTCGCCCTCGGTGTGGCCAGCCCACAGTGCCGCGCTGTCCTCGATATACTTCTTGAGCACCGCATCCGAAAGGCCCGTATAGCCGAGCGCCAGCGGCATGGAAAAGTCGATGCCGCCCGCCTTTTCGACCTTCTGGTTGAGCAGGTTACGTCCGTTCTTGGAACCGCGCGCCTTGCCCAGCTGCACGATCAGACCGTCCTCGGCAGCCACCACGGGCTTTACGTTGAGCAGCGTACCCACGGCACCGGCCGCAGCAGACAGGCGACCGCCGCGCACCAGGTACTCCAACGTCTCGAGCAGGCCGATGACGACCACGCGGTCGCGCACGGCCTCGACAGCCGCCGCAACCTGAGCCGCGCCCTGGCCCTCGTCCACCAGGCGCAGCGCATACTCGACCAGCACGCGCTCGCCCAAGGTCACGTTATTGCTGTCCACGACGAACATGTCGCCGCCCGGCGCCTCGGCAAGTGCCGTACGAGCACTCTGGTTGGTGCCCGAGAGCTTGGCTCCCACGGTAATAATCACGGCCTCATCGCCGGCCTCACGCGCTTCGGCAATCGCCTGCGAAAAGGCGTACGGGTTGACCTGACCGGTCTTGGGCAGCTCATCGCGCTCCACAAGCATCTCGTAAAAGCGCTGGTGATCGATGTCGACGCCATCCATATACACATCGGTGCCAAAGGTGACGGACAGCGGCAGAACACGCAGAGCGGGGTGCTCCGCCGGCGACATATCGCTTGCGGAATCGGTAATAATGCGGACGGACATAACGAATCCTTTCTTGCGCAGGTCTCGCGCAGGGAATTTTGACAGCAATGTCCCGGCACGGCGTACGCGCTCAAACGGGACGATGCAGTTCTTGGCTGAAAGCTAGCGCCAGCGCGGCTCTAGATCTCGCGCAGGGTGTTGAGGATCGTGCGCAGCGATGCATACATCTGCTCGCGCTGCTCCACGCCCATGGCCTTGCCGGTGGTATCGAGCACCTCGCGAATGATGCGATCGGCCTCGCTCATGCTCTCGCCGCCCAGGGCAGTCAGGCGCACCGGAGCACGATACTTGACGGCCGCATCACCCGAGTCGTCAACCTCGACGTAGCCGCCCTCCTCCAGATGTGCCAGTGTGCGCGAAACGGCGGCACGGGTAACGCCGGCCATGCGGGCGAGGTCGGCGCCAGTCAGGCCGTCCTTGCTGCGCTCAAGATAGTACAGGCACATAACGTCGGAGCCCTTGAGGCCCAGCCTTGCGCCTTCGGACGTCTTGATACGCTGGATCTCCTTGTAGAGCCCGCTGATCAGTCCGACAAAGTCCTCGAAACGTGTCTCGTCGTTCTGCTGCATGGTGACGACCGCCTTTCGCTTACATGATGCTAACGGGTAAACATCTTAGCCGCACAAGGCAACACCCGTACCCAAATATCCCATTTGTTAACCCATCAACATAAAAACCACCACAAAGGGGACAGGCACCTTTGTGGTGGTTTGGGGCATCGAGTTTGATCCGCAGACTTCGCTACAGCCCCACGCAAGGATTGTCGCGGGTCACAAGCGTTTTAACGACAACCGTCGCTCCCAGATAGCGCTCGAGCAGCTCGGCTAAGCGATCGATCGCGGCCTGGCAATCCCCCATCCGCTCGGGCTCCACGCACTCAATCGCCAGGAAAGCATCGGCCGAATCATCGGACAACGCCGTTCGAACGCCATCGCGCCAGTTCCAGCAGCGGCATACGGCGCCCGCATCATCGATGTAGGCGAGCTCGCCGGGAAGCGTCGGGTCATCTGTCTCCTCGCCAAGCGGCAGAAATGAATCGCCACCGTCGGTCACCTTCAGGCAAAGGTCTCCCTCAATCGCGTGCAAATCCTCGCCGCCTACGGGCAGCGCGTAGGACAGCGACACCGTGTTGTAGATGTCCACCGCGGGCGTAATGTGGCCCACCGGCTTGCCTTTGAGCACGCGCTTGAGCAGGTTCTCAATTGAGCAACGCGCGCCCTTCTTGGTCTTGAATAGGCGATATGCCTCGCGCCATGCCTTAACCGGCGCATTCTCGCTGATGGTATCACTCGTCAGGTGACGCTCCGCATCGATATTGGCGCGGTCGAGCAACGCGGCAATCGCATCAACGTCCTCTTGAGGAATCTGAGCCGCGGGCTTCATGCCCTTTACGACCACAACACCGACAGCCGCCTGCGGAAATAGCTCCCAAAACGAATCCTCGGCAATAAAGCCCTTCATACGTGCTCCCTTCACGATTCGCCCCACGCGAGCGTCTAAACAAAAAGCGCTCTTACAGCGGCCACCTTCAAAGTCCTACGGTGCCGCCACAAGAGCGCTTACGCTGCCCCCATCCGGAGAAGGGGGCAATATGTCAGGCGTATTGTAACCCGAGTCATCCGCGCGAGTAAAACCACCACAAAGGTGCCTGTCCCCTTTATGGTGGTTTTGGGTCTGAAGCAACGCTAGTGTCGGAGTCCCAGCAGGCCGCGGCCGCGATGACGGGCGTCGGCGTGCACCTGAGCGTGCGGACCGGCGGCCTTCACGGACTCGGGCAGGTGCGAGTACTTCTTCTCAAAGTTCTCCTCGAACATCACGGCCAAGTTGTGCGCCGCCTCGTCGTAGCGCGCGGTGCTCTGCCAGTACTGGCGCGGCACCAGGATGCCGTCGGGCACGCCGTGGCACGTGGTGGGAATGTCGACGTTAAAGATATCGTCATGCACGAATTCGCTGTCCTCGATGGTACCGTCGAGGGCGCGGGCCACCAGGGCGCGCGTGTAGGCAAGCTCGATGCGATGGCCCACGCCGTAGCCGCCGCCAATCCAGCCGGTGTTGACCAGGTACACACGCGTGCGGCCGTCGGCGATGCGCTCACCGAGCATCTTGGCATAGACCATGGGGTCGAGCGGCATAAACGGCTCGCCAAACAGCGAAGAGAACGTGGGCGTGGGCTCGGTGACGCCGACCTCGGTGCCGGGGATCTTGGCCGTAAAGCCCGTCACAAAGTGATACATGGCGGCGTCGGCCGTCAGGCGCGAGATGGGCGGCAGCACGCCAAAGGCATCGCAGGTCAGGAAGAGCACGACGCTTGGAGTGGTGCCCATGCCCTTGGTCCACGCGTTGGGGATATGCTCGACGGGGTAGGCCACGCGCGTGTTGTGCGTGATCGAGATGTCGTCGTAGTTGGGCTTGCGGTTCTCGTCGAGCACCACGTTTTCGCAGATGGCACCAAAGCGGACGGCGTTGAAGATCTCGGGCTCGTGGAACGCGTCCAGGCCCTCGCATTTGGCGTAGCAGCCACCCTCGATGTTGAAGATGCCCATGTCGGACCAACCGTGCTCGTCGTCGCCGATCAGCAGCCGCGTGGGGTTGGCCGAAAGCGTGGTCTTGCCGGTGCCGGACAGGCCAAAGAACACGGCGGTCTCGTGCGTGACAGGATCCATGCTGGCCGAGCAGTGCATGGGCAGCGCGTCGTCCTCGACGGGCAGCAGATAGTTCATGACGCTAAAGATCGACTTTTTAATCTCGCCGGAGTAGCCGGTGCCGGCGACCAGAATCACGCGTTCCTGGAAGTTGATGACCACGGCGGCGCTGGAGTTGAGGCCCTTGATGGCAGGGTCGCACTGATAGCCGGGCGCTGCGAGCACGCAGAAGTCGGGCTCGCCGGTGCGCGCGATTTCGCGGGCGAGCGGGCGGGCGAGCATCTGCTTAATAAAGAGTGCCTGGCTGGCACGCTCGCAGGCAACGAGCAGGCGACGCGTGTGGTTGCGGTCGGCGCCCGCCATGCCGCGGGTGACGAACACGTCGCGCTCGTTGAGATAGTCGACGATGCCGGCCTTGATGGCCTCATAGCTCTCGACGGACAGCGGGCGGTTGACGGCGCCCCAGGCAATTTTGTCGTGGACATCGGGGGTGTCGACGATAAAGCGGTCATTGGGGGAACGGCCGGTACGCTCCCCCGTCTCGATCACCAGCGCGCCGTTGGATGCCATGCGGCCTTCTTCGCGGCGGATAGCGTGCTCGACGAGCTCCGCGGCGGGTAGATCGACCAGCAGACGGGGTTGATTCTCGGCGGGATCTTCAACGAGCGTAATACCAAAGTTGGACAAAACTTCTGCAGGGGTAACACCAGGCATGGGGCCTCCTTTAAAAACGCGACACGTGGACGCGACGCGCACTTTACTCACGTAAAGCCCGTTGTACCCGATATGCAAAAACGTTTTTGCGGCAACGGCGAAGCGCCCGCCCAACGGTCAAAAATCGCACGCAAGCGGCCTAGTCATTGGGTAGTCATTGGGGACGTTCTTAAACGACTAGTCGTTGGGGACACTCTTGAAAAGGCAACAACCAAGGAGCGTCCCCGGATGCCGGCACTTAGGGACGTTCCCAAAGTGCCGGCACATAAGGAACGTCCCTAAGTGCCGACTACCGAATGGCGCCGCCGAAATTATCGAACAACCTGTTCAAAAACACGAGCGAACACCGCGGTGTCTATACTAGAGCGCAGCAATAGAAAGGACTCCGCTTTGAGCATCACGCCCCTCGATAGCATTCGCCGCGCCATCGCCCGCCGCAATGGCATCTCCAACCCCGCTGCATCGAGAGACGGCGCCGCGAAGGCCCAGGGCGGTCGCATCGAGAACGGCCTCTTCCCTGCCTCCCACACGGCCGAAGAGCTCGCACGCATCCAGGAGCTGAGTCAGCGCAACGCCGGCGGCCCCGACAGCAGCCAGGCCACGCGCCGTCACCGGCGCGAACACGATCGGGAGCCCGGCCCCGTCCGCCGCATGGTCAACGCTTGGTGGAACCGTCTGCTCGGCGCCGTCTACGGCGGCGGCTTCTCCATGCAGGAAGCGGAATACGAAGAGCACGCCACCAGTCGCGACTATCTTTGGAACACCCTCGGCACCGCCGTGTGGGGCATGGCGTTTCCGCTGCTCACCATTGTGTCGACGCAACTCGTGGGCGCCGAAGAAGCAGGCAAATTCTCCATCGCCTTCGTCACCGGCACGCTCATCATGATCGCATGCAACTACGGCGTGCGCAATTTCCAGGTCTCAGACATCGACGAAAAGACGTCCTTCGCCTCCTTCCAGCTCAATCGTTGGATCTGCGGAGCGCTCGCGCTGGCATGCGGCCTGGTATACAGCAGCGCCCGCGGCTACGATGCGCAGATGGCCACGATCGGCCTGGGCGTCTACCTCTATAAGGTGATCGACGGCATCGCCGACGTGTACGAGGGCCGTCTGCAGCAGGCAGACAAGCTCTATCTGGCCGGCATGAGCCAAACGCTACGCTCCGTCGGCGTCATCGCGGTCTTTAGCGTGGCACTGTTCCTCACGCGTAGCATGCCCATCGCGACCATGGCCATGGGCATCGCCGCGATTGCCTCGCTCGTGCTGGTCACCGCCCCGCTCGCCCTGCTCGAAACCGAAAAATCGCGCCGCGTGAGCCTGCGCGAGGTCGGCCACCTGTTTGTCCAGTGCGCCCCACTCTTTGGTGCGCTGTTCCTGTTCAACCTTATCGAGAGCATGCCCAAGTTTGTGATGGAAGGAACACTAGCCTACAAATACCAGCTGTACTTTAATGCCCTGTTCTTTCCGGCGCAGGCTATTTTGCTGAGCATTGGATTTATCTATAAACCGCAGCTCCTGCGCTTGTCGAGTATTTGGGCTAATCCTCGCAAGCGTCGTCGCTTTGACCTGATTATTGTTGCCGTTATGGCGCTGATCGTGGTCATCACCGGCGTGTGCGCCGCATTTATGGCAGGTCCCGGTATTCCCCTCATGAGCTTTATGTACGGTCTCAGCTTTGAGCGCTACCGTACGCTGGCGCTGCTGATGGTCGTCGCCGGCGGCGTCACCGCGGCCATCGATTTTATCTACGCCATCATCACGGTGCTGCGCCATGCCGGCGACGTCACCAAGGTCTACCTGATTTGTTTTGCCGTGAGCGTGGTGCTGCCGGTGATTCTAATCAATCTGCTCGGCCTGATGGGCGCCGTCGTGAGCTACCTGGCCATCATGGCCCTGCTGCTGGTGCTGCTGATCGTCGAGTACGCCCACATCCGCCAGCGCATCGAGCGAGATCGCAACCCATACGGTGCCTAGGTAGCTAATTTGCGTCACCCAAAACTAAGTGAGTAGGCTTTTGTCGAATCGCCGACCACGCCGACAAAGCACAAGTCTGTGTCCTGCGGTTTTATTGAAGCAAATCTGTTGTGTGCTCAGCATTTCTAAAATAGCCTACTCACTTAGCCAGCGAGCAGCCAAAAAAGAACCGTCGCAACGTTATTGAACTCCGTTGCGACGGTTTTTCGTGCATTTTCGCGCATCCGCGGTCGCAGACGCGCCCCATTTCTAGTAGATAGACCGCTTTCGAATGTGACAAAGGGACTGCCCCTTTGTCACATTCCGGCGGAGCCCCTACTCGCCCGGATGAACGTCAGCGTAAAACTCCGCTCCGTCGTCCAAGCGCAGGATGCCCACGCGACCGAACTCGGAGCCGGTGGCGGCAGCGCAGTCGATGTCGATGCGATCGGGCACACCGGCGGCATCCTCGCCGCCCAGGCGCACGATCTGCCCGCGGCCCGACTCCTCATCGAGCCCCGCAAGACCACCGACCTCGCAATAACGCCCGAGCGACACCGTTGGCGTGTGACCGCTCACCACGACCGGACCCTTGCCCCCGGCAGAAAGCAGCCCGGTCGGCGCATCCCAATAGCCGTGACGAATCCACAGCAGGTCATCGGCCGACTGCACCGCGAGCATCTGCTGCAGCAGCTCGCGATCGGCACCCACCGCTCCAACGCCATCGGCACAATCGACGCCATGCTCAAGCAAAAACGCGCGCGCCGCCTTCATCTCGATTCCAGCATGTACCAGCAGATACGGGCGCTCCTCGGTCTCGGCCACCGCGTAGAGCGGCAGCGCGGCCATCCATCGCACGAGCTCCTCGTATGCGTCAAATTCCATGTCGTTGAGCTGCTCGCGCGTCGTCCAGCCACCGTTGATATCCCAGGTCTCGGCATCGAGCGGATCCTGGCCAATGATGGCATCGAGCATGATCTGCTCGTGATTGCCCTTGAGCACGAGGGCGTTGGGCAGCGAGCGCACGAGCTTAATAACGCCGACCGGATCGGGCCCGCGATCGATCATGTCGCCCAGCACGTACAGCGTGTCGTCGGACGCCAGCGAAATCTTAGACAGGGCCTCGTCAAGCGCACGCACGTGCCCGTGAGCATCAGATGTCACATAGATCGCCATGGTACGCCTCTCCTTGCATTGCGGCCAAAGCCCGGCGCCGCAACTAAAACTTCAAGTTGAACTTAAACGTTACCCATTGTACTCCGTTGCAATAAAGCTGGAAAGGGTTTCCGAGCAGAGGCAAAGACGGCAGCCGTCTATGACGATATCGCGCACGCCCGCAATCCAACCCCATAAACCCACCATCTTTGGGTACAAATAACCGCAGACAACTAACCGTGCCACGCCAACCACCCAGGAGCGGACACCATCCATGAACCAGATCCTTCTTTTTATCGGCCTCGTCATCATTTTGTGCCTGACCATCAAACCCATTGGCAAAAAGCTCCCCTTCCCCACCCTGCTTATCTTTATCGCGCTCGGCATGCTGTTGGGCGTCAACGGCCCGGCGCATATCGACTTTAGCGACTACGCACTCACCGAAACCGTCTGCAGCACGGCGCTATTGTTCATCATGTTCTACGGCGGCTTTAACACCAACATAGACCGCGCCAAGCCCGTCGCCGCGCCGGCGGTGCTGCTGAGCACGCTCGGCGTCGTCATCACCGCAGACATCACCGGCGTGTTCGCCCACTTTGTGCTGGGCTTCGACTGGATCGGCGGCCTGCTGCTGGGCTCGGTCGTGGCGTCGACCGACGCGGCGAGCGTCTTTAGCGTGCTGCGCGAGCACAACCTGTCGCTAAAGGGCGGCACCGACTCGCTGCTCGAGGTCGAATCGGGCTCCAACGACCCCGTCGCCTACATGCTCACCGCGGTACTCGCCACCCTCGCGGCGGGTGGCAACATCGACATTCCCGTGCTGCTGGCCAAGCAGATCATCCTGGGCGTGGGGCTGGGCCTTGCCATCGGCTGGATATCCAGCCGCCTGATTGAGCGCGCACACGCAACGGCCGAGGGCGCGCAGACTATCTTTTTGTTCGCCGTGGCGATCGTCGCCTACGCACTGCCGAGCTACCTGGGCGGCAACGGCTTTTTGGCCGTATACCTGGCAGGCATTGTGCTGGGCGCGAGCGACATCACCGGCAAGGTCGAGATGGCGCACTTCTTTGACACCCTTACCGAGATGGCCGAGATGACGATCTTCTTCTTGCTCGGCCTGCTCGTCACGCCCGCGCGCCTGCCGCAAATGCTGCTACCCGGCCTTGCGCTCATGGCGTTTATGCTCTTTGCGAGCCGCCCCATCGCCGTCGGTCTGCTGCTGGCGCCCTTTAAGACGAACCCTCGCCAGGTAGCGCTCATAAGCTGGGCGGGTCTGCGCGGCGCGGCTTCGGTCGTATTTAGCCTCTTTGCCGTGGTGGCCGGCGTTCCCGGCGGTCACGACCTGTTTGACCTGGTGTTTGTGATTGCCGTGTCGAGCATTGTGGTGCAGGGCTCGTTGCTGCCGGCGGTGGCAAAGAAGCTCGACATGATCGATGCGGCCGGCGACGTGCGCCGCACCTTTAATGACTACCGCGACGAGGACGGCATGTCGTTCGTCAAGCTCAAGGTGGGAGCGGGACACCCGTTTGCCGGTCGCTCACTCGCCGATATTGGCAGCGCAACGGACATGCTTGTGGTCCTGGTGCTGCGCAATGGCGCACGCCCCGTGCTGCCCAACGGCGATACCGTCATTGAGGAAGGCGACCTTCTGGTAATGGCCGCGCATACGTTTGAAGATCGTGCCGAGGTTACGCTACGTGCGGTCACCGTGACTCCCCACGGTCGCCTGGCCGGCCAGCGTCTGCGCGACGTGCCGCAGGGCAAGCACCCGTTCATTGTGGTGATGCTCAAGCGCGAAGGCCAAACAATCATCCCCGATGGCAACACCCTAATATACGCCGGCGACGAAGCCGTCATCGCCACACTGGCGTCGCAGCTGCCAGGGGTTAGCTAATTTGAAAGCCGTCCGATCTCATGCTAAAAATAAGTCGGCACCCTCAAGTGGAGGGACCTCCAAGAGCCGGGGGCTTACCCCCGGCATTTTTATGCATAAAGTCGCCGTAAGCCCTACTTAGTTTCTTTAGGAGCGTTTGCGATTACGTCGGCAATAGCCTCTATTCCCCCTCCTTGACCCAATATGAAGCACTTCCAGTCGATGTCCTGGGTGTGGGCAAACTCATCGGCGCGCGAGTTGTTAAACAGCATCACGCGGCTTTTCTTCCACAGCAAGGCGGGATGAAGCTTAAAGTCGGTGCTCTCGATACAGACCACCGCGTCTTTGCAAGGCATCTCTAGCTTGCTGCTCTTGACCAACTCTTTCAGCTTTTGGATGTCGGTGATCTCCTGACCCACAGAACAGCTGTTGAGCAGGTCCTTCCACACGCGGAAGTACGGCTTGCCCTCATAGGAAGCCCCTTCAGCCACGACGGATGTCGATAGACCGGTAGGCCGCTTAGCAACCGCATGTCTAACCTTGGGAGCCGCCTTGGCAGACTCGTCCACCGGCTTCTCATCGATGCCCAGAACCTGAGCAACGTAGTCGTCATTGCCCAGGAAATACTCCTCGACCACATCCCATCGCTCGGAATCACTCATCGTGGAGCAGAAGAAGCCCCTAATAACCTTGGACGAATACTCGTGGCGATCGTTAAGCTCGCGCAGCACGCCGTTGGAATATCTGCCGTCCGAAGCCAACGCTTTGACCTTCGAGGCATCGTTGAGACGAATGAAGATCTCCGGATTGTCGCCACCCTTTACCGTGTACGTGGCAATCTTGAGAATCTCCAGGATCTCGGCCAGCGCATAGCGAGCGTCGAGCGCCTTGTTGTCCAGATAACGCCTGCAATGCTTGCTACCCTCGGGAGACTGCAACCTTCCAAGCGTCTGGGTCAGATTGCTCATGGCCGCCTGAAGCTCGCGCCCGATTACGCCATAGCGAACATCCTGCACGCGGCTATAGGTATTCCTCGAAGACTTTTTGAATCGTTTGATGCACTTAAAGGACCGGTCGGATCCAAAGTGCCCGCCGCTATCGACCGGGCGGACAAACGCATTCAACAGCGCAGACGGCTTCTTAACCTCCAGAGACGTCCCCTCAAGCTGATGGGCAAGCTCTTTCGTAAACTCCTTCTCCGAAAAATCGCCCTCACGTGCCAAGCTCATAAACGTCTTGTGCAGCGCCTCGGCAAATGCAGACAGCGTCGACGTCGCCTCATCAAACGGCATGGAGTAATTGACGTCGAGCGCCAGGCGGTTCGAAAGCGCGGGCTCCCCCGTCGGCGAGCAAATCTTGCCTGTGAACAGTTGGCGCTTAAAATCGGCAAAGGTCAGCTCGCTAAACTCGTTGGCCCACATGTCGCCAACGTTGAGCTCATAGATTGCACCCATGTCCGAGATCTTGACGGCATGCTGCCCCGCGCGATTCTCGTAGCGCGTATGGGCCTCGCTGATCTTTCGCAAATACTTGCCGTAGGACGTGGTAAAGCTACGCTCGGCAGCCTGCTCAATGCAAACAAACTGCTTGGTATACGACACCTTGGGGCGCACGACGATAACCGGGAAGTTGAACTTATCCTCAAGGTCGCGAGAGATCATCATCAGGGCCGATTTAACGCGATTGGTCTTGCGGTCCTCATCCTTCTCGTTCGTAAACAGGTAGGAGAACGTATTGGGCGATACCAGGAAGTTCTGGCTGCGGTCTTTTTGCGGCGCAGAAGCATAGACCTCGTACAGCTTGGCCATGATCTCTTTAAGCTTCCACTGGCTAAACTTAGAGAGCGCATACAGCGTCTCGGAATAGCGAACATCCTGCATAAAGAAGTCGATGCAGGCCTTGGCCCCCAAGCCGCGCTTGCGACCGCCACGGCCAATTTCCTGAATATAGTCGGACAGATTGCCCGTCGGCGCATAGTGGTACACGGCATCGATGTCATCGATATCGATACCCATGCCAAACGCCTTGGTGCTCACAAGCACCCTGCAGCTACCCGACGCAAACGCGTCCTGAACGATCTTCTTGTACGCGGCATCTTTGCCGCCGTGATAGCCCAAGACCTTAGAATTAGAAACGCTACGTTGATCGATGATCGCATTGACATGACTCTGATAGGGGCAATAGGCAATGGCATGGCGGTCGCCGCGCACGGCCTTATCAATCCACTGCTCGGCGAGGTCGGTTTTTACCTCCTCGATGGGACCGGGCAGCTCGCTTTTGCTTCTCCAGACAATGTCGAAGGAGATGTCGTTACGACGAGGGTTGCCCAGGAACGTCTTGCAGTTGCCAAGCTCCAGGTCGGCAACCGTATGCGAAACAACATCATCGCGCCCGCCGTAGACAGCCGTGGCGGTAAGGCAGAAGATCGGAAAGCTCATACCGTTTTTGCGGAGCTTAGACAGATACGGTCCCAGATACCAGTAGTCTGGGCGGAAATCTTTACCCCAAGAGGTAACGGTATGGACCTCGTCAATGACGACAAGACCGAGCTCGCGGCCGTTGAGAATTGCCTGGATCGAGGACTCCAGCAAGAGTTCCGGAGACAGGTAGATGATGGAGGCCTCGCCGCTTTTAACACGGTCGAGGGATTCAAGCCGCTCACCATAGGGAATGTCCGAATTGATTGCAACGACGTTCTTAACGCCGCGCTTACGCAAGTTAGCGACCTGGTCGATCATTAGGGCCTTCAGCGGCTCAATAACCAGCGTGACCAGCTGATATTTCCGAGCAAGATACAGCGCCGGAATCTGGAACAGAATGGACTTGCCCGCACCCGTGGGCGCCGTTACAAATACATTCCTGTAATCGACGGAGCCCGCATGGGCAGCCTCAGCCTGCTTTACGACAAACTCGGAGATAGCACCCTGAGACACCGTTTCCATCTCGTTGTCAAAGTCGGGGTTCTTGTAAAAACGAAGATTCCTAAACGAGGCGTCCTTGCCCCAGTAACGCTGAAGCACCGAAAGCAGGCGGCCCGACTCCTCGACCTTTTCCTCTTGGTCTTGCTGTGCCACAAAGGAAACGGATAGACCCAGCGCATGGGCAACAGAAGTGACCGCCTCCAGAGCGGGCCTATAGCTCTCAAGTTCCCGAGCGTTCACCAAAACAGAAGCAGGACCAGCCGTACCACCTAGCAAGCCCAGACGATATTCCAAAAACGCAGCCGACGAAACAGGGACGATGCCCTCAGAAATTGACGAAGCATTACCCAGCGCAAAAGAAGCGCAATCAAACAGATCGATGACTTCCCACTCGGAAAACTCATCCGGAATAATCGGCGTTACAAGGTGCGCACTTCCAACCTTTACCGACTTGGCATAGTACTTAGAAAGTCCCGTCGTATCGGGTGTCATATCGTCAAAAGATGACTCAAAGCCATCGAGCAGATCTGGATCAACGGGAGAAGGAACGCCCTCGCCATCAAGGAACAAGTTGTTCTGCACAACAACGATCTTGCCATCGAACAGCTCGTTAATCGTCCCGCGCAGCTCTAGAAGCTGCTCAAATAACATCAAGACTGGGCCATCTGCCGAAAGAATCTGAGCCACGGCCATCCTCTTTTGCCGAGCAAATTCGGACGGAGAAAAGAACGGGGTCGATTCGCCAGCAGCAACGCCCGGGATCGAGCGCTCATTGCATGTCAGAGTTTTGGCAAGACGAGAGGTCAGTCCGCAAAAAGCAAAAATGGTTGGTTGCGAACAGCCCTCCAGAAGCTCGTCGATTTTATTACCAATGGCAAACCCATTACCGTTATAGCGCTCTGCCATTATCTCCTCCTCCAACCAAATACTGCTTCAACTTAGCCCACTGACCGCTCGCGTTTGTTGAGCAACAAATGCGAGCGGTCAGTATTAGACTGTGACCGTAAAATTGAAGGATTGTTGCCCCCGACGAGCGCCTGTTCGCCGTGATCAAACGCTTCCTGGCGCTTGGCGAGCCGGTAGACGCACCAGCGAAAAAAGAACCGCAAACGAAGGCGCCCTCGGCTGTGCCGAAGACGCCTGAAGCCGGCGCCGATGGCGACACCAGCATCTTCGGGATGGGGCGCGGTTAGCGACTAGAGGCCCAGCTCGACGATGACCCGCCTCATAGTGAGTGCCCATTCAAGTTGTTGGTCGATGAAGCTGGGCCAAGCGGCCTCGTTGCCCTTGATCTTGCAGCCGTCTTTGTAGAAGCGAAGCCCCGACGCCTTCTTGGCGTCAAAAGGCGTGGCCACAAGGCCGAGACGCTCTTCAAACAAACAGGTGTTGTCGATGGCCTTGTGGCCGATCTCCTTGTCGTCGGGCGCGTAAAACTCGATGCCGATTCTGCCGTGTTGTGTGTCTATAAGCAGCGCGATGTGGTAGGCAGACGTACCGCAGCGCAACGTGGTCCAATGGTCTTTCGAGGGCTTCTGCGGGTTGAACGCTTTCAGAAACTCAGGCGTCGCCTGGGCAACCTCGCGATACTTGGTCCAGTACGATAGCTTGACGCGCTCGGTCTCGGAGAGGCCCTCGCTGAGTCTGATGGCCTTCGTCCACTCGTTCGGCTGCTCGACCACGTTGAAACGCGGAGCGGGCAGGGAGTCTCCGATGGACCAAAGCTCTATCTCCACTAGAAAGAACCCGAAATCGTTATCGGTGTGCTGGTTGAGCCACTCAATGGCCTGACGGTGCTCGTCGCGTGCGCGTGCCACAACCCACACAACAACCTCGGCGCCCTTGCCGGCGGCGTAAGTGATTACTTTGCCTAGGTGGTCGTGGTTGGTGTCCTCGAGCTGGTTCTCGATGATCACCTTGCGTCCGGTGCCGGCTTCCTGAGCATAGATGTCGACGTTGAACGAACCCACCGACGACTCAGTCTCTATAAGCTCGAGCTCAATGCCGACTGCGGAGCTCAATATGGCAAGATTGGGCTCCTCGGAGAGCCATTTGGTGAAATCGAGAGCCTCATGGGGCCATACATCGCGCAGCTCTACTTTCTTGAGTTTATCGAGGTTGTATTTCATCGAGACCCCCATCGGATTACGATTAACCAATATTTTGCCCTAGAGTCAAAGCGACTTACGCGTTGCCGATACTCCAGCGCTTCCCCCATTGCTCAGTGCGAAGGTTCCTCTCGGATGGATCCATTTTAAGGAGAATTTCGAGGACATCGCTTGGCTCAACCCGACTCCTTTTATGTTTCAAGATGTCCTTCACTGAATCGTAGGTAAGTTGAACTGGCGTCGTCGCAGCAAAGGGTTTTGCCTTCCGCGCCAGATTGAGCGCTTCGGCGGCTCCGCAAATCGCGTTGTTGAACAACTCGAAGGGGTCCATCAGCTCGGACGTGTTTTCGACCAGATAATCAACGCTGTCGTTTCCGGCACCGAACTCAACCTCTCCTTGTCTATCCTGCTTGCCGAAAGGCGTTTCTTTTCCAAGGCCTAAATATGGTGTCTGGATAATGCCTTGTCGAGCAGCGCTCGTTTCGAACATGCCGTTGTAGCATCTGATAATCGCAGCGTCTCTTACTTCGTCGCCGTAAAGCGGGCAAAACGCAAGCAAGATCCAATCAACGTGAGCCGAGGCTTTCTTGAGAAGCTCATAGGCTTCGCAACTTATTGGAAACTGGCCTGGAGATACCCTGGTCTCCTTAAATCCATCATTAAGGAACCATTGGCGCAAATCCGTATGGATCTCGATCAGGAATCCAAGCCGGATATCGGCATTGGCGTCAATCTGCGTTATGTTCTCGCGATACGCATCGAGCTTGAACGCATGCCCGCGACCGTTCTTACCGAACAGTCCCGCGTCAAGCGAAGCTCTGATCTCGTCAACGCAGGCGCTTGATTGCTCCCGTATCGCCCGGCTGATCAAATCGCCAAACCCTCGGTAAGCCTCTCCTTCCAAAGCGCCCCTACGAGCTGCATCCTCATGGCGTCTTCGAAACCGCTCTGCATCTGAAGAGAACCTTGCGGACTTAGATTCAACCTTCTTGCCCCTCCCAATATGGTGATCAACTCGGAAGTGCTCTATGCCGACTATTCTTTTTCCGTCTTCGGCTGTGATAAGAATATCGGGCCTGTCGAATAAGCGGATGTCGCCCGACAGTCGGGCGACATTCCGTCTCGCTTCTCCGCCTTTTGCCCTCGCAACTTCCAGCGACTGCTCATAAATCGATAGTTCTGCGTTTTCCTGGTTTTCCTTATGACTCATAAGCGTGGCCTAGCTCATCCTACCCATCACCTCGAGCAGATCCTCATACGTCGCCACGTTGTGGTGGCGCACGTCGTTGGTGCTCATCTCGTTGAAGAGCTTCTTCGCGCAAGCGATCTCGGCGTTTTCCACGCCGGAGAGCTCCATCGTGTCCATGGTGCCCTTGGTCTCGGCGACGAAGAACACGTGGCGCACGCTGCCTTCCTTGAAGGCGATTGTCCAGTCGGGGGCGTGGATTCCGCCGCCTCCAGCAGCCAATGCGTCTCCGCCGAGCCAGGCCATCGCCGCATTCGTCGCGGCAGCGCCTGACAGCGTGGAGATCGTGGCGCCCGTGGAGGCGGTGTCAAAAGTTGCAGCAGCCCACATGGCGGCAGATGGAGCGATGCTTGCAACGGCCATGCCCGCCGCGACGCCGGCACCGGCGCTGGCCGCCGATTTCCGCGCCGAGTCCAGCTCTTCGCGGGCGAAGGCCTCCGACTCCCTGAAGCTTCGCTTCTTGTGGGACACCTCCTCGATACCCTCCACGAATGACTTCGGCGCGTTCGCGATTGAGTTCACCAAGTCGGTAACGAGGTCCAGCAGGTCGATGCTCCTCAACCTAGACTGGTAGAGCTCGATTCCTCCCGATTCCAGATCGGTATAGGTTTGGTTGTAGTCGATAACGGCGAGCTCGTACTCATCCGGTTCTTTTGCCCTTGCGTTCTCGACGCCCCGCTTGACTCCATCTGCGTTTTCCCCTGCTTTGTCTGCAACGGCAGCGACGGCGCCTTGAGCACAGGTGGCCTCAGCCTTCTGTGCTTCTCTAATTGGGTCGAAGCTTTTATCGAAAAAGCCCATCGCCCCTGCCTTTCTCCATTTGCAAACTAAGGACATTATTCCACCAATGGATTTGGTCTTGAACAGCGATCTAGCCACTGATCATTATCTATGCGGAACGCGTTGCCACCCCACGCGGGTTTGGAAACTTAATTCAGTTGCCAATTGAGCCCGTGGCGTTGACGACGGTGCGGGAGCTACTCGTCTGGTAGCTGCAGGTCACAAAGACCCAAGCCTGGGCAAGATTCGCCGGCTCGTCAAAGACGACCTCGCATCGGGACAATTTGTCCCCGAGGTGGGCGTCGAGCTCTGCCACATCAACGAAGTCAGTCCGCTCACCCTCGGCGCTCGCGCCCACCACGTCCACGACGAAGAGCTCAGGCTTGATCGCTTTCTCACGGGTGAAGACCAGAATGGCGCAGTGGCCCTCGGCGAAGCCGCGCAACGAATACCGTGCGAGCGGCGCGAACAAGGTGCCGTCGGACATGTGGTACCCGTAGACGATGACGGGCGGACATTATGTGCCCTACGCGTTCCCAACATCAACGTTAGAAACCCCATCCTCCGCTATAATCAACATAGAGTTATACATATGATTCTATGTAAGGACTTTCATATGCCTGTCGTAAAGCCTATTTCAGATCTGCAACGCAACTTTGGTTCCATAGCAGATAGCTGCCATCAAACCAAAGAGCCCGTCTACCTAACCAAAAACGGGTCGGCGTCGCTTGTCGTCATGGATGCCGAGGCCTATGACGAGCAGACGCGCGCGCTATCCGCCATTCAGGAGCGAGAGGATCGCATTCAGCGTGCTATCACGCGTGGCTACGACGACTTAGTGAACGGTCGTGTGCGGCCTTGGAAACAGGCCAAGGCAGATGCGGATCGCATCAGGGCAGCTCGCCATGAAATTGGATAACGCAGACGTCGAGTTCTACTCGGAGCTCGACGAACTTGATGAGCCTTTTGATGTTGTCATGACTGACGAGGCACTCTATGCCTATGCCGAGATTCCTTCGGAGCGAATCTACGCCAGAATCGGCAACCTCATCGACTTTCTAGCCGAGCATCCTTATTTTGGCGAAGAATACGACCCCTACTATCAGGCGGCCTTTCCGCCCATTGACTGCAGGGTCTTCTTTTGCGCGCACTACGGCGTGTACTACCACGTGGATGTTGAGCAGCGAAACATCAGCATCCTGGCAATCGAGGACCATCGAAAGAACCCTTTGAGCAGATTCAAACTACTCAAGTAGCCTCCCCCATGTAACCATCCTGTAAATCATAGCGGCGCACTCGGGTTTTGCTGTGATTCGGTCGCGCCTGACGCTCCACTGTGCTAAAGTATCCCGAACGTTCAAACGACTACGAGGGGAACTAGAAGATGGCACGTGTGCACAACTTCTCAGCTGGCCCGGCCGCGCTGCCTACAAGCGTGCTCGCCGAGATCGCCGACGAGATGATGGACTACCGCGGTTGCGGCATGTCCGTACTCGAGATGAGCCATCGATCTAGCATGTACCAGCAGATTATCAACGACGCCGAGGCAACCCTGCGCCGTCTGCTGAGCATCCCCGACAACTACCGCGTCCTGTTTTTGCAGGGCGGCGCCACGCTGCAGTTTGCGGGCATCCCCATGAACCTCATGCGCCGCGGCCGCGCCGGCTACGTCGTGACCGGCAACTTTGCCAACAAGGCGTACAAGGAGGCCGCCAAGTACGGCGAGGCCGTGCTGCTCGCGAGCTCCGAAGACACCAACTTCGACCGCATCCCCGACATGGCCGACATCAACGCGCGTATTGCCGCCGAGGCCACGGGCGACGGGCTCGACTACGTCTACATCTGCCAGAACAACACCATCTTCGGCACCATGTACCACGAGCTGCCCAACTGTGGCGATGTGCCGCTGGTCGCCGATGTCTCGAGCTGCTTTCTGTCGCAGCCGCTCGACGTTGAGCGCTACGGGCTCATTTACGCCGGTGCGCAGAAAAACGCCGGCGCCGCGGGCGTGACCGTGGTCATCGTGCGCGACAACCTGATCGCCGACGACCCGGCCTTTGCGCAGACGCCGCAGTACCTGAACCTTAAGACCCAAGCCGCCAAGGGCTCCATGCTCAACACGCCCAACACCTTTGGCATCTACGTGTGCGGCAAGGTGTTCCATTGGGTTGAACAGACCGGCGGACTTGCCGCCATGGCCGAGCGCAACTGGGCCAAGGCCAACCTGCTCTACGACCTGCTCGAGAACAGCAAACTATTCCACGGCACCGCACAGACAGACAGTCGCTCCATCGCCAACGTCACGTTCCGTACCGGCGATGCCGACCTCGACGCCGCCTTTGTCGCAGGCGCGGCCGAGCACCAGATTCAAAACGTCAAGGGCCATCGCCTCGTCGGCGGCATGCGCGCCAGCGTGTACAACGCCGTCACCATGGAAGACGTGCAGGCACTGGCCTCGTATGTGAAGGACTTCGAAGCGCAGCATAGTTTGAGTCCGCGATCTAACTAGCCCGCAACGAGCGGGCCGACCAGCCACTTCAAACCACCCTGCTTAGATCAAAACCTGCTAAGGAGTTTTTCCATGCGTAAGATTAAGACCATCGACGACATCACTAAAGACGGCAAAGTCGAGTTTGGCGAGGGCTACGAGTTTGTAAGCACCGCCGAGGAGGCCGACGCCATCCTGATGCGCTCGACCGACCTGCACGGCTACGAGCTGCCCGAGGGCATTCGCGCCATCGCCCGCTGCGGCGCCGGCGTCAACAACATTCCCGTCGAGGAGTACGCCAAGAAGGGCGTCGTTGTCTTTAACTCCCCCGGCGCCAACAGCAACGCCGTCAAGGAGCTCGTCCTGGGCATGCTGGTGCTTTCGAGCCGCGGCGTGGTGCAGTCGATGAACTGGGTGCGCGACAACGCCGACGACCCCGATATCCAAGTCGACGCCGAGAAGGCCAAGAAGGCCTTTGTGGGTCGCGAGCTCAAGGGCAAGCGCATTGGCGTCATCGGCCTGGGCAACGTGGGCTCCAAGGTCGCCAACGCCTGTGTCGATCTGGGCATGGACGTCTACGGCTACGACCCGTTCATTTCCGTCGAGCACGCGTGGGTGCTGAGCCGCGAGGTGCAGCGCGTGGGCACGCTCGAGGATCTGTGCCGCGGCTGCGACTACCTCACCGTGCACGTGCCCAGCAAGGCCGACACCATCGGTATGATCAGCACCGAGCAGATTAACCTGCTGGCGCCCGACGCCGTGCTCATCAACTACGCGCGCGAGACCATCATTGACGAGGACGCCGTCGACGCCGCCCTGCGCGCGGGCAAGCTCAGCTGGTTTAGCTGCGACTTTGCCACGCCCAAGACCGTCAAGATGCCCAACACGTTTATCACCACGCATTCGGGCGCCGGCACCGGCGAGGCCGAGGCCAACTGCGCCGACATGGCCATCAGCGAGCTCAAGGATTACCTGGAAAACGGCAACATCGCGCACAGCGTCAACTACCCCGCCTGCAGCATGGGCAAGGCGCGCGCCGCAAGCCGCATTGCCTGCCTGCATGCCAACGTGCCCAACATGATCGGCCAGATCACGGCCATTCTCGCCAAGGACAACGCCAACGTGCAGCGCATGACCAACGAGTCCGCTGGCGAGAACGCCTACACCATGTTCGACACCGATGAGCACCTGGACGGCAGCACGATCGAGGCACTTAAGCAAATTCCGTCGATGTATCGTGTGCGCGTGATTAAATAGCGCCGGCGCCAATCCTGCCAGACAGACCACGAAGCCCATTCGGCCCCCGTTTTCACGAAACGGGGGCCGATTTTGTTGCTCCGGACGACTTTAAAATGATACCCAGAACAAGTTTTTTCAGATAATCGATAGTGAGGCTCAAGTCGCTAAGCACACCCGCTTTGATAAACAGCTTTATCAGGGACTTTAGTAGGTAAAAATCGATCTCTATGTGCCGAATGTAAGTTGACTGTCCATTTTCCGAAACAACTTATTCTAGATAGCATTTTTAAGGCCCCTCCAAGGCGAAATATAAGTCTTTTTGTGACCAAAACTCTAGTCCGCGCGACCGTTTTCCACCCGCGCGGCTACATTCCTGCCCAATCGATAAAAATCTCCTCACGAAGCCGCCGTTCGAGCTCCTGCTGTCGCGGCGTCTTGTCTTTCAGCGGCACATCGAGATAGGACATGATGAGCTCCATCACCACGCGGAAGGCATCGGAGTCGGCCAGCTGACCATAGGTCATCAGAATGACGGGATATCCCATCGCTTGCAGCGCCGTCGTTCGATCGGAGTCCGAAATCTTGGATTCAATGGATCCGTGAATGGCTTTACCTTGGCATTCAACCAGACACTCTCGACTGCCGTCCTTATTTGCCAGCAGGATATCGGCATAGCGCCTATCAAGCCCCGAAATCAGGCGGGCGCTGCGCGTCATACGAATCTCAACGTTATTGGTAAGGCGCAGCCCTTCGCCGCCGCGCAACCTCGTAAGGCCAAACAGCATCGAAGCCTGGACCTCAAGCGGCGATGCCGCCACCCCCGTAATGCATTTCGCGGCACGTGTAAACGATTTAGCGCCGCGGAGCCCCCGGATCTTATCGGCGAACTCTGTAAGTTCAGAGAACTCGATCAAGGGCGGTCGTTTCCACAGGTCCGTTGGATTCCCCGAGACATCCTTTACATTTTCCCAACCCAACCGTGCGTCACCCCACCGGTCCCCATATGCCTGCACAAGTGCCGACTTTACCTGAGGCGCAATCTTGCACACGGCAAAGGTGCCGCACATCTCATACATGCACATGATTAAACGCTCGTTTGAGACCGAGGAAGCCAGGGTCAGCAGGGTAAAGAGCGGGGACGCGACATCGAGGCCAAACTCTGTCTGTCGCATGGAATCAAACGGCCTCTCCCCGTTCCAAACATGCCTGACAATGCGATCGCCCTTACGTCCGCAGCTGCCCTGCGCCAACACGTGTAACGGGGTGCCCAGGAAATGCGTGACGAGCGGATGCTCACATAGGTGCTCCCTGCGCGGATCGTCTACAGAATCAGGCAGGTCCGGCATTATTGCCAAGACCTGTGGGGGTATCCGGTGATACCGAAAGGCAGATATGTCGCACAGCATGTCGTCCATGAAGGGTACGTACCCGCTGCGTCGCTTGTGAACCCGCTCGGACGGCAAACGCACTGGCTCGGCCTGCGAACGGTAAATACTGCCACGCCCACGTCGCGGATCTCTCAGGAGGCTTACAATCGGTTTGGAAAGCAAACTGATTGTGAGGTTGCATATGGTTGATGAGGACTTTGCCTGGCGGCTTGCGCAGGAGCTTGTGCGGATCGAAAGCTCAGACCCGGGCGCGTATGAGGACGAGATCGAGCGCTTCATTAAGAGGCTCATTGAGCAGCAGCTGGCACAACTTGATAGTTCTGCGCTCGATGCCGTGCAGATTGAGGAGCTCGAAGTGCTGCCCGGGCGCCGCAACCTTAAAGTCACCGTGCCGGGCCAAAGCGACGAGCCGCGGCTGATCTATATCTGCCACATGGATACCGTCACCTTGGGCGATGGCTGGGACGCAGACATCGCACCGCTTGGGGCGGTTGTGCGCGACGATAAACTCTATGGCCGCGGTGCCTGCGATATGAAGGGTGGCCTGGCCTGCGCCATTGCCGCACTGGTCCATACGCTCGAACGCGTGGCGGCGGATGGCGCGCTGCCACGCCGCGGCTTTTCGCTCATCTGCTCGGTCGACGAGGAAGACTTCATGCGCGGCTCAGAGGCCGCGATCGATGCTGGCTGGGTCGGCTCGCGCGAATGGGTGCTGGACACCGAACCCACCGACGGACAGATCCAGGTGGCGCACAAGGGTCGCACGTGGTTCGAGATTGAAATGGCTGGCGTGACGGCGCATGCGAGCCAGCCTTGGAAGGGCGCGGATGCCGTCGCCGCCATGGCCGAGGTCGTGTGTTCGCTTCGTCGCGCGTTTGCGGCGCTGCCCGCGCACGATGAGCTGGGGCCTTCGACCATCACGTTTGGCCAAATCGAGGGCGGATATCGCCCCTACGTCGTACCCGACCGCGCCAAAGTTTGGGTCGACATGCGCCTGACCCCGCCGACCGATACGGCCGCCGCAATCAATATGGTCGAGCATGCCATCGCCGTCGCCGAAGCCGCGGTCCCAGGCTGCCATGGCAGCTACACCGTGACGGGCGACCGCCCCGCCATCGAGCGCGATCCGGTCTCTCCCCTTCTAGCTGCACTCAAGTGCGCAGCAGACGATGTAACGGGCACGGATACGACCGTCGGCTTCTTTACCGGCTACACCGACACTGCCGTCATTGCCGGCAAGACGGGTAACCGTAACTGCATGAGCTATGGCCCAGGCTCGCTCGCGCTCGCCCACAAGCCCAACGAATATGTGCCCCACGCCGACATCGTTCGTTGTCAGCAGGTGCTAATCGCGCTCGCCGATAACGTGCTCTGGGACGCGAGCGGCCAAGTTGGGGCATAATAAGCCGCGAACAAACCGACTCGTGCGTTAGGACCGCCCCATGAAAGCACTTCCGTTTCCCTGCATCCGCCCGGCTCAGGACCGCGTGCTCGAGGCACTGCCTGCAATGGGCAGCATCCTGAGCGGCAACGATGCTCTGCGCGGAGCCATTGCCGATGGTCTGATGCTCAAGGATCCAGGCGCGGCGTATTACGTGTACGAATGCTCGGGTGAGCCGGGACGCGTGACGGGTGTCGTGGCGATTTGCCCGGTTAACGTGCTGACGGGCGGCGACGAGGCTGCCGCCGAGAGCATCGACGCACTCGCCACCGCGCGCGCGATCGCCGAGCTCAAGGTGCAGCCGCGCCCCGTGTCGCTCGCCTACGAGGCGTCGCCCGTCATGGATATCATTTTGAGCGCTGCCAAAGAGGGCGCATCGCTCTACGCCGTCACCGATCCCGCGGGCGTCACACATCGCGTGTGGGAGGTCAAGCGCGAGGACGCCGTTGCCGCCATCCGTGCCATGCTCGATCAGGCGCCCGACCCGGTGTTCGCCGGTGACTCCGCCTATGTCGCCGCACTGGCTGGGGCATCGCAGATTCTGGCCGACGAGGCCCGCGCTGCCGGCGCCTACTCTGGCAAAGAGCCGTTCAACTTTGCTGTAGCCGTGCTGTTCCCCGCCGCGCAGGTCAGCGGCAGCGCGCCGCAGGTTCCGACGGGTCTGCTCACTCACCAGGTCTCACGGTTCTAGCGAACTCAAACGCTAAGCTGGAAAACCCAGCATCCAAACAAACAAGGGGCGGAGATGCAGCAAACGCATGCACCTCCGCCCTTTTCGCATCAAACAATTACGCCGGTAAACCGGGCCGCAACGTCAGCGTTATCCACGCTGCGGACCTGCCGCCGCCACGAGCGGCTCTAGCCCCAGCTCGCGCGCGTAGTCTTCCTGCGTAAAGACTTCGACCAGTTCAAACGTATCGGCCGCATCGTCAAACGCAAAATGCAGCACTGAGCAGTTGCCCGGCACGCGTTCGCGCTCGTCAGCCGCCGCGCCCCGCACGTGGTCCAAAAACTCCTTGATAGCTGAGCCATGACTTACCGCGAGCACGCACGTATGGTCCGGACGCTGCATAAGATCGGTCAGCGTCGCCACCATGCGCGTGCGCACCTGGATCTGGCCCTCGCCGCCAAACTGCCGATAGAAGTCGCGCCACGGGCGCTCGGGCATAAGCATCACGCGCTCGGCCTCAAAGTCGCCAAAGAACCACTCACGCAGGCCGTCCAGGCGCTCGTACGCCAAGCCCGGCCACAAGTTGGCGATAGTCTGCTCGGTGCGATGAAGCGTAGAGGTGTAGGCATGATCGGGCTCAATGCCGCGCGCACGTAAAAACATGCCGGCGCGCGCCGCCTGGTCGCAACCCAACTGCGTAAGCGGCGAGTCACTCCACCCCTGAATGATACGCTTAAGGTTGAATATCGTCTGTCCATGACGGACCAGATACAGATCTTTATTCATAGGGGTCCTTTCGTTCGTTACCAACCCAAGAGCGAAAACGCCCCGTCGCAATAGCCAAAATGAAGCACGGCACCGTTGTCGGGCAGCTCTCCCCCGCCAGTCACATACTCAAGAAACTCCTGGCAGGCTGAGCCGTGGGAAACCGCCAGCACGCAGTCGTGCTGCGGCCGGGCCATAATACGGGACAGCGCCGCGACCATGCGCGACTGAAGCTGCACTTCCGACTCGCCGCCAAAGGCCACCGGATAATCGCCCCAGGGCTGCGGCGGCATCTCGCGATTTGATGTGCCCTCCAGCGAGCCAAAATGCCACTCACGCAGGTCATCGACCAGCTCAATGGAACGGCCCTCGCCAACGATAAGCTCGGCCGTATGCCGCGCCCGGCCCAACGGCGAGGAATACACATGATCAAAGGCCACGCCACGCGCCGCAAACGCCGTACGCGCCGTCAGCGCCTGCTCGCGCCCGCGCGCCGTAAGCGGCGAATCGTGCCAGCCCTGCAAAATGCTCTGCACATTGAGCTCAGTCTGCCCATGCCGCACCAAATACAGATCTGCCACACGCCCTCCCCTCGTACCACCACAAAGGGGACAGGCACCTTTGTGGTGGTTTACCGTCTGATCACGCCGCGGTGACGCTCAGCTACACCAGCACGTCGGCGAGCGAACGCTTGGGTACGTGGTGCACCTGTGCCTCGTCGCGCCAATAATTGATGGAGCCATCGGGGTTGGAATCGATCGCATCGATCACCTGTATCTCGGCCGGAACGCCAAAGGCCATGATCAGCTTGAGCTCATACTTGTCGTTATCGAGCCCCATGGCATCGATCGCATGGGGCGTAAAGGCCTTGAACATGCAGGCTGCCACCTCGGGCGTAGCGCTGCGGGCGGCGAGCATCATCGTCTGCGCGGCAATGCCCGTGTCGACCTCGGTAATGGGAGCGGCAGGCTTGCCCGGAACGGCGCGCTCAGCCAGAATCGCGATGTAGCCGGTCGGGCGCTCGCCCTCGGCAGGACCCGGCCAATCCTTGAGCGCACCGGCCCATGCAAGCTCGTCAAATACACGCGCGCAGTCCTCTGCACCGCTTACCGCATGAAAACGCAGACGCTGAGCATTGGCACCGCAGGGAGCCAGGTGCGCCAGTTCCGCCAGCTCGAGCAAAAACTCGCGCGGCACGCGCATGGACTCGTCAAAGCGACGGCACGTACGGGCACGACGGACCAGCGCATCAAACGCTTCCAGACCGAGCTTTTCGCAGCCCTGCTTTGCCATCGATTCTGCGCTTACCGGCGCTGCGGGAACTGCTTCGTTCATAGGGACCCCCAATTCAAGCCAATTGTCTTTAGGAAAATCTAACCTAAAACGTAGGCAATAACGAACAGGGCTGCAATGTTCTACACCTGTTGAATAGAAAATCGCGACGTGGGGAACAACGGAAACAATTCGGGACCTTTGGGTTACGTTTCGCCCTCCCCGACCCATACGCCAGCGCCTTTAAGCGATACTGGTTGTAACGATCAAGGCTTACGCCGCACGGAAAGGAGACATTATGGGCATCTTTAAGAACGATGACCAAAAATCGAGCCAGTTTGGATTTGACGAGAAAAGCATGGCGGGCAAAGCCGTCAAGGCCGTACGCTGGATCTACGCCATCACGGGCGTCTTAGCACTCATTGCTGGTATCGCGCTGCTTTTTGCACCCGCCAAGTCCCTCGTCTTTTTGACGACCGTCCTGGGTTTTTACTTTGTAATCACTGCTGCCATCAGACTGTTCACTGCCATTTTTGAGCCGCTGCTGCCCACCGGCTGGCGCGTGACGAGCATCATCTCCAACCTACTCATTATCTTGGGCGGCGTCATAATCCTGCGCAACCAGGCCTTCTCGACCGCGACGCTCACCACGATGGTGGTTATCGTGGCCGGCTTTGGCTGGATTGTCGAAGGTGTCATGTCCATTCTGGAGTCCGAGCTTTCGTCCAACCGCGCCCTCGCCATCCTGAGCGGCGCACTTTCCATCATCGCCGGCATGTTCGTGTTTATCTATCCGCTGTGGTCGGCCAAGATGCTCGTCATCTTTAGCGGCGCCGCGCTGCTGGTGTTTGGCGTAACGCTGATAGTTCGCGCTATTCAATTTGGCAAACTGGTGCACTAGATGCCGCGAACGCTCTTTATTGATGCCGACGCCTGCCCGGTCACGCGCGAGTCGATTGACTGCGCGCGGCGGGCGGGCGTCGCCGTTGTTATCGCCGGCAACAGCACGCAAAACCTGGAACGGCACATTCGCCGCGACGACCCGCGCGATGCCGAGCACGCGCGACGCGGCTTTTGGGTCACGACGCTCGACGTGAGCGTGGGCGCCGACAGCGCCGACTTTGCCATTGTCGAACGCCTGCAGGCGGGCGACGTGGTCGTGACGCAGGACATTGGCTTGGCGAGCATGGTGCTCGGGCGCGATGCCGCCGCTATCGGTGTGCGCGGGCGCGTCTACGACAAAGCAACCATCGACATGCAGCTGTTTATTCGCCACGAGGAAAAGAAGGTACGCCGCGCCGGCGGACGCACTCGCGGTCCGGCAGCATTTACCAGCGAAGACCGCGCCCGCTTTAAACGCAACCTCACCGAGTTGCTGCACTAACCAAGGTAGATTTTTGAGACATGCCTAATAATCTACCTTTTTGTTTTGCCGATTGACGCGCATCCAACGCCCAGGTCATGGCGGTGGAATTTATGGCATGTCCTAGTTTTACGGCATGCCCCAAACATCCACTTAGAACCCAAAGGCGGAAAGGATAAGGCCCCAGCCAGCGCCGATGACGTACATCATGATCAGGAACACGACATTTTCGCGGGCGCTGCGGTTGGTGCGGAACAGCACCAGATAACCCACGCCGGCGGAAATGAGCGTGCCGGCGAGCATCGGCGCCAGTTGCAGCGCGCCTTCCAGATACAGCTGTGTAATGACCACGCTCGCCGAGCAATTGGGAATCAGCCCGACAAGCGCCGAACCCAGGACAGCGAGTATCTCGTTGCCGCGCAGGAACTGCTCGATCGCGGACTCGCCGAACGTCTCGAGCACGGCAACCAGAATCAGCGTCACCAGAAAAATGAATACCGAGACCTGCACGGTGTGCGAGATCGCGCTGCGGATGATCGACAGGACAGGCGTCCCTTCGTGGGAGTGGGAGTGACCGTGACCATCATGGTGTTCATGTTCGCCCTCATGACCGTGATCGTGGCCATGTCCGTATTCGTGCTCGTCCTCGTCTTCATCGCAACCGCAATGGTCGCGCTCGCACAACTCGTGGATGTGGTCGGCGCTCACGCCCGCCTCGGCCACCTCGTCGATGATGTCACCGCCAGTGTGGTCGTCGTGCGCGCAATTCACGTGGGCCGGGTTGGCCGCGGTTCCCAGCACGGTGCGGCGAATCGCCGCATGCGCGCGAGCGTTACGACGCAGGCCGCGAATGGCGGCGTCCACGATAAAGCCCGTGACCAGCGCGATCAGTGCCTTCGAAGCCAAAAGCATCGCCATGGTCTGCACGGGCACCTGCTCGGCGAGCAACAGCGGCAGCATCTCATCGGAGGTCGAAAGGAACACCGCCACCAACGTGCCCAAGGTCACGACACGACCGGCGTACAGTGTGGCCGCCATTGCCGAAAAGCCGCACTGCGGCACCATGCCCAGCAGCGAGCCAACCACGGGACCCGTGGCGCCGGCGCGCTTGATGGCCCCGTTAACGCGGTCGCCCGCGACGTGCTCCAAGGTCTCGAGGGCCAGATACGTCACCAACAAAAACGGCACCAGCGACAGCGTGTCCTTGCCGGCGTCGAGCAAAATATCAATCAGCAAATCCATGAAGGATGGAACCTTTCGTGTCTTTCGGCAGCATTGTAAAAGTCCTAGCGGTCAACTAGGGTATTGTAGTTGTCCCGGGCGCGGTGCCAATAGTTGCCCATGGTAAACTATCATCTCGCCACAACTCAGTAACCCCGAGCCGCGCGACGCGGCCCGTCCAAGGAGCAGCCTATGAACGTTTCGCAAGCACTCGAATACGAACGCCAACCGTTTATCCCTATGTTTATCTATGGCGATCACGGCGCCATGGAGTCCGAGCGCCAGAAGGGCGAAGAGGCCCTCAAGGTGCTCGAGACCGAGTACTTTACCGCCGAGGGCGACCCCGGCTTCGACTTTGCCACCGTGCGCGACCTGGCCGACCGCAACCGCGACCTGTGCGACCAGATTGGCGAGGCACGCCTGCGCAACGTGACGCCCGCGACGCTTTCGCGCGGCCTGTCCGATGCTGACACCTGCGCCGCCATCGGCAAGATGCAAAAGCGCACTGCCGCGTCCGTTATGCGCGAAATCCGCGGCGACCGCGACGCGCTCGGCGTGGCCTACGCCCGCAAGCCCATCCAGGGCACCGTGCTCGGTATCGACATCGAGACCACCGGCCGTGCACCCGAGCGCGGCTATATCATCAACGTGGGCTGGGAGATCATGGAGCTCACCAGCGACGCCGTCCCGCATGACGCCGAGGCACACTACTGCGGCCTGCCCGACATCTACCGCGGCGAAGATGTGCCGCTGTCGAATATCCACCACATTACCTGGGACGACATCGACGGCAAAACGCCCTTCCGCGAGAACAAGGAGCTGCAAAAGCAGCTGCTCAAGCTTATGAAGAAGTACCCGTACATGGCGCATAACGCCGCCTTTGAGGACAGCTGGTTCAAGATTCACCTGGACGGTTATGCCGAGGCACGCCGCGCGGGTAAGATCATCGTCATCGACTCGCGCCAGATCTGCCGCAGCCTGGACGCCGACGTGCGCTCGCTCCCCCGCGAGTCCGCCCCCGCCGCGCTCGAGAACTGGGCACGCCGTCGCGGCACCCTCGCGCCCGACGCCAACGAGCAGCATCTGGGTCTGGACGACACCGACCTCATGCTCCGCACGGTACAGGCCGAGTTCAACCTCAAGAACCTATTCGCGAAATAGCAACGCCTGCGACAAACACTACTTGCTCACGAGCGGCCTCGCAGCGGGAAACACCGCAGCGGGGCCGCCCTACGTTCCACAGATAGATCTGCCATCACAAATTCTGAACCCTCATTTTGAACGATTTCGGCCAATTCCCGACACGTAATTCGTTGTCGGATGGTGATGCATCGATATCAAATGTGCAGCAATTGAGTTTTTATATGCTATAGCTAAGCTGCGATAACATTGATTTTAGGCGTGCCCACCCATAATTGCGTCAAGCTTTTGGACAGCATTTGGTTAGGCCCCTAAAACGACTTTCCCACTCAGCGCCATCAATACGGCATTAGCTGACACGATATATACCATGAGTATCGTATTGTCACATACCACTGCAAAAGCGGTCTACCAGGCCGCGCATTCGGCGTCTGCGAAAGACACCGAGCCCTGTAACCCTGCCGCGATTTATGGATCATGTCCCACCGGAACGCTCCTTGACGCAGCCGCAGAATGGCTCACCAAACACGATGTTTCTCTCGACACAAATGATTGCCTCGAGGTAATGGTGTTTGATCGCAGGAATGCGCGCTATGCACTGAACTGTCAATGCCACGTTTCGTCAAAACGATTCTCGAACTCACGCTTTATAGAGCTCAAAGATGGCATCTTTATTGTTGGCGTTGAGCTTTGCGCACTTCAGGCCGCCACCTATCTCCCTTTTCGCGAACTGGTGGAGTACTACTTTGAATTGTGCGGCGTTTACTCCCTTGGAACCGACTCTTCCACCTCCTATATCGAGCGTTTCGCGCTCACCTCGACCGAGAGGTTAAAACAGTTCTTTAATTCCATTACCAGATGCGACGGTCTGGCCCTTGCCCGAAAGGCGATCCAATATGTGCGCGACGGATGCCGGTCTCCTATGGAAACGGCCTTTGTCATGATGCTAACGCTGCCCAAAAGCGAAGGAGGGCTTGGTATTAAGGGAATTGAGACCGATTACGAGGTGCAGGTCACCGCTGCCGCAAAGAATCTCACGAGACGCAATAAGTTCTTTATGGATGCGTATCTAAAGAAATCTCGCGCAGACATTGAATACAACGGGTTTTATCATGACGCGGAAGAAGACCGCGCCATCGATGAGGAGCGCAAGAATGCGCTTGCGTCCATGGGATACGGAATCATCACCGTCAGTCGTTATTCCTTTATGCATGCCAGCGCTTTCGTTAGGGTCATGGAGGCGATCCAACGGAAAGAGGGTATACGCCCCTCGCGTCTGCCAAAAGACTTTCAAATCATGCAAGAGGACCTGAGACAGTTTGTGCTCAGAAGGTTTATAGAAGAGAAAAAGCGAATTCAGAAGCAGCTTCGCCAGGATTCCGAAGATCGTCAACGAATCGACCTCGAAAAAGCAACACTCGAAGGTATCGCGCTGGATGACCCGACAATAAATGAAGTTCCGGCAATCGATGACATGCAGACTGTCGAATCCGACAGCCCATCATTTGCCCAAATAAGCAGCCTCGCGCCCGAGGGCAGAATCTTCGGGGCCGGAAGCTAGACTGACTAACAAGGTGGGTACCCTAGCGATGTGCAAAATTGCGAGTATTCAGCAGGGTCGGCCCTCCAGCACCCACAAGTTAATCCAAATGAGAAACAAAAACGCTATCGAACGGGAACGTTAGGCAACATTTGAGGAAGACCTTGTCTGTTTACCGCCCTTGGATAACTCTTGAGCGGCTTTATTTGGCCTGGAATAGATTAACGGACCCCCTATAGTTGCAGAATACTCCAATTTTTGCACGGCGCGGGGGCACCCACCCCGGCATCGACTATCAAAACCGCTCAGTCCGGAATCTCGTCCACTATTCCCCATCATTTTGTGCGACGAATTACCTGAACGTCATTGACATATGAACATGCGCTCATATAATCGGAAGTAAGTTATATGAGCGCATGTTCATATGAAAGGATATTGCAATGAGCAGCCACGCTGATGAAACAAAGACTGGCATCGAGGCCACCGAGCCGATCGTCCCCACCACCTGCTCGCCCGAGGACCTTCCCGACGAGGAGCTTCTCTACGACCTTGCCGACCTGTTCAAGGTCTTCAGCGACACCACGCGCATCAAGATTCTCTATGCCCTCATGGGTCGCGAGCTCTGCGTGGCTGACATCGCCGAAGCGACCGCGACCTCGCAGTCTGCGGTGTCGCACCAGCTGCGCACGCTTAAGCAGTCGCACCTGGTCAAGTTCCGCCGCGACGGCCGCAACATTCTCTACTCGCTTGCCGACGATCACGTCTACACCATGCTTAACCAGGGCATGAGCCATATCTGCGAATAGCAATCAACCACGGTATCAGCGCGGCCGGCACCCAGACCGCTAACACAGGGAAAGGAACCCACCATGAAAAAGCAGTTCAAGCTCGACGAGATCGATTGCGCCAACTGCGCGCGTGAACTTCAGGACGAGCTGGCTAAGCTCGATGGCGTCAAGTCCGTTTCGGTCAACTTTATGACCCAGAAGCTGACGCTCGAGGCTGACGACGCCGAGTTCGACGAGGTCCTGGACCGCGTCGTTGAGTTCACCGCCGACGCCGAGCCGGACTGCGAAATCATTCTCTAACCCGCGCATACGTTGACCTGTAAGGCCGCGCTTGCCGCGGCCTTTGCTCGCGAAATTATATGAGCAAGTGTTCATACACTCAAATGGGAGGTTTGAATCATGGCAGCCGCCGATCCCAAAAAGAAAAAGAAGAAGCGCAAGAAGAAAGAGTCCCTTGAGCACAAGCGCAACCGCATCCTGGTAGCACTGGGCATTTTTGCCGTTGTTTATGCCCTCGACGAGCTCGGCGCCCTCACTATCGCATTTGGGGAGCCTGGCAACATCTACGCCAGCTTCGCGCTGTTCCTCGTGCCGTTTTTGATTGCCGGATACGACGTACTGCAAAAGGCATTCAATAACATCCGCCGCGGCAAGGCCTTCGACGAGAGTTTCCTTATGGCAGTCGCGACCATCGGCGCGTTTGCCATGGTGCTCTTCCCCGATACCGACCCGCACATGGCCGAAGGCGCCGCCGTCATGCTGTTCTACCAGGTCGGCGAGCTGTTCCAGGCATACGCTGTGGGCAAGAGCCGCAAGTCGATCAGTGCCATGATGGACATCGCGCCCGACTACGCTAACGTCGAGCAGCCCGACGGCACGCTCGAGCAAGTCTTCCCCGATGACATCGCCGTCGGCACCGTCATCGTCGTCAAGCCTGGCGAGCGCGTGCCCATCGACGGCATCATCGTCGAAGGCGAGACACAGCTCGATACCGCCGCCCTTACTGGCGAGTCAGTCCCCCGTCCGGCCAAAACCGGAGACGATATCATCAGCGGTTGCATCAACATGACGGGCCTCATCCACGTGCGCACCACCAAGCCCTTTGGCGAGTCCACCGTCGCGCGCGTCCTGGAACTCGTGGAGAATGCCAGCGAAAAGAAGGCGCGCACCGAGAACTTCATCACGCGCTTCGCCCGCGTCTACACGCCCGCCGTCACCGGCGCGGCCGCGGTACTCGCGCTCGGCGGCGGTTTGGTCACCGGCGCCTGGTCCGACTGGATCCTGCGCGGCCTGACCTTCCTGGTCGTCAGCTGCCCGTGTGCGCTCGTGATCAGCGTGCCGCTCAGTTTCTTTGGCGGCATCGGCGGCGCGTCCAAGCTGGGCGTTCTCATCAAGGGTTCCAACTACCTCGAGACGCTCGCCGATGTGGACACCGTCGTCTTTGACAAGACGGGCACCCTCACCAACGGCACGTTCTCGGTCGTCGCGGTGCACCCCGAGGCAGGCTATACCGAGCAGTCGCTACTCGAGGTCGCAGCCCTCGCCGAGTCGTTCTCCGACCATCCCATCGCGCAGTCGGTGCGCACCGCCTTCCAGGGCGAGCTCGATCCCAAGCGCGTAAGCGACTCCGCCAACAACGCGGGCCATGGCGTGACGGCGACTATCGACAGCAAACATGTCGTCGTCGGCAACGCCAAGATGCTTGCTGCGGCCGGTATCGACGCTCCCAATTGCGAGGTCGTCGGTACGATCCTCCACGTGCTCGTCGACGGCACCTATGCCGGCCACATCGTAATTGCCGACACCATCAAGGTCGATGCGGAGCAAACGATTCGCGACCTGCACGCCGCCGGCGTCAAGCGCACCGTCATGCTCACGGGCGACCGCGAGGAGGTTGCAGCGTCTGTGGCCAAGCAGCTCGGCCTCGACGAGTTCCACGCGCAGCTGCTGCCGGGCGACAAGGTCGAGCGTGTTGAAGCGCTGCTCGCGGCCGAAAGTGGCAAGGGCAAGCTCGCCTTTGTCGGCGACGGTATCAACGACGCGCCTGTGCTTACGCGCGCTGATGTGGGCATTGCCATGGGCGCCATGGGTTCCGACGCCGCGATCGAGGCCGCCGACGTGGTGCTGATGGACGACAAGCCGTCCGACATTTCCCGCGCTATTCGCGTGGCGCGCAAGACCATGTCGAATGTTTGGCAGAACATCATCTTTGCGCTGGGCATTAAGCTGCTCATCCTTGTGCTGGCAGCGCTGGGCATCGCCAATATGTGGCTTGCCGTCTTTGGCGACGTGGGCGTGGCGATCATCGCTATCCTGAACGCCATGCGCGCGATGGGTGTCAAGAACCTGTAGCGCCTGTGGTCCCTCCGGCCGGGACCGGGCTTGGTTTTGAAAACGTCCTCGACCAATGAAGCGCCCCCGTTCTGCTCCTTCGGAGCTACGAACGGGGGCGCTTCTGGTCTGCGGAGTGTTTTCAAAAACCAAGCCCGGTCCCGGCCTGCGGTAACGTTGCTGGCGGTTCTTGGGCATCGCTTGCTGGCGGGGTTCCTTGTCTGAGTTGGACTTGGTTGGCGGGGCTACTGGTCCCGGTCGCTGTCCCGTCCCAGCATCGCCCTCAGCTTCTCAAAGCTTTCCTCGCTCAGGCAGTGCTCCATGTGGCAGCCCTCTTGCGACGCGACCTCAGCCGAAACACCCGCATCCTCCAGCAGCCCCACGAAAAAGCAGTGGCGCTCCCACATTTGACGGGCAACCTCAAGACCGCGTTCCGTCAGATGCACGTCGCGTTTGCCCATTTCGACATAGCCGTTGCTTTCCAGCGTCGCCATGGCCTTGGAAACGCTCGCCTTGGTTACGCCGAGGTACTCCGCAACGTCGATCGAGCGCACGGTGCCCTGACGTTCCGACAGAACGTAGATCGATTCGAGATAGTCTTCTCCGGATTCACGCAGGGCCATGGGCCGCCTTTCGCGATGGCTTCTAGTTAGCCTTTGGATACTTTTGCTTGATTTACTTTACCGCAAAAGTTGCCTATGTCTTACTACGTTGTCTAAAAAGTTAACCGTGTTTCACAAAACGCACGGGACGAAAACAAAGCGGGGACACGCCCCGCAAGGAGTGCCTCCGACTGCCGGCGCAAAAGGAACGTCCCCAAGTGCCGAATCCGTAGCTATAGCAGGCCAAAGTGCTCGGCGGCGTTGTAGACGCCGTCGTCGTCTACGGCGGTCGTCACGTAGGTCGCTGCGGCCTTCACGGTATCCTGCGCGTTGCCCATGGCCACACTTGTGCCCACGGCCGAGAACATCGACAGGTCGTTCTCGCCGTCGCCAAAGGCGATCGCCTCGCTCGCGTCGACACCCAGGCGCTCCAGCGTCGCTGCCACACCCAGGTCCTTGCCGCCGTTAGCGGGAATAATGTCGCAGAACAGGTCGCACCAGCGCGTGGTGAGCGAATGCGACACGGCGTCGGTCACGATATGCTCGTCGGCCGGATCCACAAAGGCGCAAAACTGGTAGACCGGCGCGTCAAAGGCGTGCTCAAACGGCTCCTCGTGGTAGACAATTCCCGCGTTGCTGCCGGCCGTCACCACGCGCTCGGACAGGCGGTTCACAAACGAGTTCTCGCCCTGCATGCACAGCGAGTCGTAGCGCCCCTCGGCCACCTGGTCCACAATCACCGCAACGTCGTCCGGATCGATCGGGCAGCTACGGTAAACGCCCTCGGCATCAAAACAGTGCTGGCCCGAAAGCGTAATGTACGCATCCCAACCAAGATCGAACAGCCAATCGGGCATCTGGTAGGTCGGGCGACCCGTGGCAATGACGCACGCAATCCCCTGCTCGTGAAAGCTGTCGAGCACCTGCTGCGCCGACGCCGGAATCCGGTGCGTCTCAAAGCTCAGCAGCGTGCCGTCGATATCAAAAAACGCGGCCTTGATCATCCTCGCCTACTCCTCGCCCTCGAGCTTCTCGCTCGCCTCGAGCCACGCCATCTCCAGCTCGTCCATGGCGGCGTGGGCCTCGTCGATCTTTGCCTGCTGCTCGCCCAGCGCCGTGTAGTTGGTGGGATCGACCTGGGCCATGGCGGCCTCGGCCTCCTCCACGCGAGCGCGCTGCGTTTCCATCTTGCGCTCGAGCGAGCTCACCTCACGACGGAGCTTTTGGCGCTCGGCATTGGAAAGGCCGTTGGGCTGACCGCTCGACTTGGGCTTTTCGGCCGCAGCCGCCGCGGCACCGGTGTCGAACGTACCGGTCTTGGCGCTCGGTGCACCCACGGGCTCGCCCTCGGCGGTGGCGTTGCACAGGCGCAGGTACTGGTCGACGCCGCCGGGCATATGCGTCAGGTGGCCGTCGAGCAGCGCCCACTGCTGGTCGGTCACGCGCTCCATCAAAAAGCGGTCGTGCGTCACCAGAATCAGCGTGCCGGGCCAGCCGTCCAGCAAGTCCTCGACAATCGCCAGCATGTCGGTATCCAGGTCGTTGCCGGGCTCGTCCAGGATGAGCACGTTGGGCTCGTCCAGGATCGTCAGCAGCAGCGACAGGCGACGGCGCTGGCCGCCCGAAAGATCGCCGATGCGGCTCCAGAGCTGCTGCGTCGTAAAGCCCAGACGCTCGCAGAGCTTCTCGGGTGAAGTCTCCTTGCCGTCAATGACGTAGTACTTCTTATAGTGGCTGAGCACCTCGCGGATCGTGTCGCCCATGTAGGGTTCGAGCTCCTCGAGCTGCTGCGACAGCACGCCAAAGCGCACCGTCTGGCCGATCTTCACGCGGCCGCGCAGGGGCGCGATCTTGCCCTGGATCACGTCGAGCAAAGTCGACTTGCCGGCGCCGTTCTCGCCCAAAAGACCATAGCGGTCGCCCGCACCAATGAGCCAGGTCACGTCGTTGAGCACCTGCTTGGGCGCGCCATCGGTATCCGCATAGCCGGCGTCCACGTCGACCACATCGATAACCTGCTTGCCCAGGCGGCTCACGGCCAGGCGCTTGAGCTCCAGCTCGTCACGCACGGGCGGCACGTCGGCGATCAGCTCGCGAGCGGCATCCACGCGAAACTTGGGCTTGGTGGAGCGCGCCTGGGCACCGCGGCTCAGCCACGCGAGCTCCTTACGTGCCATGTTGCGACGGCGTTCCTCGGTAACCGCGGCCATGCGGTCGCGTTCCACGCGCTGCAGGATATATGCCGAATAGCCGCCCTCGAAGGGATCGACCTGGCCGTCGTGAACCTCCCACATGCTGGTGCAGACCTCGTCCAAGAACCAGCGATCGTGCGTGACCACGAGCATCGCGCCCTGACCGCGCTGCCAGCGGGCCTTTAAGTGACGCGCAAGCCAGTTGATGGTGCGCATGTCCAGATGGTTGGTGGGCTCATCGAGCATGAGCACGTCATAGTCGCCGATCAGCAGGCGCGCGAGGTCCACGCGGCGGCGCTGACCGCCCGAGAGCTCGCCTACCATGCCCTCCCAGGGTACATCGCTAATGAGGCCGGCGAGGATCTGGCGCGTACGGGGGCTCGACGCCCACTCATACTCGGGCGTGTCGCCCACGACGGCATGATGCACGGTGTCGGTATCGACCAGGTTGTCCTTTTGGCCGAGCAATCCGATCGTGGTGTCGCGGCGGTGCGTCACGCGGCCGTCGTCGGGCTCCAGCGCGCCGGCGAGCACGCTCAGCAGCGTCGACTTGCCGTCGCCGTTTTTGCCGACAATACCAATACGGTCGCCCTCGTCCACGCCGAGCGTCACGCTATCGAAAATATGCTTGGTGGGAAACTCTAGGCTGACGGAATCGCATCCCAAAAGAATCGCCATATGCCCTGCTCCTTCGTAGAAATTCAACGTTCTCCATGATAGCGAAAACCACCACAAAGGGGACGGGCGCCTTCGTGGTGGTTTTGGGCAAGCGCACCAGCACACGACACAAAAAGGCGGGCCATCTCCCGCAAGAGATGACCCGCCTCTCCAATCAGTCCCGCGGCAACCATGGCCGCCGCGGGCCTCAAGCATGTCCCGGACTAGGAGAACATGCCGGTGAGGTAATCATTCAGCCGCTTATCCTTGGGCCGTTGGAAAATCTCGTCGGTTTCGTCGTACTCGACCATATCGCCCATGTAGAAAAACGCCGTGCGGTTGGACACGCGCGACGCCTGCTCCATGTTGTGCGTCACGATGACGATGGCGCGGTCGGCCACGATCGACGACATCAAATCCTCGATCGCCAGCGTCGAGATGGGGTCGAGCGCCGAACAGGGCTCGTCAAACAGGATCACGTCGGGGTTGAGCGCCAGCGTGCGCGCAATGCACAGACGCTGCTGCTGGCCGCCCGAAAGCGCGTAGGCGCTCTTGTCGAGCTTGTCCTTGACCTCGTCCCACAACGCCGCACCGCGCAGGCTTTCCTCGACCATGCGGTCGAGCTCGTCGCGGTCGGTGATGCCGTGGCGCTTGGGCGCAAACGTAATGTTGTCGCGAATGGACTTGCGGAACGGGTTTGGCTGCTGGAACACCATGCCAATGGACCGGCGCAGCTCGTAGGTATTCTCGGTCTTGGTGTTCACGTTGCGTCCGCGGTAGCTGATCTCGCCCTCCACGCGGCAGCCGCGAATCTCGCGATTCATCAGGTTGAGGCTGCGCAAGAAGGTCGACTTGCCGCAGCCCGAAGGCCCGATGAGCGCCGTGATCTCACCCTTGTGGAAGTCGAGCGACGTATTGTGCAGCGCATGGTGGTCGCCATAGTACACGTTGACGTCCTTGGTGGAGAGCACGACCTCGTCGCTCACGGCCTTGCCGCTCACGCGAACACGTTTCTCGCTCTCCCCCACGCTCGACAAAAAGTCCTGGGTGTCGGACGATGCCGCCTCGGTTGCGGGCGTCGCATTCGTCTCGCTCATTCGGCCGTCATCCTCCTTGCCAGTTGCTTGCCCACGATACGGGCGACTACGTTAAACAGCAGCACGCAAATCATCAGCAGTGCCGCAGTGCCCCAGACGATCTGCTGGGCCTCGGGGCTGCCCTCGCCATAGATCTTGTAGATGTGCACGGCCAGCGACTCGCCGGGACGGAACACGTTCCAGGCGCAGGTGGGGCTCGACAGGTTAAAGCTCAAGAAGTTCAGGCGAACCGGCGAGCTCATGCCCGAGGTAAAGAGCAGCGCCGCGGCCTCGCCAAACACGCGGCCGGCCGAAAGCACGATGCCGGTCACGATGGCGGGCATGGCCTCGGGAATCAGGATGTGCAGTGTGGCCTCCCAGCGAGTGAGGCCCATGGCCAGGCATGCATCGCGCTGGGCCTGCGGCGCGTCCTCGAGCGCCTGCTGAATCACGCGCACCAGGATGGGGATGTTGAACATGGTGAGCGCGACGGCGCCGGAGATGATGGAGTACTTCCAGCCCAGCTGCACCGAGAACACCAGAAAGCCGAACATGCCTACGACAATGGAGGGCAGCGAGGACAGCGTCTCGATGGCGGTCGACGCGATGTCGCGAATAGGCCCATCGGGCGCGTACTCAACCAAAAAGACCGCGCCGCCCAGGCTGATGGGCACCGAGATGATCAGGGTGATCAGCAGCAGATAGAACGAGTCGAACAGCTGGTAGAGCACGCCGCCCTGCGTTCCGTTGGCGCGTGCGGGCTGCGTGAGAAAGCCCGGCTGGAACAGCGTCGAGATACCCTCGAACAGGATGTAGGCCACCATGGAGACGACGATAAGCATGACGATGGCGACAATCGCCGTCAGCACGCCCGTGGCGATGCGGTCCTGCTTTTGGACAAGCCCGAGTCTCGCCTCGTCGATGTGGATGCGCGTGCTAGCCACGAGCCTTCGCCCCCTTGCGGCCAATGAGATGGATGATCAGGATAAAGATGAGGCTCATGCCCATCAGCAGCAGACCGAGCGCCCACAGGACGTCGTCCTGCGCCGAGCCCTCGGCATAGACCGCCATGGACGTGGTGAGCGTGGTGGTGATGGTAGACGCCGGCGACAGCAGCGACGTCGGCATGGCCTCGATGCCGCCAATGACCATGCGCACGGCGAGCGTCTCGCCAAAGGCGCGGGTCATGCCAAGGATGACTGCGGTCATGAGCGAGGGCATGGCGGACTTGAGCACCACGTGCCAGATGGTCTGCCAGCGGGTGTAGCCCAGCGCGAGCGAACCCTGGCGGTAGCTATCGGGCACGGCGCGCAGGCCATCGACCGAAAGCGTGGTCATCGTCGGCAGAATCATGACTGCCAGCACGATAGCGCCGGGCAAGATACCCAGACCCGTGCTCACATGGAAAACGCTCTTCATAAGGCCGACGACCACGTGAAAACCGATCAGGCCAAAGACGACCGAGGGAATGCCGGTCAAAAGCTCAATAAGCGGCTGAAAGACCTTGGAGCCAAACTTAGGCTGGATCTCGACCGCAAAGATGGCAGAGCCGATGGCGATGGGCAGCGCGATGAGCGTGGAGAGCACCATGACCGCAAACGAGGTGACGATCAGGGGCAGGGCGCCGGTGTAGGGCAGGCCGTTTTCGGCTGTGTTGGCCAGGTCCCACTTGGTGCCGGTGAAGAACTCGACGACCGAAACGCCGTCCTTGAGAAAAGCCGAGAGGCCCTTTTGGGCGACCATAAAGATGAGCGCGGCAACGACAAGCGTCACGAGCGCTACGCACGCGCCCGTGACGCCCAGGCCCACGTTCTCAAGGTCGCGCTTTGGCAGCTGTTTTGCCATTGCAAACCTTTCCGGGGCGATTACTTATTTAGCGGAGACCTTGCCGCTGACGTCCTTGACGACCTTCATAGCAGAGACGGGGATAAAGCCCTGCTCCTCGACGAGCTTGCCCTGGACGTCGTCGGAAAGCATGAACTCCAGGAAGGCCTTGGTGGCCTCGTCGGCGTCCTTGGAGCAGTACATGTGCTCGGTCGCCCAGATCTTGAAGGAGTCGTCGGTGACGTTTGCGCTCTTGGGCTCCACGCCCTCGACCTTGATGGCGTTGAACTTGGAGTCGTCGAAGTGCGAGAAGTCGAGGTAGGAGATGGCATTGTCGGTGCTGCCCATCTGAGTCTGGACATCGCCGGACTTGTCGAGCTCGGCGTCGCCCTTAAAGTCGACGGCCTCGTCGCCAAAGACGGCGGCCTCGAAGGTGGCGCGGGTGCCGGAGCCGGCCTTGCGGTTGAGAACGACGATCTTGGCGTCGTCGCCGCCGACCTCCTTCCAGTTGGTGATCTGGCCGGAGAAGATACCCTTGAGCTGCTCGAGGGACAGGTCGTCGACCTTGACGTTCTTGGAGACGACGGGGCCCATGCCCACGACGGCGACCTCGTGGTCGACGAGGTTCTTGACCTGGTCGGCCTCGAGCTTGGTCTCGGCGAAGACGTCGGAGTTACCGATAGCGACGGTGCCGGCGGCGACAGCGGTCAGGCCCTTGCCCGAACCGTTACCCGAGCCAGAGACGGAGACGTCCGGGTTGGCATCCATGAACTTCTCGGCAGCAGTCTCGACGAGAGCCTGGAACGAGGAAGCGCCGTCGTAGGTCACCTCGCCCGAGACGGACTCGGCAGCAGCGGCGCTGCCCTCAGCAGCGGTGTTGGCGGCGTTGGAGCCGCCGCAACCAACGAGACCGAGACCGACGATGCTGGCAAGACCACCAGCGAGGCCGAGGAACTGACGACGAGAATAAGCCTGATCGAGCATGATCTTCCTTTCATACATGCGACTCGCGGGCACCCTGCCCGCTTTGCTGTTTGGAAAGATACGGTCTCGATCGGGCGACGACCGCCTTATCTGCGGTTTCTTACGGACATTTGATAGACCCTTACCGCAAGCTCTGCCCAGCCTTTACAAACGGATAACAAACCCGCCACCAAGCATGACCCGCCTTTTACACCAATAAAAACAAAGTTGCGGTGAAATAGTTCCTGCTTGGCCATCAAATGGCCCATTCTAGGAACTATTCCACCGCAACTTAAAAAGCCCGGACGAAAGGGGTGCTAAGTTGTTAAAACGCCGCAGCCTTAAAGCTCAAGCTCGTTCAAACGTAAGATCGCCACGATATAAATCTTGAGCGCCTGCTTGAGCTGTTCCTCGTTGGCGCACTCATTGGGGCCGTGCATCTGGCCGCCCCATGCGGGCAGCTCCAGGCCGGTCTCCTCGGGGCCAAACGAGACGGCGCGGGCAAAGTTGCGTGCGTACGTGCCGCCGCCCATGGCAAAGGGCTCAGCATGCTTGCCCGTAAACTCGTTATAGGTATCAATAAGCGCCTTCACGGCCGGATCGTCGGCAGAGACCGAGAACGGCACCTTCACACGACCCACACGGCACGTCACGCCAAAACGGCCCACGAGCGGATCGAGCTGCTCGCGGATGGTATCGGCACTCGTGCTGTCGGGGAAGCGCACGTCGATGACCTGCTCAATATGGCCATCCGCCACGCGGATGACGCCAGCGTTGCAGGTAAGCGGGCCAAACGCCGGACTCGTCGCATCGATACCTAGGCCGCGGCCATAGGCATCCGCATGCACAAAGGCCAGGAACTTGACGAACTCGTGCTCGGCAGGCGTCAGCAGGCGCTCGTCGCGTGCACCAAACGCGTCTTCGGCCTCGCGCAGATACGACACGATCAGGCCGACGGCGTTGATGGTGCCCTCAGGCATCGAAGCGTGGCCGCCAATACCGTGGGCGAAAATCTGCGCATGCCCGTTATCAAGCGCCGTGATCTCCAGGCGGTCGGCGTTCTCAACGGGCGCCGGCAGTTCATCGGCGGCAATCGCGAGCTCGCAGATGGACTGCGACGGAATGGCATTGCTCGCCTCGGAGCCGCTCCACGACACGATGCGCCCGCCGTCGATCTTGGGACTCACGAACGTCGCCCCAAACTGGCCCTTCTCGGCATTGCAGACCGGAAACTCGGCATCGGGCGTAAACAAAAAGTCGGGGTCTGCGTGGTTCTCCAGATAATGGTGAACGTCGGACATGCCCACTTCCTCATCGCAGCCCAGCAGCGCGCGGAAAGTATAGCGCGGGGTAATGCCGTGCTTGAGCAGATAGGCGCCGGCGTAGAGTGACAGCACCGCCGGACCCTTGTCGTCGATAACGCCGCGGCCGAGCAGCCAGCCCTCGCGACGCTCCAGCGCAAACGGGTCGGTGTTCCAGCCCGGGCCGGCGGGCACCACGTCCACGTGGCAGATGGTCGCGAGCTGCTTGTCGCCGCGGCCAGGGATATCGGCAATGCCCACATAGCCCTCGTCGTCGCTCGTCTGATAGCCAAGCTTCTGCGCGATGCCGAGCGCACAGTCGAGCGCGTCACGGACCGGGCGGCCAAACGGCGCGCCGGGCTCTGCATCGGCAGAAACTGCCACGGACGGATAGCTCACCAGCTGCTCGATATCGGCGACGACATCTTCCCAGACCTCGTCGACATACTCAGCGACGCTCTGCTCCACCTGATTCATAGACTGCCTCCTTACCAATGAGCGGCAAGCGTACCCGCCCCTCACATTTAGTTCCTAGATAGAGAAAAGTTTAGCAAGCTCGGCCACCGAGTGCACCACTGCATCGGCACCCGCCGCCTCATGCTCACCCGGCGCCGCCGCGCCCGAATAGATGCCGATGCACGGCACGCCCATTGCGTGCGCGCCCTCCACATCGTTAAAGCGATCGCCGATCATCACGGCATCGTCCGCCGTCGCGCCGAGCGCCGCCAGGGCATCGCGAACCGAATCGGCCTTGGTCTCGCGCCCCTGCGGCGGATTCATGCCAACCACGGCTTCGAACTGAGAAAGACCAAGCTCATGCACCATGTCGATGCATTTGGCCTCCATGCGCGACGTCGCCACGGCCATACGTTTGCCTTGGGCGACCAACCCATCCAGCAGCTCGGGGACCCCATTGAACACGGGATACTCCTCCGGTCCCAGTTCATCAAAAAAGGCGCGGTACTCATCGGCCACCACAAGCGACTCCTCGCGGGAAAAGCCGTAAAAGTCGTGAAAGCTCTTCCACAGGGGCGGCCCGATCATGCGGCGCAGATCACCCATCTGCGTCTCCGAAAACCCGCGCGCAGCCAGCGTCTTGCGCGTCGAGGTCATCACTGCCCGACCCGTATCGGCCACCGTGCCGTCAAAATCGAACAGCACAACCGGCCGCTCGCAAAGTTGCAATGCCGCCATCGGCACCCTTCTTCCCCAGTTGATGATTTCCACACCACCGCTTCAAACTGTTGACTATTCAACAATTGAACCTAGCAATGTAGAGCAACTCCACTATACTTGTCGCACTTTGCTTTCAGAAGGCGGCGCTGCCGCGCCCCAACGAAAGGTGCAATTATGTCTTTTGCCATCATAACCGACTCCACGTCGGACATCTCCCCCGCCCGTGCCCAAGAGCTCGGCATTTACGTGATTCCGCTGCATGTGATTATCGAGGGCGAGGACCTGCTCGACCAGGTGCAGATTACCGCCGAGGAATACGTCGCCCGCATGGCCGGCTCCGAGCAGCTGCCGCACACCTCGCAGCCGAGCGCCGGCGAGTTCAAGGCGCTGTTTGACCGCGTACGCGCCGATGGCCACGACAGCGCGATCTTTATCTCGCTGTGCAGCGAGTGGTCCGCCTGCTATTCCAACGCATGCCTGATCGCCGAGACCCACGAGCTCGACGTGCGCTGCATCGATTCGCGCACCGGCTCGGGCGCCGAGGGCCTGCTGGTGGAGTACGCGCTTGCCATGCGCGAGGACGGCCGCAGCTTGGACGAGACCGAGGCGCAGATCCGCGCGACGCTGCCCGAAGCCCACCTGCTGCTGATTCCCCGCACGCTCGAGAACCTGGTCAAAAACGGCCGCGCCCCCAAGCTCGCCGGCCAGCTGACGCAGATGCTCAACATTCGCCTGGCCGTTTCGCCGGAGTGGAAATCGGGCGAGATCAAGGCAATCAAAAAGGGCCGCGGCGCCAAGCGCATCGTCGCCAACACCATGGCAGATTGCCTCGCGTTTTTGGACGAGCACCCGGGCTCAAGCGTGCGCGTGCTCACGACCGGCGCCGCCGAGGAGCAGGAACTTGTCAACGAGGCGCTCGCGGGCCAGGACTACGTAGACGCCGGCACTGGCCCCATCGGCTGCACCATCGCCACCCACGTAGGCGTCGATGCCATCGCCATCAGCTACTGCCCCCGCTACCAGCCCATCCACTAGGGGCACCTTTACCTCTTGCGGTGGAATAGGGACTGTTTTTGGCTTATTAGCCGCCAATCAATCCCTATTCCACCGCAACTTGGAAGCACTTCATTTGGGACGGGGCTAAAAAGACTGGCATGTAACGTTACGCACCGGTCTTTTTAGCCCCGTCCCATTTTAGCTACTCTACATCAGCCCGCTCAGGGCAATGTCAACGGCCTCGTTGAGGTCGTCGGTAATGTGTACCAGATCCGGATCGAGCGGACTGATCATGCCGGCGTCCATCACCGGACCGTTGAGCCAGTCGAACAGGCCCTGCCAGTACTCGCTGCCCACCAACACGAGCGGCATGCGCTTGACCTTGTGCGTTTGCACCAGCGTGAGAACCTCGAACATCTCGTCGAGCGTGCCAAAGCCGCCGGGAAATACGATTGCGCCCGAGCTGTACTTAACGAACATGGTTTTGCGCACAAAGAAGTAGCGGAAGTCCATGCCAAGGTTCACGTATTTATTGAGCCCCTGCTCGTGCGGCAATTCAATGCCTAGGCCAACTGACTTGCCGTTGACACTCGCCGCTCCCCTGTTGGCCGCCTCCATGATGCCGGGGCCGCCACCGGTGATGACCGCCACGCCACGTTGCGCGATCTTGCGCCCGACGGTGCGCGCCGCCTTGTAGAGCGGATCGGTCTTGGGCGTGCGGGCGCTACCGAAGATAGTCACCGCAGGTCCAAGCTCGGCAAGTGCGCCAAAGCCATCGACAAACTCTGCCTGAATTCGCAGCACGCGCCAGGGGTCGGCGTGCAGCCAGTCAGTCGACTCCTCGGGCGCCAGCAGGTTGGCGTAGGTGTTGTCCTTAGGAATCATGGGGCCGCGCATGACCACGGGGCCGCGGCGGTACGTCTCGTCGTAGGCAGGCTCGCCCTCGACGTTCTCATTCTTAATCATGGGTACTCCTATCGAGAAAAAGAAAAACGGGCGGGGTCGACGCTATGCGTCAAACACCCGCCCGAGCATCAACTATTCGGTATGGTACCCACGATGCATCAAGCACTTGCAAGCTATCGGTCAGCGGTCGCGCAGCCGGTGTCAACGAATGTGACGACCGGCTGGCGCCCGACCATTGCCGTTGCCCACGCTCTGCAAGCGTGTCTGTCGCCCTTAGTAATCCACCGCGGCAGGACTATTCATCCAATCGCTCACGAATGCGCCGTAGCGGCCCTCGATAATGGCCTGGCGGGCACGCTGCATAAGGTTGAGCAGGTAGTAGATATTGTGCATCGAAAGCAAAATGCCGCCGAGCATCTCCTTCTGCGTGACCATGTGGCGAATGAGCGCGCGGCTGTAGCCGCCCGTGCACACCGGGCAGGTGCAGGTGGGGTCGATGGGGCCGTCGTCGTGCGCAAAGCGCGCGTTACGGAAGTTAAGGCGACCTTCACTGGAGAACGCCGTACCCATGCGACCGGTGCGCGTCGGCAGCACACAGTCGAACATGTCGATGCCCACGCCCACGCCGCGTACGAGCGTGGTGGGGTTGCCGACACCCATCAGGTAGCGCGGCTTATGCTTGGGCATGTACTCGCTCACGAGCGGCGCCAGGGTCTCGAACATGGTCTCGTGATCCTCGCCCACCGAATAGCCACCGATACCATAGCCCGGGAAGTCGCCGCACTCCTCCAGATGGCGCAGCGAACGCAGGCGCAGATCCAGGTGCATGCCGCCCTGAACGATGCCAAAGAGCGCCTGGTCATCGCGGGTATGCGCCTTATAGCAGCGCTCGGCCCACATGCTCGACAGCTCAACGGCGCGCTCAACGTAGGCGCGCGTGGCGGGATAGCCCGGGCACTGGTCGAGCTGCATGCAGATATCGGAGCCGAGTTTCATGGCGATTTCCATGTTGTCCTCGGGCGTCCAAAACACGTGGCGGCCGTCGTAATCGTTGACGATAAAGCGCACGCCCTCATCGGTGAGCTTGACGGCGTCGTTATGGCTAAAGACCTGGAAACCGCCCGAGTCGGTGAGGATGGGGCCGTGCCAGTTCATGAACTTGTGCAGGCCGCCCAGCTCGGCGATGGTATCCTCGCCGGGACGCATGGACAGATGATAGGTATTGGCGAGCACGATCTGGGCGCCGAGCTTCTTGACAGTCTCGGTAGGAATGCCCTTGACGTTTGCCTTGGTGCCCACGGGCATAAAGATCGGCGTCTCGATGTCGCCGTGCGGGGTGTGCAGTACGCCGGCGCGCGCGTGCGTCGTCGGATCCTCGGCAATCAGGTCGAATTTAAAAAGGTTCTGGTCCATAAACTGGAACTCCTTGGTTGCGGTTCATACGCAAACCATTATACGGGCAACCCGCAAGAAGCACCGACTCGACAGAAACTGGCGCGAGGAGGATACGGCAGGGACACGGCAAATGAGCGTGGATTTTTGGACGCTTACCGGATGAGCGTGGATAATCTCCCACTTTTGCCCAAAGCACAGCCCAAAAACGGGAGATTATCCACTTTCATTCTGCGGGCACTCATTTAAGTACGTCCCCGATGAGTGGAGCTATTTACCAGCCACGGCAACGCCGATATTTTGGCAACGCCGATGTCTTGGCAACGCCGATGTCTTGGAAATGTCAGCGAGCGGTCGCCAGAGCGAACAAATTGGCATGAAAAGAGGACGGCATTGACCTTCTGGTCATGCCGCCCTCTTTGAATGACAAGTTGTCGCCCTGGTGACCGCGCAGCGTCGGCCCGTTACGGCGTTTGGTAAAACGCCGTAACAATTACGGACGCTGGCCCATACCACCCTCGAGGGTGACGGTCTCGCCGTTCATATACTTAAAGTCGGGACCGCAGAGCTGAACGACGACGCGGCCGATTTCCTTCTCGACGTCGCCGTAGTGACCCGCCGGCGGCATGTGGACGTTGGCCTTGAACGCCTCGGGATAGGCATCCTGGAAGTTCTCGAGCGCGGCGGTCCAAGCAAGCGGGCAAACGATATTGACGTTGATGCCGTCCTTGCCCCACTCGTTGGCGGCAACGCGAGTCAGACCACGGATGCCCTCCTTGGCGGCGGCATAGCTGCACTGACCATAGTTGCCAAACAGGCCGGCGCCCGAAGCAAAGTTGACCACGGAGCCCTTGGTCTCCTTCAGGTGCGGGTAGGCCTTCTGCATGTACAGGTAGGTGGCATACAGACCGGAGTAAATGGCGAGGTTGAACTGGTCCATGGTGTGATCGGCGATCGTCACGCCCGAAGCGCTGGCCTGAGCATTGTTGACGACGGCGTCGATGCGACCGAACTCCTCAATGGCCTTGTCGATGACGTTCTGGACGACAGCCTCGTTGTCCTGACCAGCAGAAACATCGGCCTGAACAGGCAGAACCTTGACACCGTACTCGGCCTCGAGGGATTCCTTGGCGGCCTCGAGCTTGGCGACGTTGCGGCCGGTGATGACGAGGTTTGCGCCCTCCTTGGCAAAAGCGATATCGATGCCGTAGCCGATGGAACCAGCGGAGCCGTCCTTAAGCGTGGCCTTGCCGCCGCCGGTAACGATCACGGTCTTACCAGTGAAAAGTCCCATACAAAGTCCTTTCAAATCGCGACGGGCCTGCCCGTCGACTGCGCGCATCCAACTTCACGCGCCAAAAGCTGAAATGCAACTTTAGCGGGTTCAAGCGAAAAATAAAGCCCATGGCAGGCGAACGGCGCAACGTCTTTCGGCGAAGGGAATGTCAAGTACAAACTGGATAAAGTGGCCGAGTTTTTGCTATCGACGCGAGCCATCGAACACGTTTTGAAACTTTGCTGCAGCGCGCGGGATGTCGGCGCGAGACTTTATCATAGGGTGACAAACAACGATGAGGAGCACATGCCTATGACAGACGAGCTGGACCCCCAGACTCAACAGCATATTGATGATTCCGCAGACGTCACTGCAGATGCCGACGCTGTGACCTGCGATGATATTGACCTCGACGGCCCATTCTTGGACGAAAGCGCTACGGCGGAAACCCCTGGCGCCGAAGATGCAGACGAGCAAAACGACGATGCGCCCGCTCAGGACGACCGCCCCGTACAGGATGCTGCTCCGCAAGCTGCGGGCCCTATCGAGGTTTCTTCGGAAGAAGAGCTCGACGCCGTCATGGACTCCATGATGGATGCCGTCAAAGCGATGAAAGACGCCGTGGCCGACGCTGACGTTGACGCCGAGGAAGAGGAGGCCGCCGAGGCAGCCTCGACCTTCGTACCCGGCGAGACTCCGGTTGCCGACCAGGGCAGCACCATGCCCTCGTTTCTGCAGCTCGAGCATCCCACGATTGGCACCGATGCGGTCGACCCGCACGCAGCAGGCTTTTCTGTGATCGAAGGCGGTACCGGCAATATCGCCGTGCCGCAGACTGCCGATGCGGACGCTGCCGACACCGCTCGCCCGACCGCCCCGCACTCCTCCGCCGCGAGCCGCGATCTGGGGACCGCTGTCTCGAACACTGCGAACGCCGTGGGCACCTTTATCGCCCAGGGTGCCTCGGCCATGCGCGAGATGAACGCCGCGAAAAAGGCACTTGCCGATGCCCGCGCCCACCTGGCCGAACTTGAGCAGCGCATTGCCGATCAGGCCGAGGAACTCGAGACGCGCCAGGATATCGCAGGCCGCTACGACCAGATCGTCGCCGACCAGCGCCAGGCGATTGCCACGGCCCAAAAGACTGCAGCGGCCGCCGAGATTGATCGTGATGCCCACGCCTCCAAAGCGACAGAGCTCAAGGGTCAGCTCGAACAAATGAAGACAGAGGATGACGCGACTGAGCTCCGTCTGAAGGCCGCGCTCGACGCCGTGGAGGCCCGCGAGGCGAGCTCACGCGAGACCGGCAACCGCCTCGTTCGACGTCTTGAGGATTCCAAGCGCATCCGCGACAAGGTGAAGGCAGAGCGAGACGCCGGCATTGCCGCCGCACAACAAACCGTCGACGCCACGCGCGCCCAGCTCGAGACGCTGCGTCATGAGTATGCCGAGCTGCAACGCAATCCCTCGGCAAATCCCGCCAACTATACGGTGCGCACCAGCGAGCTCTCGATGCAGATTTCCGACACGGCAGATGCCCTGCGTAAAGCCGAAGAAGATGTCCCGCGCATCACCGCCGACCTTGAGCACTCGCTTGCCGCAGCCGAGCAGGCCGTCGAGCAGGCTCAAGCCCCTATCGCCGACGCAAAACGCGCGCACCAAGCCGTGACGACCGAAGCCGATGCCGCGCGCGACGAGCTGCAGACGGCGAAGACCGCCGCCGCGACTCGTCAGCGCGAACTGCGCGAGAAGATCGCCGCGGAGGACAAGGCACGCCGCGAGCAGGAGCAGACCATCGCCAACGCCCAAGCAGATGCCGCACATGCACAGTCGATCATCGAACAGGCGACCGAGGTGCACGACCACCCAGAAATCACTGAGTCGCTTGCAGGATCCTTGGCCCGAGACAAAGCCGAACACGCCGAGACCGAGCAAGAAGTCGACCAGCTCGAGGCCGCCGAAGACGACGTACGAGAGCGCACCCGCGACTCACGCATCAAATTCACCGGCGCCATCGTCTGCATCGTCGCCGCAATCCTGGTGATCATCCTAGTCTGGCTGTTCGCGAGCAAGTAGTCATTGGGGACGTTCTTAAACGACTAGTCAAACAAGAACGTCCCCAACGACTAGCCCAATGACGAGAGTGGATAATCTCCCACTTTGAGCCCCCAAGCAGGCCAAAAACGGGAGATTATCCACTCTCATTCTGCAGGCACTCATTTAAGCACGTCCCCAATGAGTACCTGCCGATGCTTTGGCAAAGTCAGCGAAAACACCCCTAAGCGAGCAAGGTGACGTGAAAGAGGAGGGCATTGACCTTCTGGTCATGCCCGACGATTGAACGTCAGATTGCCGCTCTGGCGGGTTTGCAGCGTCGGCCGGTTACGTCGTTTGTAAAACGCCGTAACCTACTGAATGAGCATTGCGTCGCCGAAGCTGAAGAAGCGGTAGCGCTCCTCGATGGCGGCGGCATAGGCATCCATGATCTGGTCGCGGGTGGCAAGCGCGCTTACGAGCATCATGAGCGTGGAGCGCGGCACGTGGAAGTTCGTGATCAGCGCGTCAACCACGTGATAGGTCGAGCCGGGCATGAGGTAGAGCTGCGTCGTGGCGTTCTCGCGCACCACGATGTCACCGCGGCCGAGCGTGTCAGCGCCGTCCTCGCGGCCTTCAAAATAGCGCGCTGTCACGGCCGGATTGGACACCGGAGCATCGGCGTCAAAGGCGCTCTCGAGCGAGCGTACTGCGGTGGTGCCGACGGCGATCACGCGGTGCCCCTCGGCCTTCGCCTTATGCACGGCGTCGACAACCTCCTGTGACACGTGGTAGCGCTCGGTGTGCATGACGTGCTGCGTGGGGTCGTCCTCCTCCACCAGACGGAAGGTATCAATACCCACCTCGAGCTCGACGGCGGCAAACTTCGCGCCCTTGGCCTCGATAGCGGCCATGAGCTCGGGAGTAAAGTGCAGACCCGCCGTAGGAGCGGCAGCCGAGTGCTCCTCCTTCATGGCGTAGACGGTCTGGTACTTCTCGGGGTCGCCCTCGTAATCGGTAATGTAGGGCGGCAGCGGCACGTGGCCGGCCGCATGGATGGCCTCGTCGAGCGTGCGCGGGTCGCCGGCGGCATTGCAACCGGCCGGCTCAAAGCGCACCAGACGGCCACCACGGCTATCGGTGACAAAGTCGATGACCTCGGCCGTCAGCACCACGGGAGCCCCCTCGGGCGCATGGGCGCCACCGGCGCGATACTCAATCTGGGCACCGGGCTTCAGGCGCTTGCCCGGCTTGACCAAGCACTCCCAAACATGGCCCAGCGGGTCAACATCCTCGCGGCGCTTGAGCAGCAGCGTCTCGACCACGCCACCCGAGCCCGATTTGCGACCGATCAGGCGGGCCGGCATCACGCGCGTCTTGTTGATGACGAGCACGTCGCCCGGCTCGATATAGTCGATGATGTCGCGGAAGATGCGGTGCTCAACGGTGCCGCCATGCTCCAGCGGCGTTCCCGCCTGGGAGCCCTTGCGATCCACCACCAACAGGCGGCAGGAGTCGCGCGGCTCGGCGGGAGCCTGGGCGATCAGTTCCTCGGGAAGGTTGTAGTCAAAATCATCGGTACGCATAGACACGTCGGATTCTCCTTATATAGCTAAAGTCCGCCCTACATCCTAGCAGGCTGACGTCCCAAATGAACTACTTTTTGGCAGCCTTGCGCTCGTCGCGAATGCGAGCGCGGTCCATGGCCGCCTCGACGGCAGAAAAGCGGCAGCCGCAGTAGTTCTGTCGATACATGCCCAGTTCGCGCGAACGGCGCGTAGCCTCGGGATAATACGGGCGAAAATCGCGGATCACCGGGGTGAGCCCACGTGCCGCCGCCAGGCGCTCGAGTACGTCATTGCAGGTGTCGAACAGCTGGTACGGCGAGACGGCGAGCGTCGTACCCACATATTCAAACCCGCGCTCCTGGGCAACGCGGCATGCCTCGGCCAAGCGCAAGGCATAGCACACGCGACAGCGACGGGGACGATCGGCACCCAACGGGGCCACGCCGGTCTCCCAGCGTTCGCGGTCCTCCCCGGCCTCGATGAGCTCGATGTCGCCGTCGGCACACCACCGGCGCAGCTCGTCCAAACGACGCTGCCATTCATCGCGCGGTTGAATATTGGGATTGGTCCAGCAAATCGTGGGCTCAAACCCCTCCTCGCGCAGCAGGCGAACCGGCTCAAGCGAGCATGGTGCACAGCACGCATGCAGCAACAACGACTTCATCGACATCTCCTCACCCAAAAAAGCGCACGCCAAAGGACGTATCCTCGCAGGCGACAATGCGGCGGTCGCGCAAAATGGTCCACACGTAATACCAGTCGCCTACACAGCCCGACAAATGCAAGCCGGCCGCCAGATAGCACAGCAGCGGATAGCCCGAAAACGCAAACCCCAGAGCAAACGCTGTCGTCACAACAATCGTCGGCGCCAGGCAAACTGCCACGTACCGCCGGCGCGAATACACCACGCCCTCGGCGCAGGCATAGATCATCGCCGTCTCGCGATTCGCCCCAAAAGTCACGTGCGCACCCGTGGGCGCCAGCAGCTTAAAAAACACACCGTGCACCAGCTCGTGCACGGCGAACGACGCCATTGAGATTGCAGCCAAGCCGACTATCCAGCCCACGACAGCCATCCAGCCGCCCGCGTCAGCCGCATCCAAGTCTGCAGGCCCGCCCAGCAGCATAAACACCGGCACCAGGCACACGGCAAACACGCCGACGACGACCATCCCCCACACGAAGCAAGCGTGCAGAAAAACCTCGTCCTCAAACGCATGTATGTTGGAAATCTCATTCATAGCATCTTAGGATAGCGCCCCTGCCACGCACCCGCCCGCATGTGCGATAATGTCGAACGATATGCACGAATTGACCACCGCGCCGCCGAACCCCGTGCCCGGCCGCGCTCTTACCTATATGCGAAGGAGTCCCATGGCATCCAAATACTCCATGAACGACCGTCCCAGCTGGCCGCGCCGCGCCATCGTTACCGCCGGCGAGCCCTACGGCAACAAGGGTCTGCACTTTGGCCACGTCGGCGGCGTCTTTGTCCCGGCCGACTTCTTCGCCCGCTTCCTGCGCGACCGCCTGGGCCGCGAAAACGTCATCTTCACCTCGGGCACCGACTGCTACGGTTCGCCCATCATGGAGAGCTACCGCAAGCTCAAGGAGAACGAGGGCTACGACAAGTCCATCGGCGAGTATGTCGAGTCCAATCACTCCCGCCAGGCCGCGACCCTCAACAACTACAACATCAGCTGCGACATCTACGGCGGCTCGGGCCTTGAGCCGGCGGCCCAGATCCACAACGAGGTGACTGCCGAGATTATCGAGCGCCTGCACGAGCAGGGCACCATCTCCAAGCGCTCCACGCTGCAGTTCTACGATGCCAAGGCCGGCACGTTCCTCAACGGCCGCCAGGTCATCGGCCGCTGCCCCATCCAGGGCTGCAAGTCCGAGAAGGCTTATGCCGACGAGTGCGATCTGGGCCACCAGTTTGAGCCCGAGGAGCTCATCGCGCCCAAGAGCCAGCTCACCGGCGAGGTGCCCGAGCTGCGCCCGGTCGACAATCTCTACTTTGACCTGCCGGCCTACCTCGACTTTATGAAGACCTACACCGCCAAGCTCGCCCAGAACCCGCAGGTTCGCTCCGTGGTCTCCAAGACCATGGAGGAGTGGCTGCTGCCGGCTCAGCTCTACATCCAGAACAAGTTCCGCGAGGCCTTCGATGCCGTCGAGGACCAGCTCCCCGAGCACACCGTGCTGGAGCCCGAGGGCAACAAGAGCAGCTTTACCGTCACCTTCCCCAGCTGGAAGGAGCGCGACGACGCCCACGCGGTGCTCGCCAACGGTGGCGTGCGCTTCCGCAGCGGCAAGGCGCTCGTGCCCTTCCGCATCACCGGCAACATCGACTGGGGCGTTCCGGTGCCCGAGGTCGATGGCGTCTCCGACGTCACCTGCTGGTGCTGGCCCGAGAGCCTGTGGGCGCCCATCAGCTATACGCGTACCGTGCTCGCGCGCGATGCCAAGGCCGCCGGCGTGACCGAGGGCGTCGCCGCCCAGGATGCCGCCCTCATGGGCGAGCCCGCCGCCGACTCCACGCAGGTGCCCGCACCCACCTACCAGCACAGCTCGCTCGACTGGCGCGACTGGTGGTGCTCTGACGACGCTCAGATTTACCAGTTCATCGGTCAGGACAACATCTATTTCTACTGCATCGCGCAGACCGCCATGTGGGAGGCCCTGGGCTGGGACCTCACGCAGAGCACCGTCAGCGCCTGCTACCACCTGCTCTACATGGGCAAAAAGGCCAGCTCGTCCTCGCAGACGCCTCCCCCGCCGGCAGACGACCTGCTCAACCACTACACCTGCGAGCAGATGCGCGCGCACTGGCTGTCGCTCGGCCTGTCCGAGAAGCCGGTAAGCTTTAGCCCCAAGGCATACGACACGCGTGTGACCGGCAAGGACAAGGACGGCAACGAGGTACGCGCCTGCGACGACAAGCGCGTTATCGACCCAGCCCTTAAGGAGAGCGCCCTTTTGACCGGCGTGTTCAACCGTCTGGCCCGCAGCTGCTTCTACGGCGTCGCCGTCAAGGAAGGCGACGAGAGCCCCTACCGCAACGGCTGCATCCCCGCCGGTGCAGCTTCTGACACCGTGGTCGAGGCCGCCGAGCAGGCAGCCCTCGCCTTTGAGCAGGCCATGTACAAGTTCGAGACGCACCGCGCGCTCGCCGTGTGCGACGACTACCTGCGCGCCGCCAACAAGCGCTGGAGCGACGCTTCCAAGGCCGCCAACAAGCTCGAAGGCAAGCCAGCAAACGCCGCGATGACGCAGGCCCTTGTCGACGCCTTTACCGAGCTGCGCGTGGCGACCGTCCTGATGCACGGTATTGTGCCGGCCGGCTGCGAGCTCATCTGCGAGTACTTCGACATCGACCCGGTCGCCTTCTTTAGCTGGGATAACATCTTCGCCTCCACGGATGAGTTTGTGGAGAGCCTGGGCGAGAAGCCCGGCGAGCACCGCGTAAAGCCGCTACCCCCGCGCTTCGACTTCTTTAGCAAGCACGAGAGCCAGTACTAAAACACTCGACATGTAATGGAATGGGAAGGAAAGACGGATGTCCAAGCCGCGTCGTCGTAAGCAGAAAAAGCAGGTCAAGGCCGAGCTCAAGCTCAGGCAGTTTGCCGCCACCGAGCTTTCCGACCAGCTTGCCGCCCTTCCCTGCGCCGCCGATCTGCCGCGCTTTATAGTCGACACGGTCGCCGGCGCCTATGCGCCCGCCGAGGCCGAGCTCATGATCAAGGGCTTCGGCGCCGCGGTCACACGCCCGGTCACGCTGCGCGCCAACACGCTCAAGGCGACCGCCGAGGACATCGCCGCCGCGCTCGACGCAGCCGGCATCGCCCACCAAACCGTCGCCTGGTACCCGGACGCTTTCATCCTGCCCGAGGCCCAGGTTTCCGACCTGTGGGACCTCGACATCTACCGCGACGGCAAGATCTACTTGCAAAGTCTGTCGTCCATGATGCCGCCGTTGGTCTTGGGCGCCCAGGCCGGCGAGGACATCCTGGACATGTGCGCGGCCCCCGGCGGCAAGACGACGCAGATCGCCGCCCTCACGCAGGGGCAGGCGCACCTTACCGCCTGCGAGATGAGCATTCCCCGCGCCGAGAAGCTCGAAGCCAACCTCCACCGCCAAGGCGCAAAAAACGTGCCCGTCATGCGCATCGACGCACGCGAGCTCGACGAGTTCTTCCGCTTTGACCGTATCCTGCTCGACGCTCCCTGCACCGGCACGGGCACCGTCGTCAGCGGCAACGAGAAGAGCCTGCGCGGCCTCACCGAGCAGTTGCTGAGCAAGTGCGCCCGCTCGCAGCGAGCACTTCTGGACCGCGCCATGGGAGCCCTCAAACCGGGCGGCACGCTCGTCTATTCGACTTGTTCGATCTTGCCGCAGGAAAACGAGGACGCCCTGCAAGAGGCCCTCGACAAGCATATGGACTGCGAGCTCATCCCCCTCGACGGCACGCCAAGCGAAAGTGAGGCACGCCGCGCCCAGGAAGCTGGCGAGAAGCCGCGCATCGAGTCCAACGCCCTGACCGAGGCCATTGCCGCGGGTCAGGTATCGGCCATCGCCAACGGCCTGCCCGGCACGCTCACCATTCCGCCCAGCCGCGAATTTGAGGGCTTCTACATTGCCCTGATCCGAAAACGCAGCTAGCGTACGGATCCAAAACTCAACAAGCTATCTCCGTGCGCGTTTGTCCTGCTGGTCGCGATGCTGTTTAAGCATCGCGCGCTCCTTGCGTTCGGCCCTTTTGCCCTTAATGGCCGTGACCACAAAGTAGATGACCGCGGCGGCAACGATTGCGCCCACGCATAGGCCAATCGAGCCCAACATTGCCGAAAATTCCATACCGCGTCACCTCTCTTTTAAACGGGACTTTCAAGATAGCACCTCGATCCCCGCCACCACAGCTCCTTCACGTTCGCCGCCCTTCGGTCTAACGGAGGACGCGGCGGGGAAAAATCAACTCGTCAAACGATTTAGCAAGCACAACGCTGCCGGCACCCTGCCGGCCGTCATCACATAGAATCGAGCCTCCATGGATACCCTCAACGATCTAAATGAGCGCGTCGACGCCTTCGTCGGCACCAGCTCCTTCGACACGCCTGCCGCGGCAAACGACCAAGCCCCCATCGATGTGCCCGCCGAGGTTCACGAGGACATTGTCGCCTCGATCGATTTCTCCGAGGTCGAGCTCGCAGACGAGTTCACCGAACCCCAGGTAGCCGTGACCCCCAACGGACTGCTTCCCATGGAGCCGCTGCCCATCGACGGGCGCCTGCGCAAGGCGGCCCTTCGCATGCCTGACGAGATTGAGGAGGCCAGCGGCTTCACGCTCTTCGGCCGTCGTATCAAATCGCTCATCTACACCACCGACGTCGCGGTCATCCGCAACTCCAATGCCGATGCCGTCTTTGCCGTTTACCCCTTCACGCCGCAGCCGGCCATTACGCAGGCGCTGCTGACCGTCGCCGAGTGCCCGGTCTTCGTAGGCGTGGGCGGTGGCACCACCACCGGTAAGCGCTCCGTGCAGATGGCAGCCGTCTCCGAGATGCAGGGCGCGGCGGGATGCGTGGTCAACTCCCCCGCCACCGCCGAGATGGTCGAGCACATCACCAACATCGCCGACATCCCCGTCATCGCCACGGTCGTTCGTTGCGACGACGATGCTCACGCCAAAGTGCGCGCCGGCGCCAAGATCCTCAACATCGCCGCCGGCAAGAACACGCCGCAGGTCCTGCGTGAACTGCGCGAGCACTATCCCAACCTGCCGCTCATCGCGCCGGGCGGCAAGACGCCCGAGAGCATCCGTGAAACCATCGCCGCCGGAGCCAACGCCATCATCTGGACGCCGCCTTCGGCACAGCAGCTACAGACCGACATGATGCAGCGTTATCGCAAGATGAAGGAAGACGCCACACCTGTCATCTCGCGCGACGATGTACCCATTATCGACCAGGTCGCCGCCGCCGAGGTCAGCCAGGTCGAGAACATGAATCCCGATGTGCCGATTCCCGACGAAGTCATCGAGCGCGTCGCTTCGATCCACGAGCGCGTCGAGGAGCATCGCGCCAACCGCGGCCTCAAGCCGTCACTGCACGGCTTCTTCTTCCGCGGAAAGAAACGCTAGCAAAACATCTTGGCCCGCCCCACAAACGTGAGGCGGGCCGTTTTCGTTTGAGCAATCATGCAGCGATGTGATGGGGCAAATTAATCCACGCGCTTGTCGCCCATAAAGAAGAGCGCCACCGTGCCAGGTCCGGTATGCGAGCCAATCAGAGTACCGATGTTATTGATCTCAATCTTGCCTTTAAGCTGCGGAATCTGTTCCTCGATCAGCGCCGCAACTGCCTCGGCATCCTCGCGGCACGCCGAGTGCGACATGACGCACTTACCCGAATAATCCGCACCGTCCTGCACGTGTGCCATCATGGTCTTAGCCATCTCGGAAATCGCGCGCTTCTTAGTGCGAATCTTCTCACGTGGCGACAGCCCACCTTCGCAATCGACCGTCATAAGCGGGCAAATCTTAAGCGCCGTGCCGATGATCGCGCTCGCGGCCGAAATGCGACCGCCGCGCAGGTAGCTCGACAGATCGGTCGAGAAGAACCAGTGGTGCAGGTTGAGCTTGTGCTCCTCGATCCAAGCGGCCGTCTCGTCGAGTGACGCCCCGCTATCGCGCACGTCGGCGGCATATTCCAGCAACAGGCCAAAGCCCGAAGACGCCGCCAACGAATCGATGACGCGCACCTTGCCGCCCTGAGGATAGCGATCCGCGAGCATCTGTGCCGCAACGCAGGCCGATCCATACGTGCCCGAAATACCCGACGACAACGTCAGGTGCAGCACGTCTTTACCCTCGGCAACAAACGGCTCCCAAAACTCCTCGTACTCACCCACGCTCACCTGAGACGTCTTGGGCATGGCGCCCGCGGCAATCTGGGCAAAAAACTCGTCCGGCGTAATCGACTGATACAGATCGTCCGTATAGACAACATCGTCGATCTCGTAATGAAAACACACGACAGGGATATTGCGCGACGCAAAGAACTCACGGGTTCGATCGGCGGCGGATTCACAGGTCAGGACAAAATCACTCATATGAGGCTCCTTAAGTATTGCTGTGCAAATTATCGCACAGCAAGCCTAAATACGATACAAATGTCCACTATTTACCAATGCGAACCATTTGTATTGATTATCTTTATCATGAACATCCCCATCCCCGCCATGGGCCAACATGGGCAAAATCACCCGCTTTGCCTCCACTCAACCGCCATATCTACCTCAACTAAATCGATTTACCAAACCGTTCAGCCGACAATTCAGCCGCCGGCGCAAAATCGAAACAAAGCCGGCGCATACTGGTAAACGCTTGACACTGTTTTATCAGTTTTACCAACCATATCGGAAGGTGTTTCATGGTCGCATTCGATCGCAATCCGCAAGACTTCAAGTATCTGCGCCTGCTGTCGAGACAGTTTCCCACCGAGCAATCCGCGTTTACCGAGATCATCAATCTCTCGGCCATCCTCAACCTGCCCAAGGGCACCGAGCACTTTATGAGCGACCTGCATGGCGAATACGAAGCCTTCATGCACATCCTCAACAACTGCTCGGGCGTCGTACGCGAGCATGTCGACGAGATCTTTGGCGACATGCTCACCTTTTATGAAAAGGGCGAGCTGTGCACGCTCATCTACTACCCGCGCGAGAAGATCGAGCTGGTCCGCAGCCAGCACGAGGACTCACCTACCTGGTATAAAACCATGCTCGACCAGCTTATTGTGGTTGCCCGCTCGCTTTCGAGCCGCTATACCCGCTCCAAGGTGCGTAAGGCCATCCCGCGCGATTACGCCTACATCATCGACGAGCTGCTGCACACGCATCCGGACGAGAACAACTATCGCGTGCGCTATCACGAGCGCATCGTGGAGTCCATTCTGGAGACCGCCAGCGCCGACGACTTTATCGAGTCGCTTGCCTCGCTCATCAAGCGCCTGGCCGTCGACCACCTGCACCTGGTGGGCGACATCTTCGACCGCGGCGGCGGCGCGGCCAAGATTATGGACCGCCTGCTCACCTACCATTCGCTCGACATCCAGTGGGGCAATCACGACCTGCTGTGGATGGGCGCCGCTGCCGGCGAGCCCGCCTGCATCGCCACGGTGCTGCGCAACAACCTGCGCTACGACAACTACGAGATTCTCGAAAACGACTATGGCATCTCGCTGCGCGAGCTTGTCGCCTTCGCCGACGCCGCCTATATCGCCGGCGAGCCCATCAGCCCGCTGATCAAAGCCATCAACGTCCTGCTCTTTAAGCTCGAGGGCCAGATTATCCAGCGTCACCCGGAGTTCGACATGGCCGACCGCCTGCTGCTCGACAAGGTCGATCACGACGCCGGCACGGTCACCCTCGCCGACGGCAGCGTATGGCCGCTCACGACCAACGACTTCCCCACCGTCGATCCGACGGACCCCTACACGCTCACACCCGAGGAGCAGCACATCATCGACAAGCTCGTGTCCGAGTTTGTCACCGCCGATCACCTACATCGCCACATCGATTTCCTCTATACCCACGGCTCCATGTATAAGGTCGCCAACGGCAACCTGCTGTTCCATGGCTGCGTGCCGCTCAACGAGGATGGTACCTTTAGCAGCATGAACTGCCTGGGCACCTGGCACGCAGGCCGCGATTATCTCGATTTTTGCGACCGCATCGCCCGCCGCGCCTGGCGCGTGGGCGACCGCGACGCCCTCGACTGGATGTGGTACCTGTGGATCGGCTTTAACTCACCCGCCAGCGGACGCCTGGTGCGTACCTTTGAGCGCGCCTATATCGCCGATAAGAGCACCTGGGTCGAGCCGATGGACCCGTACTTTACGCTAACCAAGTCGCCCTCGGTCTGCGACGACATCATGCGCGAGTTCGGCGTTGCCCCCATGGCATGTTCGCCGACCGGTCACATCATCAATGGCCATACGCCCGTCAAGACTACCAAGGGCGAGCAGCCCATCCGCGCCAACGGCAAGCTGCTGGTCATCGATGGCGGTTTCTGCCGCGCCTACCACCCCAAGACGGGCATCGCCGGCTACACGCTCATCTCGAGCTCGCGCGGATGCCGCCTCAAGTCGCACCAGGCCTTTACCACCGTTGCCGAGGCGCTCACCCGCAACATCGACATCGAAAGCGAGACCAACCGCTTTGATGAGGCCGACCGGCGCCGCATGGTGAGCGACACCGATACCGGCGTCAAGATTCGCAGCCAGATCCAGGACCTACGCCAACTGCTCGATGCATATAGAAACGGTGCTATCGAGGAGCGCGTCTAGCTCCACCCGTGGGGATTGGCTAAACTTGCTGAGTTCATCATCCCCGCGGCGCCCCGGCGCAATCCTAAGGCAGGTACCATGCAAAAGCTCCTTGCGCAGATCATGAAGTTTGGCGTCGTCGGCGTCGTCGCCACGGTCATCGACTTTGGCATCATGAATCTGCTCCACTACGGTCTGGGCCTTAACATCCTGATCGCCAACACCAGCGGCTTTATCGTCTCGCTCATCTTTAACTACGTCGCGAGCATGAAGTACGTGTTTGCACACAAGGAGGGCATGAGTCGCCGCCGCGAGTTCATTATCTTTGTCGTGCTGTCCGTGATCGGCTTGGCGCTCAACGACGGTATCGTGCTGGCGCTCAACGCCGGTCTGGGGCTCGAGGCCAATATCGCCAAGATTTGCGCCACCGCACTGGTCATGGTCTACAACTTTGTGACCCGAAAGATCTTCCTGGAGGGCGAGGAGACCAAATAGCTCGGCCTCCTCGTTGCACTACGGGGCCCACGAACGACGTGCGTCGAGCGCTGCGTTGTTCGTGGGCCTTGCTCGTTTACGGGCAAATTTGGCACGTTTGCGGATTGTCTCTTGCAAATTTGGCGAGTTCGTATAGTTCTTGGCAAAGACCTTACGTTTCCCATGCAAAAGCTCTAAAGTATCCTCTGCTCGATTCGTCAACGCATTGGATGTGATTACGTGCGCAAGGCACTGGCACAACCTCATACTAAGCAATTCCTCAAGTTCGCTGTCGTGGGCCTTATCTCCTTTGGCATCGACTGGGGCATGCTGATTGCGCTCGTCGAGCTGTTCCATCTCGACTTTTTGATGAGCACCACAGTCTCGTTTACCACCTCCGTCGTAGTTAACTACTGGCTCAGCATGAAGTACGTGTTCGACCATCGCGAGGGCATGAGCCGCAAGCGCGAGTTTACGATCTTCACCATCCTGTCGGTAATTGGTCTGGGTCTCAACGACCTGTACATGTTTGTGGGCGTCACGTTTTTGAGCATCGGCTACCAGGCCATGAAGGCAATCGCAACGTTCTTGGTCACCTGGTACAACTACTTTAGCCGTCGCTTATTCCTCGAGGGCGCGCAGTCGTAGACGGCCCAACATAATCTCGCTTCGCAGCCGGTTGGAATTCACGTTCCAACCGGCTTTTTGTTTGCCGAGAGACCCGGCGACCCAGTCCTCTACGCATGAAAAACGGGCGGCTCGGATGTTGGTCCGAACCGCCCGTTTGGCGCGCCATGTCGAGGCCTCTAGCCCGTTACGTAATACCACACGACGGTGTCGCCATTCTTGAGAATGTAATTGCTGCAGGCGGTATTGGGCGTTTTGCCGTTAACGGAGTACATCCAGCCGCTCGTGCCGCCGTGTTCCTTCTCGGCCAAACCGCCAATCGCGGCAACATAGGTACCATACGACGAAGGGCGCGCATTGATAGAAAGTCCCAACGCACACAGCGCGTCGTAAGGAGTTGCGCCCTCATTGAAGGTGAACGTGCCGCCAGAAGAGACAGGGTTACCCACGGCGCTCGATGTGACCGAGACCGTCACCGTGACGACGTGGCTAGGCTGCTGCGAGCCGCCCTGATCGCCCGTAGAGGCGCCGCCGCCGTTGGATGCAGAACCACCGCCGGTCGTCGAGCCAGCGCTCGAAGATGAGCCGTCAGAAGCGCTTGATCCGCCAGTGGACCCAGAATTCTGCGAACCCGATTTATCCCCGGACTTCTTGCCGCCTTTGCCTTCGGACTTCTTCTCCTTCGAATCCTTGTCAGACTTCTTGTCCGAAGATTCAGACTTGTCCTTGGAATCAGATTCATCCGAGTCCTTGGACTCGGAGTCCACAGCGTCAGAAGACGAGGAGCCCGCTGCCTCCGTCTTGCGAGAGGCGGTAGAGCCAGAGCCGGCAACGCTTTTCCCCGCCACGGCCCGAGCGATCCAATCGATGGACCAAGCACCGCTGGAAGAAGGTTGGACAAAACCCAGCGACACAACGATCAAGACGATGCAGACGGCCGTCAGGGCGCCAAAAAGCGCCTTGCGCCGAGGGGCGGACGCCGCCGAAGCGGCGTCCTTTTTCTTTGCATCGTCAAGCTGGATGAACGACGAGTCGGGCTGCTTGGACTCGGCGTCCTGAGGCTTATTGGACACAGCCCTCACCTACCGACGCTTGGTAAACACGAACACACCGATGACTGCGAGACCGATCACGCCGGCCGCCACGCCAACAATGGCGAGCGGGTTGAAGCCAGACTCCTGTGCCGGAGCAGCAGCGGACTTCTTAGCAGCGGTCGTAGCAGACGAGCCCGTATCGGACTTGCCATCCTTCTTGCCGGACTTATCGGAATCCTTCTTGGAATCCTTATCGTCCTTGGTCTCGGTCGTGGTGGTCGTGGAGACCGGCTTCTGACCCGGCGAGACAGCACCGCCGGACTGCTGCCCGTTCGTACCGTTGCCAGAACCGGAGCCGCCATTGCCGCCAGAACCGCCGTTGTTGTCAGCGGCCTTCTTGATCCACTTGGCATACAGCGTCATATCAGCCGTCACCGCAACGCTAAAGTCATACGCCTTTGTACAAGCTTCATCGGTGTACCAACCAGCGAAGGTATAGCCCTCGCGCGTCGGATCGGTCGGCTTGCTGACAGTCGAGCCCGAAGCGGGGGTCTGACCATTGACCGACGAGCCGCCCTGAGCATCAAACTTGACGCGATGTGCCTGAGATTTCACACAGAAGAGATGGCCCGAATCGTTGGTGTAATACAGATTGCCGAACTGATCGCAGACAACCGAGGCCATGCAATAGTTGGCATATCCAGAACCGGGAACGAACACCTCGGTTGCCTCGGCATCGCCCAGCTTGTACATGTACACGCCACCGCCGGTAGTGTAGTTAGGCCAATTGCCCTTGGCGCCGTTCAAGGTGAAATATACGTACGTCTCGCCATCATGCGTTGAGACGAGCGGCGTGCCCTTGGACTCAAAGCCAAGCTCTTCGCCATCGGCCTTCGTAATCTGCTTCACACTCATATCGGAGAGGTCAATGATCGAAAGCAGGCCCTTAGCCTTAGCCTTAGCCTTAGCCTTGGCCTTAGCCTTCCAATTGTTCACGGTTGTCCCGCCAATAAAAGCATACTTACCACTGAAAACGGGCGTCGAAGTCGAATAAGCGGCAAACTGAACTTTCGCGGCCTCAGTAATGGAACCATCGGAACCAATGGTCAGCTTGTGCAACGTACCATCGTCGCGCGTAACAGCATATATATAACCGTCATGAACGGTAAGCGCCGAACGGATGTTGCCACCAGACAGCTTAATCGAACCAACAAGCTTTGACAGATCGGCAGAATACACGCGCACCTGGCCATAGTCGCCGCCAACGACATAGTAGCCATTTACCATCAGGCCGCCAGACCAGTAGTAACCTCCGTCAGCGACGGAGGCGCTACCGGCGATGGCGCCCGTGTGAATATTGATGCGCCTGACCGTACCGTTTTGCACGTCATTGCCATTGCCAGACCAATAATCAAGGGTGTTGATATAGACGTAGTCGCCGTCAACGGTCAACGAAGACAGGTTCTGCTTCGTAAATGCATCGGAATACCAAAGCGTCTCAAACGTTTTCGCCGAAACAGCCTGCAGATAGCCGCCGGAAAGCGGAATCAAAATAATGCCTTGCGCAATAACAGGACGGCAGGTGGTATCCATGGAAGAGCCAAGCTCAAGAGATCGCAGAACGGAACCCGTCTCGGGATCAATCTCATTCAGGACAGCATTCCACGTCTTTCCACCCCATACCGAAGCGCCCGTGACAAGGTATACCTTTCCGTTCGCGACAATGGGGTCAGACGCAGAGGCGCTTGCACCTGCCTTCTGCTGCTCTTCGGTCAGAAGATTAAGTGCCCAAGAAGGCGTATCGGTCTTTGTTGTAGGCGTAAGGGCGTCCGTCGAGGATCCCGAGCCGCCGTTCGCAAAACCATTCCATGCCGCATCGACATCGGGATGCTCCGTTCCGGGATTGGTAGCAGGAGCCGTCGAGGGCTTCTGCGTGCCGTCACCCTTAACATAACGGAACTCGACGCAATCGCCGTTCTTGAGGTAGTAGCTCGGAGCACCGACGCTCGCATACCCATTGTTTACAAAGAACGACCAGTAGCTGTACGGCGCGGCGCTCGTTGTGCTCAGCACGCGGCCATCGGGCATCGTCGCACTCGTAAGACCCCATGCATTTGCTTCGAGGTTCGTGCAACCGGCAGCCGTCATAAGCTGCTCGAGCACCGACTCGGCCGTCGTGTCTTCGTCGGCAGGAAGCGTGAGCTCGGTCAAGGGCGCCACCGATTGCTCGGTATAATTGCCGTCAGCATCACTTGCGGAAACGCCCGTGACCTTGGCCGTCACCGTAATGGTCTTGCCCTCGTTCGGGTTGTCGAGCCCCGTCGTTCCCTTGACGTTTACCGTCGCAGAAACATCCAAGCCGGCAAGCACCGCGTAGTCCGAATTGTCGGGATAGCGCTCGGCATAACGGGCAAAACGCTCACTCTTCAGACGGCCGCTAATTGTGACTTTCGTGTTGTATTCGGGCTGAGTGAAGATAAGGTTCTCATGCGCGATAACCCTCGGTTTGCTCGACTTGAGCAAACGATAGGTGTTCTCCGTGCCGCCGGGGAGCTCACTGAACACGAAGCCGTAGTGGCCTGCAGCCTCTTCGGAGGAATAGCACCAGTTAACTGCATATCCCTGACCGTACACCTTCAACGGCGCATGCAAGTTCCCCGTTACATTGGACGCATCCTGCCCGTCAAGAATACCCTGAGAGAATGTTGACTTTGCAAGGCTCAGGTGGAACAGCTCGGCATCGAGCTCGTTCTGGTCCTGCGGGGCAATCGCAAAATCGAGGGTCTTACTAGCCGTGACCTCGGCGTTAGACTTATCGGTCACCGTGAGGGTGATCTTGGTCTTCGCTGCCTCGGTGCCAGGCAGCGGCTGATAGACCGTGCCCTTGTAACCGTTGAACGTGATGTCATCGGTGCTGGCGGAGTACTTGACCTCGTAATACTTGCCGTCGATTTTGAGCGTGCTCGTGCGCGGCATCTGCAGGTCGGCGGTCAAGCCGTCCTTGTTGGCGGGCGCGTCGGTGCCGGAGTACTTGATGTTGCCGTAGGTAAAGGCCGCATCGACCTTCTCCTGCAGCGCCTTCTTGTCGGCAGCGACCTTCTCGGGATCGCCCTTGACGGTCACGGTGAAGTCGCGCGAGCCGGCAAGCTTGATGTCGCCGCTCGTAACCGTAACCTTGGCGGTCAGCGTCACGTCGCGATCGCTCGATGCGCGCGAAACCTTACCCGTCTTATCTTCCCAGCTATACCCAGAAACAAACAGGCGCTCGGTGTCGGAGCTTGTCCATTCAACAGAGAATTTCTTTGCGGAACCCGCCTTGTACGGAAGCGTGACATTTTGGGTCACGCCATCGGCGGACTCGCCCGCCGCGTAGCCAATCTGCAGGGATTCGGCAGCACTGTCAAGAAGGTCTTGCAGTTTAGCCTCGTCCCAAGCAACCTGCACCGACTTGTTGGGCAGGTAATACTCGGTCTTGCCATCACGTGACAGTTCAAACGCCACATCGGCGCTACGCAGACCGTCGATGTTGTAACCGGTGTAGTCGTTGGGGTCAATGAAGAAGAACGTCACATCGCCGTTGGTCTTATCCTGGGCGTCGGAGATGCCGACCGTGGCCTTGGCGTCCTCTGCCTTAAAGGCAACGCCGTCCTCGGAGACCTTGACGTCAATATCGGTGAAGCCCAAATCGGCAAGCTGCGCCTTCAGCGCATCATTGACGTTGCCGCCCTTGGCGCTGTAATCAACAGCGATCTGCTTATTGGCATCGTTGAGCTTTTGGACTGCAGCCTCAAGCGAGCCCGCGGCGATAACCTTGTTGGTGGAGACGAGCTCGACCGTCGAGCCTCCGCTCGTGGCGACAGCCTTCAGATACTTGCCCGTGGCTGAAGCCGAAACCGTCGCCTCGGCGCCCGACATATCGGGCAGCAGCGTCCAGTCAGCCGCCGGAGCCTTCGCATCGTCTGCCGCATACCAGGCAACAGTCGCCTGGTCGGTGACATCGATGCCATTGGTGGCCGAACCGTCGGCGCGCTTGGCCTGCGCCGTCGCCTTAACGCTATCGCCCGAGACGAGATGGGTCGATTCGCTATTGATCTGCGGCGTAGTGGTCACGCGCAACAGGTTATACTCCCCCGCCGCGGTAACGCTATCGGACGAAACCCATTCAACCGTGTTGTCGAGAGCGCTCGCCGTAACTTTGATGCGCTTGCCAACAAGCGCGTCCGAAATGGTCAGGCTGCCATCGGTCGTATCGATGCCGTCGGAGAGCTCGGTCCATTCGGCATCGCCCTCGCCCTTGGCATACCACGCCATGGTGAGCTCGGCATCGTCGGGCACGTCCTTGGTCGAGCCCGACCAGCTACCCGGAACCTGCACGCTCGGTGTGATCTTTGAGCCCACGCTGAGCGTAACGTTCTTATCGGCAAGCTCAATGCCCGCCAGCTTGTACTGGCCCTTAAGCGTCACGGGGCCGAGCGGGGCAACGGACTGCGTGCCGCCGTAGGAGCTCTTCTTCTGCGTGCTGGAGACAGTATTTTCGCTCGTCACCTTCACGCGCAGGTACTTGCCGGCATAGGCGGCGTCAACGGTATAGGCGGTCTCGGTAGCACCGGGGATATCGGTATAGGCGGAGTCGTAGCTCGAGCTGCTGTTTGCATACTGCCACTGGTAGGTCACGTTATCGGTGCGGTCGATATAGTGATAGTTGGAGCCGTCCTTTTTGCGCACCTTAGTCTTGAGCGTATCGCCTACGCGCACGCCATTGGTAGCGGGAGAACCCTCGAACTGCACGTCGTAAAGCTCAACTTGGCCAGCGACGGAAACGGGACCCACCGCATAGTACGGCTTCTGCTCGCCATAGCCGCCGTTGGCCTTGGCCACGACGTAGTAGCCCTTAAGGGCGGCGGTCACCGTCAGGGTGTTACCGGTCTCACCCTTGATAGGCGTGTCGCACTTGCTTGCGGTGTTCGAGGTGCCCTTATACCACTGCCACGTGACATGCGAATCGGCGGTAACGTCGGTGGAACCCGCCTTGGCGGTCGCCGTAATCGTAGAACCAACCTCGACTTTGCCCGAAGTCGGGCTCATAGTCACGCTCGTAACATTAATTGAACCGGTAGCCGCAACGAGAGCGCCCGTGTTGTTGGCCATGCTCGAAGAGCCGATCTTCGAGGACACCTTGCACTTGAGGTACTTGCCACCTAAAGCGTCGGTAAGCTCGAGGGTCTCACCCGTGGCACCCGCAATGTCGGTATACGTGCCACTCTTGGTGTCAGAGCTCTGCCACTGATAGTTGAGCTTGCTCGCGTCGACGAACGCGCCGTACGCGCCGCCCTTCTCCTTAGCGCGGGCCTTAGCGGTATCCCCCACCGCAAAGACGCTCGTATCGTCCTTGGTATTGATGATGGACACGGCCGAAATCTCGACCGCACCGGCCTGTTTGACCTTGCTGGAAGTGGTCTTGTTCACCGTGTTGACGCCAGCGTTGGCCTCGACCCTGATGTACTTGCCCTCAAGGTCGTCGCCCACCACGAGCGAAGCACCCGTCTTGCCCTCGATCTTGGTAAAGCCCGAGTACTGCGAGGTGGATGCGGACCACGTGTAGGTAACCTTGGCGTCGGCGGGGGCTTGCTGATAATAGCTTATGTACGGAGTCGCCGTCAGGGTGTCGCCTATGCTCGGCGTGTCGCTACTCAGCTTGACGTTGTTAAGCTCCATCTGCCCGGCACCCAGCACGGGACCGGGGATGTTGTTGGCATTGATACCCGAGCCGGAAGAAACGGACGGACCATAGTAGTCCTTGCCATCAACCGTTACCCTGCAGATGAAGTATTTGCCTTCCATCGCGGCGGTGACGGTGAGCGACTGCTCGTGGCCTACGACCTCGGTGTAGTCGGCGACATTGCTGCTGGCCCTGGTCGTGCCGGCGAGCCAGGTGTAAGTCCAGGTGCCGGGATTGGCAACGGACTCAGTCGAAGTGCCGTACCAGTCGTCCTCGACCTCATCGTACATATTTGCCCAAAGCGTCTCACCGGCCTTGAGCGCGCCCGACTTCGTGGAATAGGAGCTGTCCTTATCCTTGGTATCCTGGATGAAGACCTTGGCCTCGCTCGAAAGCGTTGTGGCAGACGCGGCGGCAACGGCGTTCTTCTGCTCCGAAGCAGCAGGCGTCGCAGCAGAGTTCTCGGACTCAGTCGCGTTGCCTGCGGCGGTGTCGGCACCATTCGCGGCACTCGCAGTTGCGCCCTGATCTGCGCCGGCGTCATCGGCAGCAGCGCTCGCCGCCGCACTGTTCGCGCCGGTGTCGGCAGCGGTGCCATCGTCGGCCGCCGCGCCCTCGCCGCCCGTCGCAGCCTGCGCCACGGCCTCGGCAATGCCCTCGGCGGCCTCGGCCCAAAGTTGCGCCGGCGTGGTGCCAAAAGCCATGGCAAAAGCCAGGAACGCCACCAGACCGCGCTTGGCTACGCCACGGGCAATCGCTCCATACGGACGCCACGAGGCGCGCTGGCACTCGTCCTCAAACATATCCATTTGTCTCCTACTGTCTGCACTTGGAGCATTGCCCAGCGGCTGCCCCACGTCATCGCGCACATTGTGCTCGAGTACCCCCATCGGGGTCCCCCTTCCCTCCAGAGCCCAACGCGTACCGGCGGCTTGCGCCGCGGCCGCGTACAAGATGGGAGGCGATCCGACTTAACCTTACCGACCCGGGCGCGCCGTCCGATCTGCAACGCGACCATCCCGGGCCAAGAGGAATTACGGTTACTGGTACAGCCGGGGACTTGCACCCCGATTCTCCCAAACGCACAGGAAAACCGCGCATTCGTGCGTCTCCGCACCACCATCTAGGCCATCGATTATTACTGTCGATATGGTAGCACGCAAAAGGGGCCCGCACACAGGCGAAGCCCAAGGTAAAAGCTATGGTTTGCGATAGAAAAGGGCGGGGATGGAGTGCCGAGCAAAATAACCCGTTTCCCCGACCCCGGGAAATCGTTAATGCTTGCCGCCGTGACTGTTGCGCCAGATCTCGCGGCCCAGCATCAGCGCCAGCACCAACGCACTCACGTAGCCCATAAAGCCAATGACCGGGATACCAAACACAACCGGCTCGATGCGCGCGTAGTACACCACCGACGAACCGATAAACAGACCGGCGACCACAATTGCCATCGACATGCGGTCGATAATTCCACCCAGCTGCCGCAGTGCCTTGTCGCTGCTCATGATCTGCGTGTTCACCTTAAGCTGGCCGCGCGTGAGCATGCGCGACGCCAAGCCCAGATACTCGGCCGCCTCGAGTGAGCCTTTTGCCGCGCGATAGCTGCTGGCGGCAAGATCGCGCCCCATTTCGCGGACGCGCGCATAGGTGCTCTTCTCGTTTTTGATGTGCGTCTGGATAATCTGGATCATGTTGACGTTGGGCATGTACTCGGTCAGCAGGCCCTCGAGCGTCACCATGCCGCGCGCGAACATCGTCACCACACTCGGCAGCTCAACGTCGTTTTTGCGCGCCAGATTGAGCAGCGAGGTCAAAAACTCGCCGATATCCAGGTCCTTAAGATCGAGCCCCGCAAAGTCGGCGACAATAAAGTCCAAGTCGGACAAAAAGGCCGAATGGTCGAGCTCGGCAGAATCGCCGCGCGTCACGGCAAAGCGCATAAGCGAATCCTTGAGCTTGGGGACGTCACCCTCGGCCACGGCGAAAATCATGTCCTTGACGATACCGCGGTCGTGACTCGACATGCGCCCGACCATGCCCAGGTCGATAAAGTAGACGATGCCGTCCTTGAGGATAATGTTTCCCGCATGCGGGTCCGCATGGAAAAAGCCGTCGTCGAGCACCTGCGTCGAGTAGTCCTCGACGATCGCGGCGCCGATCTTTTCCAGGTCATAGCCCTCGGCCACCAGGCGCTCGGGATCGGCAATCGAGATGCCGTCAATGTAGTCCATAACCACGACGTGTTCGGTGCAAAGGTCCAAGTAGGATTTGGGACACGACACGCCATGCACGCTCTTATGGAACTCATAGAAATCGTTGAGGTTTTTGGCCTCGGCCAAAAAGTTGGTTTCCTCGCGAAACGAGGTCCACAGTTCCTCGACCACGCCGTGCAGGTCAACAAACTGGTCGGTGTTGACGAACTTGGAAACGATGCGCACCACCGAGCGAATGATGTCGATGTCCTGAGCCATCACCTGCTGCGCGCCGGGGCGCTGCACCTTAACGGCCACGTCCTCGCCGGTCACCAGGCGGGCGCGGTGCACCTGCGCGAGCGACGCGCTTCCGAGCGGGTTGGGGTCGATCGCGTCGAACATCTGCCCCAGGCGCTGGCCGTATTCCTCTTCTAGACACCGGAGCACTACCTCATACGGCACCGGCTCTACGTCGGAGCGCAGGCGACGCAGCTCGTCGCAAAACCGCTGCGGCAAAATCTCGGAGCGGTTCGCCAGGATCTGCCCCATCTTGACGAACATGGGGCCGAGCTCTTCGAGCAGACGACGCAGGCGCACCGGCGTGAGGTTATCCCACACGCGATACTTTTTGATCAGGCGAACGATCTGACCGATGCGTTCGCGGCGGCCCGCCGGCGTGAGCTGATACTCCTCGTCCGGCGCCATCGCGTCGGGCTCCTCGGGGACCATATCGACAGCGCGCGGCTTCTTGCGAGCGCCCGAGACGGCGGCATCGACCTCGTCGACAACCGCCGCCTCGTCACCTAAGGGATCTAGATTGTTGTAATCGGTGGTGGAATCTGCCATCTGCGCTACTACTCGGCCTCTTCGGCGTCCTCTGCATCGTCGGGCTCAACAGACTCGACGGGCACCGAAGTCACGTTGTCCTCGACCGAATCGACGATGTCGCGCACATGGGCCAGGAAGGCCGTGCGCTCGGGGGCAGTCATAACACGGACGCGGGCCAGGATGAGCTCGTCGAGCACACGCTGTGCCGCAGTCTCGCCCTGCATGCCCAGGCGCTCGGTCAGGTCGGAGATGGTGCCACCCGCCTGCTCGAACATATCGGACACGCTGCGGGCGATATCGGGGGTGCCGGCGTCCTTGCGGACCTGCTCGCCCTTGGTACCGAGGTCGTCGAGAACCTTCTTGCCGCCCTCGACGGCAACGGCGGCGGCGCCGAAGCCCACGTTGATGGCACCGTTAACAAGCTGATCGAGTTTCATAACCATGGTTGGCTCCAATCATGAACAACTGCATTGGACTTCTTGTACCCAAGATTGAGTGAACGACACAAAATCGTTTTACCGCCAAGATAGAAATCGAGCGGGCCAAAGCCTTTGACGGCGTTTGCCCCGCTCGTTCGCTGCAAGGTTGCCTTTACCTTACGTTGTCGTTCATCGCGAAGGAGTTCTTCATGGCACAGCTCGTGGTGTAGAGCACCTTGCCCAACAGAGCATCGGTCTCCACCCGCACGCGCTCGGCAAACTCCTCGTTGGCGCGGGCGAGCTCGGCGGGCGCCTCGGCTTCGGGCAGCGCGGCCACGGCGGCATCGACGTCGTGAATCTGCTTGTGGCCCATGCCGCCGACCTTCTCCTGGTAGTCCTCGACCGCACGACCGCACTCGTGGAAACGGACATCGGACAGGGCGCCGATCAGGCGGTTGGCCCAGTAGAAGTTCTCGGACGTCACACGCGCCTGGGTGTCGGCGTAGTACTCGGGCATGGTCTCGACGTTGGCATACAGCGGCACGAGCGCGTTAAACGAGTTGGAGCCAAACGCCATCCACTGCACGGCGCGATACGCCGGCTGCGCATAGGGGCGCAGCTGCAACACGGCAAGCTGGCTGTTGCGGTTGATGCCGATGGGGCGATAGGCGCCGCGCGTGGCGGGCGTGCCCTTGCTGCCATAGCAGTCGTACTCCGTGCCCTGGTAGTGGCTCGAAAGCACGTACTTAATGTCCTCGATGGTCACCTTGCGCTCGGGCACGCGGCTCCAGGGGATATCGTCGCTCTCGGGCGTGTAGTCGGCGTCGGGGCCGTCCCACACATCGCTGGGGTTGAGGCAGCGCTGCATGTACCAGGCGCGCGGCGTGTTGTAGACGTGGTCGCTGTCGCTGTGCGAGCCAAAGGCCTCGCGCGGGTTGAAGATCGCAGCCGGGCCGTCGCCATCGACGCCCAGCGTCAGGTCCAGATGCCACTCGGCCATCCAGGCACGCAGGTCGGCGGAGCACATGTGGTCGGCCTGGGCGCCCTCGGCGTCATCCAGGTCAAAGCTGTCGATACCCAGCTGGTTGGGCATGGTCACATAGGCGTCATCGGGCACGCGCTTGGCGATCCAGTGGTGGCCGCCGATGGTCTCGAGCCACCAGATCTCGTCCACGTCGCTAAAGGCGATGCCGTTGTTCTCGTAGGTGCCATAACGCTCGAGCAGGTCACCCAGAATGCGTACGCCGTCGCGGGCGGATTTGGCATATGGCAGCACCAGGGTCACCATGTCCTCCTCGCCCAGACCGCCGGGCTGCGCCGGAACATAGCCGTCCTCGTCCTCGTTGCCCTTGGCGGGCACGTAGTCGACGAGCGGGTCGGCGCCGCAAACGCGCTCGTTGGTGGTGAGCGTCTCGGTTGCGGACATGCCCACATTGAGCTCGTTGAAACCGGCCTCGGCCCAGATGCCGTGGCCCGGGACAACATCGGGGACGCTCGTGTAGCGCATGGGGTTATCGGGCAGTTCAACGGTCAGGTGACTCAGGACGCTCGTATAGACGCGCGGCTGCTCGTCGGGATGCACCACACGCATACGCTTGGGCTCAAACACCCCGTTGGACGAATCCTCGTTGCGGGCGACCAACGTCGACCCGTCGTAGCTCGCGTTCTTACCAACCAAAATCGTTGTGCACGGCATGCGCATCCTCCTTGAGCGAAGAAATCAAACGATAACAGTGTATCGCTTCGGCGCAGAAAGGGCGAAACCACGGCGCTGGCAACCCCTGTGGTCAAAAAATGCCAAATATGAGTACTGTCACCAATTTAGTAACAGCAATTTTGCTACGTATGGGTGTCGAAAGTCTACATTTGTTCAAAAATTAGATGATGTAATTCCTCATAGGTCCAATAAAATAGGCTCTCTATCGATAATAAATATCGTTAGAGAGCCTATTTGGCCTAAAATATATGTGACTATCTTGGCAACAGTACTCATATTTGGCATTTTCTGTCCACGGGGTATAGAGCTAACCCCTCAAACAGCCCAAAACGCCTATTTCGATGCGCGCTCGGCCGCCTCGATCACGTGTTTGGCGAGGATCGCCGTCGTCACAGCGCCCACGCCGCCCGGCACGGGCGTGATGGCGTTAACAACCGGCTCCGCAGCATCAAAATCGACATCCCCGACCAGCTTGCCAGCGGCCTCGTCCCAATTAATGCCAACATCGATGATCGTCTGGCCCTCGCGAACCGCATCCGCGCCAATCGTACGCGCGCGTCCAACGGCCGCAACCACAATGTTGGCAGCACGGCACTCGGCAGCAAGGTCGCGCGTATGCGTGTGGCACGTCGTCACGGTCGCATTGCGCGCCGTAAGCATGGCGGCAACAGGACGCCCGATCACCAGCGAGCGCCCGACCACAGCAACCTTAGCTCCATCCAGCTCAACGCCGTAATGATCCAGCAAAGCAAGCACGGCTTCGGCTGTGCAGGGGGCAAAACCCTCGCCGCGCCCCGAAAGCGTGGTGAGCAGCGAAGCCGGCGTCATGGAGTCAACGTCCTTGGCAGGATTGAGTGCTGCGGCAACCGAATCCTCGTCAAGGCCGGCGGGCAGCGGGCGGAACATCAGACAGCCATGAACAGACGAATCGGTATTGATGTCCTCAATGGCCGTCAACAGTTCGTCCTGCGAAACATCGGCAGAAAGCAAAACGCGACGAGCCTCAATCCCCACTTTTTCGCAGCGCTTGAGCGCACCGCGCTCGTAGGATAGGTCGTCCTCGCGTTCGCCCACACGCACGATAGCCAACGTCGGAACAACGCCTCGCTCGCGCAGGGCTGCGCAGCGAGCAGCAAGTTCCTCAGTCAACGCGCGGGCGACGGGAGCACCCTTCAGCAGTTCAGCCATGGCTACCCTCTCTTCCTTGCAGCGTCGGCGGCGCGGCGCGCCAGCGCATCGGCGCGCGGCAACCACATGTCGAGCAACTCATCACACGCCGTCTCGAGCTCCTCAGCACGAGCGCGATCCTTCATAGACGTGGTGTTCGCAAAGAGCGTCAAGCTCGCGCCCTGCATAGCAGAACGGCAGAACACGGCGCCGCACGCCACATCGGACAGCAGCTGACGCGAACCCTTGTCGGCCATGTCCTCGAGCAGCGCCAGTGCACGCCCGCAGGCATCCATAATGCGATACGGCGGCATAGCGGCCACATGCAGCGCATCCTGAATCGCGGTCGCTCGAGCCGGATCGCCACGCGGAATACCGTACGCCGCGGACACCTGCCCATAGGCACGAACGTCTTCGGCAACCAACTCGACAAGCTCCTGGGCCAGCTCATCAGCCTGGGCAAACGCGCGCGTCAGGTCATCCGCGCGATCGGCAAGCGCGGGGTTGGTCGCGCCGTAGCGCGCGACCATCCCGCACAGCGAGGCGCCCAGCGCACCCACAAAGGCGCTCGCGCTGCCGCCGCCGGGCACCGGCTCGCGCGCGGCAAGCGCCTCGGCAAACCCGCGGCAGGTCTTGTCCATCATCTCTTGGCTCATACGCATGCACCTTCAAGTCATATACATCGGTCGGGTGGCAACCGCCGACCGACCGCATCGATCACATAATGGTGCTAAGTCTAGCCCATAAGCACATGGGCGTCAGCGCACCTGGCCATCGCGGATTTCTATGGCACACGATAGGCGGCAGCGACACAAACATGGGACACATGGCCCACCTTTCGAGACTTCCGGGCAGCACAAGCTGGGGCATATCTATAAGCAAGGAACCCGTTGGAGCACGGCCGGACAACGGCCACAAGCAATGAACGGAGGCATAAGCCGCACAGCACGCAGAGACATCCGCCGCCAGCGCAATCAGCACCCCAACAGCATGCGGCGTCGTGATGTCATCGGCAGACAAGGAGGACACCACCATGAAGAAAAAGACCCTATCGATTCTTTCCCTTTGCATCGCCCTCTTTGCCGCATTTGCCCTTGTCGGCTGCGGCGGGAGCGCATCGGGCGGAGGCGGCAGCACCGCCAAGAGCGAGAGCAAGGAAAAGGCCCCCGTCGCCAAGAAGACCGACTTTATCTGGTTTAAGGTCGAGATGCCCGAGGGTGTCGGCGTAAGCGACTCCGCCGGCAAGAATGCCGACAGGGTTCAGCTCACCTTCCCCGAAGACGAGAACGCCTCGGCCGATCGCTTTATCCCCGTTTGGAAAAAAGCGCTGACGGCCGAGGAGTCCCACGCCGACCAGGCAGAAAAGAAGGGGGATACGTTCCAGTGGAAGGATGGCGGGTCCGTCGAATATAACGGCAGGACGTGGCTCGTCGGAACGTACGAAGACAACAGCGGTATCTCAACCATCCTTTTTACCGACGTTGAACCAGGAAGCGTCTACGTCCTCATCTCGAACTTCGACCAGCACAAGAAAGAAGCCGAGGCGCTCCTCAACTCCATCGAATTCCCCGATGACATGGCAGAGGCAGTTTCCGAGGCGCGCGAAGTCGAGATTTCGAGCATCGAGCTCAAGTAACGGGACACCCGCACGCGCCTACGCGCACCTGCGCACATGCGCCCCATTAAAGCAACGGGCACCCAACCCCGGGGAGGGCCGACAGGCATCGGCCCTCCCCTCTTTTGGACCCGCGCATATTGCCACTTGTCGGCGCAAATCCGGCCCTCAGAATGGGACACATGGCCCACCCTAGCGAGCCGTCCACGCGTACAGTAAAGACAGGTAATCCATGGGCGGTTACAGATCGAGGAGGACACGACCATGAAAAAGAAGGCCTTTGCGATTCTCACCCTCTGCATGAGTCTTTTTGCCGCGGTTGCCCTGGTGGGTTGCGGCGGAAGCGGTGGCGCTGCTGGCAGTGGCGGTGGCGGCGGAGCAGAAAAGCCAGCCGTGGATATGAGGACCGACTTCATTTGGTTTAAGGTCGAGGTGCCCGAGGGCGTCGAAATCACGGACGTCGCAGGCGACACCGCCGATAGGGCCCAGTTTAAGTTCACCGAGAGCGAGCACGCCAGCGATCGCTTCATCCCTGTCTTCGACTCCGACAAGAACGCCGACGAGCTGTTCGACTACGAGGCCAAATGGAAGGCCAACTTTGAGTGGACCGAGAATGACCCCGTCAAGTACAACGGCAAGACTTGGCGCAACGCTTCCTATACACACTCGGGCGGCGTGACGACTGAGTACTTCACCGAAGCAGGCGGCGGCAGCGTCTACGTGAGCATCGACAATGTCGAGGAGCACAAGGACGCCGTCGAGACCATGATGAAGTCTCTGGAGTTTGCCGACGACATCGCCGAAGCCAAGACCGAGGCCATGGACGTCAAGCTCGACGATATCGAGATCAAGCGCTAAGCGACTGGCGAGCGCAACGGGAAACACGGTCGCAGTGCAAACAAGCGACGGTACCCCAGCGCTTCGTACCCAGGGAGGGCCGGTAAACCGACCCTCCCTTTCTTATGCCGGTAGCCGACGAACGCGAGGATGCCGGACGCCGGAACCGCCCCAAATGTGGCAACAGTACGAAAACGATAAACACCCCAACACGTCCGCCCGCCGATTTATTGCGCCGCGCAGACAATTAAACCAGCATCTTTAAACATCTGGGCAGTATAGTGACCAAAACTATCGCATAACCGCACCCTGCGAATGGAGGAGTTATGACCGAACATCATGCCATCAGTCGCCGAGCGTTTACGCTGGGCCTTGGACTCGCGGCGTTGTCGCCACTTGCAAGCCTGCCCGAAACCGCCACGCTGGGCATTAGCCCGCGGACAGCCTTTGCGGACGGCACGGCCGAGTCAGCGGCCACCCTCGACAATTTCGTCATTCGCCTTCGCCCCGCGGGCTATTTTCGCACCGCGAGCGTCAACGAAGACGGCAACGTCATCGGCAACGTCTGCCACCTGTTTAATGACGGCACGTCCAGCAAGCTCATCCTTGAGCACGTAGGGACCGATGCGGACGGCACAAACTGGTATGCCATCCGCACCCTGCTCAATTTCGAAGAGCACAAGAAGACGGGCTACAGCATTTGGTCGGTCGATGGCGACTCGGACAAAGATGGAAAGGTCATCCACGTATGGAGTGGCGAGTACGACCATAAGGACAGCCGCGCCTATACGTTCGACCGCCAGTTCGACGGAACTTATATTATTCGAGACCGCATATACACGAAAAACGGTATTAACTACCTTGCCATAGAATCAAAAGGCAAAGACCAAGACAACAACAAGATTTGCCAAAAGAAATATTCCATTCCGTGGGAGCTCGAGCTTGTCGGCTACAGCATGGACAAGACCAATGCCACAGTTAGCAGCATCGACTGGACCACGTATAGCAGCTACGTCGACGGACCATGTTGGATGAGCCACGTCGAAGGCAACAAGTACCTCGACGAGCTGAGCATCCCGGGCACGCACGATTCGGGAACTTGCAGCGTGGACAACGACACCGAACCCCAATCCTCGCAAGCAAAGTGCCAGCAGGACTACATCCCCACGCAGTTGCTCGAAGGCATTCGCTATTTTGATATCCGACTCGGAAAAGGCAACGACCCCGGCATCGACCATGGAAGTTGCTACCTGCTCAAAAAAGACGGACACTTCATGCATCTCTCCGATGTCGTTGGCTACTTCAAAAAGTTATTGAACGAAAATCCGTCAGAAGCGCTCATCATGCTTGTATCCCGAGGCAACAACGAGGCTACCGACGAGAGCCTTACGACGGCTTTCGCCAAGGTTTTGGACGACAACCCCAAACTGTTCTATACGTCGAGCCGCGTTCCCACACTGAACGAGGTGCGCGGAAAGATCGTCCTGCTGCGCCGATTTGGACTCGCCGGCGACAGCGTAAGCGGCCACACGTGGGGCCTCGACCTAACCGAATGGGACAACAAATTCGCAACACACCCCAGCAGCTCCTCTATGTGTCTCGTCCAAAACGCGCAAGGCTTTGAAGCCGCAGGGGAAACAGGCGACAAAAAAGCCTATTGCACCAAGGTATATGCCCAGGACCATTACGAATACACCGGAACCGACAAGATCAGCTGGGTCGATATGGCCCTGCAGGAAACGGCCAAGCTCACCCGCAACGAGGTAGATGTCGAGGACGATAACGGGGCCAAGGAGCAAGTCCTGGAGCGCTGCTGGTCTATCAACTACACCAGCTGCACGAATCACAAGCAAGGAAGCAACCCATTTACCGCAGCGCGAGTAGTCAACGAGCATCTGTACAAGAGCCCGTACATCAATCCCAGCGGCATCGAGGATACAAAGTCAGATTACCTCAAGCACATTGGCATCATCGCATCCGACTTTGTTGATGCGGCGCTGGCCCGGAGCATCTACCAGCGCAATTACAATTACGATACGAAGCACACGCAGTCGGCTTCGTGCTGCCTCCCGACCCGCATGCGCATGACGTACGGCGACTCGCTGAGCGATGCCTCGCTCCAGGATGGCAAGACCGTTGGCGAGGGCCATTTCCGCCTTGTCGACAGCAGCAACGTACTCAACGTGGCGGCTTCGGGCCATGCGTTTGCCATCGAATATGTGGATGTCGACGCCCTGGGCAACGAGACCGTTACGGGGCTGCAGGGTTCCGTGCCCATCGATATCGACCTGCGCGCGCTGACGCCCCATTTTGAGGGGCTCGAGGGCCTTAAGGCCGGCGAGGACGTGCGCGCCAAGATTGCGGCATCACTCGAGGGCAAGCTCGAAACCGATGCCTGCACGGCCCAGCTCGAGTTTGTGCACGACGCGAACGGCGCTCCGGGCACGGCAATGGCCGAGGGCGAAACATTTGCCGCAGGAACGTACTGGGTGCGCGTGAACGGTCTCTTGGGCGACGCGGCGCAGAACTACACGCTCGCCAGCGATGGAGCCGCAAGCTTTACCGTTGCAGCCTCGGGCAACGCGGGCGGCACCGGCACCGGTACCGGCGCCAACGCAGACGGCGCCGACAAGAACGGCGGCGGCAACAAGAGCAAGGGCTCGACCGGAAAACTCGCCGACACGGGCGACGGCTCTGGTATCGCCGCCGGGCTCGCCGCTGCCGCCGTGGCGACAACGGTCGCCGGCGCGGCAATGCTTGCCAGTGACCATGAAAGTGACGAAGGCGCTAGCGAATAGGCCAACCGGCCTTTTGGGCGCATCAACTCGATGAGGGGCGCAGAACACCGTTCTGTGCCCCTGATTTTTACCTTGGCCCGAACGCCGCTATCGGCTACATCACCATGTTCAGCGCTTTCACAAATTCCTGGGCCTTCGCACGGCTACTCAGGCTAAAGACGCAAGCGGTCAACAGCCTGTTACGCAGGAAAACGTCGCGACCCTTGATCCTGTTGACCCCCGTGATGTCCTTAAGGTAGACAATCTCGGTGTGCCTGCCGCCAAAAGTGCCCTTCTTGAGCACCTCGATACGATTGGGGTAGATCTTAACGTCTTTAAACCTACCCGAACCTTTGTCCTGGAATAGCAGCGTGTTGTTGTCCATACGCGTCACTCCCGTGGGGTTCGCTAAAACTGTCTCTATTGCCACATTTTAGTCACCGCAAGGCTCCCATGCGAAGGTGCCAGACAGCACAGCAATTCGTGTCCGCGCGAGGCTTTAAACTAGATGAGATAAAGATGCATTCCACAAGAGGAAAGTGGGGCGACAGTGATGGGCGAACTGGTAAACCGTGGAGAATCGGCAATCGTGCCCGAAGGTTTTTACAAGCAGGTTTCCTCGATTCTCAACGCCGCTCGCGACAAGGCCTATACCGCCGTTAACTTTGCGATGGTTGAGGCGTATTGGGAGATCGGCAAGAGCATAGTTGATGAGCAGGGCGGAGAGGAGCGCGCCAAGTATGGAGAGGCGCTGCTCAAGGCCCTCGCAATCAGACTTACCAAGGATTTTGGTAAAGGTTTTGAAGCAAGAGAGCTGCGCAAAATGCGTCAGTTCTATCTTGCATTTCCAATTCGGGACTCACTGCGTCCCGAATTGAGCTGGACACATTACCGCAGGTTAATACGCATTCCTGACCCCGAAGCTCGCACCTGGTACATGAACGAATGCGCCGACTCTCGCTGGAGCACGCGCCAGCTCGAACGCCAGATCAACACCATGTTCCGCGAGCGCCTGCTTGCCAGCAAGGACAAGGAGGCCGTCACCCAGGAAATCCAAAAGAGCGCCCCGGCTCGTCGCCCCGAGGATATCATCCGCGACCCATATGTACTGGAGTTTTTAGGTTTCTCGGACGATACTGCGTTTCGCGAGAGCGATCTAGAGCAGGCGCTCATCACGCATCTTCAGAAGTTCCTGCTGGAGCTTGGCCGTGGTTTCGCTTTCGAGGCGCGCCAAAGGCGCATCACCTTTGATGGGCGCCATTTCTATATTGACCTTGTGTTTTACAACTATCTGATGCGCTGCTTCGTGCTCATCGACCTTAAGACGGACGATCTTACGCACCAGGACCTGGGCCAGATGCAAATGTATGTGAACTACTACACGCGCGAGCTCATGAACGAAGGCGACAATCCGCCCATAGGCATCGTGCTCTGCGCGGACAAAAGCGATTCGATCGTCGAGTACACGCTGCCCGAAGACAACGACCAAGTGTTTGCCGCCAAATACCTGCCGTATCTTCCAAGCAAGGAAGAGCTGGCGCGCGAGCTGAGTGCCGAGTACCGCGCCATCAACGAAGCGACTAATGGCGAAGCGCAAGGGTAGCAGTGAGGCTCTAGCGAGCGCGACAACGGCAACGGATCGCTCATGCGCATCGCTCCCCTGGCGTTCACCGATGCGACAGACGAAGAGGTCAGCAAGGTCTCCGCGATTACGCACGCCCACAGAACGTCGACCGACGCATGCATCATATTTGTCGAGCTGATGAGGGATGTGATGAACGACGTGCCCCCCTCGTGGGCGCTCCATCTGAAAGGCGTGCCTGAGCAGGAGATCAGGTCGGGTGGCTTCGTGCGCGACACGCTTAAGGCAGCCACCTGGTGTTTCGTCAACACTAACAGCTACGAAGATTGCGTGCTTGCCGCCGTCAACCTAGGCGACGACACCGACACCACCGCAGCCGTCGCCGGCGCCCTCGCCGGCACGGCATACGGTCTCAAAGCCATCCCACAGGAGTGGATCGACACTCTGCGCGGCAAAGAGCTGATTGAGAGCTGCCTGTTTTAAGGCGCCATTCAAGAAATAAGGCAGGAGGCATCATGGAGAGGAAGATCGCAAATATAGACGAGTTCCAAGTGGACGAAAACGGAATTCCGCTATTTCCAGTAGGACTGAAGGAGGAAACCAGCCTCTATGTCCTCCCCGACGGGCGTTACCTCCCCTGCGGGGTCTACAGGACCGCGGACGGCGGTTCGATCATTTATGAGCCATCCGAACTAAGCTTCTTCGGGCAGATGCTTGCTCAATTCAAAGAGAACTAGAGGCTTGATTGCCCGTTAGATCGACACTGCTCCAAGCCATGGGGCGGGTAGGATGTCTCCCGCCGCGGCCTGTGAGGTAGAATTACGACTGCCGCGGAATCCGCCTGCGGGCAACGCTCCGATCTCCGATTGGGGTGAAGCCTATGAACTTGTTTCTTGAAATCCTGCGCCTCTCGATGTATGTAACCGGCATCGTCCGGAACCTCTACTCGATCTGGCGGGAATATAAGCAGTAACGGATAGCGAAGGGAGTCATGCAAAGGGCCGGTCGCACCCGGCCCTTTAGACGATAGTACCTGCGTTGCCCGCGCTTCCAAAGTTGACCGACTGAGGAGCGGGTTCCGCGGCACATCCTGATTTTACCCAGTGGCAAGGCTCTTTTACAGCCGTTCCACCGTTTATTTACATCCGCCAATCAAGACGAGGCTACTACGCACCTTTATTACACACGATGTTTTCAGCCTGGTATAAACAAGTTCAATAATAGAATGCAAATCCAACCATCGTGTCTGATTACGAAAGGATTTTTGCCTTTTCTGCAGCAAACTCTTCCTCGGTAAGTACTCCACTCTCACGCAGTGCTGCAAGCCTCTCAAGCCTTGCAACTACATCAACCACTATCCGCCAGCGTCTCAATAGTCTGTGAAACCTGCGGATACCGCTCGAGCTCCTTCGATAGGGCATCGACTATCTTGGCAATATTCTTTGCATTTTTGCCCCCGTTTAATACGTTTGCCCTGACCTTAGATGACGACTTGACAGTAACGCCAGATCCGCCTTCAACTGGAACAACCGAAATACTGATATTTTCGCCCCAAGACCAAAGGCTCATACCAATCTCGGCTGCAACTGTTCTTGTTGTGGGCGATGCACTATCAACTTTTACTTTAGGCAGCTTTTCCATAGCTGCCTTCAAGGCATTAAACGTGTCGTCAGGAGAATACGGTACCTGAAGCTGAAGCTGCTGATCCGCAAAACCCATAATCTGGCCTCCGCTTCTTACAAGATTAAGGCTATCGGCAATGGTAGCACGTTCCCAGCAGTCTTAAGTTCGTCTCATGACCTTGCGATGCAGCCCGACGCCCCGGCACCACTCCCCTACTTACCAAAAATCACAGCGAACAATCCCTTGCGTTTGGGCTTTTCTTCTCGGTAGGAACCCTCAGCTGCCGCTGCAACCTGGCGCGGTTGCTCGCCACCTCCACGGCGCACGATCTGGTATAGGAAGGGCGATTTAACGTATTTGACCTCGATGGGCGTGGCATGCACGGTACTTTCGCCGGACAGATGCAGACTCGGATTGAGCGACGCCACCACATGCGTCTCGCGCTTGTCGCTAAACACCACCGCTGCCGCGCGGCTCGTCTGGCCGTTTACGGCAATGCGCACCTGCTCGCCATCGCGGCTGTCCGTCGCCGGACGATCGACAAAGTAGACCGGCACCATCACCAGACCGTCCTTTTGCTTGCGGGCCTTGCGCGCCCACATGCGAATGCTCTTTTTATTGAGCCCCAGTACCGCCTCGGCATCGTTGCCGGCAATGTCGAGCGCCAACTTATCAATGACCACCTGGTCCTTGGTAGACGCATCGACGGAGACAACGCGAAAGTCACCTTCCTGCATGGCCGGGTCAAACGGCCCAACCTTGGCAAAGTCCCACGGCTCCAAAATGCCCATAAGGCGAACATCCAGATAGTTTGCCCTGGGGTATGCCCAGTCGAGCACCTCGTAGTACACCAAGGTCTCCTTGCTCAGGCCCTTGCCCGGGAAGCTCGCCATCATACGCAGGTCCGCCAGCGCCATGGGGAAATAGAAGAGCATCATGTCGTTTTGGATCGCGTCTTCCACGTCGTGCCCGGCAAAGGCATCCGGGTACTGGCGCACCAGCTGCAGCGCGTTGGCACGTGCCTGCTGCGGTGAGATTTCGCAGGGAATACCCTGCCCCGGTACATACTCCGCACCCACGCCCATGGTCAGACGTTTGCTAAACGTACCGGGCTTGAGCAGGTCGGCAATGCCGATCTTGTTGCCGCAGGACGGGCACTCAAACACACGCTGCGTTGACTCGCCCTCAAAGGACGCGCCGCAGAAGGGGCAGGGAATGCTCACGTGCGTGGCTTCTTGGAACTCCTGCGCCGTGCCGCGGTCCTCCCATAGCAGATGCTCCAGAACCGACTGATTGCGCCAGTGCGAATTAAAGAAATACCAGTCCGGGTCCTCCGGGCGCTCGAGTTGCGACACATGCGTGAGCTTGAGCAGTCCATCCACCACCGTCAACGGCGTATGGCGAATGCCCAAAGCGCTCTTGGGCTCTCCGGCGTCCGCCTGCCACGGAATGACCGCACCGCAATAAGCGCACTCAAAGCTGCGCTTAGCTTGGTGCGAGTACATAGGGCCGCCGCAGTTTTGACATTTAATGGCAAACATCTCGTCCATGGAAACGTCCTCCTTTGCACAGGGGCTGTCGACGTTAAGTATGTCGAGCAAACAGGCACATGCCCATACCCATGTGGCCCAAAATGGACCACCCAGGCAGACGAGAAGGCTCGCTCGTTAGCACCGGCAGACTATTGCTGCATTTTCTGAGCATCGGTGCACGGCGCCCCCGCGCGAGCTACACTATCCCCTTAAACATGATTGTGAGGACGACCGCTATGCTATTTGTAAATCGGCTGGTACATACGCTTGTTCCCGGCAGCGAGGGCGAGCCGGTCGATGCCTCCTGCCGCACCAACGCGGGCTTCGCCGCAAGCCTCATCTGCATTGGCCTCAACATCACCCTGTGCCTGGCCAAGGGCATCGCAGGCCTGCTCGCCGGCTCCGTCTCCCTCATCGCCGACGCTTTCAACAACCTCTCCGATGCCTCGAGCAACATCGTGAGCCTGCTCGGGTTCCGCCTTGCCAGCCGCCCTGCAGACGAAGGCCACCCCTATGGCCACGGCCGCTACGAGTACCTAGCCGGCTTGTTTGTCGCCGTCCTGGTTTGCGCCGTCGGCATCAACCTGATCCTCGAGTCGGTCACTAAGATCATCAAGCCCTCCCCCACCGCCTACACGCTGGTCTCCCTAGCCGCTCTCGTCTTGTCCATGCTCGTCAAATTCTGGATGGCCGCATTCAACCGTGCGCTGGGCAACCGTATCGATTCCGAAACACTCATCGCCACAGCACAGGACTCCAAAAACGACGTCATCACCTCGGGATCGGTCCTGGCCGCAGCGCTTATTTCGCAGACGACCGGCTTTGACCTTGACGGCTGGGCGGGCCTGGGCGTGGGCGTCTTCATCTGCATCAGTGGCATGGGCCTGGTGCGCGACGCCATCAGCCCGTTGCTGGGGCAAGCGCCCGACCCCAAGCTCGTCCAGGCAATCCGCGACAAGATCATGTCCTATCCGCAGGTCTTGGGCACACACGACCTGATGGTGCACGACTACGGCCCCGGTCGTCAGTTTGCCAGCGCCCACGTGGAGATGCCCGGCGAGGGCGACGCGTTTGAACATCACGAGATCCTGGACACCATCGAGCACGACATCAAGCGCCAGATGGGCATTGGCATCACGTTGCACTGCGACCCCATCGCCACCACCGGCGACGACCTACGCGGCTGGGTCAAGCGTGGCGTTACGCAGATCGATCCCGCGCTCTCCATCCACGACCTGCACGAGCACGACGGGTTCGTTTCGTTTGACCTTGTGCGTCCCGACGGCTTTGACATATCCGACGAGGAGCTGCTGGAGCTCGTCACGCGCATCGTGCACGAGCGCCGACCCAATGCCTCATGCGTCGTTACGTTTGACTCGGGCTTTAGCTCGCCCGACCGTCCGGCCGAGCAGCTGTAGCCCGCTTAACAGCTAGTTTCCCTGCGTGCCCGAGATGCCGTTTTGTAGGGCGTTCCAGGCATCCGTCGCCATGCCGCCCAAGTTCTGAGCGGTGTCGCCCAGGTTCTGGGCCGTGTCGCCCAGCTCTTGGGCCTTATCCCCAAGCTCCTGTGCCTTGTTGCTCAAGTCCTCCAACGTATTGGAACTCGAGCTGTCGGTACCGCTTTGGCCGTCGGGTGAGTTGCCCGAGCTATTCTTGTGCGTGAGTTGAATTTCGAGGTTGCCGCTGTCGTTATAGTAAGCAGAAGTAACGACCCAGTTGGCATCGATGACGGGCGTTGAGCCATCATCAGTCAGGACCACGGCATTCGAAAGATTGGCGCCGCGCGACTTGAGGAGCTTCTTGGCGTTGGACCAGTACTGCCCCGGGATATCGCTCAGATCGACGGTGCTAGACGAGGCGGACTCGGTTTGCTCGGCAGCGGTATCAGCCGTTGAACTCCCTCGCTTGTTGAGCATGCCCGACACAATGGCAAACACAACCGACAGCGCAAAGAAGATCGCCAGCACGATGAGGATCTTCTTGATCACGCTCGACGAACGCGACGGCTTCTTCTCCTCGTCCTCGCCATATTGCGGAATCGACTTGGGGTACTCGCGATACGGCTCGCGCGACTCGTAGCGAGGCTGCGCCGTGCGAGGCATATACGTCGTCTGCTGAGGCTGCGGAATGGGATTTTGCGGCAGGTCATCATAGGGATTCGGCGTCGAGGCGGCATAAGAATCCTGCGGCGCGTAATCAAACGGGTCCGGAGCTGCGTCGCCATAGGAGCCTTGCGAAGATACAGCATAAGAATCCCGCGCTGTGTCGCCATAGCCCATAACCCGGGTTGGCTCGGCAGAAGGCTGCGTCGCGGCGGGGTCGGTATAACCGGGGTTGGGAACAACGCGGGTCGCATCGGCGCTATCGCCAGCCTGCGCGGAACCGTAGCCGCCCATCACGGTTGTCTTGTCCTGATCCATGCAACGATTCCTTTCCGTCGCCCGTAAGCATCAAGTTATCCATGCATTCTACCCGCGCAAAAGCCCATGATGGGCAAAGCCCGTCGGTATCTACAAGACAAGCGCGGCTAGAAACAAAAGCCCCGCCGTGCTGTGGGGCACGGCGGGGCGGACAGGCGGCAATAACGTCGCTCTTGCCTAGAACAGACCGGTGATGTTGCCGTCGTTGTCGACGTCGATGTTCTCGGCCGCGGGCACCTTGGGCAGGCCCGGCATGGTCAGAACACTGCCGGTCAGCGCGACCACAAAGTGGGCGCCGGCAGAAACCTTGAGCTCGCGCACCGTGATGCGGAAGTTCTCGGGAGCGCCCAGGGCCTTGGCGTTGTCGCTAAAGCTGTACTGCGTCTTGGCGACGCACACCGGCAGGTTGCCAAAGCCGTTCTCGCGCAGCTCGGCGAGCTGGCGCTTGGCGGCCGGCGTAAAGTCAACGCCGTCGGCGCGGTAGACCTTGGTGGCAACGGCCTCGAGGGCATCAGCGACATCAGCGCCGTCCTCATAGGCAAACTTGAGCTCGCTCGGCTGCTCAATCAGACGCATGACCTCATCGGCAAGCTCGAGCGCGCCCTCGCCGCCCTTGGCCCAGACCTCAGAAAGCTTAACGTTGACGCCGAGCTTCTGGCACTCGGACTCGATGAGCGCAAGCTCGGCCTCGGTGTCCGCCGGGAAGCGGTTGATGGCGACTACGCAGGGCAGACCATAAACGTTCTGGATGTTGTCGACGTGACGCAGCAGGTTGGGCATGCCGGCCTTGAGTGCCTCGAGGTTCTCCTCGTTGAGGTCGGCCTTGGCGACGCCACCGTTGTACTTCAGCGCACGAGCGGTCGCGACGACCACGACGGCGCTGGGGCGAACGCCCGTCATACGGCACTTGATGTCGAGGAACTTCTCGGCACCCAGATCGGCACCGAAGCCGGCCTCGGTAATGGCAACATCGCCAAAGCGCATCGCCATACGCGTGGCCATGATAGAGTTGCAGCCGTGGGCGATGTTGGCGAAGGGACCGCCGTGGACAAACGCGGGCGTGCCCTCGAGCGTTTGCACCAGGTTGGGCTTGAGCGCGTCCTTAAGCAACGCGGCCATGGCACCCTGGGCCTTAAGGTCGCGGGCACGGACGGGCTCGCCGGCAAAGCTGTAGCCGACGACGATCTCGCCCAGGCGCTCCTTGAGGTCGCTGATACTCGTAGACAGGCACAGGATTGCCATGACCTCGGAGGCGACGGTGATATCGAAGCCGTCCTCGCGCGGCACGCCCTGGGCCTTACCGCCAATACCGTCGATGACGTGGCGCAGCTGACGGTCGTTCATATCGACGACGCGCTTCCAAGTGATGCGCTTAACGTCGATACCGAGCTGGTTGCCCTGCTGGATGTGGTTATCAAGCATGGCGGCCAGCAGGTTATTGGCGGCACCGATAGCGTGGAAGTCGCCGGTAAAGTGCAGGTTGATATCCTCCATGGGGATGACCTGAGCCCAGCCGCCGCCGGCAGCACCGCCCTTAACGCCAAAGACAGGGCCGAGCGAAGGCTCGCGCAGGGCCACGGCACTCTTGACGCCGCGACGACGCAGGCCATCGGCCAGACCGATGGTCGTGGTGGTCTTGCCCTCGCCCGCAGGCGTTGGGTTGATAGCGGTCACGAGGACGAGCTTGGCCTGGTGATCAGTCGGCTCGTTGAGCAGTGAATAGTCGACCTTAGCCTTGTCGAAGCCGTACGGAATAAGGTGCTTAACGTCGACGCCGGCGTTCTTGGCCACCTCGGTAATAGGCAGCGGCGTGACAGAACGTGCGATTTCGATGTCAGTAGGCATGGGCGGTCCTTTCGTTACCGGATGAGAAAAAGACCAATTCAGCATAGCACGGGCGCGCAATAGTAAAACGCCCATAACCGATGAACGGCGATATGTTTACCCGATGCCCGGCGATAGCCCAACAGCCCGCCAAAACAAAGCGCCCTAAACGGTAGGTTCAATCCCCAGGTGCTCAAAGGTGCGAAGGGTTGCCTGACGGCCCTGCGGCGTACGAATCATCAACCCGCACTGCAGCAAATAGGGCTCATAGACATCCTCGAGCGTGCCCGGGTCCTCGCCCACCGCGCTGGCAAGGGTCGTAAGTCCCACGGCACGACCGGAGAACGTCTTGGCAAGCGTCTCCAAGATACGAATATCCATCCAGTCCAGGCCGAGCTCGTCGATCTCGAAGAACTCGAGCGCCTGACGGCAAATATCGAGCTCGATGGGGCCGTTGCCACGCACCTGCGCATAGTCGCGCACGCGCTTGAGCAAACGGTTAGCCAAGCGCGGCGTGCCACGCGAGCGTGAGCCGATCTCGAGCGCGCTCGGATGGTCTATTGTCACACCCAGGATGGACGCCGAGCGCGTCACAATCTGCGCGAGTTCTTCGACCGTGTAGTAATCCAGGCGATATGAAATGCCAAAGCGGTCGCGCAGCGGGCCAGTCAGCATACCCGAGCGGGTCGTTGCCGCCACCAGCGTAAACTTGGGGATATCCAGGCGAATCGATCGTGCGGCCGGGCCTTTACCGATCACGATATCGAGGGCAAAGTCCTCCATCGCGGGGTACAGGACCTCCTCGACCGAACGGTTGAGGCGGTGGATCTCGTCAATAAACAGCACATCACCCGGCTGCAGGTTGGTAAGGATAGCCGCCAGGTCACCGGTGCGCGCGATGGCAGGGCCACTCGTGGTCTTGATCTGAGCGCCCAGCTCGTTGGCGATAACGGTGGCCAGCGTGGTCTTGCCCAGGCCCGGAGGACCCGAGAAAATCACGTGGTCGAGCGTCTCGCCACGGCTCTGCGCCGCTTCGATCAACACGCGCAGGCTCTGCTTGATGTGCTCCTGGCCACAGTAGTCGTCCAGGCGCTGGGGGCGCAAAGTGCGGTCGACATCGAGGTCCTCGGCCGTCAGCTCCGAGCCCACCATGCGCTCGCCGTGCGCCATGGATGCCGCCGGCGAGTTGCCGGGCGTCGCCCACAGGTCCTGAGAGTCATCGGCTTCCCACATCACGCATCCATTCCGAGTCGCTTAAGCGCCGCGCCGAGCAGATCCTCGACACGCATATTCTGCCCATCATACCCGCTCAGGGCAACATCGGTCTCCTGCGGGCTAAAGCCCATGGAAAGGAGCGCCGCACGGGCGTCATCGATGGCCGAGGGAGCGGCAGCGGGCACGGGCATCGCAACCTGGCCGGGAATCACGTCGACCGGCACAAAGCCCTTGTCCTTGGCAAAGGTGCTCTTGAGCTCCAGGATCAGACGCTGAGCTGTCTTTTTGCCCACACCGGGCACCTTGGCCATGCCCTTGTCGTCCTCGACCATCACCAGCGAATACAATTGCCCCACGGTATAGGTGGAAAGCACGGCGAGCGCCAAGCGCGGGCCAACGCCCGAGACAGACACGAGCCGATCGAACATCGTGCGCTCATCCTTAGAGGAAAAACCGAAAAGTGTCATGGCGTCCTCGCGCACCTGCATACGCGTGTAGAGGCGGACCTCGCCGCCGGGCGTCGGCAACGTGGCCGCAGTGCTGCCCGAGATGCCGAGCTCAAAGCCAACGCCCGACACATCGACGACAGCAGAGCTCATCGTGGCCTCGACAAGCGTTCCGTGGAGCTGGGAGATCATCAGTATCCGGTTCCTCTCTGTTGATAGAACTCGCCGCCGGTAAGCGCCCGGGTGCGGCTGAGGTTAACGTGGCAGATGGCGCAGGCCAGGGCATCGGCGGCATGGTCGGGATGCGGGTCGTGATCGAGCTGCGTGAGCGTGCGCACCATGTAGGCGACCTGCCGCTTATCTGCGGCACCGGTACCCACCACAGCCTGCTTGATCTGCATAGGCGTGTACTCGCCGATCTCGAGCGCGCACTCCGAAAGCGCCACGAGCGCGGCACCGCGGGCATGTGCCGTGGGGATTGCCGAGCGGACATTAGCGCCAAAGTAGATGCTCTCGATGGCAGCGGTATCGGGTCGATAACGCTCCACGACACCCTTGAGGTCGCGGGCGATATGCGACAGGCGCACCGCGAGCGGACTACCCGCGCTGGTCTCGATACAACCGTAGGCACGGCAGCGAACCTCGCCACGCCGCTCCTCGATAATCCCCCAACCCGTATGGGCCAAACCGGGGTCGATACCCAAAATGACCAAGCCAACCTCCCCTCGCCACAAGTACGGCGCAAGACAAGGCCTCGCGCACTATTCACGAACGTCTGTTCTAGAATAACACAACAGCGACCGTATCTAACAAGCAAGGTTGAACCATAGGTTGAGCATAAGTCAGCGAGCGAGTCCCTGCCGTGGCAAGGTGTCGCGAAAGAGGAGCGCCGCGTACTTCTGTACGCAAGCGACGGTTTGAGCGGCAGATTGCCCGACAGGGGCTCGCGCAGCGTCGACTCGTTACGCGGTTTGGCAAAACCGCGTAACCTTGGCCCCGTCCCCAGTTTAGTTCTGCGAGAAGAATGGGAACTGTCGGGGATCCACCGGCGGATGCGGCATCGGACCACCCTGGGGACCACCTTGCGAGCCGCCCTGACCGCCCATCATCTTATCGATGGCGTCCTGAACCTCGCCCTCGAACTTCTTCATGCCCTCGTGCAAACGACGCTGACCGTCCTCGGAGCGCAGCTCCTCCATCTGCTCGGGCGAAATACCCAGTAGCTCGCCCAGCACGCCCATCATCTCGTTTCGCATGCGCTCACTCGTATCCTCGTCAGCAAAACGGCGCACCTCGGCGCGCGCCAGCGAATCGACCGACATACGCTCCTTGCCATTAAGCCCCAGGTCGGACCAGGCGAGCATGTACGGCCAAGAGCGCTCGGCAAACGAGCGGGACGAGACGATCGGTGCCGTCGGCAATATGCGGCGGGCAGCCTCACCCTGTCGAACGAGCATCAGCAGCAGCGAGCAGGCCTCAGGCTTGCCAGCGGCCATCGGGATGTCGTCGAAAGATCGATTGCGGTCCACGTGCGCCTCGAGCGCACCATCGACCTCACCCGGTTCGAGCCCACCGAGCAGCTGCGCCGCGCGGTCGAGCATGTCGACCGGACCGTCGAGCGTCGAGAGCGCTTGCGCCAGCACGCGTTCCATGCAATCCTCCACCGCGTTGAGCGTCACGAGCTCTTGGGGCACCACGGCAGACGTGCGGTTGCGCACACGTGCCACAAACTCAAGCGTCGACAGATACACATCGCCAAAGGGCGCAAAGTCGCCCTGGTAGCCGCCGGAAAGGGCGGGCGCCGCCAGCGCGTACTCGGTTTTGGACAGCGGGCTCAGCGCCATCGCACCCAGCTCGAGCGCCGTGTCCTCCAGCATGAGGCCCAACGTGCGCGAGCGCAGACGCTCGGCATCGCCCGCCGACACGTCGCGATCGAGCACACGCGCCGCATCCGGTGCATCGCGCTCGACGGTGCGAATGTGCAGACGCTCGGCGATGGCGCGGACGGCGGCACAGCGGGCGGCCTCCACCTCCTCCTGCGCCGGCGTAAAAATACGGTTGCGCCCCAGCACCAGGCCAATCACATTACGCGGGCCCAGAGCGTCGACGGCCAGCGCCGCCAGCAGGGACGACGGCAAGTCACCCTCGAGTGCCACCACAGCACGCGACGCACCGTGGGCTCGGGCGTTGTCGCGCACAGCGAGCACCAGCGCCTGCCACAGCCACTCCTCGGAACGAAACTCGGGCAGTTCGTGATCTTCCAGGGCATCGAGCATCACGCCGCGCTGAATCTCCTGAACCAGCAGGCTCTCCTCAAAACACGGCGCCTGGGCCACCACGCGGCCGCAGTCGTCGAGCACAAACGAACCGCCGGTATACACCGACTCGTCATAGGCACCGACCGGCGCCATGCAGGCAAACCACACGCTGCGCTTGGATGCGATCTTGCGGTAGGCGCCGCTGCGTACGGCGGCAATGGCAGCAGTCTCGCGGTCGGTCATGTCAAACGCGTTGAATTGGAAATACGCAATGAGGTCGACGCCGGTCGGCAGCATCTCGAGTTCGCGGTCCAGGTCAAACACCACGGCGATGCGCACGCCGTCCACGTCAAACACCGGCGGCGCCCAGCGCGTATCATTGTTCTCGCCGCGCTGCAGGGCAATGCTCGAACGCGCCGGCACCACATGACCGTCCTTGAGCATCATGTAGTCGAGCAGCGGCTGACCCTCAAACGAAACCGCCGCGGGCACGATGCAGATCATGTCAAGCTCCTGGATGCGCTCGGCGACACCAGTCAAGCCGGCAAGCATGTCGTGCTCAAAGTCGGCAGCGCCCACCAGGCCCCCGGGCATGGCGCCCATAAAGAGCGGAGCCGGAACGCACAGCACGCGCGCCCCGCGCCCGTGGGCCAGACGAGCCTGGTCCTCGATGCGGCCGCAAATGCCCTCAATATCACCCAGGCGCATATCGATCTGTGCAAGCGCGAACTTCATGGCTCAGCCCTTTCCGTCGTAAACCATCGTTGTCGCAGTAAAAGCGCCGGCCGCATAATGCAGTCGGCGCTCGCATGTGCATATGCTAGCTATGATACCCCGAGCGGGGGCGCGCTCCTAGAACGTCGCGGACCACAGCCCGTGCAGGTTGCAGTAGGCATAGACGGTACCGGTCTTGGAACCGCCGGCAAAAAACGTCGCGGGCTTCATGCCGGGCTCAAGGTAATGGATCTCCAGACGGCCCTCAGCCTCAAGGGCGATCCACTCAATATAGTGCTCGGGCAGGCTGGGATGTTCGACCGAGCCCACGCGTGCGCGGATCACGTGACCGTCGCGCTCGGTCTCGACAACAGGCACGTGCTTCTCGTGCGCCGCGTCCTCGGTGTTCGCGGTCAGCTCCGTGCAGCCGGCAGGGGTTGCAACGTCGTTGCCAAGGGCGGCGATGAGCTTACCGTCGGGGTCCTTAAAGAATTTCGCCATGATGTTCTCCTTTTCTGATGTGCCAATGTTCTTGATGGTTCTTATGCCCAAAGGCAGACAAACCATCCACGGCATTGCAAATGAACACATAACGGATCAGGCAAGCGGTCGGGCCAAAATGCGTCGACCGTCCTGCCCACTCCAGCAGTCCCACCCCGCGCGCGGCTAGCGACCGTCACCGCCGAGCAGTGCCAGAACATCCTCGCGCGTGAACAGCGCCGACGAGATGCCGTCGCCGCCAAGCACGCTGTTGACCAGGTCGCGCTTGGACTCCTGCATCTGCATAATGCGTTCCTCGATCGTGTCCTTGGCGATGAGCTTGTACACGGTCACGGTATGTTGCTGGCCAATACGATGCGCGCGGTCGGTCGCTTGGTCCTGCGCCGCCACGTTCCACCACGGGTCGTAGTGAATGACCACGTCGGCCGCCGTCAGGTTGAGGCCCACGCCGCCCGCCTTGAGCGAAATCAAAAAGACCGGAACCTCGCCCGCTTGGAACTGCGCGACCATCTTGGCGCGGCTCTCCTTAGACGAAGCGCCCGTGAGCTTAAGGAAGGCGATGTCCTCCTTGGCCAAGCGCTTGCCGATGATATCGAGCATGCCCGTAAACTGGCTGAACAACAGGATGCGATGCCCGCCGTCGAGTGCGCCGTGCACGAGCTCCATGCACGTATCGAGCTTGGCGCTCCCCGCCTTGTAATCCTCGTAGTGTAGACGCGGGTCGCAGCAGATCTGGCGCAGCTTGGTGAGCTCGGCGAGCACTTTGAGCTTGTCTTTTTTAAACTCGGATGCCTCGCGGTGCTGCACCTGCTGGGCGATGCGGTCCTGGTTGGCCAGGTAGAGCTTGCGCTGCTCGCCGGTGAGCTGTGCCATGACGGTGTCCTCGATCTTTTCGGGTAGATCGGCCACCACGTCTTCCTTTACGCGGCGTAGCACAAACGGCGACACGAGCGCCTGCAGGCGAGCGGCACTGTCACCCTCGGCGTGCTCGACCGGGCTCTCAAAGCGCTTGGCAAACGACTCGCGCGTCCCCAAAAGGCCCGGCATCAAAAAGTCGAAGATGCTCCAGAGCTCGGACAGGCGGTTTTCGATGGGCGTGCCCGTCAGGGCAAAGCGCACGCCGGCAGGCAGGCGCTTGGCAGCGCGCGCCACCTGCGTGAGCGGATTTTTAATGTACTGTGCCTCATCGAGCACCACGCGGGCAAAATCCTGCTCGACGTACTCGTCGATATCGCGCCGCATAAGGTCATACGACGTTACGACCACGTTATGCTCGGCCACGCCGGCAATCTGTACACGACGTTGAGCCTTGGCGCCCACAATGGCGCACACATCGAGCGACGGGGCAAAGCGCTCCAGCTCGGCAGTCCAGTTGTACACGAGTGAGGCCGGGCATACCACGAGCGTGGGCTTGGTGTCCCCCGCCTCCACGCGCGCCAGGATATGCGCGATCATCTGGAGCGTTTTGCCCAGGCCCATGTCGTCGGCCAAGATGCCGCCAAGGCCCAGGTGTTCGAGCGAGCCGAGCCACTGGTATCCGTCGACCTGGTAGCCGCGCATCGTTGCCTTGAGCGATGCCGGCACCGTAAAGTCCATCTTGCCGAGCGTGTCCAGGCGCTCGACGGTGCGGCGGAACGCAGCGTCGCGATCGGCCTCGAGCGCCGGCGTGCGTGCGAGCATGCTATCGACAAAAAGGGTACTCGACGCGGGAAGCGACACGCCGTCGAGCAGGTCGACGGCATCGACGCCTAGGTCCTCGGCAAGACCAAACGCGGCACGCGCTCCCTCATCCAGGCGCACGATGTCGCCGGACGTCAGGCGCGCGAACGTCTGGTGGCGCTTGTACGAGTCCAGATAGATGGCAAGATCTGCCGCCGAAAGGCCGCTCGCGCCCAGTTCGACATCGAGCAGGTTACTCTTGACGGTCGCGCGCACCGAGAGCTTGGGCGCAGGGCGGACCGAAATCTGGCGCAGACGGTCGCTGAGCATGACCTCGCCCAGCTCGGACAGGGCAGACAGGCCCTCGGTCAGCAAGTGGAACAGGCTCTCGTCATCGCGCTCCTCAAACGCCAGGCCGCCCTCGTAGAAATCGAAGTACATGGCAGCCGTGTCCATAACGCGAAACTCCGCCAGCGTATCGCGGGGCGGAACGCCGGGGCGTTGCTCTTCGAAAGGACTGCCCGGAGCACCAAGACTAAAGAGATCAGCCGACCAATCGCCGTAGGTAACCGTAATTTTGCAGGTCACAAGACCATCGTCGACGCCGATTGCCATGGCAAAGCTCGCCTCGGGTGCCACAGTATCGAGCGCGGCGGGCGCGGTGAGGTCGGTATAGTCGCGCAAAATGGGCAGCGCCATACGGCAGAACTCACCCACCTGCTCGGCGGCAATATGGGCGGGCGTGCGGCACGGCAGCAAGCGCGACAAAAAAGGTGCGGCATGCTGAGCAAATGCAGCGTCGGTACGGCGCGCGCGGCGCGTGTCAACCAAGTAGGCGGCATCGCCCGACGCAAAGCAGTACATATCGGCGGGCAGGCGCAGGTCATAGCTACCACCAGCCGCCGGCGCGATTTTGGCGGCAAGCAGCGGTGGGCGCTTAGCGGATGCCTCGTCCTCCCCTTGCGGAGACAGCTCAACCGCCACGTCGTAGGTGCGATGCGTCGTCATCCCCCGCGACCAGGCGGGCTCAAAGGAGATGGTCTGGCCGCGCAGCAGGTCCAGCACATATACGATGCTATGCTCGGACAGCGGCAACTGACGCTCGGCAACAAAACCGCTGCGGGCAAAGTCGTACGACGCCGAACGCGAGCTTGTGATGTCATCGAGATAGGCAACTGTCGTCACAACAAGGTTGAGCAGCTTTGCCGATGTTTCGTCAAAGGCCTCAGGTGAATGGACAAACGTGAGCTTCTTGCCATAGGAGAACGTGCCGCCGCGCACGTAGGCATCGGCCATGCCGTCGATGTCCTTGACCACGTAGGAGACCGATCCACAGCGAATGCGGAACTCGAGCGCCCAGCTAAAGCGGTCAGCGAACAGCGGATTGTAGTACGGCACCAACGAGGGCTCCAATGCCGCTTTGGGGGCGTCGGGATCAACGGCACCGGCAAGCTTGCGGCGCATGCTCGCCAGCTCATCCATGCGCGCGTCCGAAAGATCGGAAAGCGCCGCCACAAGGCTCGGGCTCGTGGGGACGGGCGCCGGGAAGGGAAAGTTGGGGTTGACGGCCGGCGCGGCGGACGCGGCACGCGCGGGCTGTTTCGGCTGCGCCGTAAACGTGCGAACCGGCGTGCGCAAACCTTCGACGGGCTCGGCGCCGCTGGCATCCAAATACGCCAGCGCCGTGGCAATAGCGTGCTTACACATACCGGGATAGCGGTATGCGGCGGGGCAGTCGCAGTCGTAGTCGATAACCTCGTGCTCGTCCATGTCGAGCGCCACGTGCGTCTTGTACAGGTCACCGCGCGAGCCGCGCACCGTGCCCTCAACCGTCACGTTTTTGGAGAAGCGCGAGCCGCTGTCCTCGATCGACAGCACGGCACCGTTGAGCATGAGCGAACGCCCCTTCATAAAGGTGCCGCTCAACGCCGCCTCTTTGCGAAGCGCCTGCACAAACGTCCCCTGCGCCATCACTTCCTCCAATCTCACCCGGGGTAGCTTAGATCACCGTCACGCGGCCCTGGTTACCCACAATGGCCTTGGCCTCGGCCAGCAGCGGAATCGAACGCGCGTTGACCTTGGCAGGTACCTCGGCACGCAGCACGCGCCCGTCCACCTGCTCGATAAAGATCTCCACGCGGTCGCCGCCCGGGTTAGCGGTGAGCACCGTGGCCAGGCGCGCCATATTGCCCTGGCTAAAGCGGCTGTTGGGCACCATGACCTCAAACACCTTGGGCTTGTTGTTCTCCTCGTTGAGCTCGAGCGGCACGATCTCCTGCGCGATGATCTGGTCGCCGCGGTCCGAGCGCTCGAGCTTGCCCTTAATGCGCACAAAGGCATCGGACAGCTGCGCGCCGGTCTCGGGATCGACCTCGCCGTACAGGTACCCCTCGGCCTCTTTATAGGTCTTGGGGAACACGACGACGGTGGCCTCGCCTTCCATGTCCTCGAGCTGCACGATGCCCATGGGGTCACCGTTTTTGGTCACGCGCTTGGACACGCTCGAGACCATGCCGGCCCACCACAGCGCCTTGCCCTCGGGAATTTCCTGGTTGATGGTGCCGCCCGTAGGATTCTGAACTTCGTAGCCGGTGTCGATCTGCGAGAACGAGAAGTCACGCGCCTTGGCTAGTGCATACTCAAACGGGCGTAGCGGGTGGTCCGAGACATAGATGCCCAGAACCTCCTTCTCCTGACTCAACTTAAGGTGGCGGTCCCATTCCTGGCCATCCGGATCGGGCACGCTCACCTCAAAGCCCGAGCCCTCAACGTCGCCAAACATATCGAAGAACGACGTCTGGCCGCTCGCGCGATCCTTCTGGCGCTTTACCGCGGCATCGATGATGTTCTCGGGGTTGTTCTTGTCCACAAAGTGCATCATCTGGCGACGCGGATACCCCGTGGAGTCGAAGGCGCCTGCCTTGATGAGCGATTCGATCACGCGGCGGTTGGCCTGGCTCGAGTCCACGCGCTCGACAAAATCGTGCAGCGTCTTAAACGGACCGCCCGCCTCGCGCTCGGCGATAATCGCCTGCGCCACGCCGGTGCCCACGCCGCGGATGCCGGCCAGACCAAAGCGCACGCCCTCCTTGGTAGCCGTGAACTCGGTACCGGACTCATTGACATCTGGCGAAAGCACGGGGATGCCGTCGTGACGGCACGCCGAGACGTAATGAACGATCTTGTCGGTCTTGCCCGTGTAGGACGTCAGAACGGCCGCCATGTACTCGTGCGGATAGTGCGCCTTGAGCCACGCCGTCTGCATAACCAGGATGGCGTAGCCGGCGGAGTGCGACTTGTTAAAGGCGTAAGATGCGAACTCGAGAACATCGTCCCAAATCTTCTGGGCGACCTCGCGCGTGTAGTTGTTCTTGATAGCGCCGTTCATCCAGTGGTCGTAGGTGGTCTCGTCCGAGCCATCCTCCCAGTGCAGCACCGTCGACGTGAGCAGCTTGATCTTTTTCTTAGCCACGGGTTTACGGATACGCGAGTCCGATTCGCCCTTGGAGAAGCCGCACATCTCGACGGAGATGAGCATAACCTGTTCCTGGTAGACCATGGTGCCGTAGGTTTCGCCCAGGATGTCGTCCAGGCGGTCGTCGTAGGAGACGGCCGGCTCCTTGCCGTTCATACGGTTGATGTAGGACGAAACCATGCCGGCGCCCAGCGGGCCCGGGCGGTACAGGGCGATCAATGCCACGACGTGCTTGTACTCGGTGGGCTTCATGTTCTTGATCGTGGCCGTCATGCCGGCGGACTCGACCTGGAAGACGCCGGCGGTATGGCCGGAGCCCATGAGCTTATAGATCTCGGGGTCGTCAAAGGGGATCTCTTCCTCTTTGATGTCGATGCCGAAGTTCTTTTTGATGTTTGCCTTGGCCTTGGAGATAACAGTCAGCGTACGCAGGCCCAAGAAGTCCATCTTGAGCAGGCCCATGTCGGCAACGGTATGGCCCTCGTACTGGGTAATCTCGACGCCGCCCTTGGTGTCGAGCTTGGTGGGCACGTGCTCGTTGACGGGGTCGCGGCAGATCAGAACGGCGCACGCGTGCACGCCCTCGCCACGGGTGAGGCCCTCGATTGAGAGCGCCGTGTCGATGATGCGGCGGGCGTCGTCGTCCTTTTTATAGGCCTCGGCAAAATCGGGGTTAAACAGGTCCTCTTTGCCGGGTTGCTTTTCGAGCACCTGCTTGAGCTTGACCTTGGGGTCGCTCGAGACCATCTTGGACAGACGCTGGCCCATGTAGACCGGGTAGTCCAGGACGCGAGCGGCGTCGTTGATGGCCTGCTTGGCCTTAATGGTCGAGTAGGTGATGACGTGGGTGACCTTCTCGGGGCCGTAGAGCTGGCGAACGTGCTCCACGACCTCGAGGCGCCGCTCATCGTCGAAGTCCATATCGATATCGGGCATCTCGGTACGCTGCGGGGACAGGAACCTCTCGAACATCAGGCCGTTCTCGAGCGGGTCGAACGCGGTGATGTTCATGGCGTAGGCGACGATAGCGCCGGCGGCCGAGCCACGACCGGGGCCGACGCCGATGCCGTTGTCCTTGGCCCATTGCACGTACTCGGCGACGATGAGGAAGTAGGCGGCAAAGCCCTTGTCGCAAATGACCTTGTATTCGTACTCAAAGCGCTCTTTGATGTTGACGCCACCGATCTCGCGCGTGGCCCAGTCGTCACCATAGTGCTGGCGCAGGCCCTTCTCGCACTCGCGGCGGAACTGGCTCTCGTGCGTCTCGCCGGGATCGAGCAACGGGAAGCGCGGCAGGATGATGGAGTCCCAGTCCAGCTCAACGTAGCACTTGTCGGCGATCTCGAGCGTGTTGTCGCAGGCCTCAGGGCAATACGGGAACATCGCCCGCATCTCCTCCTCGGTCTTCATGTAAAACTCCGAACCGGTCATGCGCATGCGGTTGGGGTCATCGACCTTGGCGTTCATGCCGATGCACATGATGACGTCCTGCACCGGCGCGTCCTCGCGGCGCAGGTAGTGGAAGTCGTTGGTGGCGATGACCTTGACACCCACCTGCTTGGCGATATCGATGAGCGTGCGGTCCATCTGCTCATCGGTCAGGCCGTTGTCGGTGGTGATGCCGTGTTCCTGAATCTCGATGTAAAAGTCGCCGGGGTCAAAGGTATCGCGGAAGGTCTCGGCCCACTTGATGGCGCCTTCCATGTCGCCGCGGTCGATGTATTTGGGGATGATGCCCGCGATGCAGGCGCTCGTGCAGATCATGCCCTTGGCGTGGCGGCGCAGGTTGTCGAGCGTCACGCGCGGCTTGTAGTAAAAGCCCTGCACGGCTGCCTCGGAAACCGTCTGCATCAGGTTGACGTAGCCCTCCTGGTCCTTGGCCAGAAGGATCATGTGGTAGAGCTCGGGCTTGTGGTCGCGGGCGAGCGTCTCGTCCGGCGTAAAGTAGACCTCGCAGCCAAAGATGGGTTTGATGACCAGGGGCGGCTTGAGCTCGTCGATGTTGCCCTTCTCGTCCCACATGGCCATGTCCTTCACATACTGGGCATGCTCGCGCGGGTTTGCCTCGGGATCGGGCTCCACCAGCTCGTCGCGGCGATCCTTTTCCAAGAAGGCCTTGTCGTGGCTCCACGTCTTGTACTCGGGCGTGTTGTGGTTGACGGCGTCGCAGGCCAGCGCCAGGTCGGGCACGCCGTACATGTAGCCGTGGTCGGTAATGGCCACGGCGGGCATGCCCAGCTCAACGGCACGATTGACCATATCCTGGATACGGGTTGCGCCGTCGAGCATGGAGAAAACAGTGTGATTGTGCAGATGGACGAATGCCATGTGATGAGCTCCGATGCGGGTTCGTGTTCTGACTGAACGATTTTACCCCACGGCACGGACAGCACCCGAACCTAGCCAAACCCACACGGGTAGTCAATTTGGGACCTTCAAAAAGGGAATGAGGGCATCCCGATGCATCGAGTATTACTGGAACCCCGGCGATACGCTGAATGATTTGTGACGAATAGTCATGTCCATCAAGAAGGCTCGACGCTTCGGGCAGCTCGTCAATCGATATATCAATTCTTGGAGACATGTATTCCTACCATTTTTAAAGAAACAACGGCGGTAATTGCTATCGCGATTGCGCCAATAACACCGAGCGCTATCTGAATGGGATATAACCCCAACACATATCCAAATATGGAGAAAAACATTGCAGAAAAGAGAGCCCTTACCAGAGACGCGACGGAAAGGATCGTCGCGCGGAGATCGTCCGCTATAGCGTCTTGGATTAAGTTTTCCGAAGTGATGTACACCACTTCTGGGAGAAAACAAAGCACCATGCTAAGGCCAAACAAACACAGCGGATTTGAAGCGAACCACGGAAGAATCATGAAAAGACCAGCTTCGATTAGCATCGAGCCGAGCATGGTATTTCTTTTCCCGAAACGCGATGAGAAGAAATCTGCTGCAATGTAGGCCGTCGCATTTACTGCATAGGATGCACCGAAAAAGATTCCTATTATGGAGACGGGAGCATCAAATGCGTCGAATACCAACTGATTCAAGTTGTAATAACTCCCATAGAATCCGTCGAGCATGCTTGTGCCGATTAGAAGAAGCAATACCGCAAAAGCGGATTCTCCAATGCACCAGGTTTCGCGTCTGAAGATCTTGGCTACGTCAAACCTTTCCTCCCCAGAGTTTTTGGAATGGGTCGTTTCCATCCTCTCAATGGGATACAGAAGGAAAAGCTGCAGAAGATAGAAAACGGAAACGCATACGTAGAGGGCACTCCAAGATATTTGGGCAATGAATGATCCAAGTACGATTGCCACTCCCGTAGCGATTGATTGTGCGGCAAGCAGCCGAGCATTGATGGTGAGGAAGCGCTCTCCTTGACCGGCATTCCGGGCAATTTCATATAAAAGTGCTTGTTCTGATCCCGATTGAAGGGAGTAGGCGAGTGCCTCAACAAGGGAAAGTACGACAAGAAAGGGGCCTGAGAGCAACAGCATGCCAGCCGTATGGAAGAAAAGCAGCAGCACGCCCACTTGAATCGAAAACTTCTTTCCAAAGAAATCGCCTATCAGCCCTGTTGGCAGCTCGAGGACGACCGTTGCAATGTTAAACAGAGCTTGATAAAGCGCGATTTCCGTGACAGACATTCCTTTCTCCGCAAGGAAAAGTAGAAACACTCCCCGATTTAAAACAAATCCCGCGAGAACGAAAAAGGCGGAATAGATGTGCAGTTGCGTAGCGGCATTCTTATTCATTTGGCACTTCCATCAACTAATTTTGCCGGGCCGCTCGCTACTGACTCGAAGCCCGAAGTGTTCACGGTTTCCGATGAAGAGCTACCTTGCCTTTTTGCGGCCTGGGCACGCTTCTCGTACTTATTGCCGTTGAGCCTGTTGCGGCTGGAGCGCTTGCCCGTGGCGTTTTCGATATCCTGCATGATGGACCCCGCCAGGGCGTCAAAAAGCTCCTCCGGCGTCACCCCAAGCGTTTTGGCGAGCTGCATATGGCTCCTTATTCGTTTGAACCGTTCGAGCTATTGTACCGTCCCAGACTCTCCCATGCGTTGCGGTGCTATTTGGACGACTGAGGGCTTTATCCGGGGCGGCCGCGTGGGTTTGCCCAAAGTAGCTAAAAAGCCCCATCCCAAAAAGACTGCGGTGGAATCGATAGGGATTCCACCGCAGGTTGTTGAGGGCTAAAGGTTGTAGGTGACCACTTGGGGCTCGCAGGGGTTGGCGGGGTCGACCTGCTCCACGCGGACGAACTTGACCGTCACGGCCTCAAAGCCCGCCTTGTGCAGAACATCGGCGTAGACGCGCGCCTGCAGGGCGTGCTTCTCCTGCAGCTGATCCGGCGTCTCGTCCGGTGTGCCGCCCGTCTTGTAGTCGATGACCAGCGCGCATGACGAATCCGCCGGGTTCGTCGCCAAAGCGTCGATGGCGCCCTCGGCATATGCACCATAGCGAGCGATGTCCTCGTCCTCGCAGCCCAGCGAAAAGAACGGCACCTCGGCGCGAACGCACGGCCACGCGAGCAGGTCGGTACGAACAGCCGACTTGAGCCAGCGGTCCAGGGCAACGTCGAAGCGTTCGCGCTGCTCCGGCGTCAGGCGCCACAGACGCGCCAGCGCTTCGGCGCGCGCGGTGGGCAGCTCATCGGCACCCATCTCGATGAGCCACTGGCAGGCAGCGTGGAAGGCCGAGCCCAGCGCCATGGGATTGCCGGCGGGCTCGACAGCAGCCACGTCCGCATCCGTCGTCTCCGAGCCATCCGACTCCGCATCATCGCCAGCCTCGTCCATGGGCACGCGCGCCTCGGCGGCATGGTCCTCGGCCTCGGCATGGAGCGCTGCCGCGATTGACGAGTAGCTATACGAGTCACGCGCCGGGAACGGGCAGGTGCCCATGCGCACGCCCACCGCCTGGGGATACACAAGCTCAAACGCATCGGGCTCGGGGTCGGCAGGACCGGGAACGGCGGCGTGGGCATCTGCACCGGCGCCCTCCGGCTCCGCATCGCCGCGGACAAGCCTGCCCTCGGCATCCAGTGAAGCGTTGGCCTCAAACGCCTGCTCGCCAAAGGTAAAGTCCGAAAGCGAAATGAGCTCGTAGTCACCCGGCTGGGAGTTGTCGAACACCAGGCGGTCGGCATCGAGCTGCGGCATGTCCAGAGCGTCGGTCGGCAGAATACGACGCAGCACGTCGTAGGTCAGATCGGTCTCGACGTCGAAGGTCGGCGTCGTCACCTTGCCACGGCTCACGCCGGCATCCATCGCCAAGATCACCAGCTCTCGCGCACGCGTCATGGCAACATAGAGCAAGCGGGCCCGCTCCTCGAGCGAAAGCTGCAGGTCATCGTTGCGCAGGCGAGCAAATGCCTCGGCGGGAGAACCCGTCGCACAGACGTCCTCCATGAGCTCCGGCGGCAGCCACAGCGACGTGCCCTTGCCCTTAAACACATGCTCAAACTGCTTTTTAACGTCGTCGCCCTTTACGAACGTGCCGTCCGCAAGTTTAACGCCGTCGAAGCGTGCCGGCAGCGCCACGACCTGCGCTCCGCCCTCGACACGCCCCATCTGAGCCGCACCGGACGATTTGCGCACGCCAAAGCACTCCGCAACCGCCACGACCGGATACTCCAGGCCCTTGGATGCATGCACGGTCATGATGCGCACCGCGCCGTCGCCCTCCTCGTTGAGGGCGCCTGGGGCTTCCTTGCCCGCCAAGAAGCGGTCGAAGGCCAGCGCGATGGAACGCGGCGAGTTACCGAACTCGGCCTCAGCCTCAGCCACGGCATCGAGCGCCTTGAGCACGTTGGCGGCGATGGCCTTGCCCTCGGGACCACGCTGCGCCAGACGCACGAACCAGCCCGAAGCGTTGACCACGTCGCGCGCGATGGCGGCGAACGAATCGCGACCCACACGACGAAGCGCATACCGCAGCACCTCGCGGGCGCGCGTCACGAGCGGCAAGTCTTGCAAACCCGGCACGTCGAAATCGCTCATGATGCCCGCGTCGATATTCCGGCGCGAGGTCTCCCCCGTCTCGCTATCGAGCTTGGTCGCCAGCGCCAGGAACTCCTGGGCGCCGAGCGCAAACATCGGCGAGGCCAGCAACGGCATGAGGCCCTGCGCGGTATCGGCCGGGTTGGCGAGCGCGCAGACTAGGGCGCGCACCGTCTGCACCTCGGCTGCCTGCGCAAAGACCGAGCCGCCTGCGATCACGCAGTCGAGCCCTTGGTCGCGGAATGCCTGCGCATAGACGTCGGCGTTGGTCATGCGGCCCAGCAGCAGCACCATGCCGCCCTGGGGCTGGCCGGCATCGGCAAGCGCGCGGAAGCGTTCGGCGATCGCACGGGCCTTGGCCTGCGTGCGCTCCTGCGTACTGCCGCCGGCAACAAAGAGGGCCTGGCGACGCGAGGCGTCCGCCACCAGCGTGTCCTTGCGGCCGTCGCTCGCCTCAAGATCCAAAAAGCCCTGCATCAGGCCGCCGTCATCGCCGTCGAAGACGCGTGCCACGTAACGCAGCACCTCGTCATGGCTGCGGAAGTTGCGCACAAGTTTAACGAGCTCGCCAGCAGGGGCGTCGGCCACGGCAGTCGCCTCGGACGCCGTCGTCGATCCCACCTTGCGCTCCTGGCGGCGGAAGACCTCGACCTCGGCACCACGGAAGCGATAGATTGACTGCTGCGCATCGCCCACGGTGCACAGCGCGCGCTCCCCCGCACCCGTCAGGTAACGGATCAGATCGACCTGCATCTGGTCGGTATCCTGAAACTCATCGATCATGACCATCTTAAAGCGGCCCTCGTATGCCGCTCGGATGGCCGGGTAATCGCGCAGGGCCTCATAGGCCATGCGCAGCAAGTCGTTGTTGTCGAGGGCAGACTGGGCAGCCTTGAGCGCGCGATACTCAGCCTCTACAGAGCGGGCCAAGCCCACCAGTGCATCAAGCGCCGGGCCACCACAGGCAAGCACGATATTGATAAACGCATCGGCGGCCTCGGCCTTGAGCAGCTCGACCTGCTCCTTGGGGAACGCCTTGCTCGCCCGCGGCATGGTGCACGACATCATGAGTCGCGCCGCGTCGGCCATGGTTTTGCCGCTCGCCTCAAACGCGTCGATGGCGTCGAGTGCCACTTGTGCCTTCTCGGTCGCGGCCTTGCTCGCACCCAACGCCGCGCGATAGGCATCGGCGAGTGCCGAGGTATCGGCCTGGCCGCGCGCCACGCGCACATCGTCCATGCCGCCCGGCAGCTGACTCGATAGCTCCAACAGGTCGCGCACCAGGCCTTTAATGGTGGTGCCGGCGCCAAACGGCCCGCCCTCGCCCGCCATGGGATACCAGGCGTAGAGGGCGTTGAGCGATGCCGCGAGCTCGGGGACGGCATCGGGTGCCGTCGCGCGGGCCAGCACGTGCTCAACAGCCTGGTCCATAAGCTCGTCGGTATCGGTGAGCACCGTGAACTCGGGGTCGATGCCCAGCTCCAACGCGTGTGCGCGCAGGATACGAGAGCACATGCCGTGAATGGTCGAGATCCACGCATCGTCGACGGTCAGGGCCTCCTCGTCCATGCCCTCGTCGATGAGCGCGCGGCGCACGCGGTCACGGATCTCGGCCGCGGCATCTTTGGTAAAGGTAATGGCGAGCACCTGGTCCAGATGCTCAACGAACGGACCGGATTCGGGCGAAAGCGCGTAGACGATGCGGCGCGTGAGGGTAAAGGTCTTGCCCGAACCGGCGCCCGCCGAGACAAACAGCGGACGGTCGAGCGTTTTGACGATCTGCAGCTGTTGCGGCATCAAAGTCGAAAGATCCATGGTCTACACGTCCCTCCTTACAAACGTTCCTTCGTGGTTATACGAGCAGCGCGCATGCGCGGCCTGAGCCGACGTCGGGTCGACGGCGGCAACGTTGCCTGCCTCGAGCTCGCGCAGGCGCCCGGCGATGCCGGCCTCCACGCGATCGAGCAGGGCGTCGAAGTCCATGCTGCCACCCTCGCCGGGAAAGCCCTTCTTAAGGCCTGGGATGCGGCCGTCGCCGCGCTCTTCCTCAAGCAACTCGGCGCTCGCCGCACCGCGCAGCGCGGGCTTGCCGCCCTTGGTCGAAAAATAGAGCGCGGCGCGGGTATCCAGATCCAGCGCCCGCCGCATGGCCTGCGCGTAGATGAGTGTCTGGGTATGGGGCGGCAGCCAGCGCGGGTCGTCGATGGGGGCCTCGCCCGACTCCTCGTCGCGCACCGTGGGGTCGGCGAGCTTAAACTCCTCGACACCCGAACGATGCTTATAGTCGATTACCACGGCGCGATTCTCGACATCCACATCAACGCGGTCGATGCGCCCGCCAAGCGGCCAACCGGCATACTCGACCTGGAGCTCGTTGAACGCAAACTCCAGGTAGCGCGGCGCGAAGGGCGCGAGCGCCTCGGACTCGTAGGCAAGCACACCCTCCAGCTGCGGCAAAATCTCGGCCACCTGGCGCTCCTCCACCGGGGAGAGCGGCACGAGCGGGCCCTCGGCACCGCGCTTGCCCGCATGCTCGGCCAAGGTCTCGTCAAAGACCTCGCGCAGCAGCTCCTTCGCGCGTGGCAGATTCATGGGTGTCACGCGCTCCATGCCCTCCTGGGGCAGACGGGCATGCAAGTGTTCCAGCACGTCGTGGACAAAGTTGCCCTTCTCCATATTGCCAAAGCCAGCGTCGATCGACTGGGGCTTCACGCGGTACGAGACGAACCAGCATAGCGGGCAGGTCGAATAGGCCTCGATCTGCGAGGCAGACGTCAGGCGCGGCACCAGCGGCGCATCCTCGCCCTCGCCATCGCGACGACGCAGGACCAAATACGGAATGGCTTCATCGCTCAGATGCTGAGGAGCTTCGCAGGTCACGCGCTCGCGCCTAAGACCTTCGCCTGCCGCGGGATCGAAGTCCCTTACGATATCGCCCTCACCCACACACTTCGCCTTGTCGGCGCCAACGGCCTTAGCGTCGTCAGCGGCCTTGTCGGCGTCAGCGGCCTTAGCATCGTTAGCGGCCTCGGCATGCGCCCGCAACTCGGTCCACACGGCCGCCGGATAGCACTCGCGCGCCTGACGATCGTGGGTCACACGGGCGAGCGCGACCGGACCGCTCGCCGCCTGCATTGCACGGCCAAAGCGCACGCGCAGCAGGGCGGCGGGCTCCAAAGATACGCCGTCGCGGCGCAGCTCGGCCGTCAGCGTGGCCAGCGGCCCCTCTTCGTGTGAGAGCGGATAGCTGTCCAGATCGACATCGGCAAACAGCACGGCATCGTAGCTGCCGGGGCGCAGAGCCGCCGCATCGGCAAGCGAAGCAAAGCGAACCTGGGCGCGTGGCGCACGGTCAACCTCGTAGGTCTCGTAATCGTAGGCGGCGCTACGCTTGTCCACCTTGGTTCGAATGTCATCGAGCACGGGCACGGTCGCGGCCTGCGACACGTCGAGCGCACGGGCGCCATTCATAAGGATGTCGATGACGTGGCGCAGCAGGGCCACCTCCGCCTGGCGACGGGCCTGACCGTCGAGACCGCCAAGTGCGCGATCGGGCAGTGCCTCGGCAACGGCAAGCATGGCCTTGAGCGCCGTCACGGGTTTGTCGCGCCACAGCGCCTGGAACACGTCCGAGATCACGCACGGCACGTTCTTAAACCAGTTCTCGTCGCTCGCCGCTTTACGCGCGCCCCTCACCTGGCCCTGCACGCTCTGCAGCAGGCTCTTGACGCCCGCAGTGGTCTTGCTGCGCGACAGTCGCATATTCTTGTCGAACGTGCGCGCGCTGGCGGCGCCGGCACCCGAAAGCGGGCTGTAAATCCAGTCGGTAAGCTCCGGAGCGGGCCACCACTCAGTCTTAGAAGCTGCCCCTTCGTCGGCGGCCTTCATACGCTCGATCAGGTTGGCGAGCGCCGTGAACTGCCTGCCCGCAATGGATTGGGAAAACGCCGTGAACTCGGCCGTCTCGGCAGCAACGTGGCGCGCCGCCAAACGAGCGGCAAGCTCGCCGAACAGCTGGGGTGCCCGGGCAGAAACAACGAGCACGCGTACGGGGTCGGCGGGTGTTGCAGCAGCTTTATCGTCCTTGGACTCCTTGTGCGCTTTCACCAACTTATCGATGACGTCCGCATAAGCATGGGCACGGGCATGGGGGCCGGCGACCTCAATAAAGGCAGGCTGAGCAGCGGACTTGGAGGCAGTCTGGGGCGCGGCGGCGCCCTCCCCCAGCGGCGCGATCTCAAACAGCACACCGCGGACATCAAATGCCGCGGCAAGCTCCTCGCGCATCGCCGCTTGCTCGCGGGCAAGCAGCACGACAACCTCTCCCCCGTTGTTTGCCACGGCGGACAGCAGCTCGAGCAGGCTATACGTAAATGACGTGACGCCGCGCACGCAAACGGCGCGGGCGCACCCCGGCAGGTTGTCGGCCAAAGCGCCGGCCATAATGTCAGCCGCCTCGCAGGGCTCGACCATATCTCGACGGTCCAAACCGCGCGCATAGGCGCACAAAAGTTCAAACACGCGAGCCTCGGCGTCGCTTTTGGGCTTGGGCTTGCAAACGTTGTCGCAGCAACGCTCGGTGCCTGTCCCTGCCACACCCGGCAGCACATCGCGAGCCATACGCGCGAGCATACGCACCGTGCCCTGGCTGCGCGAAAGCGGCTGCAGGTCGGCGTCGTCGAGGCGCGCTACCATGTCCGAAAACAGCATCTGGCGCTGCAGGTTGTCGACGAAACCGCGCCCGTCGCCCAAAAGCTCCCAAAGCGAGCGAAGCCACGATGTAGGCGTCTTGTAGTCAATACCCAGCGAAACGCCGGCTTCCGCCGCATCATGACGGCACAGGTCGAGCTCGGCAAACGTTGGCGCCAGCAGCACGGCACGCCCGTGGCGGGCAATAAGGTCGGCAAGCAGCGCCGCCTCGGCATCGCTCAAATCCGCGCCGGCGTTGGTGGTATAGATTCGAACAGGCATGGTCCTCCACTCAAACCGTTCGCAATATTCAATGCTTCCATCCTACCCGCCCGCGCGGACAGATTTGCCCCACGCCAACAGATTTGACCCCTTGGAGACAGAGGAAAATGGATCACCGAGGAGGTCAGTCTAACCCAGTGATCCGTTTTCCTCCGTCCCCAAAGGATCAAAAAACCGCCCCCGAAGGGACGGTTCTGCGCAATTCGTTTGTTGCCGCTGGCCTACTCGCCATCCTCCAGCTTGATGAGGATCTTGCGATAGCCGCCGTACTCGCCGTTGAGTGCCTTGGACACGCGGCTCACCGTAGTGGACGAAGCGCCGGTGCGGGCCTGAACCTCAACATAAGGCTCGCCCTCATCCAGATAACGCGCAACCTGCAGACGTTGCGAAAGATCGCAGATCTCGCGCGGCGTGCAGATATCGGTCAAAAACGCCTGGATATCCTTCTCGTCATCCAAAAGACTAAATGCGTGGACCAGCTGCTTGACATCAGGCTTGTCAAACATGTTCTCGATATTCATCGATCACCGCCAAACCCGCCATAAGGCATCGAAGTTGATACTGACATCGGGCATCGTTCGCCCGTTCTATGCAATAGGGCAACGCCTGTGGCTTTTGCCCGTAGCAGTGTAGCACACCACCAAACTAAAGCGACAAGACTCTCTGCCAGCGGCGCGTTTTTCAGGACGAACGCCGTTTTGAAACCGAATGCGCACGTAAGCTCCACGAATATCTGAGACAATGGGCGGCCGAACAAGGCGGCACACCCGAGCGGCCGTCCAAGCTGCCGCAGCAAACCGCTTCACGCGACACCGACGCACCCTGCGCAAGAAAGGATTCACACCATGCGCTTTATGCTTAACTGGCTCTTTACCTCGATCGCCATCGCGATTGCCACGTTCCTCGTCCCCGGCATCCAGCCCTTCGGTTTTGCCGAGGCCTGGGTCTGTTTCGCCTTCGTGGGACTGTTCCTGAACATCGTCGATTCGCTCGTCAAGCCGTTTCTGACGGTTATCTCGCTGCCGCTCACGATCATTACGCTGGGTATTTTTCAGCTCGTAGTCAACAGCTTTATGCTCGAGCTGGCCAGCTATCTGTCGGTCAATCTGCTGGGCGCGGGTATCTCCATCGCCAGCTTTGGATCGGCCTTTATGGGCAGCATCCTGGTGTCCATCATGCGCAGCATCCTCGACAGCATCGCCGAGGGCTAAAACGGCCATTCCGGCCGCGCCCGTCTCAACAGCCCAAAACGAAGGCCGCCCATCACAAAAATGGGCGGCCTTCTTATTTGCCAAGTCTCAAAGGGCGAGAGAATCTGCCATTTCCACCCCGTCCCCAAATGGCAGGTGGGCTAGATCACGTAGTCGTAGCCATGGTTGGGAGCGACAAGTTGATCGAGCGTCACGCCGTCGAGGTAGTCGTTGATGAGCTTGTCCAGGTTCTTCCACACGTCGAGCGTGGGGCACTCATCAGCTCGCGAGCAACCCTTGCAGTCGCCATCCAGGCAGGCGACCGGCGCCAGACTGCCCTCGGTCAGGCGCAAGATCTCGCCCACCGTGTACTGCTCGGGCGGGCGCGTGAGCACATAGCCGCCGCCCTTGCCGCGCATGCCCGAGAGCATGTTGGCGCGCACGAGCGTCGCCAGAATATTCTCGAGGTACTTCTCCGAAATACCCTGACGCGCCGCAATCTCTTTAAGCGGGATACGGCCTGTCGCCTGGTGCTCGGCTAGGTCAACCATAACGCGCAGGGCGTACCTGCCCTTAGTAGAAACCAACATATATAGTGCTGCCTTTCGGTCTTTTAGTCCGTTGAAATTCTAGCCGAAAAATTGGCTTTGAAAATACCCGTTCCGGTCAAGATGGTTAATCAACTTGCAATAATCTCCTATTTCCTATTGCATTACTAGGCTTTGGTGTCTACTATGCTTCCCAACAGCTAAACGAACAACCTATAAGGTTTATGGGTTTAGCTGCTAGACGCACCGTAAAACCACACGGTATCCAGTCATTTGAACACTTTGGAGGTTCATCATGAGCAAGGTTTACACGTCCATCGATCAGCTTATCGGCCACACCCCGCTTCTGGAGCTCACCCACTTTGAGGCCGATGAGGACCTCAAGGCCCGCGTGCTCGTCAAGCTGGAATACTTCAACCCCGCCGGGTCCGTTAAAGACCGCGTCGCCAAGAACATGATTGACGAGGCCGAGAAGGCAGGCAAGCTCGTGCGCGGCGGTGACTACACCATCATCGAGCCCACGAGCGGCAACACCGGCGTCGGCATCGCCTCGGTGGCGGCGGCTCGCGGCTACAAGGTGGTCATCACCATGCCCGAGACCATGTCCGTCGAGCGCCGCAAGCTGATGCAGGCATACGGTGCGCAGCTCGTGCTCACCGACGGCTCCAAGGGCATGAAGGGCGCTATCGCCAAGGCCGAGGAGCTGCAGAAGGAGACCCCCAACAGCATCATCGCCGGCCAGTTTGTGAACCCCGCCAACCCCGCCATCCATAAGGCCACGACCGGCCCCGAGATCTGGGACGACACCGACGGCAAGGTCGACATCTTCGTCGCCGGCGTTGGCACCGGCGGCACCGTGACCGGCGTGGGCGAGTTCCTCAAGGAGCAGAACCCCGAGATTCAGGTCGTCGCCGTCGAGCCCGCCACCTCCCCGGTGCTCTCCAAGGGCCAGGCCGGCCCGCATAAGATCCAGGGTATCGGTGCCGGCTTTGTGCCCGACGTCCTCGACACCCAGGTCTACGACGAGATCATCCCCGTCGAGAACGACGACGCCTTTGCCACCGGCCGCGCCGTGGGCCACAAGGAGGGCGTGCTCGTGGGCATTTCGTCCGGCGCCGCCGTGTGGGCCGCCCTGCAGCTGGCCAAGCGCCCCGAGAACGAGGGCAAGACCATCGTGGCGCTGCTCGCCGACACCGGCGAGCGCTACCTGTCCACGGCACTCTTCCAGGACTAGAGCTCTCGTTCTTAGAACGAGTCCAAGGCACGCCGGTCTCCCCTCTCTTCTGGCAGCCTGAGCTCATCCCAACAGGGTGTCCCACAGGACGCCCGAACTTGCTACAATGTCTGCGGCGCGGAACCAGCCTCCCGCGCCGCTTTTCTTTTTTGGCCGCATGCCACCAAGGAGAACCTCCCCATGCACAACAAGCGCGTGCTCGTCGCCATGAGCGGCGGCGTCGATTCCAGCGTGACCGCGTATCTGCTCAAAAGTCAGGGTTACGAATGTGTCGGTGCCACCATGCGCCTCACCTGCCCCGCGCCCGATCCCACCACAGGCATGAGTAAGGTCGACCGCGACATCGCCGATGCAAAGGCCGTCGCCGAGCGCCTGGGGATACCCCATCACGTGCTCGACTTGCAGCAAACCTTCGACCGCAACGTTGTCGAGCGTTTTATGAACGCCTACCAGGAGGGGCTGACGCCCAATCCGTGTATCATCTGCAACCGCCATATTAAGTTTGGCGCGTTGCTGGATGCGGCGCTGGATATGGGCTGCGACTACATCGCCACAGGCCACTATGCCAAAACGAGCCAGGCGCCCGACGGCACCTGGCAGCTGCATCGCGGCGAGGACCCCAAAAAGGACCAGAGTTACTTTTTGTATTCGCTCACGCAGGAGCGCCTGGCGCACACGATCTTTCCGCTGGCAGGCCTAGACAAAGAGCGCGACGTGCGCCGCATAGCCGCCGAGCAGGGCTTTACCAACGCCCAGAAGGCCGAAAGCGAGGACATCTGCTTTATTCCAGACGGTGACTACGCGGGCTATATCGAGCGCCGTTGCGGACATCTCGCTGCACCGGGCGACATTGTGTGGCGCGACGGCAGCGTGGTCGGGCGCCACAACGGCGCGCTGCGCTACACCATCGGCCAGCGCAAGGGCCTGGGCGTCGCGATGGCACATCCCGTGTACGTAACGGGTGTCGACGCCGTCAACAACACCGTGCATCTGGGCGAGGCAGAGGACCTGACGGCCACGGCGCTCACGGCCAACGACTGGATCTGGAGCGCCCCTGCCGACCGCATGGAGGCCGAGCTGGATGCCGGCGGCATCCGCGTGGGCGCCAAGTACCGCTACCGACAGAAAGACCAGGCAGCGATCCTTACGTGCGGCGAAGACGGGCAAATGTTGCTGACCTTTGACGAGCCGCAGCGCGCCATCGCCCCCGGCCAAGCCGTTGTAGTCTATCGCGGCGACATCGTCCTGGGCGGCGGCACCGTGACCGGCGCACTTAAGTAGCCGCGGGTTTATCGCTGCACGTGTCGAAGCACCTCAACAGCGGCACCAACCTCGATTACGCGACGCTCGAGGCCGCGGCGGATGGCCTCGAGTCGACCCTCCGCCGTGGCCCATTTGCTCTGCGAAAGAATCTCGATCGCCTCATCAACAAATCCGTTGAGCCGCGATGAATCGAACCAATCGAGCAAATCCGCAAGCGCCAGCTGGACGGAAGGGTCGGGCCCAAACGGCTTAGCGGAAAACCCAAACTCCCCAGCTGCGAGCACGGCAGTTGGCACGTTGTACCACAGGCAGTTGCCGCTATCGAACAGCGGAGCAGGTTTTATCTCCAGGGTGTCGACATTGCGGATGATGCCGAAGTTTCGCCAATGGCGGTCGCTGTTGGCCAAAAGGGCATCGCAAACGATCATCTGCGACATAGACCTTCTCACAGCGGCCTCATCGGCACCATGCTTGCCAAGGCAGCGACAGTATCGATCGTATGTCGAGTTTCCCCGCTGGCCACCAAGTGCGCCCTTAACGTAAACAGCCGGAACGTATTCCTCGCGGCCGTCAAGAAAATCCTCGCACAGGCACGCAGGGCCATCGAACATCCGCTCAACCGTATAAGGAACAAACTCGCCCTCCGACAGCAAGCGACGATGCAGAGCCGTTGCAACCGCCTCGTTAAAGGGCCGTTGGTCGTCCATGCCGCATCCCTTGACCAGAACGCGAACACCGTTGCGAATCATCCACGATTTAGGGAGCTCGCCCTCGGACGTGTTATCAGGATTTTTAAGACCGATGCCTTCCAGCCAACCCGAACGCTCTTCGGGCGCCGATCGCTCAAATTCGTTCTCAAAGTAATTGATGTTTTGCCATTTGAGTTCGGCGCAATCGGCCGGCCGCAGCCAATAGCAATCCGAAAGCGATAGGCCCAGGCACTGAACCGGCACCTCAATGCCACTGGCAATTCCCAGTTCACGATAGCGCGAGACGAGTCCGGGGCGGACGTCAGGCACCGACCGATGGCTCCACCACACGTTGAGCTCCCGTTTATTCACCGTAGGAGAAGAACTCGAGCACGTGCCAAACGGCATCCTCTGCGCATCGAGCACCTCGGCGATTTCGAAGGGAAACTCACGTGTCGGATCAAATGAGACATGCGCGACCTCATGGTCGGCCGACATCAGCGTAAACTTGCGCCCCACATCGGCCGCAGGACGGCGTCCACGTTTGCGGACCTTTTGATAAGCGAGCGCAGAATCATACTCAACCATCTTCCGTCCGCCCACAATATCGCACGCGAGCGTTCCCGATGCGGCAAGTTGCGATATGCGGGCTTTCGTAACGCCCAACAGGCGGGCGGCATCACCCATAGATAAGTACTCAGATGTATTCATATGCCGCATCACCTCGTTAAGTAATTTACGCGTTTAGTTAACATATTACATACATCATAATACTAAACGACCTAAAGCGAAAAAAGGCCCGAGAAATCGGGCCTTAGTGATTGGTCAGCCGAGTCGCAAGCTGCTCCCCTAGCGCTGCACGTAGGCGCGGACGAGCTCGTAGGTGTTGCGCACACCGTCGATGTGGCTGCGCTCGTAGTTGTGGCTCGCGTACACGCCGGGGCCGATCAGGCCATGGCGAATGTCGTAGCCGGCCGAGAGTGTGGCCTCGACGTCGGAGCCGTAGTGCGGATACACGTCGATGGCGTAATCGAGCTCCAGCTCGCGCGCGATGTTGGACAGCGTGGTCACCAGGTCGTAGTTGTACGGACCGCCCGAATCCTTGGCGCAAATCGAAACCATGCGCTCGGTGCAACCCAGGTCGTCGCCCACGCAGCCCATGTCCACGCTGATCATCTCGCGTGTGTCGTCCGGCACAAAGGCACCGCCGTGGCCGACCTCCTCGTACACCGTAAAGAGCAGCGATACCTTGCGCGAAAGCGTCACCTCGCCGCCAGCAACGGCGCGGGCCAGGCCCAGCAGAATCGACGCCGACAGCTTGTCGTCCAAGAAGCGGCTCTTGATGTAGCCGCTCTCCGTCACCGTGGTACGCGGATCCATAGCGATGATGTCGCCGGTCTGAATACCCAGCTCGAGCACATCGTCCTTGCTGTCAACGTTCTCGTCGAGCAGGATTTCCATGTTCTTCTCGATGGTCTTGACCGGCTCATCGGCCACATGCGCCGAAGGCTCGGTATTGAGGACCACGCCCGTATACACATTGCCGTCACGCGTGTAGACGGTGCAGTTCTCGCCATCGGCCGTAGACCACTGATGTCCGCCGAGCGTCGTGGGGCGCAGGCGACCATTGTCCTTAATGGAGCGTACCATGGCGCCCAGGGTATCGACATGGCTCGCCAGTACGAGCGGCTCACCCTCGCCACCAAGCTCAACCAACACGTTGCCCTTATTGGAACGCTCGGGCCCAAACCCCATCTCGCGCAACGTTTCCATCAGATAATCAGTCGCCGCACGGGTATAGCCCGTAGGCGAAGCAATAGAAGTCAGTGCCTTCAACTGGTCAGTAATATAGGAGAGCGTAGAATCCATCTTGGACACCAAAGTCACCCTTTCATATCGAATTAAACCCACAGCAACAATACCACCGCGAACCATCTTTTTACCTAGCGAGATGACCCATCGAGCTCGCCAGGACTGCGCCCGCCACGATAAGCAGATACAAGGCGCCATCCAACAATGCGCCCCTCACATCCCGCCTTTCCGGCACCCCGGCATCTGAGAAAAGAACGCAGGCGATCCCGGGCTTCCCTCCGGGCGCATTCCGCAGGACGTAAAAGACCCCGCCGCGCAATGAACTGCGTCCCAAATCTTGGACGCCCTAAATAGCGACTAGGCCGCGAGGG
>NZ_QRWD01000020.1 GCF_003459505.1 Collinsella sp. AF20-14LB
AACGAGGCGACGATCGCCAAGTACATCAGGGAGCAGGAGTCCCACGACATCGCACTGGACAAGCTGAGCGTGAAGGAGTACGAGGACCCCTTCAAGAGGGGGTGATGCTGCCGGTTCGACCGGCGCGCCACGGGTCAAGATGCACTAGGCCTGGACGAAGTCCGGGCCCGCGCCTTTAGACGCGAGCCCGGGGCCCGTGGGTTATACCCTAAGAGCAAACCACCCTTTTTAAGGGTGGTTCTGATTTGGAATTGCGATTTGAAAAGGAGATCACCTCCCAGTTGGCGTTCAAAACCAACCGGGAGGATATACTCCGCGAGTAATCCATCCTACGGGATGGATCCCCTTACCCAAACGGAGTGCCATTCATTGGGGTGCTAGATCCCCTGCCCGTTCGGTGGTTTCCATAATAGACGAGATTTCACATATGCGTAATGGGAATCTACGATTCACACGGTTACAACAATTCGTGATCCGAGGGGGCGGCTGGACTTTGAGGCTCGATCGGGGAGAACGGATCCTCAGCAGTGGGAAAGACAGGGCATAAGGGCTGTTCCTCAAAATTGAGAAATTTTCGATTTTGAGGAACAGCGGGGGTTGGGTTCGGCGCATGAGCGCCAGAGGACGAGGAAAAGAATAATAAGAAAAAGATAAAGAAGAAAAAGAAGGAGGATAAGAAGGACAAGGAGAAGAACATTTCCGAGAAAAATTGAGACAAAAAAATAAGGTCGGGGTTGGAGCCCGACCTTATTCCTGAAATCCGCTTCGCTTGGAATCTCTACTTGGTTTAGAAGGATATAAGCAGAACGGATAGCGAAGGGAGAAAAAATAGCTCGGCGGGCACCGAGCTATCAATTCGAATGCACCTGCGTTGCCCGCGTTCCGAAAGTGTGACTACCTGAGGAGCGGGTTTCGCGGCGCGATTCGATTCTACTCGGTAGGTCATTTGTTTTGCAATACATGTCGTAATTTGAGGGACCGCTTCCCATGAACCCTACGAGGGTGAATAAGGGTCTTCTAGATTTCGCGCATGCGCTGCCGTAATCGCAAATGCGAGGAGGATTTACGTTCAATGGTAAAGGGATAAGGGGCGTTTGGAAACGGCGGTTTAAAATGGCTCTCGTTCGGTTTTTAGCAAAGTTAGATCGATGGCTACCTGATGTTTCTTACGAAACGAGGCGAGCGGGTCGATGAGGATATTTCCAATTGGCGGGGCGATGAGGCGAGGAGTCTTTCCGATATCGATGTGAGCAAGTCCATCCCCTTCATCAAAGATGGCGGCGATGGGTATTGTTCTCTTGCAGATTACAACCGATATCGATTTAGCGAAGCTATTGCCGATGCCGGCGATTTAATCGAGGCTCTCTATGAGAAGATGTATGGAAAAACCGTCGAGTTGTCAATCAAGGGCGGGGACTTGGTCGTGAGCGAGTCCGTCGGTTGCATCGGAGAGATGGAAGACCATATCGTTAAGCTCGTCGACACGGATTTCGTCAATGAGATTGAGAATCTCAGCGGCGAAGAGCTGGACAAGCTCTACGGCGAATACGGCTTCAGTGTAAATACCGCCCCTGAAGATGTCATCGTTGCCCTTGCAGAAGAGCAAGGACGTACACAGGATGTCGCGTCGGCAATCTGCGAGGTCTACGGTTGGGAGGTCGACAGTAGGGTATCGCAAAAAGTTGTCGAGTCGCTCGATGAGATCTGCGATGCGAAAAGCGCTGAGGCGGAGCTTGATTGCAGGGAATGTGAAGAGATTTCCTGTGAACAGGATAGAGGACCGAGATGCTAAAATGAGCGTCGAGAACCCCTTCCGAAGCCTAACGCCCTAGCGGAGTGCCATTCATTGAGATGCTAGAATATGAAGGAGATTCAGAGTTATCCGTACATGGCCCTAGCGGAGTGCCATTCATTGAGATGCTAGAATGTGAAACTTGCAGGCCTGATTGTTCACGCAGCCCTAGCGGAGTGCCATTCATTGAGATGCTAGAATGTCCTTCGAATTTATGACGCTATCGAGTAAGCCCTAGCGGAGTGCCATTCATTGAGATGCTAGAATACCCTCCGCTGAAAAAGCCCCTTTATCAGGGGCTTTTTCATTTTATAATTCTGTAAAACGGTATTTGGCACCCATAAACGCCTTTCAAGAAGGCCATTTTTCAGGAAAAGGTCGGCGGAATTCGGCTTCGAAATATCGTCTTTTCGGATGAAAATCGCCATCTCGTCTCAACCTTCCTTCCCTGTTATTCGAAAAATACTCAATCAAATATGGCGCATTGGTGAATAAAATCTGCCGATCAGGCAATAACATTATCGATTAGTTGTCTACATACGTAAAGACCCCGTCCATATCTCATAAGATACCAGGAAACGGAGCCAGCTATGTTATTGACGGTCACAATCAGCACCCCGAAGTACCTCTGCGTTCAGGACAAGTGCCTTGTCATCAAGGAGCGGCATGAGGATAAAGTCCTCGATAAAATACCCCTATCCGACATCTGGGTCATCATAATCGATAACCCCCAAGTCTCGATCACGGCCTCTCTTATGGGGCAAGTCAATGATGCAGGGATAGGTGTTCTCTTCTGCAGCTTCAATCATATGCCCAACGGTCTGGCACTCCCGATAGGCGCCCATTCAAGGCATGCGGAAATCGTGGAGCATCAGTTAGCTATCTCGAAGCCTCTTAGAAACCAACTCTGGGCGAAAATCATTCGCAGGAAAATTGAGAACCAAGCGCGTTGCCTTGAACTTTGCGGTGGTAAGGCATGCGATGTCGAGAAAATCCTCAGCTATGCCAGAGATGTTCAGAGCAATGATAAGACGCATCGGGAAGGTGCGGCCGCCGGCGAATACTTCTCCAAATTGCTCCCCTACGGACCGCGATGGACGGGCCCCATGACCGCGTCATTGAATTTTGGGTACGCAATCCTCAGGACGGGCATCGCGCAATGCGCCGTCTCGCATGGATGGCTCGTATCGCGCGGCATCCATCACCATAGCGCCGAGAATGCATTCAATCTAGTTGACGATCTCATCGAGCCATTTCGGGCCGTCGTAGACCTCATGGTGGTCAAAGAGAATATCTTGGCGCCGCTATCGAGAATGAACAAGGAAACGCTGACGAAGGTCACATCGGTTGTGGTTCTGTTGGACGATAAGGAAATGCCCGTCCAGACGGCTATCGACGTCTATTGCGAATCCCTGCGAAGGGCAATCGAACTCAAGGATTCCGATCAGCTTCTGCTGCCCACGCTCAACGGTTTGGAAATGGCAACACCGGATAGCATGAGAACGAGAGGAAGGCTATGAGAATCATGAGACTCCTGGTGATGTTCGACCTTCCCACGAAGACGAAATCAAACAAGGATGCCTATACCAAGTTCAGGCGGTTCCTAGAAGACGACGGGTACATCTGGGAGCAGAACAGCATCTACTCCCGCAATCTCCTCAGCAGGGCATCTGCGGAAGCCCATGCGGAGCAGCTGAGGAAAAACCTCCCGCCGGCGGGTCATGTCGTGGCGATGCAGTTCACAGAGAAACAGTATGTGGACAGGGAGATTCTTGTCAATACCGGATGCTCTGGACCAAACGGGAATGAGACTCCGGGAACGCAGCTCTTCCTTACGTTCTAAAACGAGAAGGGGAAGGCACTTCAGTGCCTTCCCCTTCCTATGGCTTTCCATTATCGGCTAGCAATGGGCCCTTCGATCGGTGAGGAATTCAAGCCAGCAGAGACCTAGGCAGTCCTCCTGCATGATCTTCAATTCGTTAGTCCACTTTGATAAGGTCGGGAATTTTTCGGTCGCTAGCGGTCCGGACTTCTGGAAGGAAATCTTTCCTCTTGTGTCGTACATATATACGGAATTTGTCGATATATGATAACCAAAATAACGACCTGCTTTGCCGTTCTGAACCAACACATCTCCGCATTTTAAAAATAGCTTGCGCTCACTTCCAGTCAGAGAAATCTTCTCCCAATAGTCAATAGAGAGGTCTTTCGAGAACTTTCGGATGAACGGCTTCTCGGTCTTTCGCTTCTGTACGTCGATGTAGTAAAGGGGATCCAGAAGCCAACGTGAGGTCGATTCGTCATAAACGGCTAGCAAGCCGTACTGCCCATCGTAAGCCCTGGCAGTGCCTTTGCCGTCCTTCCATGCGGTAGTACATGGCCCTGCCTCGCCCTTTTTCTTCTTGATGAGGTCTTTGCCCTTCTCATCAATTCCCTTGTAGGAATAGGCGTTCTCCTTGAATAACGCTCCTGTGGCATTACGAGTCGGTGAATAGGTAGGCACGATGCATGGAATCCACGCATCGACCTGATCTTTGAACTCGGGATAGGGCAAGGAGCGATTCAGTAGGCGGTCGGCATCTCGGTGCGTGGCGTGTTCCTCGCTGATGAGAGCGATGCTCCTGACCACCGAAGGCGTGCAGGCGGCAATCACTGCGGCATCAACGGCATGGTGACGGTCGTCATCTCGATCCTTTTTGCCGTTCTCATCAAGGATGCCGATACGCCAAACTCGACGCATAAAACCCGTCGCTGCGCCCGAGACGCAGAAGACGTGCCTGCGCCCATCATCGGGGAACGGAAGGCAGTCGGCGAGCCATTTTGCCACATCTTTGGACATGTAGCGGGTGTCGTTTAGGTTTCGACTGATGAAGGAGTCGATGTTATTCGTGAAGTTGACTTCCTTCAGCTTCGCGAGTTTCTGAGAATAGTAGTGCTTCGGTTCCTTGTCCTTAGCCCAGACATTCATGCGGATGCAGAATTCATCCCAGTTGGGCGCGGTCGGCTCGCCCGAGGTCATCCACTCGTAGGGCGTTCGGTTCGCCTTATCTCGGTTCGATTTCGTGAGAACAAGGACCTTGTTGGTTTTCGAGTTGTCGCACGAACGGGAGAACGGAAGGACGTGGTCAACCTCGACGTAATCCTTCTCGGTCAGCATGCGACCGAAATCAATCCCCTGCCCCGTGTAGGGATCCTTTCCGCCCTGCTCGTTGTAGAGACGGACCTTCTCCAAGTCTCGACCCCGCACGTGATCGGCATCGGAAAGGCCGAGATATTCTACGATATCGTCTTTGGCCTTCTCGTTTACCTTGCGGTTGTAGATGTTACCGCTCGTGATGAGTTTCTTCTCTCGCTTCGTGTGTTTAAGTTCATTCGCCACCTCTACGCGAATCGTATCGGGTAGACCGTAATGCCTGATTATCGAGTTGATGATCTTGCGAAGCTGGGCGCAGGAACGTAAGACGACTGGGTTGGTGCAGATCGGAGAGTACTTCGAGTAGGGTTTCAGGAGACCGTCATCGGGTGTATTGCGTTTAGCTGCGAGAGCCTTACGCGCGTCATACAGACCCGTCGCGACCTCGGCATCATAGAGACGTTTGATATTCGTGTCCTCGAATGCGCCGCGAAGCATCTGGAGCGCCTTCGGGCTCGTCGAGCCGTACCCCGTGAAGAGCTTCGAGCCATAGGGCAGCTCGAGGAGCGATTCCATGTCCTCTTTCGAGAGCCCATCGGTGAGCTCGGCAATTCGCGTGGCAAAGGCCTCCGATGAGGATGCAAACGTGGCAGCGGAACATATCGCATCTGCGAGGTCGATATCATCGTGCAGGCGATTGAGCAGGGCAGGATTCAGGTCATGTAGGGTCGAGCAGAGCGTGTTCCATGCGGGGAGTTTCACGCAGGCATCCTTGCCCTCGTCCGATTGGCGGATGCCGGCGAACGTGTCAGTGTCGGCAAGGTCGAGCTTCTTGCGCAGCTGGGACCACTTCAGCGGTTTCGGATTCTTGGAGACCTTGAATAGGTCGTGGACGATTTGGTTGCGGACTGAAGGCTCGATCTGCGTGGCGGGTGCGCCGATATGCTCGATTTTAACGTTCGCGAGCGTCTGGTAGGCGCGAACTATCTCGGATGAAATCGATGACTGTGGGGCGCGTTTGACCGGCTCGCCTAGGTAGGTGCAGTAGCCCACCTTTGAGTAGATGATTCGGTCCCTTGTGGTCGTATCCGTGAGCCAACGCAGGGCCGCAAGGTACTCCCCCTCAAGCGATTCCGTGGCAAGTCCGTTTCCCAGCTCGCGCTGGTGGCGGAAAATGGCATGAACCTCGTCCACCACCATGTCGATATCAATGCAATGGGTGTAGTCATCTTGACGGTTGCGAATCCTGGGCTGCGTCACGAGGTATTGGGCGAATGTCTCGTAGCCGTTGGCCTCCATAATCTCGGCGTTGACCTTCAGGGCCTTCTTCACCTTGCCGACATCTTTGTCGTTGTCGGCCTTGCCGTGGTCGATGTAGCCGCGGCGGTTGGCGAACGCATAGAGGACGCGGGCGAGTTCGCGGTTGCTGAGGACCTCGGTCAAGCCCTTCACACGCAGCTGGATGTTATCCTGTTCGCCCTTTCGGATGGAGAACCATTCGGCGGTCGCGCCCTCGGGGATGATGCCGTGCGCCATGAGGATCTCGCGGATGTGCTTCTTCCTCGCTGCGCGGCGGGCGATATTGCGGCGTTGCGAGCGTGCCTGACGCCTTGTAGACGCAAGACTCGTCTGGTCTTTCGGATTTCTCGGGCAATCGAACAGATGCGTAGCCATGAGGACGATCTCTTGGTTCAGCTCATCCATGAGGCAGATTCCGATGTCGGCGATTCCCATGTCGATGCCGAGAATCAATTTTCGGGGCTTGGAGCTGAATTGCTCGGGTGACATCAGGGCCGTCTTCACGAGCTCTGTGTCGAAGCCGAGTTCGCGCGGGTCTTCAAATGCTGCCATATTCACTTCCTGTCTTTCCGAGGCGCTTGGGGTACGCCTGCCGGTACATCAATAATAGTATAGCCTCCCGTAACGGCGGAAGGCTATATCAAGGTAAGGTTTTACGGCCGAATATCAATTGAAATCGACGACGGGGACGTTTACCGCGGACGGTGCGACTTTGTATTGGGCAACGCTGTCGAAGCCGAAGGGTTTGGCGATGAGGTTCATCGGGAAAGAGGTCACTTTCCTGTTGTAGCCCGCCACGTCGTCGATATAGCGCTTGCGCTCGACCGAGATTCGGTTCTCCGAACCCTCGAGTTGCGTCATCAGGGTCTTTACCTGTTCGGAGGACGCGAGTTCGGGGTAGCTTTCCTTGACGGCGGTCAGGAGTACGGTCGTCTGCGCGTTCAGCTCGTCATCGGCGGCCAGCTTTCCCGCTTGGGTATCGGATGTCTCGAACTGCTTGCGGCTCTCGGCAATCGACTTGAAGATCTCCTGTTCGTTTTGCATTTCGCCTTTCACGGATGCGACGAGGTTCGGGATGAGGTCAGCGCGACGCTGCATCACGTTCTCGACTTGCGCCCAGTCGGCGTCGACCGTCTGCCTTGAGGCGTTCAGGGAGTTATACATCCCGCCGCCGATTGCCATCCCCAAAAAGAGGATAACGACGATGGCAAATACCGCCACCATCCACGGCTTCAGCTTCGGTGTATTCGAGCTGCGCGGATTTGGCATCGCGATCGCCAACACGATGATGCCGATAAAGAGGATCCACGCAATCACGGTCGCGGCCAAATCGGGCTGTTCCTCATCTTGTGCGTTATCGTTGAAATAGGTATCGATATCGGTGTCGGGTTGAATTACATTTGCCACATCCCGCGCGAGGTCTTTCACGCCAGCTTTGATGTCGCCGTCTCGGTAATAGCCGTGGGCGCTGTCGAGAATCTTCGAGCAGACCGAATCCGTCAGCCTGTCCTCGAGACCGTATCCGACCTCAAGCCTATCCTAGTGGGTGCTTTTCACGAACGTGTAGAGTACGCCGTTGTCCTTTTTGGAGTCACCCGCGCCGAGCGCTGAGCCTGCTCAATCGAATAGTCCTCGATAGTCTGACCTAACGGCAGGTTGTCGATAGTCACTACGTATAGCTGTGCACCATCTGCTTGGCTCTCCAACGTCTCGTTTAGTTGCGTCAGGGTATCGGCAACGGAGTAGTCAAGGACATCGGCTCCATCATAGACATAGGGTGAATCGGGCGTGAAAGACGGCTGGCTCGCAGACCTTGCCGCAATAGATGACCACGCCGCAGCGGCGAGGATAATCGCCACGAAAGCAATCAGAAATGCTTCCCAATGCCTGCGGAAAAAAGAGGACCTGCGATTCGGAAATTCATCGCCCTCCGAGTACGTCCAGACTTTGATCTCCACTTCCCTACCTCGCATCCTTCAGCAGAGCCAGGGTGTCGGTGGAATCAATGGTTTGCAGGTTCAATTTAGCTGCGTACCAAGGCGCCGATTCGGTCGAGACGATGTAATAGTCGAAATCGCCTAAGGCGAGGTAGGACAGCTTTGCATTCTTGGATTGCATGCCGTCCACGTAGTCACGGTATGGGGAGACGACTCCCGCCGTACCCTTATCGTCCCAGAGCTCAGGTCGCAGGTCGAAAGGAACTTTCAACCCTTTCCATTCCAGGTAGTTGTAGATGACGGGATCATCGGCATAAATAACGGGGTCGTAGATGCCGCTTTTGACAATCTCCCTCACAAGGGAACCTGCCGAGCGTTCGGAGGCCTGCCAGCAGGACTGTCCTCCATTCGCGACACAGACGCAGCAGTTCGCAACAAGCGGGCCGATTGCGGCAAGGAGGGCAATCAAGGCAGCAGTTTTTGCCGCGTGATGCGATTTAGATACGGAAGGGTCTTCGGTTCCCGTCAGCAGGCTCGCGAAGACGAGGGCGGATGCAACCGAGAAGATCCAGACGTTTCGCCAATGGAGCATCGTCGCGACCAAGGCGGCAATGAGGATGGCCAGCAGCGGGACATCGATCCGCTTGCGCCCGATGGCGGCGGCAAGTGCTGTGGGAATGAAGCCGACCGCGAAGAAGACAACGCAGAAGCCGTTCGTCGCCTCGAAGGCGGGCTTCATCTCCGATATCACATTTGCGTAAGATGCAGCACCCATCGAGTCGATCACGTAGCGGACACCGTCGACGCCGTACGGGTTCACGAAGGCGGCGAGAAGCATCGCAGGCAGGGCGATGGTTAACGGGAAGATCTCGGCCAGCATCTCATCGGGGGTGGTGGTTTTGAAATCGGATAGGTCGCGGGGAAGAAGGAAGCAGCCGGCGAGGAAGACATCTAGGAGCCACATGGCCGACTGCATGTTCACATGCAGCACCGTGATCGCGGGCAGGGCGATGAGATAGCGCCAGTCACCGGTACGCTGCCAGCGGGTGCAGGCGCCGACGGTCAGCGCCATGCATGCCATCGACCATGCGGTAGGACGGACGGATATATAGATTCCCGCCCCGAAAAAGGCTAGGCCGATGCAGAACAGCAGGCGGGGCAAAGTCAGGCGTTTATCGCCGAATCCTTGGATTGCAAAGGCCAGCGCGAGGGCAACGATGGCGGCGAGGAGGACCTGATAGAGTATCGTGCCGGCATATCCTGCCAGGGTATACGAACCGTAGAGCAGCACATCATGGAGCCACTGCTGGATGACAATCGGCCTGTAGGACGCCAGTGACCAAGGGTTGGTGTACGGGATGCCGTTCTCGACGATTTGCTTTCCCGTTGCGAGCAGGAACCAGCCATCGGAGTCATACGATCCGTTTCCCTGCATGAGAAAGCCTGCAGTGGACATGACGCAGGCAAGCAGAATGAGGAACAGGCGGTCGCGCTTCCCGTCTTGCACGAAAGGTAGCAGGAAGACACGCAGAACGGGGATGCGGAACGGCAGGGCGAGCTGGGTGTCACGTTCAGTCGGCATTCTGCTCCTCCTCGAGTGGCATTCTGACAATCTGCACGCCCGAGCCGCGACGGCAGCGGATAGACGAGCCATCCTCGAAGCGGACTATCGGGGCGCGGCCGGTCGCGGTCGATTCGATTTCGATTGAGTTGACGTAGAGCTTCGCCCCATCGGGGAGGCGCAGCTTCATGTCTGGGACAATCACGATTCCATCGTCGGTCTGGGGCAGCTCAATCAACCCGCGGTCAACGGCTTCCAGAAGCGTCGAGGCCGTCTTTGCGTTCGCCTTCGCCTCGGAGTCCTCGTAGTAGTACTGGCTGCGGAGCTCTCCGTAAGCCGCGAGAAAATCATCGACGGCTTCTTCGAGCTCCGTCGTGTCGATCTGCCTGCGAAGCCGAGAGATAGCCTCGCTTACCTTGACGGCCGCCTTCATCGAGACCACCTCGACCAAGCGCTCATCTGGTTTTTCGTCTGGGTGTCGTTACGCTTCCGCAAACCTGTCATCTCCTGTCAGAACGTGCGGAGAGACGGTCCGAGTCATACCGAGTCAGTCAAGCGTAATCAAATTGGAATAGATAGCCGTGCCTCGCACGGTCGGGCGGTATATTCGTCTCTCCTGTTTCATGGCGCTTGGGGTCACGCCAACACATTCAAAATATCATGAATCCGACGGTCGTGGCAAATGTCAGACATCGAACAGAGAGTCCTCATCGTCATCGAATCCGTCATCATCATCGTCCACGGCGAAATGCTTTCCGAGGGAGGAGTTAGAGGTTGAATCGGAATGTTCGGGGGCGGCGGAATCGGAAGGATATTCCGAGTCCTCTCCATCATCCGATTCGATAAGTTCTGCACCGACTATTCCCTCGGCGTTCTTCGCCTCGTCCAGCTGAATCTCCTTGTATGCGTCGAGCGGGTAGCCAATAAGGTCGCAAATCTCTTCTTCGCTCATCAAGGGGTTAGCCTTCTTCATATACTTGAAGACGAACACCGCTTGGGAATTCATCGAAGTGACGTTGCTGTCCGTGTAGGAAAGCACGCGCTGAGCCTCGAACCTCGCCCCGTTGATGAGCCAATCGCCCGTACCCTGCCGCCAAAGGGCATCCACCGTCCCGTTCGCACGCTGTACGATGATGCGGGAAATCTGTTTGATGCCTTCTCGGGAGCAGAGAAGCACGGAGGTCCCCAAGCGTCTCGATGCAGAGGTGAGGCTGACGGGGTCCCCTTTCGAATCCGTGAGACCTGGAATATCGACCCGCTGTCCCTGGGGCGTTGCGTCATACCAATAGAAATCAAGTCTCAGACCAACCTCGTCTACGAGGTCGAGCCGTAGGTCGAGCTCGGTCATGACGTTTCGGGCCGTCTTGTCGCCCGCACTCATGGCGTTGGTGGCGGTGAAGGCGCTCGTGTCGAACTCCTTCATGCGTCCGTTCTTGTATTCGATAGCAACAATCATGCCTACTCCTTAGTGATGTTTGGTTTTCTGAATCTCGGTCGCATCTTCCTGATGCTGAGAATTGCCGGAATTGGAGGAAGTGCCCGTCGGATTGTTTGCAGCAAGACCGCCGTAGCCCTTCTCGTCGCGTACATCCGCCATCGCATCAAGGATCTCCTCCTCGGTCATCTTCTTGCGACGGCCATCACCGGTCGCGGAAGACTTGGGATACTCGATGCCGAGCGAGCTGGCAAGGGAAGATGGATACTCAACGTTAGAACCGCGAACTGTGCGGTCTCGCGGAGCAGCATCATTTTGCTCAATGGTTGTTTTCAGGCGTCCCATGAGTTCCGCTCCCTCACGGGTGCATGGTGTTGCCGCCTTGGCGATCGCCATCGCAGCGGAGCGCTCGTCCTCGTTCATCCAGCGCTCGCGACTGACGAGTCCTTGAGCTTTTTGGCGTTGGCTGGCGTATTTTTCTGCCATCGTCTGCTCTATCGATATTGCGGAATACTGCTTGCCCAACGTCGAGCCTTTGACTTTTCTGGATTCGGGGTCACTTGGATGGTGATAGACGATGTCACCGTTACGGTTGTAGTTGACTTGGATGCCGAGCTCGCCCAACTTCGATGCGAAGTCGGTCGGACCTTTGGAGATTCGCATTGCAATGTCTACGCGGTCGCGAATGTCGTCCTTCCAAGACCAGCCTTCTCGTTGTTCAATTTGGCGCTCCGCCATGGTATCCGAATCGCCAAAACCACGCGGGACGACTAGGCGCATGACGCGACCGTCTTCGGTTCTCATGGTCGTGTAGGACAGGCTGGCGGGCTCGTCGGAGCTAGACGGGTCAGTCATGTCGGCATCAGAGCGCGGGTTTGCAGCTGCGTCCGTGCTATAGGTCTCGGGAATCAACCTCTCGACTGGACGGCGCTCGTCCAGTCGGCTTTGCATTGCCTCGCCGAAATCCTCTACCTGAGCGCCTTTCGCTTCGTTGGCGAGAAGGTTGTCGAGCGCCGCCATGGCGCGGTCGAGCCTCTTGCCGCGCGAGACCTCCAAGCCCCTCGCATCCATTTCGGCTTGAGTGTACGACTTGCCGTCGGTGGCAAAAGCGTGCCAACCTCGTTCGAGTGACATGGTCTGCAAGTCAGCCCTCATAGCCTGGACGACCTTTGTCGTGAGTAGACCTGAGATGCGGCGCTTCGTCTCGAGCTCGGTATTGTTGATAACGATATGTGCGTGCAGGATGCCCTGCTTTCCCTGAACTCCACGCGCCTTGTTGTCATCGTGGTAGGCGATGGCTACCTCGAAGCGGCCGATGCCCTCCCCTTCCGGTCCTCGGGAGTCGAACCACTTTGATGCCCACTCATTTACGAAGTCGCGGAAGTCTTCGAGTTCTACGCCGTTGTCCTTTTCGTCGAGTGAGATGATCATGTGTTCGTAAGTGCGGACCTTGGTGTCCTTTTTGACCGGCACGTTGTTGCCGAAAATCTCGCGCGTTCGGTCCATCACTTTCGCCCAGTCGCGACCCTTCCAGTCGCGGTCGGTGAGGTTGAGGAAATCCTTATCGAGAGCGCGATCGTTCTTGAAGAGGTAGTAGCGAATCCATTTGACGGAGCTGTGACCGGAGAGTGGCTTCATATAGGTCATGAGTTGCCCCCGTCCTCAAATTGGTCGGGTCGGGGTGTGCCGTGTTTTTTGCCGCGAACTCGTCGGCGGCGCTCGGGTTCGGTTTTATTGACAGGGGCCTCGGTTTGAACCAAGCCGAAAGCAGTCAGGTTGACGGACGGTTTGGCGGACAGGGCCTCGGCATCGGATGCGAGAGTCTTGAGGCGCTCATAGATCGCCCTGTTCTGCTTTGAGAGGCGCTCATAGAGCTCAACAATCTCCGTTCGCTCATCCTGCGAGAGGGCGCGATGGTTGCCGTACTTCTTGATGATGCGATTTAAGGCACGGACAGCCTGGTTGTAGTTGACGCCGATGGCGCGGACCTCGTTGGAGATTGATTCGAGCATGCTGTCGGTAATGGCTTGGATTGCCATACTTTCAGTTTGGTTGCCGGAGAGTGCGAGGACCAGGTCTGGGCCGAGCGGACGGGTGAGCGATTCGGAGCCCGGCGTGGCATGGCGGATGGATGTAAGGTCGAGCATGACAGGGAGCGCGATGAGCGTGCGGAGGTAGTCGCTGCGGCTCGCGTTGAGGACATCGGCTCGGGCGTCCAGAGCAGTCAGGTCGGCAGTCGGGAGTCGGACCGTGACGCGACGGGTGGCGGGTTGTGAGGCGTTTGGAGGCGGCAAAATGTCGGACATGCTGGCCGTAGGCATTTCGTGTGGCTGGCTGGGCTGCGCTTGGGTCGACATGGAGGTCGGCGTTTGGGGCTGCAAAATGTCAGACATCTGAGATGCATCGGGGCTAATGCCTGACAAATTGGGCGTGGCAGTCTGGGATTCATTTTCATCTGTCGAAATGTCTGACATTTCGTATCTCCTTAACTACGGCCGATGGTGAGCTTCGCGAGCAGGCCGTCCGTCAAGCGGATCTAAATGTCTGACAGCCTGTCTGACATTTCGCTTGACGGGAGCGAGCGGAGCGACGCGATTACAGGCCGCTAGCGGCCCCAGCTGCGGCTTTGCCGCAGGTTCAATGTCTGACATTCCTAATGTCTGACGTTGAACGAAGCTGGCGTGCAAAATGGCCTTATGGGTAGTTTGGGGCACGTTTTTTGGCGGGCTCAGGTGTTGCCGCAGCGGCATCCACAATTGGCAAGGCCGTTTTGCACCTGCCGCCTGACCGCAGGGCAGGCGGCCGCGCCGCGGGGTAATCGGTCCCTGCTTGGGGCAATTTCTGCTATTCCGTGGCGTGTGGTCGGGACGTTGGGAAATGTCTGACAGGCTGCTATTGATTGCCTAGGTAATGTCTGACAATCCCACAGCCGAGGAGCGTAAATGTCTGACAGGACATAAGGTTCGTGATGAATGTCCGACAAAGAAACAGATGGGGAATAGGGCTAACAAAGAGGTTACGGACGATAAAAGTAGGTGTGTTCTGAAGATGCACTTGGCAGGAGAACGTAGTAATCTGCGATTCGGATCAGGTGGCGCACTTCCCTATTTGGTGAGTGGTTTAGTAGTCTGGGATCGAGTTCTGATGTGTGTGCGGCAATTAGTAAGTTATATACGAGTTCCGATTTGAACGAGACCGAGAATAATTCGACAACAAACTATTTGTAAGGTTAATCGGGTTCTAGCAATAAGATCTGAACGCTGATCTGGTTGTTGTCCGGGAGTGAAATCGATATTTGCAAATGCCTTTGTATTAACTTGGAAAATCGGTAAATGGATTCCGTGCAACGCAAAACGATGGTGCGAACGCTTCGTGTTTGATGATTGTTGGCGAAAAGAAAGTCAGTTCTTTCAATTTAGAAGCGCAAATTGACTACGTATTATTGAAGGGCGGGTAGCTTAAATAGAAAAGAAAAGCGCTTCGCGTACCGATTGATGCACACCGTAAATCAAAAACTGGTTGCAGTTCTGAGACTGAAAGCGTTATTCGATATAAAGGAAATCAAAAACTGCTGGAAGTTTTATTGCACAGAAATATGGGTTATTCAAGTCGGTTGCGAAGCTATTTTCGCCTTTGGATAAAAAGAATAAGAACAAATAGTGATACTGCGGAGTGCCATTCAAGGCACTCCGCTTGATTTGCAAATTGCTTTAAATCGCACGCAGGGTAATTCCCGTAACTATAAATTACAAACTGAAATCAGCGTGCGTAAAGGACGGAAGTAATTGCTGAAGATAATAAATGAGCGGTAAAAGCATGTGGACATGGGTGAGCTGATAGGCTTCCGTTCTCGCTTTTGCCTATGACTCAGGCATTAACTTCTGCCATATTTGATGGGAAGCAATGGCAATCCTAACGAGTGAGTAGATAGATTCCGTTTGATTCCTAAAAAGCAAACGGGCAAAAATACGCAGAATACAATCCCGAATAGGCTGCGCAATTCAAATGCATCGGCATTTCGGTGGAATTAAAAGAATAAGAATAATAACAAACAGCGATGCCGCGGAGTGCCATTCAAGGCACTCCGCATGCCTTTCAATTAGTCTCTAGTTGTTATTTGATTGGTTTCTGGACTGCAATTTAGAACTGAAATTCGGTCTGCCCTATAAGAATCTCAGCCCTACTGAATACATGTTCGCGGTTGTTTTGAAGCAAAAGCAGTGCATCGGCAATTGAAAATCTTTAGGACGGTGAATTGAAATCAAATAGCAAAGTAAATCTAAATCATCGTCTGAAAGCCTGTGAAGATGCTCAACCTATTCATGCATGAAACAGGCGGCAACAAAAATGTCGCACCTCGGCTGCGAAATTAAAAAAACTATCGGCCGTATATAGTCCTGCCTGGCTCTTGTGCAACGAGCCGATGAACATCAATTCAGCTATCAAGACTGCTTTTGAAGAAAGAAAATGGGTCAATCCAAAATGAATTGACCCAATAACTTGAGGCTGGAAATATATAAGAAGTGAGGGTACAGATAATCCTAAAGGAAGAACTGATCGTCCTTTTCTTCCTTTTCAGACTGTTCTTCAAGTTCGAAATCAACCTTCCAATCGCCGCGAACGACACGGACGATAATCAAGCCGATCGCAAACGCTACGATAACGAATACGTAGATCGCCTCGAACATAAACAGCTTTTGGAATAGATAAACGGCTGCAAGCGCTTCTGCCTTTGCCGCCGAAGCCATCCATTCATGCTTGATAACCTCAAAGAAGATGATAGATGCAATCGAGAAGACAATCGATCCGATCGATACGCCACTGAGAAGTTTGCAAAGAATACTCGTGCGTATCGCGGCTGAAATATCTTCGACCTGCTTCTCAAGTTTAGCATGGATGCTATCAATGAACTGCTTTCGTTTATCAGCCCGCCGCTGCTTCTTCTCGGCTCGCGCCTGCTTCTTTTTGAGGGCGTTTTCCTCTTTAATCTGCTTTGCTTCGAGTCGTTCGGCCTTTCTTTTCTCAATTGCTTCGGCTCGGAGCTTCTCCTCGTGGCGCTTGTGTTTGGCTTCGATTCGGTCGATAATCTCACGGTATTCATCATGTGAGACGATTTTTAGGTCGCTCGTGCCGGGGCGTTGTAAACCGGGGCGACAATCTGCGCAGGCCTTACCGCAGGAAAAGAGTTTCGTTCGGGAACAGCCACACTCACAGCGCTTGCATGGAGAATAGAGTCCGTCGCAGTTACGGTTCTCGAGTTCGGTTTCGACTATCGCCTTTAAATCCAAATCAACCAGTTTCTTGCGCTTCATCTGTTGCTACTCCACCTTGCTGAGGTCGATGCAGTATGGGGCGATTCGATAGCCGTTGGGCGCCTCTTTTGTTCCGACCCTGTCTTTGTATTTGAAGAGGAGGACACGATGACCGACCAGGTCACGTTCCCAAATCTTCTTTACCGCGCTCTTATGGTTGGAATCAACGCGCTCGGAACGGATCCTCTCCTCCTTTTCTCCGTTGTCCGCTTGGAACTTAATCAGGTAACGCTTCGAAGATTCCTCGAACTCAATCGAGTTAATCGTTGCTGCGATTCGCACTGAATGAGCAACCATGGACGGCAGGGACCGCTCTGCGGTGAGGCGATCCATTTTCAGCAACTCCTGAGCGACGGCAAGCTCAAGGTCGTCGTACTTTCGACCACTCAAGAGCAGGGCGAAATACGCCATGCGAATAGCTGACGGGTCGAATTGGGTGTCGTTATCCATCTGTCCTCCTAATGTTGGAATTGGCATCTACATCTTGGGACAGCCTGTATATATTCAAAACGATTTGCCGCTGCGGCAATCTCACGAGCGAACCGAGGGCGATTGAGGGACGATTCGGCACTGTTTTCAGTGCTTTTGGCAGTGGTCGGGCAACGGCCGATCGCATTGTCGCGTCTAGGAAATAGCTAGAATGGCTATAATCGGAATAGACTATCGTATATCTGAAAGAGGTATCCAGTGCTTGAACGAATTGGTTCGTCCGACGCCATTCGCTATATGGTTCAAGATTGCGGCATGACACTGCAGGATGCATCGATTAAAACCGGCAAGCAGAAGGGCAGTCTGTCGACGCGCCTGCACAACAATACGCGATTCACCATCGATGAGTTTGTCAAGATCTGCGATGCGTGCGGCTGGCAGCTCGTGCTTAAACGTGGAAACAAACAGTTCGACCTGCGTGGGATTGACGAGAACAAACCGCGTGCCGATGTGAAAAAGTAGCGCTCGGATCAACTTTCATCGCGCTTCTTCCAGTAATTGCATCGGTTTGAATGGGCAGTCTCGAACTCATGGCCGTCCCTGCGGTGGCATATGTACTCAACTGTTGTATCTTCGGGACGGTGCAAATCGTCCCGAACGTTTCCGTTGCAAGTGCAATAGAGGCAGTCCGCGCATTTACGTTTTGCGTTTTCGGCTTGTTCCAAGGAGCGCCATTCTGCTCTGATCATTCCATCACTTATGGTCATAGATTGGTCACTTTCCATTCATCATCCAATAGAAGCGATGCCGCAGCATGCTTCGCGCTGGGTCTAGCCATTGGGTTGCAACTGTTTCAGCCCACAGGACGGTCTTAGACGTATGCGAAATCTACAACAGTCTTGCCGTCGGCCATGAGTCGCTTGGAGGCAGCCAGGGCTGCAAGGTTGTCGATACGTTCCCGTTTCGAAAGGGTTCCGAGACGGGTCATAGGGTGATACGGCATCGGATTGGGCTTGCTTTCGAGAAGTTCGGCGGTTCGGTACTCAATCGCATCAGCGTAATCCTCCAGGAAGTCCCATGCCTCATCTACCGGCAGCATTGTGTCGCGCTTGGGGTTCTTCCAGTCTTTTACCGAACGGCCTGTAATGCCCAATCCCATTGCAATCTCGGACGTCGGCACTCCCAAGATATCTGCCCAGGCTGAAAACTCGGCCTTAGGGTCGAGGTCGGGGAAATCATCCAAGTGCTGCTCAATCCATTCATCATCGCGGCACGCATAGACAAATGAGTACTCTATATCTTTAGCATCAAGTTGGTCGGCGACGAGGTGACTCGCTAGATTGTAGAGACCCATCGGTTCGGTCTCGGGCAGATCCTCGTCGCGATACCAGCGAAAGATATGTCGGCCGAACTTCTCGGCAGACTCATTCGCCTCGTTCAGGCAATGCATTGTAAGGTTTCCGAGCTTCTCGGTTTGGTCGTAGACCCAATCAAAGGCGTCCTTGACCGGAACGCAATCGAGCTCGGGGTCGAGCCATTTGCGCACGCTCGACACGCGAACACCGATGCCTCGTGCGAGGTCTTCGGGCTTGAGCCACAAGTTATCAAGCTGGGCCTGCATTGAACATTTGAAATCGAACATAATCGTTCCTTCCTGTAGCGGGGTCGCATGACTCGTTGCAGTCATGCATATCGTCTAATTCTATCAGTACGATGGCGAACCAACTCCACTCAAATCGGCGCTAATTTTCCTATGGCCATATATAGGAAATGGATGGGGAGGGCATCACCCTCCCCTATTTGGTGTCGGTCACTATGCGCAGGATGCGATGCGGTCGCCCTGACCGAAGCTGTAGCCGTCTTGCCTGCCGGCATCCTCGATTGAGTGATCGGAGGAGACGGTAATGGGGCGGGGCTTCATCTTTTTGCAGTTCAGTTCGTCATTCATGTAGCGGTTGACGCTCTCGGGCACCACGATCGCCAAGGCCATGGTCTCGTCCTGCTCGAGCTGCTCGCGGTAGGAGTTCTCGAGCCCCTGAATGAAACCGAGGCAATAGCTGTTCTTGACGCCCGCACGGCGCCCAATCTTGGTTCCATCCTGCTCGAAACGTTTGTCGCAGAACTTCTTGAAACACTTCTCGATCGCGTGCTTGGTGGCGCGGAAACAACCGGCTGCGACCGTGGCGTCCTGGGACTCGCCGACGAAAACGAAACAGGTGCCGGTCACGTTGCGACGGCCGCTCCAATAGTCATATGCGCCATGGCTCGTCTGCATGTAGCAGCGGCAACGGTAGTTCTTCGCGATGACGTATGCGAGGACCTTGACCCACTCCGGCACGCGCTTGCCGAGGTCTTCGGCAGACTCGTTGACCTCGGGGACATTGTCGTTGAGGTCGATATCATCGATGGTCATGTTGTTCGCGGCAAGGAGGCGCTGGAGGGCAAGGGATGCCGCCCTGGCTTCGCCCTCGGACGTCGCGCCGTCAATCATGGCGAGAATCTTCTTGAGCTTGGAATCGATAGGGTTCATGGGGTATCTCCCTTCGGGTGTGCGAAACGCCTTTCGTTTCGCTTATCGAGATATAGTATAGTTGAATATGGATAGGGATGCAAGATCTATTGCGAAAAACGAGAACAAAAAAGCGGTCGCGAAACCGCCTTTGGGTTAACTTTGGTGCGGTATCATCGGTAAAACGAACTTAGACAGCTCGGTCAATTTGATATAGGCGTAGGGATCCCAATCGTCCTTTCCGTCCCTGCATGCAAGCAGTTTCTTGAGCCTGGTTTGGGCTTTTGCCTGTACCTCACGCCGATTGTATCCATAGTCATCGCAAAGGTTCCCGACAATATCGAGAATCTCACGTCTCCCAGTCGCGCGATTCTCGAGATCTTGAAGCATTTCGTTCTTCAATTCGATCCCGTAGAGCTCATCACCGAGAAGTTTTACCAGCGCGTCTTTCTTGAGAACTAGCATCAGCTTAGAACCACCTTTCTGAAACATGCAAAGTCTCCCGCATGCACGCCCGTATCGTTCAATTCACGTTTGATTGAGGCTGTCGACGAGGGGAGACGCCGCCAAGTCGATATAACGGCGCCTCCCCTGCGATGAAACCTAATACAAGTCTGCCGCTCGGAATTGGGACTCGGCGAGCCAATAGCCAGCCGATTGACCTAGCTCCTCGGCGGCCTGCCTTGCGACACGCATGGCACCGTTCTTAGCCGTGCTACTTGCCGCTCGGTCGCCTGCATCGGCGGCGTCCCAACTCTCGACTATGTAGGCCGCGATTGTCTCGATATAGTCCTGTTTTAGCATCGGAAGTGTCTCCCTTCGGGCTTGCGGAACGCCTGTCGTTCCGCTTGTGGAATATATTATAGTTGTATTTGGGGCGGATTGCAAGATCTAGCTAGGAGAATAGCATGAAAGAGGCGATCTTTCGACCGCCTTATATCTATGCTGCGTCCAAAACAATTTCTTTGCCAGTGTCTGTTTGCTTACAAACAAACGGTCGGTCGGAATCATAGTTATCGGTAACTCCCCAGCAACTGAAGCACAGACCATTCTCGTCTGCTTCTTCACTCAATACGTCCTCGACCAGCGCTTTAAAATTGGGAAGTGCCGTCTCATTCGCCGTATCCTTATCTGCGTCCAAGATTTCTTTTCTCTTGGCGATGCACTCAGAAATATACTGTTCTGCCAAGGCACAAAAAGCATCTGTGTATCGAACGTAATTCAACATATTCAATCCTTCCAAATTGGTTTGCGGAACGCCTGTCGTTTCGCTTGTTGCATATAGTATAATTAAATTTGGATTTGGATACAAGATCTAGCTGGGAAATGATATGGAATAAACGGCTTTGGGAGCCGTCCTTTCCGTTCTATTGTGCATGTTCTGTCAAGGAGGTCAGTACGATTTTTTGGTTCTCCCCTTTCAGCTCTCTTTTGGCTATCGAGCGGAAGTCCTCGGTATAGTCGGGGTCGTTCCCGCTGCGCCAGTCCTCCGGCATCTCTTACCAGGCACTCTCATAGTCATCTGACGTGCAATCGTCTATATAGAAATAGAAACCGTTCGTGTCTTTCAGCGCACGCATGGTCTTATCGAGATCTGCGTCCTTAGACATATCCAAATCAAAGAACCATGTCCTGGTCTCGGTGTACATCACGGTCTTCTTCATTATCGGTTCCTCTCAAGGGGCTGGAAACTTATGTGATCGCTACCGAACTAATGTAATTCCATTAGTTCGGTTCATGCTGCATGTTCATGCCGTGACCGCATATGCGAGGCGGTCACGGGCAGAGGGGCATCGGATAAGCCGATGCCCTTTTCTCTCGATATCGGAGGAATACCACTTCCTCAGCGCTCTCTATTCCCTGTCGGGATTATTTCGCTCGAAGCGGTGGAAAGCCTGAAAGACGGGGCTTTCCCCGTCTACGTCAGCTGTGCGCCCATCAGCAAGGGCAGCTGCGAGCTCCCTGACCCCATCAATGAGTTGATTTGCAGTCGAAACGCCGTATATGTCGTAACTCGAGAGGCAGTTCCATATCTCGAAGCGCTTATGCCATGGCATCGACGTGGTTTGACTATCAACGAGCGCTACAGCTTCGGACGCGATTTGCTCGCCGAAATCTTCGGCGGCAAAGGCGAGAAATGCGTCTCGAGTATCCGACACGAAATCCTCGGCTGTGTAGGTCGACGTCACGGAATAATTGGACTCAACAATACCGGTCTCGCTATCTTTTGTTTCGGTAAGGATGCCAAACACAAGCTCTGGGGCGGCTATATCCTCTAGACCGCGTCGGTTGCAGAATACGACTTCGTGTCGGTAGATGGTCTCCGCCAGGCGCTGGTACCCGCGAAGCTCTCGCCTCGCGAAGTTCAGGCTCGAGCGAAACTCGCCGCTTCCAAAAGCCCCGCTAACCTCCCGATCGCCGATAAATGCTGTTGCCAGATAGCTTTTCGTAGCCATGTCAATTCCCTTCTACTAAGGTCTGCGAAACGCCTAACGTTTCGCTTGTTGACATATAGTATAGTTGCTATATGATAGGGATGCATGATCCTCTAAGAAAAATATAAGGAGTACCGAGGTATCGATACTCCTAGCAACTATTCCTCTTCAAAATCGAATGCATCGGCAAAGTCTCTGTCCAGCAATACAGCTTCCTCCTCGAGCGCCAGATGAAGGTCTGTTTTGGACAGGGCCAGATTAACCCCGCAAAGGGCCAGCATGTCCGCATCGACCGGAATAGCATAGGCATCAAACTTCTCAAGTAAATCGAGGTCACCGGCCGCCAATGCCTGGAAGTCCTGTGCTGCCTCGCGTCCCCGCCCCGGCAAATACCTCGAACAGCGGCGGAAAACCGAATCTCTAGAATCAAAGGGGTAAATTGCCGCGCCCACGTAAATGCTTCCGTCCTGTGATTTATAGGCGACGACATTTGCTCGGCTGTAGGCATCCGAATATTTAAAATCAACTACCATACGTACCGCCAATCTATAGACTGCTGGATAATTCCATTGCGAAAAAACGCGGAACGGCTATCGTTCCGCCAGTTGCATATGTCAAAAGGCGGGCAATCTTTCGACCACCTGCCTTTTGGTTCCTACTGGTCTCGACGCTGGGCCATGAATTCGATATCCTCGATGACCACCTCGAGCTTGGTACGATGCTGTCCTTCCTTCTCCCACTGGGTGAAGCGGAGCTTCCCCTCGATGGCAATCTTGTCGCCTTTCTGCATGTGCTTGGAGACTGCCTCGGCGCGGGTTCCGAACATCGAGCAATCGACGAAATTGGGGTAATCCTCCCACTCGCTGGTCTGCGCGTTGCGACGGCGGTCGTTGACGGCAAGGCCGATCGAGAGGACGGGGGTACCGCCTGCGGTAGCGCGGAGCTCGGGGTCACGGGTGAGGTTACCGGAAAGCAGAACGCGATTGATAGACATGGTGTGTGTTCCTTCCACTAGGGTCTACGGGATGCCTTTCATCCCGCTTGCTGACATATAGTATAGTTGAATATGGGCAGGGATGCAAGATCAAATCGAGAAAAGATCGAAAAAGGTTTGGAGTAATCGAACTGAGCTCAAGGGTTCAAGGTAGTGTATCTAATGGAAGAGGGCGAGCACTACCGATCGCCCTCTAGACTATCTATGCAGTCCTCGTGTGTCCTACCTATCCAATCACAACGCACTTGGGAACACGGTAGTAAGCGCAGTCCTCATCGGTAAGCACGCCGACAAGATCGGCAAAGGTTGTGTATCCATCGTTTTTCTCCGGGTCATTCGGTGTGAAAACACGGGGGACATAAATCATATTACCCTCCGCGTCAGTCGACAATCCCACAGGCATCCTCGCTATAGACTTGTCGATAGAGATCAGTTCGTTCAGCCTGGACATCAGCTCGCGCACCGTCATGGGGCGGATCAGGCCGTCGTCCACCCTGGTCACGTACCTGGAAATATCGTTCGCGTTGGACATTTGAAGTTCCTTCCTCTGAGGCTTACGGGACGCCGTTCGCCCCGCTTGTTGACATATAGTATAGTTGTATATGGATAGGGATGCAAGATCAACCGGGAAAATAGGATGAAAAGGGCACAGGATAGGCCGATGCCCTTTTGTTGGGACTAATTGCCAAACAGGTCGCGGTAGCTTTCGTCGTTCCACTCGGCAATCGGGTCATCGCAGCTGTCGTCGGACTCGACCTCAGTCTCGAGCGAATACTCGCCGCAGTTCTCGAAGTCATTCCAGAAAGCATCGCTCTCTATGATTCGACCCAAACGCTCTAGGGCATCATTCTCGTCCTTGCCCTCGACAACGACCAGACCTTCACGATGCTCGGTGACCTTGATGGTGAAGTTCTTCATGGGGGTATCTCCCTTCGGGTTTGCGGGATGCCCTTCATCCCACTTGTTAGATATAGTATAGTTGAATATTGGCAGGGATGCAAGATCCAACTGGGAAATCGTTCAGAAAAAAGGCGGCCGCGAGACCGCCTTTTGTGTGAAATGAAGTTATTCCAGACCCCAAACGCACTCCTCACCGAGTTTTTTAAGCATCTTGCGGGTTAAGTCGTCCTTTGCGTAATCGAGTGCGCCGTGGATCTCCGAATTATCGTATCCAGGCTGCTGGCAGGCCTGATACTCGTAGCACTCGATGCAGCCGTACTTCTCGCCGAGAGTGAAGGGCTTCCCGTCCTGCTTCTGCGTGAGCTTGAACTCATGGGCGCGGGTATGCTTGCCGTAGTACTCGTTGACGGAAGCGTAATTGGCATCGAGAAGCATCTGCCCGACAATCTGGCCGCAAGTCGCGGGGTTGTACTTGACGCCCGACTCCTCGTCCTTCAAGCTCGCCGGCTCGAAATCGGTGTCTGCCATTGCGGCGACGATTGCGGAAATCGTGAGATCGGAAACGACGTAGCAGCTCATTTAAGTACCTCCAAAAGGGTCTGCGGGATGCCTTTCATCCCGCTTGTTGACATATAGTATAGTTGAATATAGAGTGAAAAACAAGATCGATTTCGAAAAATGGCATGAAATAAAGCGGCACGGAAACCGTTTATCAAAGTACGATTTATTCGCTATCACGCAGCGATTTCAAAACCAAATCTCGAGCCTCTCCCTCGAGTTCCCTATCCGCGACCTTTCGAAAATATTCGGTAGCATGATCGCAGCATGTGCGCTTTTCGCCTGATGATAGTTCATCCCACTCGCTCTTATATTCATCCTCGGCGCGGTCGGTCAGATAATAATTAAAACCCTCGGTTCCAACCAACGCCGACAATGCCTCCTCGACCTGTGCCCCCTCGTCAACATCGAGCTCGAAGTACCAAGAACGAGTTTCAGTGAACTTAAAGACTTTCTTCATGCCTGTTTCCTTTCCAATACAAGGCGTTCATGGAGATGGATGAGCGCCCACTAAACCAGATGCCCTTTAAAACTCCTGTATCTGCGAGAGGTCGATTAGGGTGTCCAAGACGCCGATCTGGTCTTCCAGAATATCCAAGTCATGCTCCACCTTCTGGAATATATACTCCCCAAAATCACAGTCCTTGGAGTGCAACCTGACCTCAAGCAAAAGCCCGATTCTCTCCATGGCCAGACGCATCCGCTCGTAGTTCACAAGGATGCGATCTCGAAAAACGCCCTCCTCAGGTTCCTCAAGCACTTTAATCTTACCGATCATGCGATGCGCCTCGTGGTTCAAGCCTCGAACCCTGGCAATCGTCTCGATTTCCTTTCGATTCGGTTGCATCATATCCTCCTTTTACCCGTGTGCGCCAGAGCGCACACGGCCATCAATCTACTCGTCGGTTCCGAACATCAAGGCACCGATACCTGCGGTGTAGTGGGAATCGAACCAGCGCCAGACACCTTCGACTAGCGGTTCGCCCTGCTCGAAGATGAACCAATCCGTCCCCAAAACGCCGTCCAGCTCGTCAGGGGTGTAGTCAATCGGAACGTTTCCCAGCTCGCGCCATTTGCGCTCGAGAAGCTCATCCGTGTAGGCAGTCATTGGGTACCTCCAAAAGGGTTTGCGGGATGCCTTTCATCCCGCTTATTGACATATAGCATAGTTGAGTATGAGCAGGGAAGCAAGATCGGTCAAGGTAAAAGACACGAAAAAAGGCGATCTCGCGACCGCCTTTTGTTCGGAGCTAGCTGTTATCCTTGAGGACCTCCACAGCATCGTAGATGATGGCCGAAATATAATTGCCGAATCCGGTCATCTGATTGCCATGGAAACAATGCCTCGGCAGGCGCTCGAGGTGCGCGGCGAGGCATTCAAGGTTCTCGATTTCATTCGCGCGAATGAGACGCTTCTCGGCTTTAGACAAGGATTCTTCGAATTCAAGGTTCTTGTCCCTCATGAGCGTGTCGAGATCATAGCCTTCACCGGGCTGGCTCGCCAAATATTCAGCCGCTTCCTTGCATTCCTTTGCAACCTCATCCAGGCTCATCATTTCCTCAGTCATTGTTGTTTCCTTTCTCTGTAGGGTAATAGTCGATAAGGTAGGGAGCGCCGTTGCACTCCCCCTGTCGGCGGTTACAGCGAGCAGCGGTAGGCTTTGACTACTTGGCTGGCGCACTCGATGCCGTATGCGGCAATAGCCCAAGAGATGGGCAATACGATGCAGTTCAGATAGAGGTAGTAGAACTGGCTGAACCATGCACCGAAAGCAAACGCCGCCGCGCCGATCAGCGCCATGACAATCCTCGGGAAGTAGAAGAGGAAGTCATCCAATTTGCGATCCATAGGGTATCTCCCTTCCGGGTGTGCGGAACGCCTTTCGTTCCGCTTGATGACATATAGTATAGTTGAATGTTGGCGAGGATACAAGATCAAAATGAGAATAATAACAAAGAGATTTACGAAAAGGGCATCCATTAAAGGATGCCCTTTTGAGTATGACTAAATGTCAAACTATATGTCTCAAAGGAGGCCGATACGGTTCCAAGGCAGGTAGCGCATGACGCAGATGCCTATCACGCTGTCCTCTGATATCGGGCCGAAATAGCGGGAATCTGCGGAATTCTCCCTGTTGTCGCCCATGACCCAAATCTCGCCCTCGGGAACTTTATAGGGGTAGGATATATGCTTGCCCTTTCCAAGGTACAGCGGATAGGAATCGCCCTTCGCGTAATCCTCCGTGATTTTCTTCCCATCGATATATACCGATCCGTTTTTCATATCGACCGTCTGTCCGGCGCAGGCGACAACACGCTTACATAGGACGTCTTTCTCGGAGCCCTTTTCGGGGTTCTCGAAGACGATAACGTCCCCCGCAGAGGCGGTTTCACCCAACTCCAGGGTAATCTTCTCAGCTAGCACGCTATCGCCGACTCGAAGCGTATCGCACATCGATTCGGTGGGGATGCTGAACGGCTCAATAACGAACGACCTTATCAGTAGAACCGTGCCGATAGCCGCTAGGATTATCGCGGCGTAGATAACGGCGCCCCATGGAATAGGTAGGCGCGTCTCGTTTCCGGGCTCTTCCAAAACAACCACCTAGTCCATAAGGCCTTTCATGCCGATTGCAGTCAAGCCGCCTGAGCCCGTGCTTTGCTTTAAGGCGCTCTGAACCACCTGTTTTTCATTGAGGTAGCTGGCCGAGTCGGCCGGGCTGTGACCGCAATCGTCCTCAACATCCGATTCATGGAAATAGACATACGTTCTCCGAGCCATGACCGAAGGATGCATCCTATATCCAACGGCCTTCGCTTTTGGCGCGAAACCGCGATTGAGCCACTGGTTCAGCGTGCGGAAGCTCGCCCCCAGGTCAGCAGGAAGGTGGTTCTTGATTGGGAGCTCATCCTCCGCATTGGCAGTCACGTCGCGCCCCATAAAAGTCACCGTTGTGTACATGTATGAATCTCCGTTCTGAAATCAAATCAATTTACTTTCGTCGCTTCGCCCGTGGCGTAATCAATCCTGTAGCCAGGCTGAACGTTATAGCAGTAGACATCGAAATCGATGCTCTTGCCCTTATCCGCCAAGGAGTACGCCTGGATGCGGACACCGCGTGCGACCAATTCGCCGTCACGGAAATCGGGGGTCACCTTGTAGTAGACGCGACCGCCGCCGGCAAAGATAAAGTCGCACACCTGCATCTCATAGGGCAGCATGCCCTCGATGTTCATATAGCGGGTTCCCGTGATTAGGTTGCGCTTCTCGGCGTTCATGCCAGACAGGCACCAGGCTACCAAGTGGCAGCGATTGTACAGATACTTGCCATCAAGGGAATCGTCGCGAACCGTGTGCCAACCGGAGGGCCTCACCATTCCGATTGAGCCACGCTTCTCCCCTCGTGCGGGAGCCGTCTCGAGGGAGATAACCATCTCCACGGAGCCGCATCGACCGGTCGAATCGAGATCTGGGAGAATCGGATCAGTAGGTGCCGTTTTAGGTGACAAACCACTCGTATCCGAAAGCGTTACAGACGGGTTGCCGGTGTAGCCAGGAATCGAAATCGGCTGACTTGCGGTCGAGGTTACATCAGAAGAATGGGGAGCCGTGACAAACTGATTGGCAGCGGAGACACCGAAGAATCCAGCGCCTTGAGCCAAAAACGAGGTGCCTACGGCAAAGAAGAGCGCGATGCCGAACTCTAGCAGCCGCCTGACTTTCGAGTTAGAGATTTTCACGGGCGCCGCTCATTTCAGTTGGTCGGGTCATTGGTCTCGCATCCTTTCCTATCGATAACCAGATGCGTCTCCCCGGCCTACTGCGCGACTCTTCGGCAGGGCAACGCCTGCCTGCAATTCCGACGCAGCACGAAATGTCCTTCCGGAACTGCGCCTAGTCTTCTCCTGTCCGATGCGTCTTGGGGAAACGCATTAACTGACGTTGATTTTAGCACAGGAAAACGGCACGCCGTCAGTTTCCGTTGCAGATAACGGCATGCCAACAAGATGCGTCCATGAAATTATGGAATCGGTGAACCTTGGGGAACGTCAATTCTGACTAGCCTGATCGGATTGTCGAACTCTTTTGCAAGAGCGAAACTCTGGGCGGTGCCTTTGCTGTGTCCGTCCCAAAAGGCGATAACGCCTCGCTCGGGAAAGGTCGAGATGTAGGCATGCATCTCGCGGTTCCTTACGTAACCTGCTCGTTTCCCATATCGGGACCAATCGGCGGAGAAAATCTGCAACGGGTAGCCATGACTATGGGCATAGCGCTCGGCCAGCGCATCGGCACCCGAGCAGCCGCCCGAAACGATCTCGATATCGGTCTTGTCGGCGAGAAGGGCATCGCACTTCGCCTTGAAAGCGTCGTAGTCGGTATAGCCCCTGCTCCCGATTATCATGCAATGGAATGTCATTTGGAAACATCCCTCCATATGGGATTGCGGGACGGAAGACGTCCCGCTTCAGTCATATAGTATAGTTGAATACGAGCAGGGAAACAAGATCCATGCGGCAAAAGAACATCAAAAAAAGCGATCTCACGACCGCCTTAGAAAACGCCCGATCACGCTGCCTGCGCACTAAGAGAAATCATACTCACCCTGGGTGATGCTACCTTGCGGGACGTGTATTCGTGTCTCCTGCCTGCTGAAAGACAACTGATCGCGCGACCATTCGCCAACTATGGGCAATGCATAGTTTAAACGGACGATTTCATAGCTATTGACCGTCTCGACTCTCGCATCCTCGGCATCCGCGTCCTCGTACACTACCACCGTTTTGGCAGGGTAGCATCTTCTCCGATAACCCCCATCATCTTGCTTCACCATCAGGACGTACTCATCGGTTGAGGTAAGGTATCCGAAAGAAAGCGCCGTTGCGCCCGATAGGCTAGATTCCGTCTTGAGCGAGGCAAGGGAGTGGGTCCCTGCAACCTCAGTTTTCTCCCCAGCCGATTCAATACTTGTCGGAACTAGAGCCTGAAACAGAACGCAGATAATCGCACCCACGGCAACGACCGATGCGATATATATGCGGAAACGTCTATCGGATGATTTTGAATCGGGTGCGAGCAGACTAAGTAAACTGACTGCGCAGACGAGAATCAGTGCAAGAAATACGTATCTAAACCAATTCATCCGCGCCCCTATCGCTCGGGGTCCATCTTGCGTTCCATTGACGAATCAACAGAATCCGCGCGGTGTCCTCAGCATCGTCTATTGAGTCGGCAATGCCGTCTGGGCCAATCATGTGCATGTTGCAGTCGCCGCAGTTCATTATCATGCGGACGTCGTAGACAGTAACGCCGTCCGTGCCGTCATACATATCGACGTCGTAGCGGCTCGGTTCTATGTCAGAGTTGCCGCAGAAAGGGCATGGGAGTATATCCAAGACTTTCTCCTCTCAACAGGATCTAGATTGAGAGACAATCTTCCGCAGGCGGTTGGAAACGTCGTTTCCCGTCCCGCAGATAGACTTGCCCTCCCAGTAGACCACCGACGTTATCGATTCAAGGTATTCGGCAAGGTCAATGAGCACGGCGGGGTCGACGACAACGGCATCGCCATGCGAGCCGCGAATACGATTCTCATCATCAGTATTCAACATTTTCCAGTCCATCCACTATCTCGACAAGCCGACCATCCTCGTACCTGTAGGCCATATATCTGCAGCACCACTCACGCCAGGCTCGGTAAAACGGTTGGCTATTCTGCGAGTCAGCCCAGCCGCAGAAGCCTATGAAGCCGTCGGATTTGAAACTCACCGCCTCGCGACCGTTCCACTGACCGGGACAGTCGATTTTCAGATATGCCTTAGCAATGCCGCCATCGGGGTTCATCTTGTAGCAGAGGCTATCGTCCTTGCGCCGAGGAATCGTGTAGCGCGGAGTCTCGCCCTTGCGACATGATTCGGCGCACGCGAGGGCAATATAGCCCTGCAGGGCATCGAGGTCATATGGCTCGATGTCCGCATACTTCAATTTGAGGATTTCCCATAAGTAGCGACATTCCATCGACGTCATGTCAGCAGAACTATCCAACATCGTTACCCCTCAGTCTTTTCAATCACTCGGCCGCAGATGGGGCAATGGCGGTAGAAATAGGCGCCGTACTCCCCCTCGTCATGGCCGCATTTGTCGCAAAACCATACAGGACCCTCGAAGTTTTTCGATTCGTCATCCTGCCCGCGGACATATCTGCATGTCATCACGTCAATCTTGTCGGCTAGGTCTCTTGCGGCACATTGCTCGACTGCGGGGTATTCCTCGTTGTAATACTTCACGTCCAAGCCAAAAGCCTTGGCGAGGTCGCAAAGGTCCAGCAGGCCTCGTCGGCCCAGAGTATCGCCGTCCGATATTTCCTCGAAGACTGCGTCCGAGACTGCGTTGCGGAGGGACATGGCGATATCGAGGCGAGCATGCCGTGCGAAGCCTGAATCACCCACAGGGCGATCGATATAGTCTGCAAGTGTGAGCGCGTCGCGTCTCTCAATAAGGAGTTCCCCTTCGGCACTGTGGCATTCAATGCCCAGCTTAGACAGCGCAGCGGTGACATTGACGTATTCACTGACAGGCTTGGGACCTGCAAGTGCAAGGGAACGGAGCGCGTATGCCATCTCGCGGTTCACGTTGGTTAGGTTATCCATATAGAGTCTCGTCCTTCTTATCAGTCTTGACGGGCTTTAGTGTCGCCTGGAATTACCTTCAAAAGCGTTCTTTTGGGCATCACGACCTTGCGTCCGCAATAGGGGCAGTTCTTTAAGAGTTCGACTCTCCATCCGCCCTCGCAGCTATCATCGGGCAGGCGGACCTTGCCGAGAGGTCCGTCCGCCCCGCAAGCGGAGCATGTGAAATGTCCAGTCTGCGGCCCATTAAGGTTCTCGCAGATGCCGGGGTCAATCATGTTCGCGAGCAGGTCCAGCGTATCCTCATCGGTAAAGGGCATCTCGTCGGCAACCGTCTCCTCTATAATGCCGGCGATTGAAGCGGGACCGATAGGTATACCCGCCGCGCCATGACAGTGCGAGTTGTAGCGGAGCCTTGCGGCAAAGTGGATTCGGGTGTCGCTATCAGGTAGCGGTGTCTGCGATTCGTAGATATTCATTTCGGCTACATCCTGTCCATCGAAACGCTTGGGGAACGTTCGCATTAACTATAGTTATTATAGCTAATTCTTGCCGCAAGAGTCGGCAGAGCGTAAATCAATTTGAATATAACCGGTAGGCAGTACCTAGGGGAGCGGGTGCCGATTGTCTCGGGGTTGAAATTGGGTTGCCCACCACGGTCTATCGGACGTGCCTTCATGAGGATTGGGAAATGACCGGTAGACCTCAAGCTCCCACTGCCTACGATCCGACTTCGCCACCGCATCCAGAATCAAACCGGTGGCAAGCGCCAGGGCGCAGAGAAACATCAAGGCCGCGGCGAGAATCGCGGTCGGGAAACGCGGCACGATGCCAGTAGCGGCGAACTCGTGAATGACGGGGAGACCCAGCGCCATTCCAACGATGAAAAACAGAAGCGCAACCAGGGAAAAGAACCTCAGGGGTCGGTAGTCCTTGAAAAGGGTGCCGACCATTGCGACGACCTTAATGCCGTCGGACAGGGTATTCAGCTTCGACTCCGATCCCTCGGGCCGGTCCCGATAGTCTACGGGGACGCTTTGGATGCGCCACCGGCGGTCGACGGCATGTATTGATATCTCGGTCTCGATTTGGAAGCCGTCTGAAAGAACGGGGAACGTCTTGACGAAGGGCTTGGACATGGCGCGGAAACCCGTCATGACGTCGGCGTATTCGTAGCCGTAAATCCACTTGATCATGGCGCGGACCAAATCGTTGCCAAAGCCATGGAACGCACGCCTATTCTCCTTGGCGTACGTCCCGTTGGACAGCCTGTCACCGACTACCATATCGGCTCGTCCGCTTAGAATCGGTTCACAAAGGGCTTTCGCTGCCTGGGCAGGGTAGGTATCATCGCCATCCACCATGAGGTAGCAGGCGGCATCGATATCTCGGAACATCTGCCGGCAGACGTTTCCCTTGCCGTGGCGAGGTTCGAATCGGACGGTCGCGCCGTGCCCCATTGCGATAGCGGCGGTCGCGTCAGTCGAGTCGTTGTCATAGACGTAGATCGTCGCGGCTGGCAGCTCGCGTTTGAAATCGTCGACCACCTTGCCGATGGTCTGGGCCTCGTTATAGCAGGGAATGATGACTGCAATCTCGTCTTGATCCACCCAGAGCACTTCCCTATTTGATATCGAGATAGACACACGGAGAACTCCATGCGCCGCCCGCGCGAGTTGCGATGTCAATATAGCTGCGCTTTGAGCGGATAACCTCAGCCTCGGCTATATCGAGCGGCAGGCGAAATAAATCCTCGTGGTCGATATAGGCCGAGCACCTCACCCGTCCGCCAGCTCGGATAATCACGAGTTCGTAGACCCTGGTCTCATGTCGGCAGTATTCGATAACGGTCATGATCAGCCTCCTTTAACTTCCCTATTTGATATCGAGATAGACGCATGGGGTATCCTCTAAACCGCCTGACCGGTTCGCGAGGCGAATCCAGCCGCGCTCTGCGCCGACAACCTCGGCATTGGCTATATCGGGCGGCAGGCGTAATAAATTCTTGTGTTCGATATAGGCCGAGCACGTCACCCATCCGTTATCTCGGATAATCACGAGATCGCGCCACTTGGCCTCTTCGCGACAATACTCAATAACGGTCATTTATCTATCCTTTCGAAAATTTCGCCCGCAAATCGGGCAATAGTTGATGGGAATATAAGCGCAGTCGATGCCGTTGTCGTGGGACATGCTCAAATGCACCCCTTGCGGGTCATTGACCTCGAGTGCGAGCTCTATCCCCTCAATCAGGTCCATATCCCCACAGACATCATCGATATCGTTGAGGAGCTTGGCGCGGTACGGGCTGCACCACGGGCAATAGTCGTTCGAAAAGACCCCGCGCGATGTACGGTAGGAGTATGCGCTGTGGTTCACCATTCGGAACAGGAGCTCGGAGACGGATGCAATCCGGCTGCTCCCCGGGCCGATCCCGAGGTCGAATTTTTTCTGCAGACGCCCGCGGGCGTCCGGGCAGAAGACCGCCGCGTCCTTGGGGAGCTGTCGGGTCTCATAGAGCGTCTGGGCGAGATCAGGCGGGCAGACGAGCCAGTTCGCATCGCCCCGGAACGTCAGGCCGTGTCCGCTCTTGAAGTCATTCATACACGATTTGACCTCGACGAAGACGAATTCACCCCGCTCGATGGATGATGGGAACGGTGAGTTCCGCGCGGGCCTGAAACCGACAAAATCGACGCGATGGACATCGTCCACCCACACCTCAGACGAGACCAGGGAATACTCGCGGCGCAACCGAGCCAAAACGCGCTCGGACAGCTCCTCTGTCGTCTCTTCACGCTGTCCCAATTTATGCCTCCTTATTCCGCATGGCGTGTATTCCAAGTCTTGAGGGCTGCGATACAGGCGTTGTATTCATCCTCGCCCTCGATAATCGATTTGCGCTGGGGACCGTCTATCTCGGCGGTGCAACCTCGACATTTGCAGGTGGCAGATGAAAAGTAGAGCGTAGGTACGCCCTCGACATACGAGGTGGCTCCCTGTCCGTAGGGATAGATAGTCACCTGCCTGCTACCGCAGAACGGACAGGCTTTAGCATCGTCGACATCCATGTAGGAGGTATTGCGACAGCCGATAAAGGCCGTCCGTTCCAGTTTGTATCTACGCTTCGGCATCACTTGCGTCCCTGTAAATCATGGTAGCCGAGTCATTAGGGCGGCGGGTATCCCATGCCCGCTGCAACTGCTCAAGGGAGTCGTAGCCGCCCATCTCGATCGGACATTTGGCGGCGACAGCCTGCTCGATATCGGTGTGCTCGATTTCCCAGCACGGAGCCCCGTCCATCCATGGAGCCCAACGGGGCGCCACCGTGCCGCCGCAGAAGGGGCAAGTCTTGAGCTTTATGGCGTTTCGGCGCTCGCGAAGCTCCTCGGGCTCCATGCGGGGAAAGGGATCGATCGGGTTTGAATTCGGTTCCATTCGGATACTGCTTTCTATAGGGGGAATGGCTATCAACTTGCGTCCCAACGTATGCCGTCCCAGTGGGTGGAGCGGCGCGGCGGGGTCGGCTGCGTGCGATTAGATGCTGAAAACGGCTCCGCAGCCCAGGCAGTACGCGGCGAAGCGGGTGTGATATGGGATGCCGGTACCGCAATTCGAGCAGGAGGAATGTCCGTTTTTCGACTCGATGGTCGCCGTCGGGCGGGCGATATACGCTGCAAGCAGTTCGTAGCAGCTGCGCTGGCTCATTGGGTCGAAATCGTCGTCGCAGGTCTCCTGCAGGATGTCCTCAAGGGGACGAGGCGCGGAACTCGATTCGGATTCCTCTTTGAGGACCTCTGCGAGTTCAAATCGGTCGCTATCGGAAATATCGACAGCAGTCAGCTGACTCATATCGGATCACCAATCTTTTTTATAGGGTTAGGGAAATTCGCCGGTATGCCCGCCGCGGGGGACTCTATGGCGTGTCGAAGACCATTGTCTGTAGGGAGGGTGAAAAGGGGGTGTGGGGAGTAATGGAATTCAACAGAGTCCGCCGCGCCGAGCATGCCGGCAGCTATATGGCGAGGGGGCTGCGGCGCCGTCTTCCACTCAGGCACGTGTCACATAAGGAAGGAAAGGAGTCAACAAAGGGGGTGTCGGGAAAGCGTGAACCCCGACCCGTGAAATAGAATCGATCAAATACGAGGGAGACGACGCCGCAGCCCCTTCGCCAGCCAAGGACAAAGGAGCAGGGCCATGGCGGCGGCATAGCCTGATATGACCGCCGCGAAATAAAGAAATGTCGCAAGCAGAGAAGGTGACGGAACCCTGGCGAACCAAATCGAGCAAGGCCTTGCGCTCCTTTCGGACGGCTGTAGCCTTCTCAAGGTTCGCGCGGCGCTGTTCATCGGTCAGAGCGGGCAGCTTGTTTGCAGAATCGGACATAGGGTCACTCGCTTTCGAATAAATCTTGGTATTGCTCGGGCGTCAACTCGCAGATGAACGCCTTAATTTCAGCGCGGTTCTTGCGAGAGACGGTGATAAAGGCATAACAGGGAGTCTCGGGGTCATCGGGATTGGGGGCGGTCGCTACCGCGAGTAGCTGACCTGCGTGCCGCAGGGTTTTGGCGATTGTCTTCATCCCCTTCGGAATGAGAGCGTCTTTGGGCTCCAAGACCCGCTCGACCTGCCAATCCCGAAGCGAGGTTCCGGTAATATCCTCAATCTCGTCCATTTAAATCCCTTCCCTATCGAGTTCATCGAGTGCTTGGATGACGATATCGGTCGCTATCGCCCAAAGATCGCGCATGCGGATGTGGTGGGTGACGGCTGCGACCTTCATGCGGTCTACTGCCTTGGAATCAATCTTGAAGGAGACTTGCGTCTGGCGCGGGAAATCTGCCGCCGCATACTCCTTGGAGTAGGCCGCTTTAATCGCAGCCGCCATCCCCTTCACGCATTCATCGCCAAAGGGATAGGGGCCTGCCTGCCTGGCAGTCTCCGCGGGGCGTGCGGACGCACGTCCCGAATGGCGGTTCAGCATGGCTCGTTTCGCGTCAGCCGTGAGGTCCATGCGATTCTTCGATGGTGCGGCCATGGCTACTCGCCGCCCAGATACTCGTCCACAAACTTGCGGAACTCGGCCACGGCGGCATCGTTGGGGCGGAAGCCGAACAGCGGCTCCTTGTTGTTCGCCGCGTCCTCAATCGCCTTGTGCTTCATCGGACGCGCCGCGTAGAGCTTCGTGTGGCCAAGCTCGGCGATTGCGGGAAGCTGCTCGTCGGCGGCGCGGGATGCAACCTCGTCCTTGCTGTACTTGTTGAGCAGGATGCCGTCGATATTGAGGTCGGGGTTGAACGCATAGTCGGCTTTGATGGACTCGACGAGGTCGTAGACGTTGCCGAAACCGTTAATCGAGAACATCGACGGCTCGGTTACGATAACCACGTCATCTGCCGCGACGAGGGCGTTCAAGGTGGAAAGACCGAGGGACGGGGGGCAATCGATAACGATGTAGTCGTAGACGTCCATCGCAGGTTCCAAGGCTCGCTTCAGGCGAAACTCGCGGCCGAGGCCTTGAGAGAGGACCGAATCGAGGTCCTTCATCGCGATATCGCCGGCGATAATGTCGCACCCGTCCATGAACTGGACGCAATCAGAGAGGGATGTCTTGGGCTTCTCGAGCAGATTGAAGACCGTGGGGACGGCAGGAGCGGTCTCGGCCTTCATCCAAGTCGTGATGTTCGCCTGGGCATCCATATCGATCAGGAGAACGTTGAACCCGCGCTCGGCCATGCCCTCGCAGAGGGCCTTGCTTGCGGTGGTCTTCCCAACCCCGCCCTTGTTGTTGATTACTGCAATCGTCCTTGCGACCTGCGCCACGCCATCGGCACCCATCATCGGACTCCCTTCGGATTCGTGCGACCCCGAACGGAATTACGAACATAGATAGCCTAGGTGATGGGCAGCACGCCGCCCGTCACCTTACGATATTTATAGATGTCGCGTAGTCATCTTCCTGTCCGTCATCCAGCGCTTGGGGAACGCTTTTGACTTAACTATATGATAACAGCCTATCGGCATAATGCAAGCATTATCTGAGAACTATCGGCGCGTCGTTAGTATTTGCGTGGGATGGGTCACATCGGCAAAGAAAAGCCCCCGCAACCGTTGTGGCGCGGGGGATAAATGATGCGGGTACTATAAGCGATACGGGTGCACCCGTGAAGTTAGAAGAATATGAGCCAGACCGTACCCAAGAGCAAGGAAATATATCCTGCGGTCGTCACAAGGAGATCTAAAAAGGCAAGGACGGTCAGCGTGTTGATCTGTGCGGTACCGCAGAGAGCCAAGCTCGTAGCGAAACCAAACAAGGGATAGATTGCACAGACTAGGCAGATTGATTCAAGACCTGCCGTCAACAGGGGGTTCACCCCCGTCAGCTCATCGCGATGCAGCAACCCCATCAGGACGGCAACGATGGCGAGCGCCAGCCAAATCAGAAAGACGCCCGCTTTGATGCCCCTGGTGTCCACTATCCATGACAGGGGCATCGCGCAGCCAAGGAAGTCGAGCAGCAAGGCCGAGACGACCAGCAAGATGGCCATCAGTCAACTGGGCTTTCTGCAGGGTCGGTATCGGTATCGGAGCTCGAGATCAGGCCGTTCAGCAGGGACGGCAGGTCGATTCCCGTGCTGTCCTTCAGGCCAGATGCGACCTGGTCGACAATCGAGGTGGTCTCCTTTACGAGCTTCTGGGCGTTGCCCGATCCGTACATCTTGATGGAATCGACGGCGGTAAGGGGCTTCGCGACCTGCTCGGCCACCTTGGGCATGATGTCGATATAACGGTTGGCGAGCAGATAGGGGTTCTCCATGCCGTTGTAGGCCTGTGCCTGGGCCTTCACGCCGGCAGCGATGCCCTCTCCCCTGCTCTTCTCGGATGCGCCGTCAGCCTCGCCCTTCAGGCGCGTGGCCTCGGCCTCGGCGGTAGCCTTCGCCTTGATGCCCTCTGCGTCCTTCTGGGCGGAATACAGTTCGGCATCAGAGGCGTTCTGGCGCTCGATGCGGGCGGCTTCGGCCTGCTTCGTGCGCTTGTAGAGGTCGGCTTCCGCCGCCTGCTCTGCGGCGTAGCGGTCGGCCTCGGCCTGCTTCTTCACGGTCGCGTTCAGCTCGCGCTCCCTCACGTCCGCCTGGCGCTCGGCGAGCTCGACCTTCTTGGTCTCCGCGGCGATCTCGGCCTCCTGCTGGGCGATATAGAGCTCGCGCTGCTTCTCGGCCGTCACGGTGGCCTTCACCATATCGGCCTCGGCCTTCGCCTTGTCGGCCTGCTTCTTGAGGTCGGCCTGCTTCAAATCGAGCTGGTTCTGGCGGATGGCGACCTCCTCGGCCGCCTTGATCTGCGCCAGCTCGGCCTCCTTCTTGATCTCCGCGGCCTGGTCGGCGCCCATGGAGCGGATGATGCCCTGGGAGTCGGAGAAGTCCTGAACGTTGAAGGTGCGCAGCTCGAGGCCGAGGTTGGCGAGGTCGTCCTTGGAGCCGTCGAAGACCTTGGCGTTGAAGCTCTCGCGGTCGCGCATGAGCTCCTTCAAGTCCATCTGACCGATGACCTCTCGCATCTTACCCAGCATCACTTCGGTGACCTGGCGCGTCATTTCCTCCTTGTCCATATTCAGGTAGTTTTTGGAAGCGGTCTCGATCAACTCGGGGGTTTGGCCGATCTGGAAGTTAGCGACCGCGCAGGCGTGGATGAGGATTGCATCCTGAGTGGGGATCTCGTTCTCGGTAGTCAGTTGCACCTGCACGGCACCCAAGGACAGGGTATCCACGCGCTGGAGGAGCGGGATAACGAACGTACCCTTACCGGAAACGCTGCGCATCTGCCCGAATCCAGATACGATCATCAGTTTGTCCGGTGGGCATTTGCGCCAACAGCTCTCGAACACCATCGCCACGACCAGGATACCGACGATGATGGGGAGCAGGTTGAAGATTACAGATTCGAAGAGCATGCAGCTTCCTTTCTTCAAGGGCGGCTCTGACAGGGGCCGCCCAGTTATAAACAGTTGTATGTCAGGGGATTACGCCAAGAACTCAATCAGGCGTACGAGCATCATGACGAGCGTGGCGATGCAGGCAAAGACGCAGAGCGCGAGCGAGAAGGTCCATACACCGTGTAGGATCTCGACCTGCTCGAAGCGGCTCAGGCTATTGAACCCGCCGCCGTACCTCGTCCAAATGTCGCGAAGTTTCTCGATAACGTGCATCTATCACTCCTGTGAAACTAGAAGGAATTCGAGGTCAGGTTGTTCAGAACCACGAGAAATGTGACCATACATGCGAGGACGCCACCAAGGAGAACGAGGATCGATGCGCTATGTATGAACTCGTCCAGCTCGTAAGGGCTCAGACTATTGAACCTGCCGCCGTATCTAATCCAGATATCCCGAAGTTTCTCGATAACGTGCATCTGACACTCCTGTGAAGCTAGAAGGTGTTCGGGCTCAGAGTGCATCACGATTATTCGCCTCCCGCGCTCATGTTCGTGAGCAACTGGTGGGTCCAAAACCACTGCCAGTAAGCATTGTTCTGGCGCTCAGCCGCCTGGGATTTGGCAGAATCTGCTTCGGTGTTGTCGGCTTGCTCTTGAGCCTCATCGGTTTTGACGGAATCGGAATCGGTCAGCACGATCGGGAAATCCGCACCGACCGCGGCGGCGTTGTACTCGGCTAGGGAAACCTCGTGGTCTGCCTGGTGACTACCGTTTCGGACGGTGACGTAGTAGCTCTTGCTGAAGCCCGCCGAGTCAATATATTTGCCCTCGATGGTTCCCGTCTGCGTCAGCTCGACGTCAGGCGAATCGCGTCCGCCGCGAAATCCACCGTTGTCCAGATACGTCATGATGAGAAAAGCAAACGCTATTATCAGCATGACAGCAAATAAGATGAATTCGATTGCCGCCTGACCGCCTACCGAGCTCTTGTTGAATCGCAACGAACCCACGCCCCTAGAAAGGGATATCGTCATCGAAGTCATCGACGACGGGAGACATCGGGGCTTGCGGGGCAGGTGCCTGCGCGGGCTGGGCTGCGGACGGTCGAGTCGCCAAGAACTCGATGTTAGCGACAATCAAATCGAGTTTGGAATGGCGCTGTCCGTCCTTGTCCCATGTCGAGTAACGGAGCTCGCCTGCGATTGCGACTTTCTGGCCCTTCGCGAGATAGCGCGACAGGGCCTCGGCACGCTTGCCGAAAATGGTGCAGTCGATGAAGTTGCTGCGTTCATCCCACTCGCCGGTCTGCCTGTTTCGAACCGAAGTGTTGAACGCCAGGGTGAACGACAGGAGTTGCGTACCGCCCGCGGTCGTACGCAACTCGGGAGGTCGCGTCAGGCGGCCGGTCAGGGAAACGCTGTTGATATCGGACATGTCGGTTCCTCTCTCGAAACGCTAATCGATAAGGTCTGCGATGAAGTTCGCACGCTTTGCGCGGCTCGCGTGCCGCTGCGCCTTGCTGTGGGATGCCTCGATTCGGCGCACCGCGGTGGAAATCTGGTCGGATATACAGGCACCGCTTGAGATATCGGCATAGCGGACACTTACGACAAGCCCGCGCTTGTGGCCGCTCACTCGGCGGCCAATGAAAAATGCGGGGTATGCCTGGGTAATCTCCATGCGCACGGTTTCCATGCCGCGTGCCTTGAACGGGGACGGCATAGCGACATCCACGACCTCGCCTACCAGCGACTGAACCGCCTCGTAGACGAACGTGCCGTCATCATGCGGCTCGTCCTCGAAGTAGAACATTCGGCTTCCTATAGGTTTTTCGCTTCGCAAAAGGGCGGAGGCGGACTTGAATCCGCCTCCTGCAAACAGAGTGTTCAAATCGTCATCCTATCTGTCCGGCAGGTCGTTTGGGGTGCGGCCTGACAGCTAGGATAATAGCATAGTTAACGGTGTGCCGTTATATGTTTCCTATGTTATCGGTAGACGGTATGCAATTGCGGACATCTGGGGGCGTTTTCGGACATTTTTGGGCTGTTTTAGGACATTGTCCGGGAATGTCCGTAAATGTCCGAAGCGGCGACAGGGCTTTCGATTCGAGAGCGCGTCTGTGCCTTGCGGTGGAAACGGACAGGACGCCCTTGAAGCTCGCGATGGATGCGTTGATCACTTCCGGTGACAGTTCCTGCGAATCCACAGACGAGCAGAGGGACTTGAGGTGCCTGCGATATCGGATGAGCGTAATCTGGGAGAGACGGCGGCGAGGATGACCATCAGGACAAGAGAATCGGATTTTGAGAAACGCCAATTCCCGATCAAGACGGGAAGAGAAGCAGGCCTTCGCATTCGGCTGAAGCCCCAGGGATTCAATACCCGCTAGGAAGAGATGGCGGATGTACGGCAGGTCTTTTTCAGAGCAGAAAATGTAACCATCATCCATATAGCGGCCAGCCCCGCCCTGTCTGAGACGCTCATGGAAGGCATGGTCCAACCTATTCAAGTAGGCAATCGCCGCAAGCTGGTTCACCTGGTTGCCCAATGTCAGGAAATCCGATTCGCGGCTATAGAGGGCGGCGATATCGAGGAGGCGTGACATGGAGTCCAATTCAGGCCGCCCGCAAAAGGACTTCAGGATAATTTCAGACAGGACGGCATGCGCCCGAACCGAGGGGATACTTCCGAAATAGTTCCTAACATCGTATTGGAAAACCCGAGCGTCTTGGCCAAATCTCGCCCGTGCAGCAAGCATGTCCCGCTCGAAGCGGCTGCGTGCGAAGGAGGTCCCCTTGCCCTTCAGGCTCGCCGAGTTCGAATAGACGAGGCTTCGCGACAGCATCGGGACGATAAAGCGATCGCATAGGCAACGCTGGATGACGCGATCTTTGTAGCGCGGCCCCACGATATGCCTAACCTTGCCCCGCTCGCAGAGGGTGAAGCGGACTGGTGGCTGGCGGCGATACCTACCCGAGAGCAGGTTCTCGCGCAGGCGGATACAGTTGATGGCGCGGTACCTGTCGAACTTCATCGCAGCCGATTTCCATAAGGTACCCTTCGCGCATATGCGAGCCGCCTTATATAGGTTTCCGAAAGAGAAAACGTCTTCAGGTGTTTTCGGTACCGTCGCAAGCGATCGGCGGCCCAGCTCTCGGCGGCGCCTCTCTCGGCGTTCACGCCGCCTTGCCCGATGGGAGCGGTTCAAGGAGCTTTCTCCTTTCGTAATTCAACAATAAGCCCCGGCTGCACCCCTATTCAGGGCGCCGATTCCGATGTGCCTGAAAATCGCCGGAGCGATCCAGATGCCGTCTCTTTCGAGAGGCAAGTCCGCCCATCTTGCATCACCGGGGCCTGTATTCGCAGCGCCGGATGGGACGCCGACCGGTGGGTATCCCCTTTTCTCCTTTACCATTCCGCTTTCACGAGATGCGCTACTCAGACCAAATGGAGAAAATCGGGACAGACGCAATTCGAGTTCGTCGCGTTGTTGTTGTTCGACGGATCGCCGTTGGTGTTGACATTGAGGAAGTTGTTGGAGTTGTTCGGATTCACCGAGCGCTCCCACCAATTGCTACCAATCTACGGATGCCCACCTCTCGGCACTCCACAGGGTGAGCATCGAGAGGTAAACAGCCTCGGGAAGTTAGGAAAATTCTCTATTATCCGTCTCGCCTGTTGACGCAAATTGCTTCAGGCGATGCCGTTCCGACTTTATCGCGCCTTTGGTTACCTTCATGGCATTGGATACGGATCCAGCGAGCGAGATGAGCCTTTCCATCTTCACAAACGGCTTCTTGACTTGAATTTCGGCACCATTCTGGTCTCTTTCCGTGTAGACAACTTGGGGCATATCGTCCAGCCAGGCATCGATGAACATCGCAATCAGGCAAAGCCGTCCGTAGGCATCATTCAGGCAGGAAAGCCTCTGGGCACTCTCGACTTGAGTCATCGCGTAGATTCCATCGGCCTCGGCCGTTGCCTGCATCAGATCGTAGCCGGCGCGACAGATGTACTGCGTCTCGGTGAGGGCGCGGGATTTCGGTAGCTTCTTGGCTATCGAAATGAGTTCACGCCAGACAATCCGCGCCTGTCTGAGATATTCAGTCGAGACTGATTCAGTCTGTTTACTCTTGGGAACCATGAGACCTCTAGATAACGTAAAGGAACCTCTCCAGCAAATGCCGGAGAGGTCCATGTGCGAAGGTTAGAAGGAGAAAGCGGGACAGACGCAATGCGAGCTCGTCGCGCTGTTGCTGTACGACGGATCGCCGTAGGTGTAGACATAGAGGAAGTTGCTGGAGAAGTTCGGACGCACCGAGCGCTCCCACCAATAGCTACCAATCTTCAGAGATTCATTGCCCGAATAGTTATTCGTCACCTTGCCCTTGAACGCCTCGTACTGGGTACCCTCGGAGGAAGTCCAGGGATAGCTGGATGCCCAGTAGGAGGTGGGGACGATCTCGGAGTAGCTGAGCAGGAAGAGCTTATCCGAGGTAGCCGTGACTGCGGCGTTCTTATCGGTTCCGTTGACGTTGTTCGTGAGCTTGGTGACGGCCTTCACCTTCGACTGGAGGTCGGACGGCATGAGTTTCCAGATCTCGCCGGAGTTCATCTTCTGGCGCAGCTCCGACTTCTCCCAGCCGCCGGTGTTGGAATTTTCGGCATTCATTCGGGAGTTGATGGTCGTCGAGGTAGTGAGGAACGTCAGGCCAGCCTTGCCGGAACCGTCCGCCAGGTCGTCGTGGTTGATGCCAATGATGCGGTATTCCAGCGTCTGGCCGTTCGTCAGTTTGGTGGAGAACTTCGTCCCGGCATCCATGGCAGCCTTGGCCTTGGCGTAAACGACCGAGGACGTTCCATTCTTGGCGATGTCGGTTGCCGCGGCCTTCTGCTCATCGAGCGTCCAGTCCTTGGCATCCTTGTTCACAACGGTCTTCATCGCCTCCTGGTAGGCCTTTTCCTCCGCGCTCATGAAATTGCCACCGTCGGTACCGGAGTCAACCGTGTTCGTCACCTGGTTGAACTGGTTTCGGATGGCACCGGCGACGCCGGGTCCGGCGAACACGATCACCAAGCCGATGAGGGCGATAATCAGGACGTACTCGATGATAGATTGGCCTCGGAGACGGGCACTCCTAGGAGATACCTCTCCCCGTGGCGAAAATGCCGCTGCATGCATATGCGGCTCCCTTCGCTCAGGGTTGGTAGAAACAGATCGAGCGTAGGGGCGGCGCGGGTTTTTGCGGTGGTCTTGCCGCTGCGGCAATGGCGTTTTCGACCGTGCTGGACTGCACGCCTACCGAGCTACATAACTATCTGCCTGCACAGCTACACTGGTAGTCAAACGGAAAATATGGAAGCATCACGGTGCGCTCGCGCGGGGTACTATCTAGGGTCTCCCCTATCGTGAAAGCATACCCCTAGACGCAACGTAGGTATCGGCAGTGTTGTTCGGGATGTCCTGCGGTGTGTATCCCCTGCCAGACGAAACGCTATACCACTTACCATCGGCACCGGGGATGGTGCTGGCTGAAGGAGTCGGAAGATATGAGTTAGCACCTTCGCCATCATCACAGATGACCCATTTCCAATTTAGACCAAGGGAAACTTTCGATAGGGATTGGCAATGGCCGAACATCTTGTTGGCATTGACCGTCGAAGCGAGATCGAAGCCCGAAAGGTCGAGGGCTTGCAGGGATAAGCAGTCGAAAAACATCCCGAACAGCCCTGCTTTATCAGGGTGCGCAGACCAACCTCGAATATCAAGGTTCTTAAGCGAATGGCACTCTTGGAACATGCAGTTGAAGTTGTATGTACCCGAGACATCCCATGAGGAAAGATCGAGTGACTGCAACTGTGTCGCCATGAAGAAAGTATCGGCCATCTGGGTGCATTTGGATGTATCAAGCCGTGCGACATCAACGGACTTGAGCTTAGTCATGTTCGAAAACCAAACGCTTACGCTTTTAGGGGCGATGCCATCATCTAAGATCTTGACCGCCTCAATCTGCGATTGATGCGCCGCCCAGGGAGCGGTTGACGAGCCATATCGGTTGGTAGGAGTCTCGACAAGCGTATACGCCCCCGTCTCAAACCCCGTGTAAACATCGGTCACCCTGCGGTAGTTGAACATGTCTCCC
>NZ_QRWD01000021.1 GCF_003459505.1 Collinsella sp. AF20-14LB
TCCCCTGAGAAGTTCGCGAAGCCCACTTCTCAGGGGAAGGCGCCCGCCCGGAGGCGGCCCCAGCGCGAGACCGTCCCGGATGCTATTCGTTGTCGCCGGCAGTTAGCTGCGTTGCGGAGAGCACGCCGTCGGCTGCGGTTGCGGCAGCGGCGTCGGGCCAGACCCAGTCGGTAAAGGCCGGGTGATCGAAGCCCTCGTCGCACGCGAACTCAAAGGCCTCGGTGCGGAAGGCCTCCCACTCATCAATCTGCTCGGCAAACTTATCGGCGTCGACCATGCGCAGCACGTCGGCGGCCAGGGCCCAACGATCCATGTTGTTCAGGCGCAGCATGTCGAACGGCGTGGTCGTGGAGCCCTTCTCCTCGTAGCCGTGGACGCGGAACGCGTCGTGTCCGGGGCGGTTCCAGATCAGGCGGCGAATCGTGCCGGCATAGGCGTGGAACGCGAAGAGCACGGGCTTCTCGCCGCAGCCAAACAGCTCAGCCCAGCGCTCGTCGCTTATAGCCTGGTCGTTCTCGCAGACGTTCTGAATCTTGAGCAGATCGACCACGTTGACGAACCATACCTTAATGCCCAGCTCGCGCAGCATATCGGTTGCAGCCAGAGCCTCGAGCGTCGGCACGTCGCCACACGTGGCGACCACGACGTCGGCCTCGCCGAGCGAGTCGGCGGTCGATGCCCACTCCCAATTTGCGACGCCCTCGGCGAGCTCGGCCTTTGCCTCGTCGACCGTCTGGAAGGTCGGGGCGGGCTGCTTGCCGCAGAAGATGGCGTTGACGCAGTCGGTGGACTGGTAGACGCGCTCGGCCACGGCGAGAGCCATGTTAGCGTCGGCCGGATAGTAAGCGTTCACGATATGCGTGTCGTTGGCCTTGTTGAGCAGCAGGTCGATAAAGCCAGGATCCTGGTGCGAGAAGCCGTTGTGGTCCTGACGCCAAACATGGCTCGACAGCAAAATGTTGAGGCCGCTGATGGGGGCACGCCACGGAATCTCGCGCTTGGTAGCCTCGAGCCACTTGCAGTGCTGGTTGACCATGGAGTCGACCACATGGACAAAGCTCTCGTAGGAGCTCCACACGCCGGAGCGGCCGGTGAGCACATAGGCCTCGAGGAAGCCCTCGCACTGGTGCTCGGACAGCTGCTCGACAACCTTGCCGGAGCCAGCGAGCAGCTCGTCGTTGGCCTCGTCCTCGTAGAAGCCGGCATCCCACTGCTTCTTGGTCACCTTATAAGCGGCCTGCAGGCGGTTGGACGCGGTCTCGTCGGGACCGAAGATGCGGAAGTCGTCCATGTTCTTGGCCAGAACGTCGGCAGTGTACTCACCAAAGACGCGGGCAGCCTCGGTGGAGCCCCAACCATGGCCCTTCTCGGCGACGGGAATCTCGTGGGCGTGGATATCGGGCAGCTCGAGCTCGCGACGCACCTTGCCGCCGTTCGCGTTGGGGTTGGCGCCAATACGCAGCTCGCCGGTCGGCATAAAGGCCGTTACCTCGGGGCGCACCTGGCCCTCGGGCGTAAAGAGCTCCTCGGGCTTGTAGGAGCGCAGCCACTCGCGCAGCACGCGGAAGTGCTCGTGAGTGTCCTTGGCGCTTGCCAGCGGCACCTGATGGGCGCGCCAGGAGTCCTCGGTCTTCTTGCCGTCGATCTGCTTGGGGCAGGTCCAGCCCTTGGGCGTACGGAACACAATCATGGGATAGGCCGGGCGGACCACGGTCTCGCCCGCGGCAGCCTGGGCCTGCGCGGTGGCCTTGATGTCACAAATCTCGTCAAAGACCTGCTCAAACAGGGCGGCAAAGCGCTCATGGATGCTTGCGTGGCTCTCGTCGTCAAAGCCGGCGATAAAGAAGTGCGGCTTATAGCCCATACCCTCAAAGAACTTGGTGAGCTCTTCGTCGGACACGCGGGCGAGGATGGTGGGGTTGGCGATCTTGTAGCCGTTGAGGTGCAGGATCGGCAGGACGATACCGTCGGTTGCCGGGTTCACGAGCTTGTTGGACTGCCAAGAAGTCGCGAGCGGGCCGGTCTCGGACTCGCCGTCGCCCACCACGGCCACGGCCAGCAGGCTCGGGTTGTCCATGACGGCACCGTAAGCGTGGCTGAGCGTGTAGCCGAGCTCGCCGCCCTCGTGGATGGAGCCGGGCGTCTCGGGCGCAAAGTGGCTCGGGATGCCGCCGGGATAGGAGAACTGGCGGAAGAACTTCTGCAGGCCGGCCTCGTCATTGGTGATGTCGGGGCGGATCTCGCGGTAAGTACCGTCGAGCAGCGACTGGGCGGTGCCGGCGGGGCCACCGTGACCCGGGCCCATCAAGAAAATGGCGTTCTGGTTGTGATCGGCAATAAGGCGGTTGACGTGGCCGAACAGGAAGTTGATGCCGGGCGTAGTGCCCCAGTGACCAACCAGGCGATGCTTGACGTCCGGACGACCGAAGTCGCGCGCCTCGCCAGTCTTATCGTCGACAAAGTCAGCGCGCATCAGCGGGTTGGAGCGAAGGTAGATCTGACCGACGGACAGGTAGTTCGAAGCGCGCCAATACAGATCGACACCCTCGAGCTCGGAAGCCGGCACCTCGTGCCCCAGCTTTTGCCACGGCGTCCCCAGTGTTTTAGCCATTGTTTATGTCCCTTCGCTGCGCGGTCACCCTCCGATACGGCAACCATTCGTTGGGACTAGTATATTTGCTAAAACGTTTTATCATGGTGAAAAAACGTTTTACCATCTCTATCAAACACGCCAATTGGCAAAACGCAACATTCACCTGCGGCATTGCCTGTCACAGATGCTCCACATTCGATCTTCTCGAATTGATAAACATGTTTAGTTGTATTTAGTAAGTTCTAGAACGCTGCCCTTCACAATGAGAGCAGGCTCCAGAACCACTTCTTCGGCACGCCTGCCGCCCTTGCCGGCAAGACGTTTGGACATGCAACCAAAGGCATGCTCGGCAAGCACGCCCGGATCCTGCTCGATCGCGGTCAGCGCCGGCTCAAAGAGAACGTCGGCAGCCGAGTTGTCATAGCTCACCACCGAGATATCGCCCGGGATGCTCTTCCCCATCTCGTGCAAGCGCTTGAGCAAACCGAGGGCGATGTTGTCCGAACTTGCGAACACGGCGGTGGCATCGGTTGCGAGCACCGCCTCCGAGGCCTCGTAGGCACTCGGAATGTAGTACTCGCTCTCGAACTCCAAGCGCGCGTCGATGGGCAGGCCAACCTCGCGCAGCGCGCGTTCATAGCCGGCAAGTCGCTTGCGGCCCGTATTGGAGCGGCGCGCGTTAACCAGGCAGGCGATGCGACGGTGGCCCTGCTCAATCAGATATCGGGTAGCCATGTAGCCACCCATCTCGTGGTCAAACATCACCTTGTCGCACTCGAGCCCCTCAATGGCACGGTCGACCATTACAGCCGGGATGGGCAGGTGGCTGACTTCTTCGCGCAGGGCGCGGTCGTCGGAGAACTCGTCACCTACCACCAGGAAGACGCCATCAACGCCGCGCGTCACCAGCTGGCGCAGCAGCTCCAGATCGTCATCGGCGCTTCCGCCCGAGCTGGTAATAAAAAGCGCGTAGCCGTCCTCGCGGCAGCGCTTTTCCAAGCTGCCGGCGAGCGAGGCGAAAAAGCGGCTCTCGATGTTGGGGACGATAAGGCCCAGGGTGCGCGACTCGCGCATGACCAGGCTGCGCGCGATCTGGTTGGGAACATAGTGATTGCGCGCCGCAACCTCCTTGATGAGTTTGCGGTTTTCTTCCGAGATGCGACAGGGCCGATTATTGAGAACAAGCGAGACCGACGAAGGGGAAAGCCCCACCTCTTGGGCAATCTGCTTGAGGGTGACTTTGTTGGCCATCTCGCTCCTTCCGGGTTTACGCGCAATCTCTTGAAAGTATAGCGACTGCCCCTCTACCTCGATGATAAACACTTTATCAATCCGGTGGACGGCAGTTTTATCGCCGCCAGCGCACCAAATACATCCGGGTGGGGTATATTGCAATCGATTGATGAGAACGACCACCAAAAGGCGGATATTCGTATGCACGAGAACGACTTTTTTAACGAGGACCTGCTGTGCGCGCTCGCTGGCGTTGCCGGCGAGGACAACGTGTTGATGAGCGAGCCCATGCGCGAGCACACCACGTTTAAGATCGGTGGCCCGGCCGATGTCTTTGTCACGCCCGATACCGAGCAGGGCCTCGTCGCCACGCTTGACACCTGCTATCGCTGTGATCTGCCGCTCACCATCGTGGGCAACGGCTCGGACCTGCTCGTCGGAGACAAGGGCATCCGCGGCGTAGTCGTGGCGCTGGGCGAGGGCCTCTCCGACATTACGGTCGACGGCACGCACGTCACGGCGGCAGCCGGCGCCCTGCTTTCCGATGTCGCCGCGGCAGCAGCCGAGGCCGGCCTCACCGGCATGGAGCCCATCTCGGGCATCCCCGGATCGGTCGGCGGCGCCTGCTACATGAACGCCGGTGCCTATGGTGCCTGCATGGCCGATGTGCTGGAGTCTGTGCGTGTCTACAAGCCCGCCCGCATGTTCGACGACGGCACCCGCAGCAGCGGCAACATCATCGAGTTCGATGTCGATGAGCTCAACCTGGGCTATCGCAAGAGCCGCATTGCCGACGACGGCTTCATCGTTCTTTCGGCCACCTTCAATCTCGCCCCGGGCAACGCCGCGATGATCAAGGCCGACATGGACGACTACCGCCAGCGCCGCGAGGACAAGCAGCCGCTCGACATGCCGAGCGCCGGCTCCACCTTCAAGCGCCCCGAGGGCTACTTTGCCGGCAAGCTCATCATGGACGCCGGCCTGCGCGGCCATGCCGTCGGCGGTGCGCAGGTAAGCGAGAAGCACTGCGGTTTCATCGTCAACGCCGACCACGCCACCGCCGCCGATGTCGACGAACTCATCCGCCACATCCAAACAACCGTCAAAGACCAATTCGGAGTAGACCTAGAACCCGAAGTCCACCGAGTAGGCGAATTCCTCTAACAAAGAAGGCCCCGAAAGGGGCCTTCGCCATATTTATTCAGATAAACCAGTCCGGTATGTGACGTATTGGACCCGAGAGGTCCATAGCTGCCCGAAAGACATTAGGTTGATCGCAAGTTCCGCACGAGCCGGAGAGCACTTAATGTGCTCTCCGTGCGAGCAGGACTGTCCAAGCAGGCAACCTAATGCCTTTCGGGCAGCCACGGACCAACTTACTTCAAACCGCAGTTACGACAGCACCACGCCGCCAAGCCAGCCCCAACGCACGCCAGAGCCAGTGCCATAGAAGCTAATAAACGAGTCAAGCGACTTAGACGTAATGGCACCCTCGTTGCTCATAACGATGCCGCCGCCAACGTAGATACCCACATGACCGTAGATAAGACCCGGAGCACCCGTGCCGCTGTGCGAGGAGTCGGCCACGATCATGCCCACCTGCAGCGCCGAGCGGTCGGAGCTATAGCACCAGGCGTTAAACATATCGCACGCGTTACCGCCAAAGTAGCCAACGCCGGCGTTGCGGAAGACGTTGGTAACCCACGCTGCGCACCAGTTCTGACCCGGGGAAGGCGTGGAGTAGCACGCGTTGACGACGGCCTGCTGCTTGCCCGATCCGGCATTCTGCTGCGGAGTTCCGGGAGCATACGATCCGCCACCCGAGCTCGAACCGCCCGAGTAGGAATTGTTCTTGTTCGCGGCGGCGGCAGCGGCGGCGGCCTTCCTGGCAGCCTCCTCGGCCTGGGCGGCAGCGAGGATCTCGGAATCGCGCTGAGCCATGAGCTCCTTGACGTCGTCGGAAAGACCGTTCAGCACGGTCTGGACTTCTTGCTGCTTGGCCTGCATATCCTGCATCTGAGCCGTCTGCTGGTCCTTGAGCTTCTCCAAGTCGGCCTTTTGTGCTTCGAGCTCGGTCTTCTGTGCGTCGAGCTCAGCCTGAATCGTCTGGATATCCTCGATGGCATCGCGGTCGCTCTTGTTAATCTTCTCAACGTAATGCGCGTTGGCGACGAGTTCCTCAAACGAGCCTGAGGCCAGCAGCAGCGACAGGATGTTCGTGCCGCCGGACTTGTAGCTGGCGGCAACGCGATCGGAAAGATCGCCGCGTTTCTTTTTGAGCTCGGCCTTCTTCTCGTCAATCTGCGCCTGCGTGTCGTCGATCTGGCCCTGTACGCCCTCGATATCGTTGAGGGTCTGGGCATTCTTGCTGGCCAGCGCCGCGTATTCATTTGCGATGCTGTCGAGCTGGGCCTGAACCTCGTCGAGCTGGGCCTGGGCGGCATTCAGTTTATCGGTGGTTTCTTTGGAAGCCTCCGCCGCATGGGCGCGAGTGGGCAAGCCAAAAAGAACTGCCGCAGAAGCGGCGCCGAACAGGGCCTTGAGGACAGTGCGGCGCGAGAGCTCCTGGGAAAGGATGGGATCGCTGTTTGGTGACATATGTACTCCGTTACATGCTTATTTATATGTCGCTCAACTCATACATATTAGCGTACATATGGCGCGTCCCAACGATTTCCACGAACGGCAGGAAACTGCAAGGTCGACGGCTCGTAAGCAAATGCCAAAGATCAGGTTATGCGTACGCAAGCTCTTGTATGAGTACGTTAACATAATCCTCTGCTTTTCCTGCCGCGTACGTTTTTGGAACAACTGTCTGCGCTATACTCCCCTGAAGAAGTGTTCCTGATTCGATAGGAGACTACATGTCCAAAGCACTCGACCCCAAAGACACCTGCGTCCTCGTTACCGGTGGCGCCGGCTTTATCGGCTCGCACACCGTCGTTCAGCTGCTCGAGGGTGGCTACCAGGTCGTCATCGTCGATGATCTCTCCAACTCCAGCGCCGTCGCCGTCGACCGCGTCAAGACCATCGTGGGCGACGAGGCCGCCAAGAACCTCACCTTCTACGAGGCCAACGTGCTCGACCGCGATGCGATGAACAAGATCTTCGATACCCATCAGATTGACCGCGTCATCCACTTTGCCGGCTTTAAGGCCGTCGGCGAGTCGGTGAGCAAGCCCGTTGAGTACTACCACAACAACATCGAGAACACCCTGGTGCTCATCGACGTCATGCGCAACCATGGCTGCAAGTCCATCATCTTCTCGAGCTCCTCGACCGTCTACGGCGACCCGGACAACCCGCCCGTCACCGAGGAGGATCCTAAGAAGTCCGCGACCAACCCCTATGGTTGGACTAAGTGGATGATCGAGCAGATCCTTATGGACGTCCACACCGCCGACCCCGAGTGGGACGTCGTGCTGCTCCGCTACTTCAACCCCATCGGCGCCCATCCGTCGGGCCTGATCGGCGAGGACCCCAAGGGTATCCCCAACAACCTGGTGCCCTATGTCGCGCAGGTTGCCGTGGGCAAGCTCGAGGCCGTTCAGGTCTTTGGCAATGACTACCCCACTCCCGACGGCACGGGCGTGCGCGACTATATCCACGTTTGCGACCTGGCCTCGGGCCACGTTGCCGCCCTCAACTGGATGAACGGCAAGACCGGCGTCGAGATCTTTAACCTGGGCACCGGCACCGGCACCTCGGTGCTCGAGGTCGTTGCTGCCTTCTCCAAGGCGTGCGGCAAGGAGCTGCCCTACGTGATTCGCGAGCGCCGCGCCGGCGACATCGCCGCCAACTGGTGCGATGCCTCCAAGGCCGAGCGCATGATGGGTTGGAAGGCCCAGTACGATATCGCGGACATGTGCCGCGATAGCTGGAACTGGCAGAGCCACAACCCCAACGGCTTCGCCGACGCCGAGTAGCCACTCCCCCGTGCTAGGTTTTGTGGCATGCCTCAAAACCTAGCACGCGACATGCTCGGCACATGCCGCTTCCCGCATGGGTAGATTTCTAGACATGTCCCAAAAATCTACTGGCCCCGGCCTCCAATGTGAGGTCGGGGCTTTTTAGGAACTCGTTCTCGAGCTCGAGCTCGCGCATGCACTTGCGGGCGGCCCTCATCTCGGCGGTCTCGGTCTTGGCCGCGGCCGCCGCGACCGGGTGGTTGGCCAGTTCCTTCTTTCTGACCGTCACCCATCTTCCCAGGATCTTCTCATTGATGCCGAGGTCGGCGGCCACTTGGGCGATGGGCTTCCCCGACGCGACGGCGAAGTCTGCGGCCTCGGTGCGGTGCCCCGCTGTGCAGGAGAGCCTATCTGCCATGACTGAACACTCCTTTCTTTTTGGCGCTGAAACGATTATCGCCGCTCAACGCCATTCCTCTAAGTCAAGTGTCCTGGGATACAATACAGTTCAAATGGACGAGGAGGATCCGGCGCTCCTCTTGATGAGCCCGGAGAGGCCCCTGGTCGTCACCCTTCCCCGCGCGAACGCAAAGCGGACGGCGGCGAGCCATGTCCTCCCCGCGCGTTCCATTTAGGGAGTCCTCGAGAAGTCGATCTCCCTGTGCGATAATCGAGCTATTGAGTCTCGCGAGTTTAGAGCTGGTGATATGCATTGAAAATCAAGGTGAAAAACATCGGCAGGGTCGCTGAGGCCGATATCGAGATTAATGGCATTGCCGTGATCGCCGGGGAGAACGGGACGGGGAAAAGCACGGTTGGAAAAGCGCTTTATGCGGCCTTCAACAGCATGTCCGATTCGGAGAACAAAATCGACCGCATGAGGCGCAATAGTGTTGAACGCGCCATCAGGAAGGCATATGTGGGAGGCCCTCTCGACTCCACGTCTCGCCACAGGCGAACTGCTGGAAGAATGAATGGTTTCATCGACAGGGTTTTTTCGGGCGAGTGCACGAGGGACGAGCTTATTGATGAGATAAAGGAGTATTACGGGGAGGAGATCTCCCGTGAGATCGAATCCGATTTCACGAATGGCGTAGCAGGAGTTGCCGATCAGATTATCGAGATCATGGATATCTCCGATGATGAGGTATTTCGTGCGATTGCGACAAACAGGTTCCAAAGCGAGTTCAACGGCCAGATCAATTCGGTTTTCGGCGAAGAGCCCGGGAAGGTCGAACTCCAGATAAAGGACGCATCTACGGTTTTCTCGGTTGCAGGTGACGAGGTGGCGGAGGTGCACGATAGGAGGGTTTTGCGATTCAGGGCGCATTATCTGGACGACCCGTTCCTGATCGATTCTCTCGGAGGGCCCTACGGCCCCGCTTTTCGGTTCAGGCCCCTCCTTGGACACCAGGAGGAGCTGCGGCAAGATTTGATTCAGGCGACCATCCGTAACGATGACAGCGAGTCCTCGCTGTTCGACGAGATCGCGAAGGAGCGGCACCTGAAGGTTCTCATGGACAAGGTCTCCTCCTTATGTCCGGGGTATTTCGAGAGGAGCGAAAGTCGCGGTCACCTTACGTATCTCGAAGAGGGCTTCGCTCGGGGGTTGGAGCCTGGGAACCTTTCTGCTGGCTTGAAGACGTTCGCCATCATGAAGGTGCTCTTGAAGTCCGGCGCGCTAGATGCCGGAGGGACTATTATCCTCGATGAACCCGAGATTCATCTTCATCCTGCATGGCAGCTGGCCTTCGCCGAGATAATCGTGCTGCTCCAGAAAGAGCTCGGGATGCACGTCTTAATGAGCACCCATAGTCCATATTTCTTGAATGCGATCGAAGTGTATTCTAAGAAGCACGCTGTTGATGGATTGTGCTCATATTATCTTGCGGAGACCTGCGCTGATGGACGCTCTCGCTTTGCCGAAATAACCGGCTCGACTGAGGTCGCCTACGAGAAGCTGGCGGCTCCTTTTGATACGCTTGAGAGGGAGGAGTACGGCCTTGAGTAGCGACCTGTGCGCCTCCTGCCCTCATCCGAACTCTCCCGTGGTGCCAGATGGCAGCGATGGTTGCTCCCGTTGCAGGACCTGTATCCTAAGGGACTGCACGTCGACCATCTCCAAAACATCCAGAGACGGGAGCGTCTCTCTTGTGGATGACGATTTGCCTGTTGTCAATTTTGACTCTGTTAAAGAATGCTACTGCAAGAAGGTCAATAGGTGGATGCAACTCCCGCGCTCCGCCGATGCGCTGTATTGCGATCGGGAAACGTTATATCTAGTCGAATTTAAAAACGGCAGTCTGAAGGAGACGCTGGGGAAGAGGCTCAATCCCAAGGATGACGAAGAGCTTGGTATCAATCTTGGCCAAAGGGACGCCCTCATCGAGAAGTGCAAGGACAGCGTTTTGATCTGCTCGGACCTGTGGGGAAAGAGGACGAGATGGTTTCGCGAGCACTGCGTCTTTGTTTTGGTATACAACGAGGACAAGAACAAGACCGCGTTGAAGCGGGTTGCCAGCTCGATTAGGAAAAAAGCGCGTTTTGGGCTTCCTGACAAATTGAAAGGTTTTTGCGTGAAGGATGTCTTGACGCTAACCGAAAAGGAGTTTTCGACATCGCTCCTTTCAACTTGGCGAGACGCAGAAGAAATCGCGGAGGTCGACGCGTAGGAGACCGAAAAGCATCCGGTGGCTATTTGCTCCCGATATCGATCGTTCGTCTGCAGTCGGTTTTCTTTCCGCTGCGCCCACCAGTTTGCGATGAGTCGCGCACCGTGTGAAGCTCAACACGGATGAAATACAAATATAATCCCCCCCCTTGCACTGTGTTGATAAATATTGCTCGTCGAACTCATCTGAACTGGGCTTTCTTGCATAGAACTGCCTGAACCTGAGCGTTTTCGGGTATCGCATTGCCCGATCGAGCACCATCGCGACCTTCTCAAGCTTGTCCTCGGGCGGACTCATAGCCACAGCCCCGCATGTCGTCCCGGTTGGAGCCGGGATGAGCCCTCAGGAAGCACTGCATGAAGTAGCGCATCCGGTTCACGGGCCCCAGCGGGTTCTGGCCGTCGGGAACGCCCTTGAGCAGCTTCGCGTTGTAGTGCTGGCTCTTCAGTGACAGATTGTTGACGGGAGCCGTGTGGCGCCCGGCTCCATGTCGTGGATGAGCGTGGAGCCGGGCGCCACACGGCTCCCGAACGTCGCCAAGGTCTTCGCCCTGCTTGTCTTGCCAAGGCCCTCCCGGATGAAGATTGAATTGCCTGGCTCATCGCAGCCGAGCGCGACACGGCCTCTACCCGAGACCATCATCTCTACACATAGCCCATCATTCGACAAGAACGCGCAGTTTGTCCTGCATAGGCGCATGGTGTCCCCCTCCGCCGCAAGAGGTGAGCAAAAGAGAGGCTCCCCTCGCCACTACCGGACAAAGGGACCTCTCTGGGGAAACACGCTATAAAACCTTCTTGCCGGGCGGTCGAGTACAGCACCGACGGCGTACCCGTGGAGACCTACCCAGAGCCCACGCCATTTCAAGTTTCTTGGTCTTCAACGCCACAATCCGATAATCATCCAGCCGTCGAAATGACCTCGTCACAGGCGGCAAGCATCTCCTCGTCATGAGTGACAACGATTACAATATGGTCTCTCTTAATTTCATGAAGCAATTTGATCAGCGCGCCTCGACTCTTCGCATCAAGTGCTGAGGTCGGTTCATCAAAAAGCATAACGTCCGGCGATTTCAACAGCTGTCTCACAATTGCAATCTTTTGCTTCTCGCCGCCGGACACCCCTCCTTTCCCGCCGTCAAGCATCGCCGTTGCCCCGTTCTCCACAGAAGCAACCATTTCGTCTAGCCCCAATATGACAAGCATCCGGTTCAGCTTATCCATCTCGTAATCATCAGAAAGCAGCGTAAGATTATCGAGAATCGTCCCCTCAACGATAGGGGGTTCTTGCTCCGTAATGCTGACTCGACACCGCCGCAATGCATATCGATCGATGCAACGCTGTGACACCCCGTTGTAGCGAACGGCCCCTTCTGTGTCATCTGGATATAGCCCCAATATCACTGACAGCAGCGAGCTCTTCCCCGAACCATTCGGCCCCGAGATTCCATATAGCCGACCCCTGGAAAACGCGAGCCCCTCAATGCTTAACGCGACCCTTTCCGCCCCTGGATAACGTAGCTTGATGTTCTCTAGACGGATTTCCTCAATCGGACCAAGCGCCAATTTGCCATTCGCTTCCACCGGGACATCCCAAATTCTTTTCAGCCGCTCATAGCATACGCGATTAGTCTGGTAATCCCTTCCCCAGCCCAACAAATACTGTACCGCTGAGCTTAAGTTCGAATAATATCCAACAGCAGTCACGAGAAAACCAGGCAACAGTCTCCCGCCCATCACTTCAACCGCGCCCACAGCAAGAAGACATCCTTGAGCGGCGGAAGCGACCAACGCGTTGCCAAAGGTAAATCTAGACCCTACTTCCTGATTTGCTCTCATCGTTGGATAGAGCCCATTAAAAGCTTCGACCAGTACAGCGCGGGACCTATCGAACAAAGCATGTTTGCGGATGAAATCAACTTTCTCCAACTGATCTTGTAGACAGGAAAAAAACCTCGCGCTCTGCTCTTGTACGTCAAAACTTCTCTCAAACAGCCTTGCGCGTGAAACCGCATAAAAAGCGGCACTCGCTGCCGCAAGAACAAGGCAGACCACACTCAACTTGATATTCAGGCTACCGAGAACAAACAGGGCGGACAAAAGGGTGATAACGTTGCTTGAAACCCCCACAACCGAGTTGATTACGAAGATGACAAGGTCATTAGCGTCGTGATTGATTTGCTGGTTATAATACGACGCGTTGAAGCCCTCGAAGAATGCCTGGGGAAGGTGCTTCACGTGCTCAAGCGTATCCGCATTTAAGCCGAACCCCGCATGCGACTGAAGGTTGATGTACAGCATCTCTGAGCAATACACTAGTCCCGCTCGAACCGCTTGGACCGCAACCAAAATAAGGCAACAAACGAGAACGGCGGCAAGATCGGCGCTGGCCGGCATCGCCAATCGGTTTACCACTATGCCGGTAAGAAAGGGACCCGCAAGCGCAAGCAGCCCGACCAAAACTGTTACGACAAGATAGGCGTAGAATCGACCGCCCAGTATATATTTTCTACAGAGATTAAGCATCAGCCTCATTTTGCCCCGCACCCCGTTTTGCCGTATTCATCATCTGGGAGAGCAGCATTTTTTGCTCGGCATCATACCGGAAGGAAACGCAACGTTTCCCCTCACCGTTTAAGGCGTGGTTGGGGCACCCTCCCATGCACATGGGAAAAGCAAAGCACTCTTGGCATTCCGGGTCATCCGGCTCATATGCCATCCAGTTAATCATGTTCTTGCTCAACATTGGCGGCTCGAAAATAGTTCCGACCCTCCGCTCCTTCATTCCAATGTCATCCCAGCACTTATACAAATCTCCGACGGGATCAACCACGTACGAGTTGATTCCAACGGCGCAACATATCCCGAAATTCGTCCCACCAAAAGGTTGAACTTTGAAGCCCCGCGCAATTGCCCTTTTATAAAACTCAGTCTCCTCATACGAGAACTCTTTTACAGTAAAGCAGTGGCTGTCGTTCGCACATACCTGATTGATATCGTCAACAGGGGCTAAATAGAAGTGAACCTTATTCATCAGGCCATTTAGCTCGAGATAATCCAATAGCTCTTGAGCGGCCTCGATGTTGGTCTTGTCGACGTTGCTCCTTATCGAAATATCGATGATGTCGGCACACTCTTTGACGTTCTTGAGAATACGTTCGTATGTAGGGCTTCCGTCGTGAAGAATCCTTCTCGAATCGTGATCCGACTTCGATCCATCTATAGTCACTTGCGCGCTCGTCACACCACATGCCGCGAGCCTCCTTGCAACATCAGGCGTCAGCAGATAGCCATTTGTCACTATCGATGCGGAATATTCACACGTTGGCCCCACGACATCTTTCAGATCCGACGTAATCCGTTCGATCATCTTCATTCCGAGCAGAGGCTCGCCGCCGTACCATCCAACTGAGAGACTTGCGATACCAGGATAGTAATCTTTCACGAACTTGGAGAGCTGTGTCAAAACCTCCTCGCCCATCGTCGTGTACGCCTGTCCCTTTTCATAGCAGTAGGGACAGCAAAAGTTGCAAGCCATCGTTGGCGCAATGGTAAGGGACAGAGCAGTATTCGCAAAGCGCGCGGCGCGACTTTGCAACCTGATCTCCCCAAGCTCGTCCCTCTCCTCATTGACTAGGATGCCTCCCCTTATCAGCTCCGCGACAAGATCATCGGCATCTCGAACGTCCCCTTCTTGAATCCTTTTGAATTTCTGCGCGTATTCCGGATTTAACGACAGGATGCCGCCGGTTCGCGCATTCATGATAAGAAGACTTCCGTTATGTTCATGCACCACATTAAATTGCGACAGTTTCACTTCGCACCATCTCCATTTCCAATCAAATCCATATCGACCCTCAGACGCTGCGCATACGCCAGCGCACTACCTTCTTCGATAAAAACTGCACGAAAGCAGCAATAGACATGCGAGCGACACGATGACCGCATGGCCGCATGCAGCCATCAGGACCGTCCCGCCGGCAGCCCCGCACGCCCTCATCCAATAAGCCATGTGAACCGGGGGTAAAACGGTTGGGAAACTCATCGCGATAACAAGGCCCGCGAACGTTGCGACCAGCAAGGCTCCCGACACAAGAGATCTGATCCTGAACACCTCATATGCAACCGCAACCATCAGCGTATAAGCGGCGTCTATAACGATATTCGACAGGAGTGCCGAGGTCACATTACCAACCGTAAGGCTGTCTAGACCGCTTCCGGAGCACACGGCAAAGACCGCAGCGACACCGAGAGTAAACACGATGTAGGGGCACAGCGTATACACTTCGCAAGCCAATGTCTTTGCCGCAAACAGCTGCCAGCTGCGGAAGCCCCGAGCAATCGAAACTCCCCTTGCCGACACGCTCGTCGCATCACCGAATAGCGTCCCCGCCACAACAACAGAGACGATTGGGAAGAACACCGTATGCGCCATGGAGACGACACTTAGCCAGGAAGAGATACCCGTTGGCCCAACCCCTATCGAGAAAAGATAGCCCGGATCGGCGGAAAAGCCAAAGAACTGGCCCTCTCCCCCTGCGGAGACCCATGCGCCGGACCCGGCAAACACATAAATCCCCGCGATGCCCAAATACATCAGCGCTATTATCACGGCGAGTTTCATTCTCCTTGCGCGGAACAGTTCCGCCCTGACCGACATCCCAAGATTCATCGAACCGCCGTCCTTACAAATAGCGAGACGAGCGCAACTCCAACCGACACAAGCACAGTGCCGCCCGCATACAGCAAAACCTGAATTACCCCAACATTCTGCATACTCAGGGAACACAGGTTCATCAGGTAATACACGGGCGAGAGCATGAGCAGCAAGCTGGGCTGACCGCTTCCGTATGTACTTGGGAACCACACCATCACAAATGTCGAAACCGCTATTGCAACGACGCTGCTCGCCACCACACTCCTCGTGAGCAAATACAGGGCGAAGGTAGCGGCGTACATCGAAATGAGCAGCAGCGCGATCATCAGCGCAATCGATACAAATTGGGCAAACCCTGAGCACGAGGCCCCAACGTCCCATTGGGCCATCTTGGTTAAATACAGCGCAGTCGTAGAAAGAAGATACACGGCACCGACCAGAGTGCAGTTCACCAACAGCTTCGTGATCACAATCGCCGCCTGCGACACCCCTCGCGATCTCGATACGGCGTAAGCCACGGATTCAAAGTCTCTCGACGTAGCGTAAACCGCGTAGAGAATCGTCACCGGAATCCAGACCACTGTAGACGCAAAAGACGTCCGGGCAACAGAGCCCAAAACGTCCCCTGCATCCACTAGGTTTCCAATAAAACCTATAGCCCCTCCAAGCGTATACGGGTCATCACCGGCGACCATGATCAGCACCTCAGACGAAGTCGCAGCCGCAACCACATACAGCACAGCCGCAAGCGCAATCATCAGAGCGGTCGCCGGGTGCCTGGCGAGCAACCATACCTCGCTCCGAAAAGCTGAGATGAACTCGCGTTTCATCACAGCTCGCTCTCTCGACCGATGAGCTCCGAATAAAACTCCTCAAGGCTCTTCCTATGAGAATACGCCTCCGCAACCCTCACACCTGCGGTCGAGAGCGCTTCGATTGCAATGCCCCGCCCTTCCTTTTTCTCCTCATAGCGCATAAGGACGCTGCCGTCCGGCAGAAAAGAATGTGAGGTCTCATCTCCGAGAACCGATCTCGTTCGCTCCAGATCGTCCACATGCAACACGAAACCACCGCGGCATGACTTTTCCAGCTGAGGTGCGGTCATCCTTCGAATGAGGCGACCATGACTTATGAAGAGGTAATCAGTTGCCAGCTTGTGCATCTCCTCAAGATTGTGGCTGGATACGAGAATCGTTTTACCTTGATCTTTGTTAAGATGCGTAAGGATTTTTCTTACTTCGACTATCCCCATCGGATCCAGGCCGTTTGTCGGCTCGTCCAGGATCAACAGCTCCGGATCGCCCAGCAACGCTATGGCCAGATCGAGACGCCTCCTCATTCCCATTGAGAAGTTCTTCACTTTCTTCCCGCCGGCCTCCCCCAAACCGACGGTTGATAACACACCGTCGATGGAACGATCGGTGGGAAGCCCCCACTCAATACAGCGAACGACCAAGTTGTCTCGCGCGGTCAGATTAGGATACGAAGCATTGAGGTCGGGCATATAACCCAGCCTTTCCCTGCAGCTCCGTATTTCACGTCTCCCGGTTTGCCCAAACATCGAGATCGTTCCTGACGATGGCTCCGAAAGCCCCGTGATCAATCGAATTAACGTGCTCTTGCCGGCACCATTCTCCCCAATGAGTGCACACAGCTCGCCTTCCATTAAAGAGAACGAGACTGATTTAACCGCTTCAAACCCGCCATATCTCTTGGATATGGCACGCAATTCAACTGGGACTTCCCGCATGGACGACATCCTCCCCGTCAATAAAAAGGGACGACATGGCAATTGTGCGGGGTTATAGGTAACGTCGGTTCGCCCCCCCATATTGCAATGCCACATCGCCCCTCAGGCGCTGCTGGCCAAAATATCTTTGAACAGTCTGTGCACGCCGTACGGCGTGCACTATCCGCTTTTAGCGGATAGTGCACTCCTGTGAAGAACACTTGGTGCTGCAGCTGCCGTGCGCGTAAAAGAAGCAATTGTTGCACATGGGCTCAGCCCCGGCTGACGGCTCGGTAATCCATTCCATTTCATTCCCCTCCTTTCGCGGTAGAAAGCCAGTTCATCTCTGCCCCCTAGAAACGGAACGTGCAGGACTGATTGGGGCACCTCTTCGTGCATCCCCCGTGCGCGTAGAAGAAGCAGTTGCCGCACGCGGGTGCAACGCCTTCCTCCGGCTCGTTAATCCAATCCATCTCTCCCTCCTTTCCTTGCATACCGAATTGATAATGTTATTCTAATTCAATATGTATCATATTTCAATATAAGCTTATTTATATATTACACAAGGTAAGCACACCCCTGCATCCAGCACAGGAAATGACTCTCTCGTTCCCCAGTGACGCGGCGAGAAATACAGGCCACTGCAGGACGTTGAATGAACAGCCCGTGAAAACCGTTGTTTTCACGGGCTGCACCTGCTCAATACTTTTTTATTCTCCAGCCTCAGTCGTCTCTAAGATCGACCACGTAAACATGATCTGACTCCAGGACCGGGTCATCATCCGTCGCGGTCGCCCTGCTCAGCGCGTTGCGGGCGCGCCGCGTCGCCAGTTCCTCAAGTTCTCTTTCGTTGACGCGCTTAATAAGATCGCCAGGCTGGCAATCAAGCTCTACGCAAATATCCAGCAATGTCTTTAACCTAATTGCCTTCACCTTGCCATTTCGTATTTTTGAGATACTTGCCGGTGTGTGCCCGGTCGCCCGAATGATATCCGTACTCGTCTTTCCGCGTCGAAGCAATAAGCTTTCAAGCTCAATAATCAGATAGTCCATGCCGCCCCTCACACCAAATCCTCGGTCTGGTCTTGAAGCAGAGCTCCGTAGCGCCATATCGCAGAAATCGAGAAGCAGCAAACGGCCCCCAGCACAGCACCAATATCTATGGGCAGGGCCAGGTTTTCAAACATCGAATAGGCGTTCCCCAGCAAGTCGAAGGGGCCAATCACTATCGAAAGAAACCCCGGAGAAAACAAGAGGTCACCTATTGCTGCTGCAACAAACAGCCACCCGATAATCGAGATTCTTCGAGCATGCGAAAGGGTAAAGGGCGATTCGCCATGAGCCATGTCCATGCTGATTCCCCGCAGGGTCCATGTGGCCCCTCCGGAAATCAGAAGATACATCAAAGGAACCACTACGGAAACCGTCTTTGATGGATCATATAGGTTTCCTTGAGCAGCCATAAGCCCAATGGAAATAACCACCACCACCGAACAGCAACACACCGCTATAAACAGCGCCGTAAACAGAATCCCAAGCCTTCTTCCGAGAGTCATCATCTTCTGGATGGACTTATCGATCTTCTGGGCGCTATTCACCACAGCTCCTCCTAAAGCAATCAGAGGTCTTCTTACTTACTGTTTTTCCTACATTGTAACGAACTCGATAAGAAGAGGGTCGCTTCACGCCGCGCAATCCCGAACTCCAAGCGTTTCTCATCAGCATTGCCCATCTTTCGAGTCGAAATTTAAATCCAGTTTCTTATCGCATGCCAAAATCAAATCCTGATCGTGGCTTACAACAAGAATTAGCTGATTAAAGGGGTTTCGAGAGACATACTCCGTGAACTCCCGACGGCTTTCTTCGTCTAAATCATTCGTCGGCTCGTCAAACACAAGCACTTCCGGTTGCCTGCAAAGTGCTGAGATTATCCTTAGCTTCCGATACTCTCCACCAGAAAGGTCCCTACAATTCTTACCTTTTAACGATTCGACGGTTCGGCAGAAACTCGGCACAAGCTCGCAGAGATGCTCGCCCGTTCCCCGAATCGATGCCCTCTCAAGATAGTGTTCCACCGTTTCATTCGGAATAAAGAGCTTTTGCGGGCACACCGCAAACAGGTCATGTCGGATCGTCTCCATATCGAGCTCTTCATATGGCACCGACCCCAAAGTCCGATGTCCCCCAGCAGAATATAGTCCAAGAAGCACCTTCAGAAACGTGCTTTTGCCGCATCTGTTCGGCCCGGTAATGGTATAGGTTTCCCCCTCTCGACCTCCACGGAGAGATCGCGGTACAAGTAGGGCTTTCCCGCATATCGGTACGCGATGTTGGACAACGATATGCTCTCCACGTGCCCAACCGAGATGGTGCCGCGGTCCTCGGCGCCTTCCGACAGAGCCTCCAATCGGTCGAACGAGGCCCTCGCGTCCTGATATGATTTGAAATAATTCAAATAATATTTGAAGCATCCGAACGCCATCGAGTAATACGAGTTCACCATTGTGAACTCGCCAATGCTCATTCTTCCGCTTAATATTTCCATTCCGGAGATCACAAGCAACGCTCCCCGGAACACAGATGAGATCAGGCCGTCGCTCGAGGTGGCCAGATTCGAGACCCTACTTGCTTTCATGTAAATCGGGTAGTACCCCTCGAATACCCCCTTGAGCGTACGGGCACTCTGGTCATATGCCCCATCGCACTTAATGTCAAACAACTGCGACAGCTCGCCGCTCACGGATGCGAACAGCTTGCTCAACCCCTCTTTGTTCGCAAGCGAACTGTTGTACAGCGGCTTTTTCAACACCCTAAATAAAATGAAGTATGCCCCAAGCGAACATGTACTTAACGCCAGAAACACCGGGTTAATTGAAAACAGAATGATGAAAATAAACACAATCAGAATGATGTTAAGCCCGATTGTCAGGAAGTTGTTCACGACAAACGATGACACCGCATTCGAATCCGCATACACCCTCTGCGTTGTATAGGATGAATCCGCCTGCTCCCCCTTTTCCAAGGGCCCTCGTTCAAACGACTCACACGTGGCCCCCATCAGTCTCGTAGTCATCTCCAAAATGACGCGCGATACGTTCACGCCCATCGCATACGACATGAAGGAAGCAGATATCCCTATGCCCGCAACAAAAGCCGCAAACCATACGACGCGAGATGGATCCCTATTCGTCACGAGAAAATCTACAAACCCACCGTTTAAGGCGGGCATGACGCACGAGAGAGCATAATTCACCGACATGAGAATCACGAAAAGCCGCGACCCTTTACAGCGAAATAACTCGTTAACCGTCTTCTTAAACATGCCAGCCCCCATCAAGCGACCTTTTATCCAAAACTGAATTAGTTCGCCGCTTAATCGCTCCCATACACTCCTTATTGTTAATCCTCGCAAAACACTATCGCGGGTTGCGATGCCCAGGATTCCGTTTCGCCTTGATATACATACGAATAGACTCCCTATTTACATAGGCAAGTGCGGCGATTATTACGGCAGCCACCATCAGACCGAAAATCGCCCTTTTGTCCGGAAAAAGGGACGAGAGAAAAAGGCATATTGCGGAGAAAACTATAGCCACCCCCATCATTCGGTTTACACCTAGAGTCTCGGCCGTCCGCTTTGCCTCCTCTAAACGCCCTCCCGATAGCGATGACATTCCAGCAAGCAATCCCGTGAGCTTGCCTCGATACATCATTATTCCGAACACCAGCAGCAGGCATGACCCCACCATTGGAACTATAACGTCCGACATCGCCATCACTCAAGTCCACTCCTTCAATAACAGCCTAATCGTCAAACAACAAAACGTCTTACAATTGCAGCCCTACGCTGCTTGCCAGCGTGCTCGACCGTCTTGCAGAATACTACGAATCTTCCGCTCCCAAAGCCTACCGCACGCTCAGAATAGATGCGCCTAATTCCACCCCAATTGCCGAGCAACTTGACCGTTCCAGCCAGCACCTTGGCTTCTTCTTAGTCGGCACCCTGCCCGACGAACTCGACTCGGGCGACGTCAAGCTATTTGTTCGTCCGCTCGATAAGGAGCAATAATGAGCATGACAGCAATAATCGGAGCGCCTCACAGCGTTGCGCTCGACATTACAAACAAATGCAACCTTCGTTGTCTACACTGCTTCAACAACAGTGGAGAAAACGACGTCCTCGCAAACGAATTATCCGATAGCGAAGTCCTCGAACTCGTCGACTCGATTTGTCAAATGCACCCCTTTAGCTTCTGCTTCTGCGGAGGCGAGACCCTTCTGCGCAAGAATCTTGTCGTCGAATCTTTGCGGCGGCTCAGCACATCTGGCGTCAAATGCAACCTCGTGTCAAACGGACTGCTCGCAAGCTCAATTACTTGGCATGAGCTCGAACATACCGGTTTAAACGGCATACAGTTTAGCCTCGATGGCCTACGTGATTCTCATGAACATATGCGGGGGTTCCCGGGGCTATACGACCGGGTACTAGACGCCATCGATATCACGCTGAACGAAACTTCGCTGCACCTTTCGATTGCCTTTTGTCCAACATCATTTAATGTCGACGATTTCAAACCAGTTTGCACGATGCTCCGGGACAAGCTGAAATCGTCGAGCAGGACCGACCGAATTGACCTTCGAGTTCAGCCACTTATGCTCCTCGGCAGAGCCCGAAAAAACCGCACAATTCGCCCTTCAAATAATCAATACCGTCGGTTGGTCAACACGATCAACGACCTTCGATACGATCCAGGCTATCGAGGCTACTTCATGTTTGAGTGGGGCGACCCCATCGACCACTTGGTCAGATTCCCCCAGCTGCAGATGCAATTTGACCAAGTGGCCATCCACGCCAATGGCGATATCGTCGTATCCCCCTATATACCTCTCATCATTGGAAACGTTCGCAAACACAGTCTTCAGGAATACTACGATGCCGGAATGGCAACCGTTTGGGATAAACCCGTTATTACCGCGTTGGCCAATCGCATGCACTCGATTGACGAGATGGAAGAGATCTCATCGTTGATTGCAGACATCAATATGGACGGCGACCTCTATATCGACCTAATCGATGACGATCTAGGCGACCTGAGCGTCCTGTCCCAACTCTAAGGAGATGTTCCCATGTACGAGACCCCAGAAGTAGAGAAGATGGATTCCAAAACCGGCCCCATTCCCGTTGTAGTCAACTTCGCAGCCGTCGTGGATAACGTAGTTGCAGCCGTCTACGATGCCGTCGTTGCGGCCTACGCATTCTGGTACTCGGCAGATAACGACGGCACCGGGGCAAGTACGGCACAAAACTAGTCGCCAACCCATCGAGCAATCACCTCGCCTATCGCTGCATGCGATTGACTGCGCAGCCCTAGCCAACGCCCAGAGCGCCTTGAAGAGCTGCTTGTAAAATTCGCTCATTCAACAACGCGATCTCTTCACCAATCTCGGCCGGCCCGACAGAACTGCACACCAGTCGGACCGGCCAGACCCATAAAACGCTGCGTCCCGTCCACACCACACCTCACGAAACTCGCACTGCCACCACATGGGCGATTCGCGCCTCGATGTTGCGGCGCGATACTATCACGAATAGTCCCCGTCCAACAAGGCTATCCCTTCCACAGGCGTTTCAACTGTCAGTGGTAGCATTAAACTGAACGGTGAAAAATACACTAACACTAACAGCGGAGATGACGACGTCGATGCCCTTCATGCAGCTGAGCACGTCCATCGTCGGCTTCCATCGGGGCTGTTCCGACTGGGACTCCACCTTGGATTCCAGGTCCTTCTTCTCGTCTACCGCCCGCTTGACGCGCTCCTTATAGCAGTCGAGGGTCTGCTGGGCCGTGGGGTCGGCCATCTCCGCGGCTTCGATCCAGGCCCAGTGCGCCCTGGTCCACGTCCCGAGCCTCCTTCTCTGGTCGTCTCCGCCGGGGTGGCACTGCCCATTCCTGGGCAGGTACTTGGAGAGGCGCTGCTTGACGGTAACACGGTAACCTCTCCCGGGCATCGGCGGGGGCCTGGGAGAGGTCCCTGGCGCCCTCGCACTCGCAGTCGGGGACGTGGACCTCGACGATTTCGTGCAGTGCGAGCTGCTTGGCCGAAAACTCGGCGTCGCGCTTGTCGGTCTTGCGTCGCTTGTCGGCCGCGGGCCTCTGCATCTTGGAGACCGCGCCGATGACGCAGTCCACGCCGAGGCAGCGCGGCTCCCTGCAGAAGGGAAAGCCGGTGACGCCGGACTCGTAGACTGCCCCGGGCGACTCGATAGAAAGGATCGAGTCGGCGACGGAGGCGGGGTCGTAGGAGAAAGGGCTTCCCGCCGATCTCGCCCGTGAACGGATTGAAGGCGCATCCTTTGATGCTGCGGGCGTGCACCTCAAGGCCAATAGAGGCAACATGTGGCATTGTGAGCCAGTCTCGCATTGTGGCAACCTGGCTGGCTGCCGGATTTTAATGACGACGACCATTGTCAGCCTTGGCCCACGAATCAAAAGACGATACGAAGCAGGGGCTCACATTGTTCTGCTCATATCGTCTTTATGGCGCACTACCATTCACCGAAATTCGGCAACTTTTTCATTCTCTATATACATGTTTAAACAACATGTTCTACAATAGGGACAATAGAAATGGAAACTCGGGACGAGCCGTCTATCCATCTACGGCGCAGCCCCTTATTCAAAAGGACGGTGAGTGCATCCATGGAGCGTGCAAGCGGTGTTCTGATGCCCGTTTCGTCATTGCCCGGGCCTTACGGCATCGGCGGCTTTGGCTGGAATGCCTACGACTTCGTCGATTTTCTTGCCTCGTGCAAACAACATTACTGGCAGATTCTGCCCCTTACGACGACGAGCTATGGCGACTCGCCCTATCAGTCGTTCTCGGCCCGTGCGGGCAACCCCAACTTTATCGACTTTGCCGAGCTTATCGAGGCCGGCTATCTGGAGCAGCACGATATCGACGGCGTGTACCTGGGCTCCGATCCCAGCAATGTCGACTACGGTGCTATCTTTGGCGGCCGCCGTCAGATTCTCGACCGAGCCGCTGAGCGCTTTGCTGCCGACAAGCCGGCCGATTTTGATGACTTTATCCAGGCCAACGAGGACTGGCTCATCCCCTACTGTGAGTTCATGACCGTCAAAGAGGAGTGCGGTCTCAAGGCGTTTTGGGAGTGGCCCGCGGAGCTCCGTACCCGCGGCGAGTCTTCCGCCAAGGTCTGCGCCGACCATCCGGCGCGCATGCTCTACCACCAGATGACGCAGTACTTCTTCGATCGCCAGTGGAGCCGCCTCAAGGCCTATGCCAACGAGCGCGACATTCTCATCATCGGCGACCTGCCCATTTATGTCTCGCGCGACTCCGTCGAGATGTGGGCGACACCTGAGCTCTTTAAGATCGACGCCGCCGGCAATCCCGTGAGCGTCGCCGGCACGCCGCCCGACCAGTTCTCGGCCACCGGCCAGTACTGGGGCAACCCCATCTACGACTGGGACGCCATGGAGGCCGACGGCTTCTCCTGGTGGGAGGGCCGCATTCGCGCCGCCCTCGACATGTACGACGTCATCCGCCTGGATCACTTCCGCGGCTTCGAGGCCTATTGGGAGGTGCCGTTCTCCTCGCCTGATTCGTCCTACGGTTCGTGGACGCAGGGTCCCGGCCTCAAGCTCTTCAAGACACTCGAGGAAAAGCTCGGCACGCTGCCCATCATCGCCGAGGACCTGGGCTTCCTCACCCCCGGCGTCATCGATATGCGCGACAACTCGGGCTTCCCCGGCATGAAGATCCTGCAGTTTGCCTTTGAGGGCACCAACTCGTACTACCTGCCGCACAACTACATTGCCAACACCGTCGCCTACGTGGGCACTCACGACAACGAGACGGCACGCGGCTGGTTTGAAGGAACGGCTACCCCGCGTCAGCGCGAGCAGACAGCCCTGTACACCCATCAGCAGGCCGGCGAACCCATCTCCGACGCGCTCAACCGAACCATCGCAGCCAGCGTGAGCGACACGTGCATCTACACCATGCAGGACCTGCTCAACTTGAGCAACGAGGCGCGCATCAACACCCCTGCCACGCTGGGCGGCAACTGGACCTGGCGCATGCTCGACGGCGCCATCACCCGCGAGCTCGAGCACAAACTCACCGACTGGACCGAGACCTACTTCCGCATCCCGTCGGAAGCCGAAATCGAGCTTCCTCAATAGGAGCTACCGCGCCCGACCCCTCCCCACCGTGCGGACGCGCTTGCTTACCCGCGCGAGGCCACCCCAATCCCCTCGCGCGGGATTCTTATGAATTGCAGACATGTAATCAACCCATTACAGGAGGAAACATGCCCCAAATTAACCTCATGGAACTCGCCGAGCAGTCTTTTGGCACCTCGCTCGAGCAGCTCGACGACCGTCGCATTTACAAGCTGCTGGTCAAGCTCGTGCAGGAGCGCTCTTCCGCCTGCCCGCTCAACAATGGCAAGAAAAAGCTCTACTACATCTCTGCCGAGTTTTTGATTGGCAAGCTGCTCATCAACAACATGATCGACCTTGGCATCTACGACGAGGTTAAGGATCAGCTCACTGCCGCCGGTCACGACCTCAACAAGATCGAGGAGTTTGAGGTCGAGCCGTCGCTGGGCAACGGTGGCTTGGGCCGTCTGGCCGCATGCTTCCTGGATTCCATCGCCACGCTGGGCCTTACCGGAGACGGTGTGGGCCTCAACTACCATTACGGCCTGTTCCGCCAGCGCTTTGTCGATAAGCAGCAGAAGGCCGTCCCCGATGAGTGGCTTGGCGAGCAGGACATCCTGGTCGATGACGACCGCTCCTACACCGTTGAGTTTGACGATTTTGCCGTCACCTCCAAGCTCGTCAACATCGATGTGCCTGGTTACGGCCAGCCCACCAAGAACCGCCTGCGCCTGTTTGACCTGGCAAGTGTCGACGATGGCCTGGTACCCGGCAGCTCCATCGACTTCGATAAGACCGAGATCGCCAAGAACCTCACCCTGTTCCTCTATCCGGATGATTCCGACGAGCAGGGCCGTCTGCTTCGCATCTACCAGGAGTACTTCATGGTGAGCAACGCTGCCCAGCTCCTGATCGACGAGGCTGTCGAGCGCGGCAGTAACCTGCACGATCTGGCCGACTACGCCGTGGTCCAGATCAACGATACGCATCCCACCATGGTCATTCCCGAGCTCGTTCGCTTGCTCACCACCGAGCATGGCATCGAGTTTGACGAGGCCGTGACCATCGTACGCTCCATGGTCGCCTACACTAACCACACGATTCTTGCCGAGGCCCTCGAGAAGTGGCCGCTCGCCAGCCTGCAGAAGGTCTCCCCTGCCATCGCCGACATTATCGTCAAGCTCGATGAGATCGCGAAGGCCGAGCACGATGACCCGCGCGTCGCCATCATCGACGAATACAACACCGTCCACATGGCCCACATGGACATCCACTTTGGCTTCTCCATCAACGGCGTAGCCGCCCTCCACACCAAGATACTTGAGGACACCGAGCTTCATCCGTTCTACGAGATCTATCCCGAGAAGTTCTCCAACAAGACCAACGGCATCACCTTCCGCCGCTGGATCCATGGTGCCAACCCCGCGCTCGCCAGCCTGCTCGACGATGTGATCGGCACCGATTGGCGCAGCACCGGCGATCTGAGCAAGCTCGCCGAATTCGCCGACGACAAGGACGTTCTTGAGCGCCTGGCTGCCACCAAAGTCGAGGCCAAGAGCATCATGCGCCAGTTCATGGCGCTCGAGCAGGGCGTGACCATTCCCTCCAACGCCATCATCGATGTTCAGGTCAAGCGCATCCACGAGTATAAGCGCCAGCAGATGCTCGCGCTCTACATCATCTGGAAGTATCTCGACATCAAGAACGGCAACAAGCCCGCTCACCCCGTCACCATCATCTTTGGCGGCAAGGCGGCACCTGCCTACACCATCGCCCAGGACATCATTCACCTGATCCTGACGCTGTCGCAGTGGATTGCAAACGACCCCGACGTGGCTCCCTACCTGCAGGTTGTCATGATCGAGAACTATAACGTCACCGCCGCCGAGCGCGTGATCCCCGCCGCTGACATCTCCGAGCAGATCAGCCTGGCCTCCAAGGAGGCAAGCGGCACCTCCAACATGAAGTTCATGCTCAACGGCGCCCTAACCCTGTGCACGCTCGACGGTGCCAACGTGGAGATTGCCGAGCTCGTGGGCGACGAGAACATCTACACCTTTGGCGCCTCGTCCAAGCAGGTCGAGCAGCTCTACGCCGACGGCACCTACGATGCCGGCGCACTCTACCGCAAGCCCGGCATCAAACTGCTGGTGGACTTCATCACCAACCCCGCCTTTATGGCGACCGGCAACGCGGAGCGCCTGCAGCGTCTGCACGACGACATCAAGGGCAAGGACTGGTTTATGGCCCTGCTCGACATTGAGGAGTACATCCAGACCAAGGAGCGCGTGCTGGCCGACTACGAGGACCAGGACGCTTGGATGCGCAAGGCGCTCATCAATATCGCCAACGCCGGCACCTTCTCGTCCGACCGTACGATCTCCCAGTACAACGACGAGATCTGGCACCTGAGCTAGCTCATTCCCCTTACCCATCCTCTTGAGAAACGGAGTCGTGGCAACACGGCTCCGTTTTTTGTGCCCGCACGTTACCCTGTGACCCGACTCTGCCAAACAATCTCGATCTGTAACAACTAGCCAGCAGAATTGGCACCGCCCGTTACAGAACGAGACAATCAAAACCGTCCATCTGAGTTCATCTCAATCTGTAACATCTGGCACCTAAAATTGCTTCTTCCTGTTACAGATCGAGACAAACGGAATCGTCCCGCAGCAATATCTCAATCTGTAACATCTAGCAGCTGAAATTCGTCTTTGGTGTTACAGATTTAGATGAAATGGTTAGCTCAGCGGAACCGTCTCGATCTGTAACATCTAACGTCCGAAATCGGCCCCACCTGTTACAGATCGAGACAAACGACCGGCCAGACAGCCCCAACACAAAGAAAGGCTCCCCTCTCGCCCAGTGGACGGGAGGGGAGCCTTATATGTGACCGCGGCAAAAGGATGGTAATACCGCAGTCGCCCAAAGGGAGGGCCTGGATGCACCGGGCCTAGATAAGGTTCTTGCCAGAGACCTTATCGAAGAGGTGGGTCGCATTCTTCTCGAACTTGAACCAGATGGGGTTGCCCGCCTTGAGCGCGCCCTTGGCCTCGAGGTCGACGACGGGGATAATCAGGACAAACTGGCCGTCGGGAGCGGTCACGTGGACATGCTCGGTCGAGCCCATGAGCTCGGTCACCTCGACGGTGCCCTGGAGCGCACCCTCCTCGCCCTTGTCGGCAAGCAGGATCTGCTCGGGACGCACGCCGGCCGTAATCTCCTTCACGTCGCCGCCGTCCCAGTTGAGGGCAAGCTGTGCGCAAGTCTCGGGGGCGAGCGCCACGTTCATATCCTCGGTCTTGACGGTAAAGCCGTTGCCCGAGCGCACCAGCTGGGCATCGAAGAAGTTCATCTGCGGCACGCCGATGAAGCCGGCGACGAAGATGTTCGCGGGATGGTTGAAGACCTCCTGCGGCGTGGCGATCTGCTGGACGACGCCGTCCTTCATGACCACGATACGGTCGCCGAGGGTCATAGCCTCGGTCTGGTCGTGGGTAACGTAGATGAAGGTACCCTTGATCTCGTGACGCAGCTTAATGAGCTCGGCGCGCATCTGGTTACGCAACTTGGCGTCCAGGTTGGACAGCGGCTCGTCCATCAGGAAGACCTTGGGGTCACGCACGATGGCTCGGCCGATGGCGACGCGCTGACGCTGACCGCCCGAAAGCGCCTTGGGCTTACGGTCGAGGTACTCGGTAATACCCAGGATCTCGGCAGCGGAGCGGACCTTGCGGTCGATCTCGTCCTTGGGGACTTTCTTGAGCTCGAGCGTAAACGCCATGTTCTCGTACACCGTCATATTGGGATACAGAGCATAGCTCTGGAACACCATGGCGATGTCGCGGTCCTTGGGAGCGACGTCGTTGACGCGCTTGCCATCGATGAGCACATCGCCCGAGGTGATGTCCTCCAGGCCGGCGATCATGCGCATCGTCGTGGACTTACCGCAGCCAGAGGGGCCAACGAGGACGATGAACTCCTGGTCGTGAACGGTGAGGTTGAAGTCCTCTACAGCAAGCACACCGTCCTCGGTAACCTTAAGGTTGTGCTTCTTCTCCTCGGTCTTCTTCTTTTTGCCAAAGAAGCCCTTCTTTTTTGACTCGTTGTTGGGATACACCTTCTGAACATGTTTGAGAACGATCTCGGCCATGTCTTTACCTTTCGATACGCGGCGCCGCGCTGAGGGGCGCCGCCAAAACTTGCAAAACAGTTACGGCATCAGCCCTTGACGGCACCTGCCACAACGCCGTCAATGATGTACTTCTGGCAGAAGATGTACATGATGACGATGGGGATGACGACCATCATGATGCATGCCATCATGGGGCCGAGCTCGACGTGGCCATAGCCGCCACGGAAGTACTGGATCAAGATAGGAATGGTCTTGTACTTGGTGGAGTCGAGCGTAAGGTAGGGCAGCAGATAGTCGTTCCAGACCCACATGGTCTCAAGGATACCGACCGAAAGATAGGTGGGCTTCATAATGGGAAGGACGATCTTAAAGAACACCTGGACCGGGTTGCAGCCGTCGATCATGGCCGCCTCTTCGATCTCGAGCGGGATGTTCTTTACAAAGCCGGCGAACATAAAGACCGCGAGGCCCGCGCCAAAACCAAGGTAGATGAAGCAGATGTTAAACGGCGTGTTAAAGCCGATGCGGTCCGCGAGGTTGGACAGCGTGAACATGAGCATCTGGAAGGGCACGACCATCGAGAAGACGAACAGGTAATAGAAGAAGTTCGAGATCTTGCTGTTGACGCGCACCACGTACCAAGCGCACATGGAGCAGCACACCAAGATCAGCACGACCGACGTGACCGTGATGATGAGCGAATACATAAATGCCGAGGCAAAGCCCTGCTCGTTCAGAGCGTGCACGTAGTTTGCGAGGCCGTTGAACGTCTCGGGCGTGAGCAGATCGAACGCCGTGGTGGTGCTGATTGCGGTCGCTTTCTTAAAGGAATTGAGCGCAATCATGAACACGGGGTAGATCCATGCGAGCGACAGGATCGTAAAGAAGATCGAGAGCGCGCGGTTGATAGCCTTATCGCGTTTCATTACTGCTGCACCTCCTTGGACCTCGTGGCCTTAAGCTGGATCATAGAAATAGCGACAACCAGGATGCAGAAGATAACTGCCTTGGCCTGACCGATGCCCTGCCATGCGATGCCAGCACGCGAATAGAACGTGTTGTAGATGTTCAGGGCGAGCATCTCGGTGGAGTGCGCCGGAGCGCCACCGGTAAGGGCGAGGTTCTGGTCGAACAGCTTAAAGCCGTTGGTGATGGACAGGAACAGGCAGATGGTGATGGTCGGCATCAGGTTGGGGATCTTAACCTTCCAAAACGTCTGCCATGCCGTAGCGCCATCGACCTTGGCGGCCTCGATGTAGTCAGACGGGATGGACTGCAGACCGGCGATGTAGATGATCATCATGTAGCCGACCTGTTGCCACAGGGTCAGGATGATAAGGCCCCAGAAGCCAGCGGCGGAGTTGAGGGCGATAAGCTGGGCACCCACGTTGGAGAGCAGGCAGTTGATCAGAATCTGCCAAATGTAACCCAGCACAATGCCGCCGATCAGGTTAGGCATAAAGAAAATCGTACGGAAGATGTTGGTGCCCTTGAGCGCCTTGCGGGTGAGCGCCTGCGCAATGGCCAGCGCGATCACGTTGATGAGCACCGTCGACAGGAAGGCAAACGCCACGGTAAAGAAGAACGACGTGGAGAACTGCGGGTCGGTCAGTGCGCGCACGTAGTTCTCGATACCGACAAAGTGCGCGTTATTGATGGTAATAAACTGGCAGAACGAGAGATAGAAACCCTGGATAAAGGGAATCACGAACCCGATCATAAACGCCAGGCACGTGGGCAGCATAAAGAGCGGCCACCAGCGCTTGAGTGCTTTGCCCATAGAAGGGTCCTTTCAATATGCAGGGGGCGGGCAAACCTACGTCTGCCCGCCCCCTGTCGCTAATCAGATAGCTTGGGCAGCAACTGCTTACTCGGAAGCAGCCTTCTCGGTCTTCCAGCCATCGACGAAGGCATTCTTGACGCCGTCCCACTTGGTGTTGTCGGCAGCATAAGCGATGAGAGCCTGCTTGAGGTTCTTCTTCCACTCCTCAGAGGGGATGTAAACGAAGTCCCAAGCAACGGTCTTCTTGCCATCCTTGGCCATAGCAACGGCCTGCTGCGAGAAGACGTTGGTGGTCTCCTTAGCGCTCTTGAACGGGGCGGTCAGACCCATCTTGTCAGCGATGATGCTGGTGGCGGTGTCAGAAGTGACGCACCAATACATGAAGTCCTCGGTGGCCTTCTGGGCATCCTCGGAAGCCTGGGAGCTGACGCACCAGTAGTTCTCGCCGCCGGAGCACAGGCCCTGGTTCTCCTCGCCGTCGACGCCGATGTAGATCGGCAGCATGCCGAGCTGGTCGTCGGTCATACCGGCCTTGGTGAGGTCGGCGTAGGCCCAAGAGCCGTTCTGGTAGAAGACGGCCTTGCCGGTTGCGAACTCGTTAGTGGCGTCGTCACCGGTCTTGGAGGCGAGCTGCGAAGGATCGCAGGTGGAGTCGGTGATGTACAGGTCGAAGATCTGCTTAAAGTTGTCGAGATACTCGCCCTTGATCTCGTCGTCCTCCTGGTTGTGCTCCTTCTCGAACTCGTAGTAGAGCGGGAGGTTGGCGAGGTGGGTGGTGTAGCGCCAGCTGGAGGAGTCATCCATGCCGGCGGAAGTGAAGGCACCGTCAACGCCGAGCTCGTCCTTGCGGGCCTGGATGTCATCGGCGCAAGCCTTCAGCTTGTCGAAGGAGTTGATGTCCTCGGCCTTGTAGCCAGCCTTCTCGAGGAGCTCCTTGTTGTAGATGATGCCGTAGCTCTCCTGAACCCAGTCGATACCCAGATCCTTGCCGTCGGACTGCAGAGCCAGGGAGTCGTCGATGAGCTCGCCGCGGAGCTTGGTGTCGGACAGATCGGCGCAGTAATCCTTCCAGTTCTTAAGACCGGTGGGGCCGTTGACCTGGAACAGCGTCGGAGCGGAGCTCTTGGACATCTCGGACTTGAGCTTCTCCTCGTAGGTGTTGGAGGCGGCGGTCACGATCTTGACCTCGACGCCCTTCTCCTTCTTGTACGCCTTGGCGATCTCCTTCCACTCCTTGTCGACCTCGGGCTTGAATTGGAGGAAGTAGACCTCGGCAGCGTCACCAGAAGCAGAGGAGCCGGAGCCGGCGGAGCCACCGCAGCCCACAAGACCCAGACCAAGAACCGCAGCCGCGGAACCAGCGAAGCCCAGGAACTGCCTTCTGCTCATTTCGTTCTTCATTACAATCCACCCTTTCACACCGTGGCGGCACCCTTTGCCGCCGCCTTCGGAGATTGGCTCGGGGACTTTGCCCCTTTTGCTGTTTTGTACGATACGCTATTTAGAAAGTTGTTTGAACAAGTATTACTAGAGCGGTAGAAAAACTTCGGTAAACGGTAATTTCAACTTGATACTTGACAAGTTTTGTATAAACAATTATTTGTTATCGAATGCAGAGAAAACGCCCGGTCAAGCCGATGCATCGTCGGTTTGACCGGGCGTTTTCTCTTTGGGGGCATGAGTAGTCTCGTCAGGCTGCGAGCTAGCCGGCTATCGCTTGGAGTTGACGCGGTAGTGGAAGATCTCGGGATGCGTGCGGGCATGCGTGACCTCGAACAAGATGCCGTCCGAGGTGTACGACTGGCTCTCCATGACAGCGACACAGTTGTACTTGCCAAGGTCCAAGTAGCTGCAGTCCTCATCGTTGGCAAGCTCGACGCTCACCGTACGGCGGCTCGCCATCACTTTGACGCCGCGCTTGTGCTCCAGATAGCCGTAGATAGAATCCGCCGCGATCTCGGGGGTCAGGCCCTTGGCGATCGACGCCAAAAAGTAGCCATGGTCCACTTGGCGCGCACTGCCGTTGAGGCTTCGGACACGCACTACGCGAATCAACTCCTCGCCCACCTTAAAGCCCAGGCGACGAGAGAGTTGCTCGGTGCAAATCAAATGTTCAAAAGACTTGACCTCGGTCGATGCAACGGCATTGTTGCGTTTTGCGAACTCGCCAAACGACTCAACCTCTTCGAGTGCGCCCAACATGTCGGTTTCGCCCTTAAGCCAAATAACGCGCACGCCCTTGCCGTGTATGGGCTGCACAAACATCCCGTCGGCCAGCATACCCAAGGCGCGACGGACGGTATTGCGAGTACATCCGAACTCCGCGGTCAACTCAGCTTCGGTTGGCAGCATCTCCTGAAACGCATAGGTCCCATTAATGATGCGCGAGCGTATTTCTCGGTAGATTCCTTCGTATATCGCTTTTGGCATGACTTCACCTCTAATGAATATGTATGGCTAGGCACGATAGCATTTCTTTGGGTTGTTTAAACCGATTATCGGTAAAGCACGGATTATTTACCGTCGACGGTTCCCCCGAAACCCAAATCGGACCGAATCAAAACCGTCAATGCGGCAAGCAGCCAGTCCTCTACAATGAGTTCATTGTTTAAACGTTCTTGCTCGCACAGCATGTTGCATCCGGAAGGCATATTATGCTGCAGAAAATCCAACGTTTTGGCGGAGCCATGTTCGCGCCCGCCATGCTGTTTTCTATATCAGGCCTCATGGTCGGCATCTCCGCCCTCGCCACGACCGTGGATATCGTCGGCGACCTCGCCGTATACGGAACCCCCTGGTACGTTTTCTGGACTATCATTCAGCGCGGCTCGTGGACGGTCTTTAAGCGCCTTCCACTCCTTTTTGCCGTAGCGCTGCCCATCGGCCTTGCCCAAAAGCAACCGGCACGCTGCTGCCTCGAGGCGCTCGTAGCCTATTTTGCCTACTGTTTCTTTTTGAGCGAGATCATTAAGCTGAGCGGCGACAACCTTGGACTTAAGTACCCGTCGTCTTTAACCCCCGCCAGCGGCATCACCGTCATCGACGGCATCAAGACGCTCGACACCGGCATTATCGGCCCGCTGGCGGTATCGGCAACCGTCGTCGCCATCCATGACCGCTTCTACGATGCCAAGGTTCCCGATTGGCTCGGCACCTTCTCGGGTTCCTCGCTGGTCTACCTCATCAGCTTTTTTGCCGTGTTTGCCCTTGCCGCCATCTCGGCCGCCATCGTGCCCTTCGCATACGCTGTAACCGAAACGCTGCGCCACGCACTTGCGGGCGTCGGCCCCTTCGGCGTGGGCATCTTTGTGTTTTTGGAGCGAGCACTCGAGCCCATGGGGCTGCACCACCTGCTCTATATGCCCATCTATTACGACAATCTGGTCATTCACGACGGTATTTACGCCACGTGGACCAACCTGCTCCCCATTCTCTCCCATAGCACGCGCCCTTTAAATGAACTTGCGCCCTGGGCAGGTTTTACCGCCACCGGCTGGGGCAAGCTCTTTGGCCTTCCCGCCATCGCGGCAGCATTCTATTTCACCGCCAAACCCGAACGCCGCGCCGGCCTTAAGGTCATCCTTTTGCCCGCCATCGTCGCCTCGGTGGTCTGCGGTGTCACCGAGCCGCTCGAGTTTCTCTTTATGTTCACCTATCCTGGACTCTTTTTGCTCTACGCCGTCCTATCCTCCTGCCTTGCCATGACCATGAACTTCTTTGGCATCGTCGGCATCTTCTCGGGCGGTCTCATGGAAATGACGGCCTTCAACTTCATCCCACTCATGCGAATGCATGCCAGCTCCTACCTTTTGGCGCTCGGTATCGGTCTTGCCTTTAGCCTCATCTTTTTTGTTAGTTTTCGAGCACTCATCTTGGTCTATGACCTTAAGACGCCGGGCCGCGAGGATCATGCCTCCAATCGCGCGGCAATCGATCGTTTAACGGGAAGCGGCTTTGTCAAAGAGCAATCTCCCAATGGCGAGGTCAGTATTCAATCCGATCAAGATCACGTCCTCGCTGAGCGGGTAATTCAGCTTTTAGGTGGCGTTGGCAATATCGTGGGCGCAACCAACTGCGCCACGCGCCTGCGCGTCGAGGTCGCAGACCCTTCCATCGTTGCAGATAATGCGTCGTTTGTCGCGGTGGGCGCCAAGGGCCTCATCATTACGGGCAAGACCGCCCAGGTGATTATCGGCATCTCCGTTCCCCGCGTTAAAGAGCATTTTGACCAGATCATGGGCCTCGAGCCGGGATTTGTGCCCACCACCTCGGCCTCCCCTGCCGCCAGCGCAGCCCATAAGCGCGGCGATATCTGCTTCTTCGATATCGACGGAACACTCGCCTGGCAAGACCCTCGAGTGGCACAAGAGCTTCCCGAGGGCGAGCGAGACCTCTCCCCCTATCCCAATGAAGCGGTCTCGCAAGCCATCCGTGATTTTGTCGCCAAGGACAATATGGCGTTTATCTGCACAGGGCGCACGCTGAGCTGCATCCATCCAAAGCTGCTCGAGCTGCCCTGGACCGGCATCGTCTGCCTCGCGGGTGGCTATGTCGAACTTGAGGGACACGTGATTCGCGATTTGGCGATGACGCCCGGCATGCTGCAGCGCCTTGCTCCCATTCTTGAGCAATCGGACGAAGTGATTCGTTTTGAGGGACTCAATGGCGTCGTTCGCATGAGTGCCGATGCGCCCGACGCCCCCGGATACGCCCGCACCGTGGGCGATGCAATTACGCAGCTGCAACATTACAGCGCCTACAAGATCTTAATGTCTACGTCGCTTGCCAACCGCATCGCTCAGGATCAAGCGTTTGAGCCGCTGCTCTGCTTTAACGAGCTCGAGCTCGAAGTGACCGAGATTTCGCCTCGCGAATGCACCAAGCGCGAGGGTATCCAGTCCGTACTCGACGCTCTCGACCCCAACCATGGAACGGTGTATGGCATCGGTGATGCCAGCAATGACATCTCGCTGATGAACGCCGTCGATGTCGGTATCGCCATGGGCAACGCACCGGACTTCCTCAAGGAAAAGGCCGACTATGTCACCGACAGCATCGACCACGACGGCGTCGTCACCGCGCTCGAACACTTTGGGCTTATCTAGCCAAGCCCCTACCGCACTTGCGGCCGCATGGACCAATCGTCTTCAACCGCCGCGCTCGACGCCCTAATGTGGCAATATGTTGTCTGCATAATGCAACGATGCAACCTATCAAAGAATGCGAGAACCCGTGTCCAGTCCGTTTACTAGCTTTTTAGCCCAGCACTTTGACCAGATTAACGACTATCTGGCCACGTTCTTTGACGGACAGGCGACTTCCGCCGATATCGAGCGCTACCTGTATACCCCGCTCTCGGCATTTACGGCAAACGCTGGCAAGCGCCACCGCCCGCTCATCTGCATGCTCGCCGCCACCGCGGTAGGCGGCAGCTTTGAGAGCGCCCGCAGCGCCGCGGCAGCCATCGAGCATTTCCAGTCGGGCGCGCTAATCCACGACGACATCGCCGACAACGGACAGCTTCGTCGAGGCAAGCCCTGCATGCACCTTACCGAGGGCACGGGCCTTGCCATCAATTGTGGCGACCTAGCGCTCACCATGGTCACCAAGACGGTTCTCGACGACCCCACGCTGGAGTCCAACGTGAAGGTGCGCGTGCTCCACGAGCTTACCGAGATGATCGTCCGCACCATCGAGGGCCAAGCGCTCGACCTGGGTTGGGTCCGTGATGAGCGCTTTGATATCTCGGTTGATGACTACCTGGACATGGCGACGCACAAGACCGCGTTTTACAGCGGAGCGACGCCGCTTGCCGCCGGAGCCATTATTGGCGGCGGCAGCGATGAGCAAATCGAGGCGCTGCGCACCTTTGGCCTGCACACCGGTCTTGCCTTCCAAATCCAGGACGACCTGCTCAACCTTGTTGGCACCAAGGAAACCGCCAATAAGGACTTCCGTACCGACATCACCGAGGGCAAGCGTACGCTCGTCGCCGTACACGCCCTCTCTGATGAGCGCCACCACAACGAGGTCGAGGCGATTCTTTCCTCGGGCACCGATGATCCCGCGCAGCTCGCACGCGCCGTGGAGATCTTCCAGGAGACCGGCTCCATCGATTACGCCCACACCTACGCGCTGGACCTGACCGCTAAGGCCAAGGCCGCCATCGAAGGCGTCGAGCTCGACCCGCATGCACGCGAGCTATTCCTCTCCATGGCAGATTTCTTTGTGGAGCGCCTTAACTAGCGGGGGTTATAAAACCTGTCAGCAGCGTATTTGGGTACAACTTGCTACACTGTTGAGTGCATGTTTATAAATTGTCTCGCGTTGTCTATCCGACACACGCTCAAAATAGTACGAATGGTACGCCGAAAGGGGTTCGTTCATGGAACCTATTACTACGGGCATGCAGGGAGCAGCCGTCGAGGACGTCCAGTCCCGCCTTCTGCAGCTCGGCTATACAATCGACGACGCCGAGGTCGCCGACAAGCGCTTTGGCACCACCACCGAGCAGGCTGTTGGCACCTTTAGGCTCGATAGCGGCCTTGCCGCCGGCAGCGCCGTCGATATCCCCTGCTGGAGCGCCCTGGTAGACGCCTCGTATAAGCTGGGCGACCGCACCCTCTATCTGCGCATGCCCAATTTCCATGGCGCCGATGTGCAGGCCCTGCAGCGCGCTCTGAACGTTTTGGGCTTTGCCTGCGGCGAGGACGACGGCTACTTTGGCCCGCATACCGAGGCCGCCCTGCAGCAGTTCCAGGAAAATGTCGGTCTGTTTGCCGACGGCATGGCCTTCCAGGACACCTACGCCTACATCAACCGCCTGCACCATGTGTGGGAGGGTAAGCCCTCGGTCACCGAGGCCGAGTCGCGTATCGGTTTTGCCCGTGCCGCCAATGTGCTTGAGCGCTTTCAGATTGCCGTTATCGGCGAGGACCCCATCGCACGCAGCGTTGCGTCGCGCATGTGGAATATCGCCACGGCAACGACCGACAACAGCGGCATGATGCTCTGCGACTCCGAGGTCCCAACCGACGTTGACCTGGTGCTCGAAATCGCAAGCGACGAGCTGCCCGCCGACGCCGCACCGCGCGCCACGATTGCCCTCGCCGAGTGCCACAACCTGGCCCAGCGCATCCGCACCGCCAATGTCGCCGCGCAGCAGAAGCCGGCTCGCATTCGCATTGAGCTCACGGGCATGACGCGCTACAACGGCACCTTCACGGCCAGCGACGCGCAGACGCTCGCCGTACGCCTGCTCGATGGCGTTTGCGATGCCCTCGCAGATTAGGTAAACTAGACGAGTTGCTTTTGGGCAACACCACACATTGGGACGTAGTTCAACGGTAGAACTCCGGTTTTTGGTGCCGGCTGTTGGGGGTTCGAATCCCTCCGTCCCAGCCAAGGTAACTGAGCGCCCTGAGCTTTCATCAGCCCAGGGCGCTTTCTTGTGAGCAAACGGAGGGATTCGAACCCGCAAGGGTGCGGAGCTGAGGAAACGCGAAGCGTTTTCCAGCGCAGCACGCAAGGAGCGAAGCGACGCAGCGGGACGCGGCCGCCGAAAAGGCGGACGCGGAATCCCTCCGTCCCATACCAGCAACGGGCTCCCCGCATCTCGACTTTCCAGCCAAACCGGCACTTAGGGACGCTCCCAAAGTGCCGGTCATAGCTTCTCCTACAGAACGAAAAGTTGCAAAAGGTAGATTTTCAGGCATGTCCCAAAAATCCACCCTCAAAATACAGGCGCCCCAAGCCCATTAGAACCAAGAGCGCCTTACATCTAGAAAATATCAGCCCAGTTCCGCACGAACAGGAGGCCACTTAATGTGGCCTCCATCGTGAGCAGGACTCTAGAGCAGGAAACCTAAGTCGGTGTCCCCGCTCTCCCGGGGCCGGCGGAACTAATTGTTCAGCATGCGGTCGAAGCTTCCCGAGTCGCCATCCCGATAGTCAGCGGTCATCAGGATCTCCTGCGGAATGCGCCCGCCTTCGCGCAGCACGTTGCGGAACTGCACGCGCGTAACCATGGGCAGGTCTTTGATCGTGGCCGCCAGGTTCTGCGGCACGCCCTGGTTGGCAGCCGCGGGCTCGCACTCGCCGCCGGCCTTCACGCGACGTTTATGCTCGGCGAGCATGGCGCGGTACATGCCGGCATGCAGGCGAATCTCAACCACATTGGCATTGCGAGTCTGCTCGACGATGCGCGCGCCCTCGCGATCGATATCGCCCACGTAGTAGACGTAGTTAAAGCGATAGCCAATCTCGGCCAGATAATCGTCCAGGGCATGCGAGACGCTCGCCTTGCATCCGCCGCCAAAAATCACGCCGCCCACCTTGATGCCAAAGAGCTTGGCGTGCTTGCGGCCACGCAGCAGCTTGACGATCTCGTCGTAGGTGTCCAGGTTCTCGACCATAATGAACGGCTTGTCGGCGCCCAGCGTAAAGAAACCCGTAAAGTGCACGGGGCGGTTGGGGGCAACCTTAATCGCCTGCATGCTGATGCCCTTTTCGGCCATGCGCTTAATCAGGCGCTCACCGTGCTTACCGTCAAAGGCCTTCTCGTCGTTAAAGATCTGGTAGGCGCGCTGGCGACGCGAAGCGACCGGCGTGTCGGCACCTCGGTTCTGCTCAATCCAAGCCTGGATGGTCGCAATCTCCTCGGCAATCTTGCGGTTGGACATCTCGTTGTGCTGAGCGCGCTGCGGAGCCTTTTTGCCGTCCTTGCCCTCGACCTTTACGATCTGTGTCTGCTGCTCCTTGATCTTAGAGAGCGCCATAGGCGTAGGGACAACTTTGAGCAGCTGCCTGCCTAAAACGCGGGCAAGAGCAAACGCCGAGACCTCGCCGTGGGCTGCCGACTCGGGCTGCTGGGCAGCAGTATCTACTGCGGCAGACTCCGGCTTCTTCTGAGACTTGCGCTTAGAATCGCCTTGGGAATTGCGCTCGCGCTTCGGCATAGACGCCTGCTTCTGCGGACGATCGGACTTGCTCTCCTTCGCTGGCTGGCGCTTAGGCTGCCCCGCAGAAACCTCGGCCTTCACATCCTCGTCCCGCGGCGTGATCTTCTCGGTTGCAGTCTCGGCATGGGAACTGCGGCCCCCACGATGGCGACGGCGGCGAGGCTTGCTCGATGCGCCCTGCTCCGTCTGCTCATCAGTAGACTGCTGGCCCTGGGTCTCCGTATCGGACGCAACCTGCTCATCAACAGGCTTCTGTTCACGAACTTCCGACTCGGCAGGCTTCACGGCCTTCTCGGCCCGCACCTCCGGAACCTGATTAACCTTCTCCTGGCGCTTTATGGGGTACGCGCGACCTGCAAAGCCGCGACCGGGACGACACGAGTCTGAGGCCTTCTTGGCCGGCTTCTCGGAATCGTCCGCAACCTCGGCAGTCTCTTCGGCCTCGAGCGCAACATCCTGCTGCTCGGCCCTAAAATGCGCACCGCGGCGACGCTTGGGCTCCTGGATCTCAGCATGCTCTTGAGTGCGAGTCGGCTCCCGCATCCCGACGGGCTTTTCCTCGACGGCCTCGACATCCGTCTCACCCTTTTGAGCTACGGCGCGGCGGAAGCGCTCCTGCTGGGCGCGGCGCTGCGCATCGCGCTTGCCACCCCCGCCAAAACCGCCGCGTCCCGCCTTGGCCGTAAAGGCGCGAACGACGTTCTCGTCAAGCAGCTCGTCGGTATCGACATGCTCGCGCGGAGCTATTGCCGCCTCAGCAGGCACCTCGACAACGTCCTCGACGACCTCTTCGGCAGCCTCGGCAAGCTGTTCCTGAACATCGCGAATCTCGGCATTGATGGTATAGAACGCCGGACGCCCGTTAATGCCGCTACCCTCAATCTTGGTCACGATATTTGCCGCGATAAGCTCATCGCGCATCGCCTTGGTGTCGCATTCCTTATCGACGGAGCGGAAAATCTGCGCCAGCGCGCTCGACTTGATCTTGAGCGCCTTGCGGCAGAGCAGGTCGTAGGCAACCAGCTTGGCGCGCTCGGCAGAAAGCGACGTCTGGCTGCTCAGGCGCTCAGCCAAAGCATCGACATTGTTTTGATTATCGGAATATACCGTCTTGGCCACGGGGCCCCTTTCATATGTACACATATACGTTTATATGGTACAACGCGCGCCCTTATTCACGCAAAACATCTGCGAGAACACTCGAGCGTCACCCGCTTTCGCATGAAAAAAAGACCGAGCCCGCGAAGTCGCGGACCCGGTCTTTCCGAGTCATATGGATGGAACGGTTAGTCCATCAAGCTGACTAGGCCTTGGCGGCCTCGGCGTCGGCAGGAGCTTCAGCGGCAGCGGCGCGACCGTACTCGGCCTTGCCCATCTCGGACCACTCGGGCTCCTCGTCGGGCATGGAGCCGGCCTCCTTGCCGAAGAACTCCTTGAGGCAGTTGACGGCGACGATGAGGCCCAGGACCATCAGCAGGACGGCGAAGACGAGCTGCAGGCCCTTGGTGGCGGCGACGGAGACGGCGGCCGTGGTGGCGGTAGCCGGGATGGTGCCGAAGAAGCCGTAGGCCTGGACGGCGGTCATGCAGCCCATGGCGCTCTGGACCAGCGAGGTGAAGGTGCAGCAGAGCAGGAAGGCGACGGGCACGTAGAGCATCCAGCCCTTGCGGCCGGTGCACTTGCAGAACACGGCGAGGGTGATCATGGTCATACCGCCGAGCAGCTGGTTGGAAGCACCAAAGAGCGGCCAGATGTTGGCATAGCCACCAAAGGCGAGGGCGAGGCCAGGAAGCAGGGTAACGACCGTGGCGAACCAGGGATTGCCGAGGACCTTCATGTAGCCGGCCTTGGACTCGATGGCCAAGGCGTCGTTGGTCTGGGCAAAGAACTCGGAGAACGAGGTGCGGGCGATGCGGGCAACGGCATCGAGCGAGGTCAGGGCCAGTGCGGAGACGTTCATGGTCATGAAGACGGTTGCGAGCGTGCCGTTAACGCCGAAGGCCTGCATACCGCGGGAGATGCCAGCGGCGAAGATCTGGAACGGGGTGGAAGCGACGCCGGCGTTGAGGGCGCCGGTACCGGCGGTGTTCATGTCGGAGAACATGATGCCGGCGACGATGATGGCAAGGATGCCGACGAAGGACTCGACGATCATGGCGCCGTAACCAACCTTGACGGCGTCCTGCTCCTTCTCGACCTGCTTGGAGGAGGTACCGGAAGAAACGAGGCTGTGGAAACCAGAGAGAGCGCCGCAGGCAACGGAGACAAACAGGACCGGGAACATCATGCCAGAAGCGCTAGAGAAGCCGGTAAAGGCCGGAGCGGTGATAGTGGCCTGGCCGTTGACGCCCAGGACGACGATGCCGAGGACAGCGCAGGCGATCATGACGATCATCATGATCGAGGTGAGGTAGTCACGCGGGGTCTTGAGCATCTGGATGGGCATGGCGCCGGCAAAGACCAGGTAGACCATGACGACGGCGAACCACTGGAACTTATCCAGGTAGACCGGGAACTGCATACCGACGGCAAACATGAGAACCATGAGCACCACGCCGGTGACGAACTCGGCAGCGCCGGTGAGGTTGAACTTCTTCTGAGCCCAACCAAAGGCGATCGCGACGAAGGTGAACAGGATGGAGATGGTACCAGCGCAGCCGGCGGCATAGGACTTGGTGAAGTCGATGGCACCGGTAGCAGCACCAGAAGCGTCAACGGCCGGGGTGAACATGAACGTCTTGCAGACCATGTCGGTGAAAGCGGCGATGACGATGATGCAGAACAGCCAGCAGAACAGCAGGAACAGGCGACGACCGGTCTTGCCGATGTACTTCTCGATGAGCTGAGCCAGGGACTTGCCGTTGTTCTTCATCGAGGCGTACAGGGCGCCAAAGTCGTGGACGGCGCCAAAGAAGATGCCGCCGACGAGAACCCAAAGCACGACGGGCAGCCAGCCAAAGGCCATGGCGACAATCGTGCCCGTGACAGGGCCGGCACCGCAGATCGAGCTGAACTGGTGCGAGAACGCGGTGAAGGCGGAAACGGGCGAGAAGCTCTTGCCGTCCTTCATGCGCTTGGCCGGCGTGAGGGCATCCTTGTCAACGCCCCACTTATTTGCCAGCCAGCGACCGTAGCCCAGATAGCCACAGGCGAGCACCGCCGCGGCCACAACCATGAGCAAAACTCCGTTCATTACATTTCCTCCTCTAAAAAGAACTTCCTAGACATAAAAAATGAGGGCCGTCGGTTGCGCTCGACGGCCCTCATCTTCATCAGCCGCCCGTTATCGTACGGGCTAGCTGTATGTGCTAACCCGCATCAGATAATTACTACGCTGATAATGTTTAGCTGATGCGTGAACATGTCTAAGAAATCCTCTTCGATCATGATGTGAACGTTCCGTGCGTGTTCACATCCCCCAGTGGATGAAAAGCAGTATGAAACTTTAGTTACCTAAAGTCAACGTACAAATGTAATGAATTTTCAACTTTTTTGAAATTTACGGTATAGAACGCCATTAACCTCGGACTTTATCAGACAAAAGTTTTTGCATGAGAGATACCCCTGAGAGTCGCGGGAGCCGGGCGGCGCACATGAACTTTCCTGCTCTACAGTCCTGCGCAAGACGGAAAGCACATTAAGTGCTTTCCTT